>NZ_JAUHIS010000005.1:0-531913 GCF_032381435.1 Bradyrhizobium sp. SZCCHNR1002
CCATGTCCCGCGGACTGACCCGCTTCAACGCAATCACCGAAGGTTACTTCCTCGGAGATGTGTGCTCAGACTAGCCCACAAGGGGAGAGGGCGCTGTATTGGACAGCGCTGCCGAACTAATAGCTATTGTCCGTAGGGTGGGCAAAGCGCAGCGTGCCCACCGTCGGTGGCTGCGGTGGCGGTGGCAACGGCAGGCACGCTGCGCTTTGCCAGCCCTACGAAGACGATCAGGCCTTCGCCTTCTTCGGCTCCGTGAAGAACGCCAGCACGATGGTCAGCAGCATGAACACGACGGAGGTGCCGAACACCCAGCGCGGCGCGTTCATGTCCATGATCCAGCCGAACAGCAGTGGGCTGACGACGCCGGCGAAGTTGAAGCCGGTGGAGACGATGCCGAAGGCGCGGCCGGCGGCGCCGGGAGGGGCGGCGTTGCGCACCAGCATGTCGCGCGAGGGCGCGATCACGCCGCTCATGAAGCCCGCGGTCAGCATGATCGCGACCAGCAGCACAGTGGGCAGGCTGACGAAGGTGATGATCAGCACCAGCACCGCATTGATCGCGTAGGCAACGGCGGCGACCAGGTTGTGATGGCGGATGCGGTCGGCGAGTTGGCCGCCGGCGAGCACGCCGACCGCGCTGGCGCCGAGGAAGGCGGTCAGTGCGATGTTGGCCGTCGAGAACGAGATGCCATAGCCGTTCATGAAAGCGACCACGCCGAAGCTGGAGATGCCGGCGTTGGACAGGCTGAGCAGCATGAAGAACACGGTCAGCAGCATCAGCATCGGCGTCAGCAGGCTGGGCTGCTTGATCTTGGTGCCGTCCGCCTTGGTGTGATGCGGATGCGGCGGCACCTCGGGCACGTTGCCGGCGAGCAGCAGCAGCGCGGCCAGTGGACCGACCAGGCCGGCGGCGATCAGCGCGCCGGAGCCGCCGACCGTGGTGACCAGCGCCGCCATGACCGCCGGCGCCACCGCGCCGCCGAGATAGCCGGCGAAGGTGTGCACACCGAAGGCGCGGCCCATCCGGCTCTCTTCCATATGCGCCGACAGAAGCGCGTAGTCGGAGGGGTGATACACGGCGTTGGCGAGGCCGAGCAGCACCGCGGAGACCACGAGGCTGGCATAGGTCAGATAGAAGCCGAGGATTGCCAGCGACAGACCGCCGAGCGTCAGGCCCAGCAGCAGAATGCGGCGGGCGCCGGCACGGTCCACGAGGTAGCCGACGGGCGCCTGGGTCAGCGCCGAGACCACGGCGAACACCGTGAGTGGAAAGCCGAGCTCGACATAGCCGACGCCGAGCTTCTCCTTCAGGTAGGGAAACAGCATCGGCAGCACCAGCATGTGCAGGTGGCTGACCCAATGCGCCAGGGAGATCAGCGCCAGCGTGCGCAGCGAGGAGGCGGTCCGGACCGGTGCCGTGGTGTGTTGCGATGCGGCGAGAACGTCAGCCATGCTCGATCCGTTGGGCTCCCGGCGTCAGTGATGAAACTGGAGGGCGCGTTGCCGGCAAACCGCCGAGACTCCCGCAATGAGGGCGCGCGACACAACGCCACACTATCGGATTGCGGTTCATTGTCCATGAACGCGGGCGCATGGCACCTGCGCGCGCTGGCCGATAGGGCGCGGCGATGCTTCGGTCAGGCATTCGGCCGTTGTGCAGGGGCAGGCACGGTGGCGCCTCACCCATCAGTGCCGACCCGGGACCATGGCGGAGTAGGACGTGCCGTCTGTGTCACGCCGGCCGGGTGCCCCCCGCTCACGACTGCGACGCAAACCCCGGATTGCCGTCGACGCCTGATAGCGTGACCTTGTTGGTCCCCGTCAGCACCAGCTGGCCATTGCGCAGATGGGTGGCGACCACGTCCCACACCGGCCTGCCGTCCTGGGCGTTCATCGACGCCCAGCCCGCGACCTTGTAGCTCTTGCCGGCGTGCAGCGGATGGCCGTTGTCGAGCGCGAGATCAGAGATGCGGCGGCCGATCGACTCCGACGGCGTGCAGCGGTAGGAGAAACCGCCGGTCCGCACCATGTCGCCGCCCTGTTGCAGATAGGGATCGGCGTTGAAGAGATTGTCGCAGACGTCCTCGAGCACGTCCTTGATCTGAGCGCCGGTCATCCGCTGCACGTAGGTTTCGGGATAGCTGATCGCGGTCTGCGCCAGGACGTCCTCCAGCATGATGGACTGGCCCGCGAGCACGGTCGGGCCCCAGCGGAAGCCCGGCGACAGCGCGATCTCGGCATCGAGCTCGCGGCGCAGCGCCGCACAGATCAAATCGTCGGTCGCGCCTTCGAAATTGCCGCGCCGATACAGCAGCCGGTCCGACGTCGCGAGCTTCTCGCTCCAGGCCGCGACCTGCGGCTGCTGCGTCTGGTCGATCAGCGCCTGCATCGCAGGGTCCGGCTTGAGCAGCTCCGAATAGATCGGCAGCAGGCGATAGCGCGCGTCGGCGACATGGCCCTTGGCGATGTCGAGATCGAGCACGGCCAGGAATTTCCCGTTCGAGCCGGCATTGGTCACCAAGGTCGCGCCCTTGGCATTCTTGACGGCCACCGGTTGCGGCACGGCGTCATGGGTGTGGCCGCCGAGGATGACGTCGATCCCGGTGACGCGGCTCGCGAGCTTGAGGTCGACATCCATGCCGTTGTGCGACAGCAGGATCACGGCATCGACCTTGTCGGCGCCGCGCAGGGCGTCGACGAGCTTCTGCAGCTCCTCCTCGCGGATGCCGAAGCTCCAATCCGGCGTGAAGCGGCGCGGATGGGCGATCGGCACATAGGGAAAAGCCTGGCCGATCACGGCGATGCGCGCGCCGCCGATCTCCTTGATCGTAGCTGGCTTGAACACGCGGCCCGAGCCGCGATCGAATGCCTTGGCGTCGTTGAACGCAGCCTCTTCGGTCAGGAACACGTTCTGCGCCAGGAACTCGCCCTTGAAGCGCGCGAGGTTGGCGCGCAGCGCCTCCTCGCCATAGGTGAACTCCCAATGCCCGGTCATGGCGTCGATGCCGAGCAGATTGGCCGCGCTCACCATGTCGGCGCCACGCATGGCGTTGGCGAGCCCGGTGCCCTGCCAGAGATCGCCGCCGTCGAGCAGCAGCGAGCGATGATCGCCGGCGTCGGCGCGCAGCTTGTCGACCAGGGTCTTCAGATGCGCGAAGCCGCCCATCCTGCCGAAGCGCACGGCATATTTCTCGAACTCGAACGAGGTGAAGGCATAGGCCTCGGCGCTGTCGGGACGGATGCCGTAGCGGTCCAGAAAGGCGCGCTCGACCAGATGCGGCGGCTTTCCCCACATCTCGCCGATGCCGAGATTGACGCTGGGCTCGCGGAAGAACACCGGCCGCAGCTGCGCATGCGTGTCCGTGATGTGCAGGATGCGCGCATTGCCGAATTTCTCGACGTCGTACAGGCTCACCGTGTCGGCAGCGGACGCGCTGCGCAGCAGCGCCGGCGCGGCGAGCGCGGCGGCACCTGATGCTTTGAGAAAATCCCGGCGCCGAATCATCGTTCGCGTCCTAGATCATGATGAGATTCCACGGAATCGCATCATGATCCTATCTCCTTCTTCGACCATGACCCGTTGGAAAACCGGTCTCCACTTTGCGGATCACGCGCTAGCGGATCTCCATGTCCTTCCAGAGTTGCTTCTCGCTGGTGGCCTGGACGATCGAGGCCTTGGCGAGCGCCTCGGCCTCCTGCGCCGATTTCAGCGCCTGGTCGAGATTGCCCGACTCCGCCGCCTTCTTCGCAGCATTGATTGCGGCCTGGGTCACGGTCCATTGGTTGCGCAGACGTCCGGCTTCCTTGTTGGCGCTCTCGGCCGCCGCGACCGCCGCGAGATAGTCGGCTTCCGACGCGGCCCGCGCGGAGCCGGCGCCGACCGCCGACACCATCATGGCGAACACGATCTTTTTCATGACGCTTGGTGTCGAGATATATCTCATGGCCGCGCTCCAGGACCTGAAACCGGCAGGCCGTTCGACACGTAGGAGAGATAATATTCGAGGTTGCGATACTCGTCCGACTGCGGCTCCAGCGGCACGGCGCGGGTCTGGCTGTTGCACGTCACGATGCGGCGGCTGATCGTGCCCATGCCGCTCCATTCGGAGCGGTAGATCGGCATCGCGTTGAGGATGCCGAGCGCCGGCGCCAGGATCTCGGCGCGGATGCGCTCGCCCGGGCTCTGCACGTGGCAGCTGGCACAGGAGAAGTTCAGCTGGCCGCGGCGGGTGTAGAAATATTCCTTGCCCTTCTCGAACGCTTCAAGCGCGCGCGGATCGCCCGGGATCTTGATGTCGAAGCGCTTGCCGCGCGAGGTGTAGGCCATGTAGGCGGTGAGCGAGGCCATCTCGTCCTTGACGTAGGAATAGGGTTGCTCGCCATTGGCCTCGCGGCAGCGGTTCAGCGCCAGCTCGAGGGTGATGACCTTGCCTTCCTTGTCGTCGAAATAAGGATAGTTCTGGCGGATGCCGATGCCGCCGTTTGCAAAGCAGTCGGCATAGGTCTTGCCGTTCTTGAACGGCTTGGCGAACATCTCCTTGCCGGAGTCGAGCGCGAACTCGTAGGGCGGAAACTGCTCCTTCTCCTCCCACTGCTTGCGCATGTCGGCGTTCATCGAATACGGACCGTTGACGAAATCGTCGAACGCCACTTTCGGGAACTTCTTGACGAAATAGTCCTGGAACGCCTTGGCGTCGGCCGCCGGGTCGGGCTTGTCCGCCGCCATGGCCGATGCGCTCAGACCGAGCGTCGTCGCGAGAGCGAGCAGCAGGCGCAGCGCGCTCATTGGATCGTCGCCGTCAGGCTGTCGGTCGCGCCCTTGTTGTCGACCCAGCTCACCTTGAGCTCGTCGCCCTTGGCCGCGCCCTTGAAGGCGAACTTGACGTAGGGATCCTTGGAGACCGCGGTGCCCCAATCGGCCAGGAACACGGTTCTCTCCTTGTGCGTGAAGGTGAGCTGCTGGATGTAGTGCGCCGGGATCACCTCGCCCTTGGCGTCCTTGACCAGGCCCGTGTCCATCGGATGCTGGATCAGGGTCTGGACCTCGGCGACTTCGCCGTTCAGGACCGCGCGGACGCGAATGCTTGCTGCCATGATCGCTCTCCTCCCCTAGCCGCCGCAGCCGCCGACGGTGACCTTCACTTCCTTCGTCGCGCTGTAGAGCTTGCCGCCGGATTCGACGAGCGCGATCACGCTGGAGGTCTTGGCCATCTTCAGCCGGTTCGCCACCGCGGGCACGGTGCCTTCGGGGATGTGGTAGGACGCCGCCAGTGCGAACGGGTTCTCGCTGACGATGAACGAGATCGAGGTGACGTTCGGCAGCGACGTCGTCACCGCGATCGGCACCACGCCGCCATTCTCGGCGATCTCCGGGGCATCGAGCTTGATCTTGTCGGAGGCCTCGTGGTCGCGGCCATACAGCGCCTTGATCGCCTCGCCCGCGTTCTTCTGCTTGAACGCGTCCTCCGGATATTTGTTGTCGTTGGTCGCGGCAAACACCGGCGTGGCGTGCAGCACGGCATTGCCGAGGCCGATCAGCGCGACGAGGCCGGCGCCCTTCAGGAACAGGCGGCGGTGGGCCAACGGGCCGAACGAGGCAGTCATGGGTGTCTCCAAACGAAAATCACAGCGTTTGCAGGAAATCGACGATGGCGCTGATTTCCTGCTCGGTCAGGATGCGGTTGCGGCCGAACGGCGGCATCACCGTCAGCGGATTGCGCTTGGTCTCGTCGTTGAGAATCGCGATCAGCTCGGTACGGTCGTATTTGCCCTTGAGATTTTCCAGCTTCGGCCCGATCGAGCCCGGCAGGTCGCCGCCCTTGATCTCATGGCAGGTCAGGCAGTTGCCCTTGCCGCGGTCGAAGGCGAGCTTCTGGCCCTCGGCGGCGCCGGACTGGGCGTGGGCGGCTGAGGACATGGCAAGGGACGACACGGCGAGCAGGAGCCCCAGCGCCAGGGCGGTACGCATGACGGGTGTGATCAAGATGAAGTTCCGACGTCTCGGTGATCTCGGCAATATAGGCGCTGCAAAGCATAAAGACCATCGGCTGACAATGCGGCTATGGTGGCCGTCGCAACGCGGTTAACGGTGGCTGCTCAGCTTGCGGCCGGGAGTATGGCAATGGCGGAATACGTCGTGGAGTTCGGCCGGGACGGCCGGCCGGTGGAACCGGACGGACGGCTGGATGCCGCCGCCTTCCACCGCAACCATCAGCCGATCTCGGCGGTGCTGGCGCGGCTGCTGGAGGGGCGGACGGGCGACGTGCTGGAGGCCGGCAGCGGCACCGGCCAGCATGTCGTGCATTTCGCGTCCCAGCATCCCGATCTGACGTGGTGGCCGAGCGACCTCAACGACACCCACCTCGCGAGCATCGCTGCGTGGCGCAGGCATACGGGCCTGCCCAACATCCGCGAAGCCCAGCGCATCGACCTGTCGCAGGCCGGCTGGGCCGCCGCGTTCCGTGCCGCCGGCGGGCCCGAGCGGCTGACGGCGATCTTCTGCGCCAACGTCGTTCACATCGCGCCCTGGTCGGTGGCGGAAGGATTGTTCGCGGGGGCCGGGAAGGTGCTCTCGCCGGATGGCTTGCTGATGCTCTACGGCCCGTTCAAGCGCGACGGCAGGCACACCGCGGTCAGCAACGCTGTGTTCGACACCTCGCTGCGCGAGGGCAATCCGGAATGGGGCGTGCGCGACATCACCGATCTCGAAGCGCTGGGGGCGCGAAACGGCCTTGCCTTGCGCGAGACGGTGGAGATGCCGGCCAACAACATGATCCTGGTGTTCGCGCGGGCTGCGTGAAGCGCGACGACCCGGCGTGCGTTGTCGATGGCGCCGCTCCGAATTTCGCTGTCGTCCCGGCGAACGCCCGGACCCATAACCACAGGGTCGGGTTGTGATGCGAGATCGGCGTGACAACTGTCATCGCCCCAAACTCCTGCTGCGGAGCATGGATCCCGGCGTTCGCCGGGACGACAGCGGTGGGTGGAGCCGGCAGCGCGGTCTGCAACGAAGCGTCGCCGCTTACTCCATCTCCAGCCCGACATGCCGTGCCAGAAACCGCGTGCCGAGCGTGATGAAGCTGGCGCGCTCGCGGTTGTCGGTGCCGTAGCCATGGCCGCCGGCGGCGGGCTCGTAGAAATAGCTGTCGTAGCCCATCGCCTGAAGCTTGGCCGTCATCTTGCGCGCGTGTCCCGGATGCACGCGGTCGTCGCGCCGCGTCGTGGCGATCAGGATCGGCGGATAGGGCAGGCCTGGCTTCGCGGTGTGATAGGCCGAGTAGGTCTGCAGCCAGCCCCAATCCTCGTCCTTGTCCGGATCGCCATATTCGGCGATCCAGCTGGCGCCGGCGAGCAGCCGGGTGTAGCGGCGCATGTCGATCAGCGGGATGGTGCAGAACAGCGCGCCGAACCGCTCGGGATAGCGCACCAGCATGTTGGTGATCAGGATGCCGCCATTCGAGCCGCCTTGCGCGGCGATGCGCTTCGGCACGGTGACGCCGCGGCGGACCAGGTCTGCGGCGACCGCAGCGAAATCGTCATGCGCGAGCCGCTTGCCCGCGTAGCGGCCGGCATCGTGCCAGGCGGTGCCGAACTCGCCGCCGCCGCGGATATTGGCCTCGACGATGGTGCCGCCACGCTCCAGCCACAGCTTGCCGAGCGCCGCATTGTAGGCCGGACGAATGGTGTGGCCGAAGCCGCCATAGGCGCTCATGTACACCGGTGCGTCGCCGGTCGGCTCGGCCGGCCCGGTCTGGGTGTAGGGAATGCGCGCGCCGTCCACCGAGATCGCCTCATGGCGTGTGACCACGTATCCTTCGGCGGTGAAGGTGCGCGGCGCCTGTTTCAGCATGGCCGGCGCGCCGAAGGCCTCGATCAGCTGCAGCGTCGGCGGTGTCAGCGGATCCTGGATGTTGGCGAGCAGGTCGCCATGGCTTTCGGTGTCCTCGACGTCGAGCCGCCAGACGTCCACCGTTGCGATCTCCGGCAATCCCGGCAGCCGCTGATGACTCCAGCCGTTCGTCGATGGCGTCCACAGCTCGAACTGCGGCCGGAGCTCGTCAAGGATCGACAGCACCAGCCGGCCGCCGGCCCAATACAGGCCTTGCAGCGCGCGGCGCGGGCCGGGCTCGAACAGGCGAACGACATCCCGGCTCCCTGCGACGAAGGCCGACAGCCCGATGCCGAGCACGACATCGGCAGGATGCGTGACCTCGCCGACCGTCCATGGCTGGCGCAGCTTGACCGCCATCCAGTCGCCCTCCGCCGTCATCCAGCAGTCGGTCGGCAAATCGAGCCGGGTGCGCGCAGCAGCCGCGTCGCCGAGCCACAGATGATGGTTGAAGAAGTCGAGCCCCTCGGTGAACCACACGCGCGCCGGCGTCACACTGCGGTCCACGCCGACATGCACCCATGTCGACTGGCTGCTCTCGGCGGCGAAGATCACCTCGGCCTCGCCGACCGGCTGGCCGCGCCGCCAGCGCCGCACCGTGCGGGCATAGCCCGACGGTGTCGCCATGCCCTCGCCATGCGCGCTCGCCAGAAGCAGCGTATCGCCGTCGAGCCAATCCGCGCTGCCCTTGGCCTCGGCCAGTGCAAAGCCGCCGTCGACGAATCTCTTCGCCGCGAGGTCGAACTCGCGCAGCACCACCGCGTCGCTGCCGCCCCGTGACAGCGCCAGAATCGCACGCGCGTGCCGGGGCGGCAGCGTTTGCACCCAGCTCAGCGCCCAGTCCTCACCTTCGTCGGCGGCCAGACGGTCGAGGTCGAGCAGGATCTCCCATTGCGGCTCCGCCTTGCGAAACTCGGCCAGGGTGGTTCGTCGCCACAGCCCGCGCGGATGCACCGCGTCCTTCCATTGATTGTAGAGCAACCCGCCGCGCCGGCTGACCATCGGGATGTTGTCGGGGCGATCGAAGATCGCGGCCAGCATGTCGCGATCTCGTTCGAAGCCGGCATCGCCGTAGGCGGCGAGCGTGCGCCGGTTCTGCGCCGCGACGAAGGCCAGCGCACGCTCGCTTTCGATGTCCTCGAGCCACAAATATGGATCATCGTCTGGCGCCGCGAGAGTCGGACGGTCATCGATTGACATGGCTCAAGCTCCGCTGCGTCGTCGACGCGAGAATACCGCGGGCCTGATTAGCCGGGTGGGCTGGAGCTGTCGAATCAGCTGCGATGCATGGCTTGTTCCCGATCGCGCCCGTTGCCTCCGGCCCGCCCATCCCGCAATAGTGCAGCCGCACCGAGAGAGCAGCAGGGGCGCATTTTCGCGCATCCGGACACATTGAGATGATCGACCTGACCGTGACCGAAGATACCTCCGACGATGCCCGCGCGCGCCGCAACGTCGCCCGCCTCGCCGCTGCGCAGGCGCTGACGGGCGCCAACTCGGCGGTGATCTTCGCCACCGGCGCGATCGTCGGCGTGACCATCGCGCCGAGCATCGGGCTCGCGACCGTGCCGATCTCGATGTACGTCGTCGGGCTTGCCGCCGGCACCCTGCCGACCGGTGCGATCTCGCGCCGCTATGGCCGCCGTGTCGCATTTCTGATCGGCACCGGCTGTGGCGCGGTCACGGGCGTGCTCGGCTGCCTTGCCATTCTCCGTGGCTCGTTCGTGCTGTTCTGCCTGGCGACGTTCCTCGGCGGCCTCTACGGTGCCGTCGCCCAGTCCTATCGCTTCGCCGCCGCGGATGGCGCCAGCGCCGCGTTCCGGCCCAAGGCGGTGTCGTGGGTCATGGCAGGCGGCATCTTCGCCGGCCTGCTCGGTCCGCAGCTCGTGCAATGGACCATGGACGTCTGGCAGCCTTATCTGTTCGCCTTCAGCTATCTGATCCAGGCCGCGGTGGCACTGATCGCGATGGGCATCGTCGCGGGCGTCGATCTGCCAAGGCCTGAAGCCGCCGACCTGCATGGCGGCCGGCCGCTGCTCGAGATCGTGCGCCAGCCGCGCTTCATCGCCGCTGCACTATGCGGCACCATCGCCTATCCGGTGATGAACCTGGTGATGACCTCGGCCCCGCTGGCGATGCAGATGTGTGGCCTCACCGTGTCGGATTCCAATTTCGGCCTGCAATGGCACATCGTCGCGATGTACGGCCCGAGCTTCTTCACGGGCTCTCTGATCGCCCGGTTCGGCGCTCCCGTCATCGTCGCGCTCGGGCTGGCGCTGGAAGCGGTTGCCGCGATCATCGGGCTCTCCGGCCTGACCGCGATGCACTTCTGGGCCACGCTGGTCGCGCTCGGCGTCGGCTGGAATTTCGGCTTCGTCGGCGCCTCCGCGCTGGTGCTGGAGACGCACACCTCGGCCGAGCGCAACAAGGTGCAGGCGTTCAACGATTTCCTGATCTTCGGCCTGATGGCGCTGGGCTCGTTCTCATCCGGGCAATTGCTGGCGCATTTCGGCTGGTCGGCGGTGAACATGGTGGTGTTCCCGCCGGTGCTGCTCGGCCTGTGCGTGCTGGCGCTGGTCCGGTCGTCGAAGCGGCGGGTTGCGGCGGCGGATGTGGCGGAGCAGGGGTAAAAGCCGCAGCGTCGGTGCGCTCCCCTCCCCGCAAGGGGAGGGCTATCGCATATGGCGATCGATGTTTTGCGCCCATCTCCCTCCGCGTCGTCATGGCCGGGCTTGTCCCGGCCATCCACGTCGTCCAGCATGCTGAGCACGACGTGGATGCCCGGGACGGAGCCCGGGCATGACGATGTGGAGACGGTTTCGCGACACACTCAGATTGACCATATGCGATTCCCCTGCCCGCAAGGGGGAGGGGAGTGCACCGGTATCGTGGCAACAGCGGTGCGTTGAAGATCACGAGCTGACTACTTCAACTCCGACACCTCGCCTTCGGGCAGTTCGAACTCGAACGCGTTCAGCGTCATCGACACCATCGTGTAGTAGCCGCACAGGCCGATGATTTCGACCAGGCCGCGTTCGCCGAGCGTGGCGATCGCGTCGGCATAGAGCGCGTCCGTCAGCCCGTGTCCCTCATGCAGCGACTTCGCGACATCGTAGATCATCTGCGCCTTGGCATCGGAAAAGTCAGGCGTGCGGCGGTCGCGGATGGCGTCGATGATCTTGATGTCCAAGCCGCCGGCCAGCGCCAGCCGCTTATGCGCGTACCATTCGTAATGCGCGGTCCAGTGCCGCGCCGTCACCAGGATGGCGATCTCCGAGAGCGCGGCCGGAAACACCGTGTCGTAGCGCAGGAAGGCGCCGAGCCGGGTCGCGTGCCGCGCCATCTCCGGGCTGTTGAGCCAGGCCATCATCGGCGGCGGCGGCGAGCCGCGCTTGCTGGCGATCGACTCGTCATAGGTCTGGCGCTGGTCGGCGCTCATTTCGCCAGGCGAAAGAAGTTTCAGGCGCATGGTCGTTTCCTCGTATTTTCACGCGACGGCATCATGACCATAGATCGCCGGACAAGGCGAGGGCGGTCGCGGCGACATCGATGTTGAATTCCCTGACGCGCTGAGGTTAGGTCGTTCCAACGACAGCAAACATGGAAACGCGCGAGGATCAGATATGGCCGATCTCGACACATTCCGCCGCGAAACGCGCGCCTGGCTCGAGGCGAATTGTCCGCCGGAGATGCGCCGGCCGATGACCTCCGACGAGGACACGTTCTGGGGCGGCCGCAACGCCAAATTCTCCTCCGAGCCGCAGCGCATCTGGTTCGAGCGCATGCGCGACAAGGGCTGGACGGTGCCGCATTGGCCGAGGGAATATGGCGGCGGCGGCCTCGATGGCGAGGAGGCGAAGATCGTGCGCCAGGAGATGGCCGCGATCGGGGCGCGCGCGCCGATCACCTCGTTCGGCATCTCGATGCTCGGACCGGCGCTGCTGAAATACGGCACCGACGCGCAGAAGCGCGAGCATCTGCCGAAGATCACGGCCGGCTTGATCCGCTGGTGCCAGGGCTATTCCGAGCCGAATGCCGGCTCCGATCTCGCCTCGCTGCAGACGCGCGCCGAGAGCGACGGCGACGACTACATCATCAACGGCCAGAAGATCTGGACCTCCTACGCCAACTACGCCGACTGGATCTTCTGCCTGGTGCGCACCGATCCCACGGCGAAGAAGCATGACGGCATCAGCTTCATCCTGTTCGACATGACGTCGAAGGGCGTCACGACCAAGCCGATCCTCTTGATCTCCGGCCGCTCGCCGTTCTGCGAGACCTTCTTCGACAATGTCCGCGTGCCCAAGGCGAATGTGCTCGGCACCGTCAATCGCGGCTGGGACGTCGCAAAATATCTCTTGCAGCACGAGCGCGCGATGATCTCCGGCATGGGCGAGCGTGGCGGCAGCCGGCCGCTCGGCCAGGTCGCGGCCGACTCCGTCGGCAGCGACGCGCAAGGCAGGCTCGACGACGCGCTGCTGCGCGCTGACATCGCCACCTTCGACGTCGACGAGGCCGCGCTTGCGGCCGCTGCGGAGCGGATGGTCGATCTCGCCAAGGCCGGGCAGGGCCACCCGGCGTTCTCCTCGGCGATGAAGTATTACGGCACCGAGCTCAACAAGCGCCGCCACGAGTTGCTGATGTCATCAGGCGGCATCGACGCGCTGGAATGGGAGAGCGAGCGCTCGCACGAAGGCGCCCGTCCGCGCGCCTGGCTGCGCACGAAAGCGAATTCCATCGAGGGCGGCACCTCCGAGGTCATGCTCGGCATCGTCGCCAAGCGCATCCTCGATCTGCCGGGGGCGTAGTTCGCCCCCACACTCCGTCATGCCCGGGCTTGACCCGGGCATCCACGTCCATCCGTGCATGAAGGACGACGTGGATCGCCGGGACAAGCCCGGCCATGACGAACTGAAAAAGCTTCGCTTCCAAACGAACACCGACACTGGACAGCCGCCATGCCTCTCCTCCTCACCGAAGAACAATCCATGCTGCGCGACAGCGCGCGCGGCCTGATCTCCGATCACGCGCCGGTCGCCCATCTGCGCAAGCTGCGCGATACGCGCGACCCAACCGGCTTCTCGCGCGAGCTGTGGGCCACCTTCGCCGAGATGGGCTTTGCCGGACTGCTGGTGCCCGAGGAGCACGGCGGCTCCGGCCTCGGCGCGGTCGAGGCCGGCGTCGTGATGGAAGAGATCGGCCGCACCTTGATGCCGTCGCCGTTCCTCGCGACCGCCGTGCTGTCGGCGTCGGCGCTGACCCGCGCGGGCTCGGCGGCACAGAAATCAGAGTATCTGCCGAAGATCGCCAGCGGCGCGCTGCTCGCTGCGCTGGCGCTCGACGAAGGCGCCAAGCACCGTCCCTCGCACACCGCCATGCAGGCCGTGCGCTCCGGCAACGGCTTCAAGCTGAACGGCGCCAAGGCGATGGTGGTCGACGGCCACGTCGCCGACCTCCTGCTGGTCGTCGCGCGCAGCGCCGGCGCGCCCGGCGAGCGTGACGGCCTGACGCTGTTCCTCATCGATCCCAAGGCCAAGGGCGTTGCGGTCGAGCGCACCATCATGGTCGATGCGCACAACGCCGCGCGGATCACTTTCGAGGAGGTCGAGGTCAACGCGGATCACGTGCTGGGCGAGGTCGACGGGGGCATGGCCGTGCTGGGCGGCGTGCTCGATCTCGGCCGCGGCGCCGTCGCCTCCGAGATGGTGGGCCTGAGCGAGGAGGTGTTCGGCCGCACGGTGGCGTACCTCAAGGAGCGCAAGCAGTTCGGCAAGGCGATCGGCGAATTCCAGGCGCTGCAGCATCGCGCCGCGCATCTCTATATCGAGATCGAGATCACCCGCGCCGCCGTGCTGAAGGCCTTGCAGGCGCTCGAAGCTGATCCTTCGGGTGCGGCGGCCGCCGTTGCCGTGGCCAAAGCCCGCGCAGGTGCCACCGCGACGCGCGCGGTGCAGGAGGGCGTGCAGATGCATGGCGGCATGGGCATGACCGACCAATTCGATATCGGCTTATTCATGAAGCGCGCACGGGTGTGCGAGGAACTGCTCGGGGATACGAACTATCACGCGGCGCAGCTGGCGCAGATGAGGGGATATTGATTTGAATTGCCGAATTGAGCCGGACGGTCGCCTGCAAGATGCGGTCGCCTAACCCTACGGCTGAGGGCCGATCTAGGCCTACAAAAATGGTGTCGTCCCGGCCTCGAGCCGGGACCCATAGCCACCGTCCGGAATTTGGCGAAGGCCGGAGCTGTCACCGCGGGTCACCACGTCCTCCTGTGGTTATGGGTCCCGGCGTTCGCCGGGACGACGGCGGCGGGTGTGGCTCGAGCCGGGCCACGACTTGCCGCCAACACGGCAATGAGCCCTCGGAAGTCCAACTTGATAGCTGAAGACAAAGAGCGCGCCGTCACCGACGGCGCGCTCTCGTCCTTCAATGCTCTCGCTTGATCAATGATGCATCGCTGTCTTGGCCGGCGGCAGCAGCACCTTGTCGACGACGTGGATGACGCCGTTGGAGGCCATGATGTCCGCCTGCACGACATGCGCGTCGTTGACCTGCACGCCGAAGAAGGTGCCGTCGACGGCCACCGGCTGGCCCTGCGCCGTCTTCACGCTGAGCTTCTTGCCGGCGACGTCGCCCGCCTTCACCGCACCCGGAATGACGTGATACTTGAGGATCGCGGCGAGCTTGCGCTTGTTCTTCGGCTTGAGCAGGTCCTCGACCGTGCCCGGCGGCAGCGCAGCGAAGGCCGCATCGGTCGGCGCGAACACTGTGAAGGGGCCCTTGCTCTTCAGCACCGGGACGACGCCCGCAGCCTTGGCGGCGGCGACCAGCGTCTTGAACTGGCCGGCGCCGACGGCGGTGTCGACGATATCAGCGGCGCGTGCCGCGGTTGCTGACATGGAGAGCGCGCCCAGCATCAACGCGCCGGCGACGAACGAACGGATTCCCAGCGTCATTCGAATGTTTCCTTGTGAACTGAACTGATGAGTTGGCTGATGCGCAGAAAGCAATTGCGCCCCTCGTTCTCCCTGTGGTGCAGGGTCGCATCACCCCGACCGGATTGGTCGAGGTCGTTACGACCGCTGTGTTCGGATGGATTTGAGCGCGCGTTCACGAACTCGTGAGCAGAGTGTCGCGGTCAGGACGACGTGCGGAAGACAGCTGATTCAGCGGGACTAATTGCGCGGACGTGCAGGTATTTTTGCCCGTCGTGCCATTTTGTCGCAATCCGACGGGCGTTGTGTCGTCGGGCAAATCAGCCGCACATTCGCTGCCGTCACGGCCTGCACGAGGGGCGCTTCGCGATCGTCACGAAACGTGGGCCGGTGATGCGATGGCCGTATCGGATCGCAGCGCGTGATCGCGCCGACGGACGATGCCGATGCGGACGTGAAAGCGTGTGGTCCCGGCATCGCGATGCTGATGCCAAATCGGCGGGTGATGATGATCCTGCCGGTGACGGTGGCTAACAAGCCGGACACCGAGGAGAGCGCGCCATAAGCGTCAATCCATCGCGCAGGGAAGGCCGGGTTGCTCCGGCTGAGCCTGTGGTTCTGCCGCCTGCATTCTTTTACGCAGGCGGACCGCAGGTGCCAGTCGGCACCTGGCCTTCCCTGCGCCCTCGTTCTTCCGAAGGGCGGACAATTGGCAAAGCTCGGACGCGGAGGGCGTCGCGAGAAGGTTGATGGCTGTGTGCTTGAAATATTGCAGGTGCAGCAGGCGCAGTGCTCATGAATGCGCCCTCTCCCCTTGTGGGAGGGCTACACAAGAGCCAACTACAAACTCGCTTGGATGAGGGGGTGGTGCCTCACATTCAATTCCGGGTTCGTGGCAACCGCTCACCCGGTTTCGATGCTGCGCATCGAAACCACCCTCTCCCGCAAGGGGAGAGGGTGCACCGAGCGTGTTGCGAGAGTTGCCGAGGCGGAGAAGTCGGCGATCGAAATCCCAGGCCTACCTGATCGGCGGTGCGTACTGAATCCCACCCGCGTTCCACAGCTGGTTCATGCCGCGCGGGATCTTCAGCTTGGACTCGCTGCCGACGTTGCGCTCATAGACCTCGCCGTAATTGCCGACGTGGCGGATGATGCGCGCCGCCCAGTCCTTCGACAGGCCGAGATCCTGGCCGTAGGTGCCCTCGTTGCCGACCAGCCGCATCACGTCCGGCTTCTTCGACTTCAGTGCCTCGTCGATGTTCTTGGAGGTGACGCCGAGCTCCTCGGCATTGATCATCGCATACAGCGTCCACTTCACGATCATCATCCAGTCGTCGTCGCGCTGGCGCACCACGGGCGCGAGCGGCTCCTTCGAAATCAGGTCGGGCAGAATGTCGTGATCGGCAGGCTTCGACAGGATCAGCCGCAGCGCATAGAGCTGCGAGACGTCGGCGGTGAAGGTGTCGCACTTGCCGCTGTCATAGGCCTTGATGACGTCGTCGAGCTTCGGAAACTTCACCTCTTCATACTTCATGTTGTTGGCGCGGAAATAGTCGCCGAGATTGAGCGCGTTGGTCGTCGAATCCTGCACGCAGACCTTGCTGCCGGTGAGGTCGAGCGCGGTCTCGAGCTTGCGCGAGCGCGGCACCATGAAGCCCTGGCCGTCGTAATAGGCGACCGCCGGGAAATACAGGTCGTAGTTCTGCTCGCGCGCCATCGACCAGGTGGTGTTGCGCGAGAGGATGTCGACCTTGCGGCTCTGCAGCTCCTTGAAGCGCTCATTGGCGTCGAGCGGCATGAACTTCGCCTTCTTCGGATCGTCGAAGATCGCCGCCGCCACCGCGCGGCAGAAGTCGACGTCGAAGCCGGTCCAATTGCCCTTGTCGTCGGGAATCGAAAAGCCGGGCAGGCCGGCATTGACGCCGCACAGCACCTCGCCGCGGCGGACGGTGCGCTTCAGTGTGCGGGTGTCGTACATCTCATAGGTGACGGCGAGCGCCGCGACGAGGACGGCGACGGCGAGCCCGATCAGCAGGCCGCCTCGGAAAGTGCGCATGGTCAATCTCTTTCGGAAAATGTCAGGACAAAGCGATGGCTGAATGTCCGGCGGCAGAGGCCGCCGTCACAGTTCCGGCTTCTGCCGCACCACGACCTTGGTGCCGACGGGCACGCGGTCGTAGAGATCGGCGACATCGGCATTCACCAGGCGGAAGCAGCCGGAGGAAATCTTGCTGCCGATGGTCCAGGGCTGGTTGGTGCCGTGGATCCGGTACACGGTGGTGCCCAGATACATCGCGCGCGCGCCGAGCGGATTGCCGGGACCGCCGGCCATGAAGCGCGGCAGATAGGGCTGGCGCTGGATCATCTCCGGCGGCGGCGTCCAGTCCGGCCATTCGGCCTTCTTGGTGATCGACAGCAGGCCCTGCCACTGGAAGCCGTCGCGGCCGACGCCGATGCCGTAGCGGATGGCGCGGCCGCCCGGCTGCACCAGATAGAGGTGACGCTCGGCGGTGGAGACGATGATGGTGCCCGGCGGCTCGTTGGTACGGAAATAGACGACCTGCTTGCGCCATTCCGGATCGAGCTCGTAGCCGTCATCGGCGACGAGACCGGGCTGATCGCCGGGGTCCTCGGATTGGGCAAAGCTATGCGATGTGGACAGCGCCAGCGCGATGATGGCGCTGCCGGCACACAGCAGGCGACGGAAACTCGGCATTCAAAGCTCTCCTCGACGGACCCCTGCGAAGCTTGCCCGATCAAAACCACCCGCCAAATTTCAGGGGCATATTCGCAGCAAAGTCAAGCTGAGCGCGAGTCGTCCGCCGTCATCCGAGCTTCATCCAGAGCCGCAGCAGGAAGGCGACGGTCGCGACCGCCGCGACGCCGGCCAACCATAGCGCGACGAACCAGGCGAGGCGTTTCGCGAGCGGCGCGGGCGGTTCAGACGGCATCAATGATAGCCGGCGTCGTGACCGACCTTGCCGCGAAACACCCAATACGCCCAGCCGGTGTAGCCGAGAATCAGCGGCACAAGCACCAGCACGCCGGGCAGCATGATCAACTGGCTGCGCTCGGGTGCCGCCGCCTGCCAGATCGTGACGCTCTGCGGCACGATGTAGGGATACATGCTGATGCCGAGGCCGGCATAGGACAGGAAGAACAGCGCCAGCGCGAGGAAGAACGGCCAGCCATCGTGCTTCTGCGCGAGGTTCTTCATCAGCAGCACGGTGGCGCCGACCACCGCGAGCGGCACCGGCGCGGTGAGGACGATCGCGGGCCAGCTGAACCAGCGCTGCGCATATTGGATGGTGAGCAGCGGCGTTGCCAGGCTCACGGCGGCGATGGCAAGCAGCATCAGGACCAGCAGAACCCAGCTGATGCGGTAGGCCTTGTCGCGCAGGTCGCCCTCGGTCTTCAGGATCAGCCAGGTCGCGCCGAGCAGCGCGTAGCCGACCACCAGCGAGATGCCGGTGAGGATGGAAAACGGCGTCAGCCAGTCCCACCAGCCGCCGGCATAGTGCCGGCCTTCGACGTGCACGCCCTGCAGGATGGCGCCGAGCGCGATGCCCTGCGCCAATGCTGCGACCCAGGAGCCGCCGGCAAAGGCGATGTCCCAGAGATTGCGTGTGGCACGGGTGCGCCAGCGGAATTCGAAGGCGACGCCGCGAAAGATCAGCCCGACCAGCATCGCGATCAGCGGCGCATACAGTGCCGGCAGCAGGATGGAATAAGCGAGCGGAAACGCCGCCATCAGCCCGCCGCCGCCGAGCACCAGCCAGGTCTCGTTGCCGTCCCACACCGGCGCGACGGTGTTGGTGATGACGTCGCGGTCCTGCTTGCCCGGAAACAGCGGGAAGAGAATGCCGAGCCCGAGATCGAAGCCGTCCATCACGACGTAGATGAACACGGCGAGCGCGATGATGAACGCCCAGAGCGTGGCGAGATCGACGGCGACGGTCATGATCCGGCTCCCTGCACGACGCCGGCGGCCGGCGTGACGCCCGCGGTGCGGATCGGCGGCTCACTGCTCGGGCCGGACTCTCCGGGATGCGGCGGCTCGGCCATCAGGCGCAGGATGTACAGCACACCGGCGGCGAAGATGATGAAATACACGATGATGAAGGCGAGCAGCGACGCACCGACCGCCGGCGCCGCCAGCGGCGACACGGAATCGGCGGTGCGCAGCAGCCCGTACACGGTGAACGGCTGGCGGCCGGTCTCGGTGGTGACCCAGCCGGCGATCACGGCGATGAAGCCGGCGGGACCCATCGCAATCGCGAAGCGATGCAGGCCGCGATTGATGTACAGCCGGCCGCGCCAGCGCTCCCAGAGGCTGAACAGGCCGAGCGCGAGCATCAGGAGGCCGAGGCCGACCATGATGCGGAACGACCAGAAGGTGATCGGCACCGGCGGCCAGTCCTTGCGGGGCACGGTGTCGAGCCCGGCCATCGGCGCGTCGATCTGGTGCTTGAGGATCAGCGAGCCGAATTTGGGAATGCCGAGCGCCCATTTCAGTTCGCCCTTCTCCTGGTCGGGCCAGCCGAACAGATACAGCGGCGCGCCATCCTTGTGGCTCTCGAAATGGCCCTCCATGGCCATGATCTTCACCGGCTGGTGTTCGAGGGTATTGAGGCCATGCTGATCGCCGACGAGGATCTGCAGCGGCGCCACCAGCGCGGCCATCCACATCGCCATCGAGAACATCACGCGTGGTCCCGGCAGATGCGGATTGCGCAGCAGATGCCAGGCGCCGACCGCGCCGACCACGAGCGAGGTGGTGAGATAGGCCGCCAGCACCATGTGCACGAGGCGGTAGGGGAAGGACGGGTTGAAGATCACGGCGAGCCAGTCGACCGAGACGAACTGGCCCTCGGCATTCACGGCATAGCCGGCGGGCGTCTGCATCCAGGAGTTGGCGGAGAGGATCCAGAACGCGGAAATCAAGGTGCCGATCGCGACCATCAGGGTGGCGAGGAAATGCAGCTTCGGTCCGACGCGCTTGAGGCCGAACAGCATGACGCCGAGGAAGCCGGCCTCGAGGAAGAACGCGGTCAGCACCTCATAGGCCATCAGGGGGCCGATCACCGGTCCGACCTTGTCGGAATAGACCGACCAGTTGGTGCCGAACTGATAGGACATCACGATGCCGGAGACGACGCCCATCGCAAACGCTATGGCAAAGATCTTGAGCCAGTAATTGAAGACGTTGAGATAGACGTCGCGCCCGGTCCACAGCCACAGCGCTTCGAGCACGGCGAGGTAGGAAGCGAGCCCGATCGAGAAGGCAGGGAAGATGATGTGGAATGTGACCGTGAAGGCGAATTGCGCGCGCGCCAGCTCCACCGCATCCAAACCGAACATTCGCACCGTCCGTCATTGCGGGGCTTGGGCCCCTCTCGCGCGGACCATTGCACCGGGATGAGGCGATATCAAATGGTCAAATCGCCCTATGGACTGCATTGCGGGTCCACAGACGACGAAGGCCCGGCGGGGGCATCCGCCGGGCCTTCGGAGCAACCTTGGAGGTGGAATTTGCTCGCTCGAGACCGAGATCAGCTGGGGGACTGACGCTCTGTCGATGGATAACGTTCTAGTGGCCGAAATTTTCCAGGTGATTTCGCCGAATGTTTCAATTGTTTCATTCGGCGATTTTCTCTGTGTCACGGGAACCCGCCGGGACGCCGGCCCCGACGAGGAAGAATGGCGATCAGGCCGCCAGGCTGTGAACGCCGGCGCCGCGCAGCAGTTCCGCGAGGTGCTTGCGGGCGTAGAACATGCGGGTCTTCACCGTCGACTGCGGGATGCCGATGATCTGGCCGACCTCCTCCACGGACTTCTCGTGGTAGTAGATCAGGGTGATGATCTCGCGATGGGCCGGCGACAGCTTGGCGACGCAGGCCCGCAGGATGGCGCTGGTGGTGGAGCGCTCGAGCGACGTCTCCGGCGTGTCGGAGTCATCGGCGATCTCGCGCACCTCGTCCTGGTCGATGTCCTCGAAGCGGCGCTGGCGCAGTGCGGTGAGGGCCTTGAAGCGGGCGATCGACAGCAGCCAGGTCGAGACCTGCGAACGGCCCTCGAACTGCTTGGCGGTGCGCCAGACGTCCAGGAACACCTGGCTGACGAGGTCCTCGGCGACGGTGGTGTCGCGGACGATGCGCAGGATGAAGCGATAGACCCGCACATTGTGACGCGCATACAGCGTGTGCATCGCGGTGCGATCGCCATCGGAAATGCTCTCCAGGAGCATGTCGTCCGTGGTCGCCTGGGCCGCGATGATGCCCTGGCTGGCTGCGGAATTGATGGCAACGACGTTCTGCATGACACTCTCCCGTTCCACCGCCCCCTTGCGGCGTTTCGACGGGATGGATTGTTAATGAGCGCCCGTTTCGGGACGTCTGCACGAAAACAGGAAAATGGTTTCGTGCGACTGCAGAATTGTTTCGTCGCGCCGCACATCGCGAAACAGTCATGGCGGAATTGTGCCGTATTCCAAGATGCGGAACTGAATCAGGCACGAAAGCCGCTGCTGCGCTCGTGCGAACCACGCCGAAAAGCTGATTCAGGCCTTTTCGCCGGACGGCGAAAACAGGTAGCCGCCGCCACGAATGGTGCGGATCACGGCCGGTTTCGTCGGGTCAGGCTCGATCTTCCGGCGGATGCGCATGATGCGCAGGTCCACGGCGCGGTCGAACGCTTCGGCATCCCTGGCATTGGCGAGCTCCAGCAGCCGCTCGCGCGACAGCACCCGCTTCGGGTTGGCGGCGAAGACTTTCAGCAGGCCGAATTCGGAGGCCGTCAGCGGGTGCTCGTTGCCTTCATCGTCCCGCAGCGCCTGGGCATCGAGGTCGAGCCATTTCGTGCCGAACCGGACCAGCTGGGGGTCCGGAGCCTTGGCGGGAGCTGGCTCCGGGGCGGCCGCAACGGCAGCCTTGGCCGGCACGCTGCGGCGCAGCACGGAGCGGATCCGGGCCATCAATTCGCGCAGCTCGCAGGGCTTGGCGACATAATCGTCGGCACCGAGCTCCAGCCCGACCACCCGGTCGATGGGACTGGCGGTGGCGGTGAGCATGATGACGGGGATGTTGGTGCGGCCCTTGAGGTCACGGATGATCGACAGGCCATCCTCTTCGGGCATGTTGAGGTCGAGCACGACGAGATCGGCAGGGCCGGTCTCGATGGCGCTGCGCAGGCTCTTGCCGCCGTCACACAAGGTCACCGTGAAGCCGTGCATCTTGAGGTAATCCCCCACCATTTCGCGGGCGGGGGCCTCATCGTCGACGATGATGATGTGCTGGCTCTGACTCATGACAACTCGGCCGCAGGCAGTGTGATGGTGAAGGTTGACCCCGATCCCGGCCCATCGCTCTTGGCCGTCACCTCGCCACCATGCATGTCGACGATGCGTTTGACAATCGACAGGCCGAGCCCGGTCGAGCTCTCGCCGGCGGTCGGCTTGGCCGACAGCCGCTGGAACCGGCCGAACAGCCGGCCGAGGTCCTCCGGGGACAGCCCGGCGCCCTGGTCGGTGATGCCGATGATCGTGTTGTCACCGTCGCCGGCGACCTTCACGCTGATGCGGCCGCCGATCGGACTGTATTTGATGGCGTTGCTCAGGAGATTGTCGATCGCCTCGCGGATGCGGTCGATGTCGCACATGGTGGAAAGCTGCGGCGGCGCCGACACGGCGATGACCTGCTGCTTGTTCAGCGCCAGCGGCTGGTTGGCCTCCACGACCTCATGGATCAGCGCGGCGACGTCGACCGGCTCTCGGCGGATGGTGATGTCGAAGGCGTCGGCCATCGCATCGGAGATCAGATGGTCGACCATCGAGGTCAGCCGCTTGGCGGCGTCGCGGATGTGGCCGATCTGGCTGGTGATGCCCTCAGCGGAAGCCCCGGTCGCGATCAGCTCGGTCAGCATTTCGGTGCGGCCGAGGATCACCCCGAGCGGGTTCTTGAGATCGTGGGCGACGGTGCCCAGAATCTCGTTCTTGAAGCCGTTCGCGCGCTGCAGCCGCAGCCATTGCGCCGACAGCCGCCTGTTGGCCTGCATCAGCGCGCGGGTGCGCTGGGCGACGCGGTCCTCGAGCTGGGTGTTGGCCTCGTGCAGCTGCTGATAGAGGATCACATTGTCGAAGGCGATCGACAGCCGGCTCGAGAAGATCTCCACCAGCGAGCGGTCGGTCTCGGACAGCGGCCGCTCGGCCTGCAGCAGCACCACGACCTCGCGGCCGGAGCCGGTCCGCAGATACAGCACCGTCTTGTGGTCGGCGAATTCGTTCGTGCGCTGCCGGAAGGCGGCCTCGACCATGTCGCGCAGATCCGGATCGAGCGATCGCGAGGTGACGGCGCCGGAGAAGCGGCTGTAGCAGCCGGAGCCGGCCAGCACCGAGAAATCCTCGGTCTGGCTGCCGTCGTCGCGCAGCACCAGGATCCCTGCGCAATCGACGTTGAGCAGCGAGGCGATCTGGGTCAGCACGCCCTCGGCGAGCCGCTGCATCGACTTGAAGTCATACAGCGTCGAGGCGGCGTCGATGATGATCTCGAGGCCGCGCCGGGTCTGCACCATGCGCTCGAGCTGCTGATAGCTGCGCAGCGCCGCGGTCAGCGAGGTGAACAGCTTGTCGGCGGTGAGCTCGGTCTTGGCCTTGTAGTCGTTGATGTCGTACTGGACGATGACGCGCCGCTCCGGCGCCTGGCCGGGCTGTCCGGTGCGCAGGATGATGCGGACGGTCTCGTTCTTGATCTCGTTGCGGATGTATTCGACGAGTTCGAGGCCGGCGACGTCGGTCTCCATGATGACGTCGAGCAGCACCGCGGCGATGTCGCCATGCTCGCGCATCAGAGTGCGGCCCTCGGCGGCCGAATAGGCCGAGAGGATTTCCAGCCCCTGTCCGTTCAGGCTGTAGTCCGACAACGCAAAGCGCGTACCCTCGTGCACGGCATGGTCATCGTCGATGACGGCGATCTTCCATTTCCGGGCCGGTTGGGCGTCCTCGTCGAAGCCGGTATCGTCGATCAGGTGGAGGACATCGTCCTGTTCGGCCATTGCGTCGTTCCGTCACCTATTGCTGTCTCGGCGCCGCCCTTGGCGACCCGGGGCATGATAATCCGAAAAGTCGTGCCTTGTCCCTCGCGGGATTCCAGCATCATGCGGCCGCCGAGCTGCTGCGTCACGAGATTGTAGACGATATGCAGCCCCAGTCCCGTCCCGCCCTCGTTGCGGCGCGTCGTGAAGAACGGATCGAAGGCCTGGCGCTGCACGTCGGGGGTCATGCCGGCACCGTTATCGGCGAAAATGATCTCGATGTCATCCGCGCCGCGCGGCCGCGCGGTGATCGAGATCATCCCCGCGCGGCCGTCGGCAAAGGCATGGTTGACGGCGTTGAGGAACAGGTTGGTGAGGATCTGGCCGTAGAACCCGGGATAGCCATCGATGAAGAGGCCCTCCGGGACGTCGACGGAGAGCGTGATCGGCGCGCGCTTGAGGACCGGCTTCAGGCTGGTGATGATCTGGTCGGTCGCCTCGCTCAGCACGAAGGTCCGCCGCTCCGCATGCGAGCGGTCGACGGCGACCTGCTTGAACGACTGGATCAGCTCGCCGGCGCGCTGCAGATTGGCGACCAGCTGCTCGGACGCATCGCGCGAGGAACGCACGAACTCCTCCAGCTGCGACCGGCGCAGGCCGCCTTCGGGCGAGCGCAGGGCCGCCTCGAACATCTCGACGCGGCGCGCGAAGCTCGACGCCACCGTCAGGCTGATGCCGATCGGATTGTTGACCTCATGCGCGACGCCGGCCACGAGCCCGCCCAGCGCGGCCAGCCGCTCTGCATCGATCAAATTGCGCTGCGCGGCATTGAGCTCGAGCAGCGCGCTCTCGGCCTTCTCCTTGGAGGTCCGCAGCTCGTCCTCGGTCTCACGCTTGGCGATCGCATTCTCGCGGAAGATCTCGACGGCGCGCGCCATCGCGCCGACTTCGTCGCGGGCGTCGGTGCCCTGGACCTTGCGATCGTAGTCGCCCAGCGTGATCGCGCGCATCGACGCCATGATCTGCTGCAGCGGAAGGCGGATGGAGAGTGCGATCAGGACGCCGGCGGACAGGATGATGCCGAGGAAGACAACCGCGATCGACAGCACGCGGCGGGAGATGTCGCGCAGCGTCTTGTCGAATGTCGCCTGCGCCTTCTGCTCGTGCTGACGCATCTTCACCGAGAGGCCGTCGATGGCGGCGATCGTCTCGGCCTGGCTCGCATCGATGGTGTTGCGCAGGAGCTCGGTGCGATTGCTCAGTTGGTCGGTCAGCTTGGAAAACCCGGCGCGCAGCGCCGCGGTCCGCGCCGACAGCCGCTGCAGAGCGAGGCGCTGCAGGTCATTGTCGGCAAGGCCCGACATGACGGGAATGGTCTTCTCGATCGTTTCGATGTTGCGGCGGGCATCATCGGCGGAAGCGGGGGCGAGCGACAGATAATAGGAGTTCGCGGCCACCAGCATCGCGGTGAACGCTTCGCGCGACTTGCCGAGCGAGGGCCAGATCTGTGCGTCGCGGTGGCCGGTCGCGCCTTCGATCACCGAATAGAGTCCGGCGATGTCGCGGGCGGGACCGAGCACCTCGTCCTCATAGGTCTTCGAGATCGTGGCCTGCAGGCCGCGCAGCTCGCCGAAGCCGTCCAGAAAGCGAACCGTGACCCGCTCCAGCTCCTCGACAGATCCCGACAGCATCGGGTCCGTCGAAGCACGGGTCGTCAGCGTGCCCAGCACGGCTTCGCGCAGCAGCAGGATTTCGGCGAACAGCTCCGGGCTCGGCTGATTGATGTAGCGATGGATCAGGTTCTGCAGCCGGCTGGTCTCGCTTTCCAGCAGCGCCAGCACCTTGTCGGACTCGCGCACTTGGCGGACGTCGTCCCAAGCGGTTCCCAACACCTGCGCGCCGTTCCAGATCAGCGCCGCGAGCACGATCACGACGGCCGAGTTGAGGGCCGCGATGGACAGGATGCGCCAGCGGATCGGCACCGCCCTGAGCACGCGGACGATCCGCGCACGGCCGAGCACCGCCAGGCTGAGCGGTCGCTCGACGGATCCCCGCTGCTTGAAGCGTGCCACGATCGCTACCTCGGGCTTGCCGGGAACCGGCTTGCGCGGGATCCGTCTTGCGCAGCGAGGCTCTCCTGTTGCGCCTGTTGCGCCTGTTGCGACGCAACCGGCCTCGTCCCAGGCCGCGCGGCAAGGCATGGGAACTCCGAAAGCGGCAAGCAGCGTCGCGCGCCCGCCACAGCCTGCGTCAGCACCGGCGAGGCGTCCACTCTCGAGATCAACGAAAGGCGGGCGCGGTACACAGGCAACACTTTCCCCTTGATGATGAGGTCGGCCTGAAAACGAAAAGGTTCAATGTCGGTCCTTGGCAGGTGCTATAAGGCCATTCTGACGCCAAAGCGCTACGCGTCAATGGTTTGCCTGAAACTTGTTGCAGCCGTCGGTTGCCGAACTTTAAACTTGGTCCGATTGCGACTTTCAATTCACGCGCGTTCATTCATCGAATTTGGAGCTGGCCTCCGGTGACGGTCTTCTTTCGCTCTGTTTCCATTGCAATTCTTTTCTGCACGGCGTTCTGCGCCGCCACGGCCCATGCCGCCACCGAGATCGTGTGGTGGCACGCGATGTCGGGAGAGCTCGGCCGGCAGGTCGACAGGTTGGCGGACGGCTTCAATGTCTCCCAGTCCGAATATCGGATCGTGCCGAGCTACAAGGGGAGCTACACCGAAACGGTGACGGCCGCGATCTTCGCGTTCCGCTCGCGCACGCAACCTGCCATCGTGCAGGTCAACGAGATCGCGACCGCCACCATGACGGCGGCCAAGGGCGCGATCTATCCCGTGTTCGATCTGATGCGCGACGAGCAGGAGAGCTTCTCGCCATCGGCCTATCTGCCGGCTGTCGCCGGCTACTACTCCGATGCCGACGGCAACATGCTGTCCTTCCCGTTCAATGCATCGACACCGATTCTCTACTACAACAAGGATCAGTTTCGTGCAGCCGGTCTCGATCCTGCGGTGCCGCCAAGAACATGGCCCGAGCTCGGACAAGCCGCCAAGCGGCTGCGTCAGCACGGCATGGCCTGCGGCTTCACGACCTCCTGGCCGGCCTGGATCAACATCGAGAATTTTTCTGCTTTCCACAATCTGCCGATCGCGACGCGAGCCAATGGCTTTGCCGGCCTCGACGCCGTCCTGACCTTCAACAATCCGCAGGTCAGCCGTCACGTCGCGCAGCTCGCCGAATGGCAGAAGAGCAAGGTCTTCGACTATGCCGGACGTGGTCAGGCTGCGGAGCCGCGCTTCCAGAAAGGCGAGTGCGGTATCTTCATCGGCTCTTCCGCCACCCGCGCCGACATCAAGGCCAATTCGAAGTTCGAGGTCGGCTACGGCATGATGCCGTACTGGCCCGACATTGCCGGCGCGCCGCAGAATTCGATCATCGGCGGTGCGACCTTGTGGGTGCTGCGCGATCGTCCCGGCGCCGAGTACAAGGGCGTCGCCAAATTCTTCGCCTATCTGTCGCGCCCTGACATCCAGGCGGCCTGGCACCAGAACACGGGTTATCTGCCGATCACGCGGGCCGCGTTCGATCTGACTCGCGCACAGGGCTTCTACGACCGTAATCCCGGGACGGCGATCTCCATCGAGCAGGTGACGCTGCATCCGCCGACAGAAAATTCCAGAGGGCTGCGGCTCGGCTCCTTCGTGCTGATCCGCGATGCGATCGAGGACGAGATGGAGCAGGCCTTCGGCGGCCGCAAGCCGGCGCAGGCCGCGCTCGATGCGGCCGTTGAGCGCGGCAACCGGCTGCTGCGGCAATTCGAGCGCGCCAGTCCGGATCGCTGATGACGGCGTTGCCACGGGTGACCGATGCGGCCGAGCTCAGGCGCCTGCGTGCCGATGGAGGGCAGTGGCTGCCGGCCGCGAGGGACGTCGTCGACGGCCATGGGTATGGCGGCGCGCGCCTCGTGCCCTTTACGGCAGGCACCAATCTCGTCGCAGCACTCGGCGGCGATGCAATTCTGAAGATCTTCCCATCCATCCATCGCAGGCAATTCCTGTCGGAGCGAGCCACGCTGCGGGTGGTGTTCAAGCGCCTTGCCGCCGTTGCGACGCCCGAACTGCTGCATGAGGGAGAGCGCGACGGCTGGTCCTACCTGATCATGACGCGGCTCCACGGCATCGCCGCTGCAGAGGTCTGGCCGCAGCTGGCAGAGGCCGACAAGCAAAATTTGCTTCGGCAACTCGGTCGCCTGATCGCGGACGTGCAGCGTATCCCGCCCGGCGAACTGCTTGCGCTCGAACCGCGCTGGCCCGATGTCCTGCAGGCGCAAATGGCCGGATGCCGTGCGCGCCACACGCGGCTGGGCTTGCCGGAACGGCTTCTCGACGGACTTGATGTTCTGCTGCAGCAGGCGGCCGCCCTGTTGCCGCGAGATCCGCCGTCAGTCATTCTGACCGGCGAATACATCCCGGAGAATTTCCTCATCGCGCGCGACGGTGACGGCTGGCGCGTGAGCGGCCTGTTCGATTTCGGCGATGTCTTCACGGGGTTCGGTGAATACGACCTGCTCGGGCCGAGCGCGTTCATGGCGGCCGGACATGCGGGACGCGTGCGTGCGTTGTTCGAGGGCTATGGCCTCACGCCGGCGGACCTCACCTGGACGCTGAAGCGCCGGCTGCTCGCTTTGATGCTGCTGCATCAGGCCAGCGATCCCGTCCGGCACATCTGCATACCGGACTGGCCGGCCAAGGTCCAAAGCTTCGATGAGCTGCAGGAACTGGTCTGGCCGGGTTGACACGCACGGCTCAGCCTTTGGTTTGTATCAGTTTCGCCGCGCGCGCGAGCACATCGGCGACCGCGGCCAGCCCCGAACCCCCTCCGGCGCCGCCGCCCCAGCCGGCGACATAGCCGCCGCCCAGCGCGCGGACCTTCGCGAGCGCCCCTGAAATCAGCGCCCGGCACTGCGTGACGGCGGACAAGGCCTGCGCCTTGGTCGTGGCGGCCCGCAGCTTCGCTGCCGCATTGCTGAGCGCCCGGCGCGTCTCCGGGACGCCCGGCGCCGTGATGTCGCTGCTCAGCCTGTCCAGGACATTGGCGATGCAATCATACAGCGCCTTGCCCGTATTGGCGGAGCAGGCCGCAAGACCTCCATTCGCTGACACTGCTGCCGCGGCCATGCCGGCATCCGCGCGCGCGGGCGTGCCGGCGAGGAGGCTGAACCCCAGCAAGGCCAGGATCGGCGTCAAGAGACGCACGGCGGACATTCGTCGCTGAGCGGGCATTTTCATTTCTCCGTTGTGTCAGCCCTTGCTCTGGATCAACTGGATCGCGCGTGACAGCACGCTGGAGATGGAGGTCAGGCCGGTGTCGCCCCATCCCGGGACGTAGCGACCGCCGGCCGCGCGCACCTGTTTGAGCGCTCCCGAGATCACCGACTGGCAGCGCGCGATCGCCGAGATCGCCTGGGACTTGGATGTGGCGGCGCGCAATCCGGCCGCCGCGGTCTGCAACGCACGCTGCGTCTCCGGGACATTGGCGGCGCCGATGCTGGAGGCCATGCGGTCGAGCACATCGGCGACGCAATTGTAGAGGTCCTTGCCCTGCTTGCTGCTGCAGATGCCGAGCCCGCCGACGGCGGTGGTGGCTGCCGCGTTCAGAATGGCTGCCGCCATCGCCGGTCTTGTCGGCAGCGATCCGAGCAGTGTGATCAGCGCCAGCGCCGCCACCAGCAGCCAATGTCGAGAACCCCGCGCGAGCGGCGCGCTGCGAACGCCAACATTCCTCATATCGTCCCCCTCGTCGTCCTCACGGAGCCGCTGACGGCGTGATCGCGTTGCCCACCAGGAATTCGCACGGCACCGTTGTCATCTTCGGATCTCCCTTGAGCGCAAACAGCTTCTCCCACTGTGATTTGCGGCACACAACGCCGCCTGGTGCGTCCTCGACGATGACGACGGCATAGAGCCGGTCGCGCTTCTCGAACGCCTTGAGGCTGGTGTCGTCGGGAAAGGTCTGCAGCAGTGTCAGGATGCCGTGGCCGCTGTCACTGTCGGCGGCGATCCCGGCAATGCCGCTGATCATGCGCGGCTTGCCGTTCTCGATCGATGCGCTGACGAACACGCCCTCGGCGACGGTGCTGCGCAGGATCTTCTGCCTGATGAAATCGGGACCCAGTTCGGGGCTCGCCCGCAGTCGGTTCTTCAACGTGGGGGAGAAGAACAATTTGTCCGTGCCGCCGCGAAAGACGATCGTGGTCCCCTCCGGCCCACCCGCCAGCAGGTTCTGGAATTCGCGGCCGCTCAGTACCTCGGCAGCGGCCGAGGCGCTCCACAGACAGCAGCTCATCAGCAATATGAATGAAAATCGCGGCATCAGGGCGCTGCGGAATGGAAAGGCAAAGCGGACCATAGACGCTGTCTGACGTCAATTCGATGATGGTGGCCGGCTGCCGGCGCTTCGATATACTACGGACATGCGAACAACATTTTTCCGGCACTCGGTCTGGCCTCTGGTGTCTCTGACGCTGTTGCTCGTCTTTCAAGGTCTGGCGGCCGGTCTTGCTGCCGAAGTCCCGCGGAAGACGGTGCCGGCCTCGGCACCGCGCGTCGCGCTCGTCATCGGCAATGCCGCGTATGCCCGGCTGAGGCCGCTGGAAAATCCCGGCAAGGACGCCGACCTGATCGCGGACAGGCTGCGCAAACTCGGCTTCGAGGTGACGCTGAAGGCCAACCGCGAGCTCAAAGCCATGAGCGAGGATGTCGAGGCGTTCGTGCAGGCGATCAAGCAGCGCGGGCCCGACGCCGTGTCGGTGCTCTACTATGCCGGTCACGGCCTGGAGAGCGACGGGATCAACTATCTCGTGCCGGTCGACGCGGAGATCAAGCGCAAGGCCGACATCGCCGGCCATGCCGTCAGCGTCAAGCGCATCGCCGACCGGCTGTCGTCGGCCGGTAACCGGGTGAACATTCTGATCCTCGATGCGTGCCGGGACAATCCGTTTCCGGAAGGCGCCGCGACGGCCAATGCTCTGCTCGGGCTGGCGCCGATGGGCGCGGTCTACGGCGCCTTCATCGCGTCGGCCACCGGCTCCGGCAAAGCGGCTTTCGACGGTGACAATGGTCACAGCCCCTACACGCTCGCGCTCGCGCAGGCGATCGGCGCGCCCGGCGAGAAGCTCGAAGACGTCTTCAAGAGCGTCCGACGCCAGGTTCGTCTGGCGACTGCCGAGCAGCAGATCCCCTGGGAGTCGACCTCGATCGAGGCGGACTTCTACTTCGTCCAGCCGGCACCGCCGCCGAGCCCTTCAGCTCAACTGCTTGCGGCAGCGACCGAAACCGACAACCTCGCTCTGTTCGAGTTGCTCGTCGACCGCTTTCCGGGCAGCGAGGAGGCCGCACGAGCGCGCAGCGTTCTGCAGCAGCGCAGGGCAGCGTCCGCCGATCGCGCGTCCGCCAATGTCTCGACCGCGGCCGAGGTGCTGACGAGGGCCCGCAAGGTCCGCACCCCCGATGCGTTCGATCTCGTGGCGTCGCTATTCCCGGACTCGCCCGAGGCGGCCGAGGCGCGCGCCGCAGCGTCGCGGCTCCGTGAGGCGGCGGTGCTCGACAGCGCCGGACCGACCTTTGAAGGGCGCGAGCTGATTTCCCGGCTTCAGGACGAGTTGGCTCGCCTCGCCTGCTTCGGCGGACAGCCCAGCGGGATGTTCGATGCGGCGACGGTCGGCGGCCTCCGGCGTGCCTCGCAGCTCACCGATGAGCACTATCTCTGGTACCGCCCGACAATGGCCGCGCTGCGGGCGCTGAAGAAGATCGACGCCAGGGACGGCTGTTCGCGCCAGAAGGTCGCGGCGAGTCCGCGCTGCCTGCGCATCAACAACGAGGACTTTTGCCAATAGGGCGCGGTGATCGATCAGCAGTGGGAACTGTCTGCACATATTCTAGTCAATTTTGACTTCATGTATGCAACGGCGCGGCGGCCGCACTCGACCTATTTTGAAAATCGTCGCGTGTTCAATCAGTTGGCTGTCCGGCCGACTTGGCACGAAGCTTGCGATCCCGTTCCCTGCCGGTCGTATTCTGGTGGGAGCATTTGATGAAGCGTCGTGATTTTCTAAAGTCCGTTTCCGGCCTGGCTGCTGGGGCTGCGCTGCCGATGGCGCCGGCAGTCATGTCTTCCGCCAAAGCGGACGCGCGGTCCGAGACGCTGCTGATCGTGTCCGAGGGCGGTCCTAACAACCTCGACATTCACGGCATCGGCACCAACGTGCCGGGCTATGAAGTCTCCTGGAATTGCTACGACCGGCTGATCAGCCACGAGATGAAGAGCGGCCCGGGCGGCGTGCCCTACTACGACCGCGACAAGTTCAAGCCCGAGCTTGCCGAGGACATGACCATCGGCGACATGTCCGCCACCTTCAAGCTGCGCAAGAACGCCAAATTCCACGACGGCACGCCGGTCACGGCCAAGGATGTGAAGTGGTCGCTCGACCGCGCCGTCAGCGTCGGCGGCTTTCCGACCTTCCAGATGAGCGCGGGCTCGCTGACCAAGCCCGAGCAGTTCGTCATCGTCGACGACCACACTGTGAGGGTCGACTTCCTGAAGAAGGACCGGCTGACGATCCCCGATCTCGCGGTCATCGTGCCCTGCGTGGTCAATTCCGAGCTGGTGAAGAAGAACGCCACCGAAAAGGACCCGTGGGGCCTCGAATACACCAAGCAGCAGACCGCGGGCTCCGGCGCCTACAAGGTGACGAAGTGGACCGCCGGCACCGAAGTCATCATGGAGCGCAATGACGACTGGGTGTGCGGTCCGCTGCCCAAGATCAAGCGCGTGATCTGGCGCATGGTGCCGCAGGCCGGCAACCGCCGGGCGCTGCTCGAGCGCGGCGACGCCGACATCTCCTATGAGCTGCCGAACAAGGACTTCCAGGAGATGAAGTCGAACGGCAAGCACACCGTGATCTCGCTGCCGATCTCGAACGGCATCCAGTACATCGGCATGAACGTCACCAAGCCGCCGTTCGACAATCCCAAGGTGCGCCAGGCGCTCGCCTATGCGATGCCGTATCAGAAGATCATCGACGCCGTGATGTTCGGCCTCGCCAATCCGATGTTCGGTGCGCCGGCCGACAAGGCGACCGAGGTGGCCTGGCCGCAGCCGACGAAGTACGCGACCGACATGGAGAAGGCGAAGGCGCTGCTGGCCGAGGCCGGCTACGCCCAGGGCTTCGAGACCACAATCTCGTTCGATCTCAACTTCGCGCAGGTCAACGAGCCGCTCTGCGTGCTGGTGCAGGAGAGCCTGGCGCAACTCGGTATCAAGACGACGATCAACAAGGTGCCCGGCGCCAACTGGCGCACCGAGCTGAACAAGAAGGAGATGCCGCTCTTCACCAACATCTTCTCGGGCTGGCTCGATTACCCCGAGTACTTCTTCTACTGGTGCTATCACGGCAACAATTCTGTGTTCAACACGATGAGCTACAAGTCGCCGGAGATGGACAAGCTCATCAACGGCGCCCGCGACGCCGCCGCGACCGGCGACAAGGCGACGTACGATGCCGACGTGAAGGGCTTCGTCGATCTCGCTTTCGCCGAGGTGCCGCGCATCCCATTGTATCAGCCGTTCGTCAACGTCGCGATGCAGAAGAACATCTCCGGCTATCAGTACTGGTTCCACCGCCGGCTCGACTACCGCGCGCTGGTGAAGGGGTGAGGATCGTGATTGGGGCGAGTGAGGCGGCCCGATCTCTCTCATTCCCTCCCCCCTTGTGGGGGAGGGGCAGGGAGGGGGGTAGCCACGCGCACCGCCTTCTCGACTCCCCCCCCTCCCCAGCCCTCCCCCACAAGGGGGGAGGGAGCGCACTGCGCCGTGGGGCGACGTCGAGCGCAGATATGGGGAATGTTTGCCCATGCTGAGCCTGATCGCCAAGCGCCTTGCCTTCGCCATCCCCTCGTTGATCGGCGTGGTGATCGTCACGTTCCTCCTCACCCGCGCGCTGCCGGGTGATCCCGCGGCCTACTTCGCCGGTCCCGCTGCGACCAAGGAAGCGGTCGAGCAGATCCGCAAGAAGCTCGGCTTCGACAAGCCGCTGGTCGAACAGTTTTTCCGCTACACCGTCGATCTCGCCCATGGCGATCTCGGCAGCTCGCTGACGACGGGACAGCCGGTCGCCACCGAGATCCGCAACCGCCTGCCCGCATCGGCGGAGCTCACGCTGCTCGGTCTGCTGGTCTCCGTCGCGATCGCGCTGCCGCTCGGCGTGCTCGCCGCGACGCGGCCGGGATCGTGGATCGATCACACCTGCCGTGTCGTCACCACGGCCGGCGTCTCGCTGCCGGTGTTCTTCACCGGCCTGGTGCTGGTCTACGTGTTCTACTTCCGGCTCGGCTGGTCGCCGGCGCCGCTCGGCCGGCTCGACGTGTTCTACAGCGCGCCGAACAATGTGACCGGCTTCTACCTGATCGACACGCTGATCGCCCGTGACGGCGAGGCGTTCCGCTCGGCGCTGAGCCAGCTGATCCTGCCCGCCGCGACGCTCGCGATCTTCTCGCTGGCGCCGATCGCGCGCATGACGCGCGCCTCGATGCTGGCGATCCTGTCGTCGGAGTTCGTGCGCACCGCGCGCGCCTCGGGCCTGTCGCCCTCGACCGTCACCGTCACCTATGCGTTCCGCAACGCGATGCTGCCGGTGATCACCACGCTGTCGATGGTGTTCTCCTTCCTGCTCGGCGCCAACGTGCTGGTGGAGAAGGTCTTCGCCTGGCCGGGCATCGGCTCCTACGCAGTCGAGGCGCTGATCGCTTCCGACTTCGCGCCGGTGCAGGGCTTCGTGCTGACGATGGCGGTCATGTACGTGATCCTCAACCTCGTCATCGACATTCTGTATGGCGTCATCGATCCCCGTGTGAGGCTGGAAGGATGAGCACTGTCGCGCCGACCCTGGAATCTGCCGTCTCCACCCGCACATCCGGACTCGTCGCCCTGATCGGGCATGCGCGCTATGTGCTCGCCGAGAACAAGGTCACCGGCTTTGCCTTCGGGCTGCTGGTGATCATCCTGTTCGCGGCGATCTTCGGACCCTGGATCGTGCCGTATGATCCGCTCGCCAGCGACACCGCCTCCGCGCTGAAGCCGCCATCGGCGGCGCATTGGTTCGGCACCGATCAGCTCGGCCGCGACATCTTCAGCCGCGTCGTGGTCGCGACCCGGCTCGATACTTTCATCGCGGTCGCCTCCGTCGCGCTGGTGTTCTTCATGGGCGGCCTCGCCGGCGTCGCCGCCGGCTTCTTCGGCGGCTGGACCGACCGCGTCGTCGGCCGCATCGCCGATACGATCATGGCGTTTCCGCTGTTCGTGCTGGCCATGGGTATCGTCGCCGCGCTCGGCAACACCGTGCAGAACATCATCATCGCGACCGCGATCGTGAACTTCCCGCTCTATGCCCGCGTCGCGCGCGCGGAAGCCAATGTCCGCCGTAACGCCGGCTTCGTGCAGGCCGCACGTCTGTCGGGCAACAGCGAGATGCGCATCCTGCTCGGCCACATCCTGCCCAACATCATGCCGATCATGATCGTGCAGATGTCGCTGACCATGGGTTACGCCATCCTCAACGCCGCCGGCCTGTCCTTCATCGGCCTGGGCGTGCGGCCGCCGACGGCGGAATGGGGCATCATGGTCGCCGAGGGTGCCTCCTTCATGGTCTCGGGCGAATGGTGGATCGCGCTGTTTCCCGGCCTTGCGCTGATGATCGCCGTGTTCTGCTTCAACCTGCTCGGGGACGGCCTGCGCGACATCGTCGATCCCCAGCGCAGGACGTGAGGCGATGAGTGTGTGTTGCTTGACTGGATCTTCCTTAACCTCTCCCCGCTTGCGGGGGCGCGACGAGCTGCGCTCGCGCTGTGAAGTCGGATTGCATCGAAGATGCAATCCGGGTGAGGGGGTACAGGTCTCACCAATTAGTACTACCCGCGCGGCTGCCCCTCACCCTAACCCTCTCCCCGTAAGAACGGGGAGAGGGAACGCACCGCACACGTGGAGCCCCTCATGACCGCCCAGCCTCTGCTCGACGTCCGCGATCTCACCGTCGAATTCTCCACCCGCCGCGGCATCGTCAAGGCGGTGCAGCATGTCGACATCTCCGTCGCCAAGGGCGAGACACTGGCGATCGTCGGCGAATCCGGCTCGGGCAAGTCGGTGACGTCCTACGCGGTCATGCGCATCCTCGACCGCGCCGGGCGAATCGCCGAGGGCTCGGTGATGTTCTCCGGCGTCGACGTCAAGGCGGCCGACGAGAGTGCGATGCGCGACCTGCGCGGGCGCGAGATCTCGATGATCTTCCAGAACCCGCGCGCCGCGCTCAACCCGATCCGGAAAGTGGGCCAGCAGATCGAGGACGTGCTGAAGCAGCACGCGCAGGCGGCCGCAAGCGACCGCGCCGAAAAGGCGATCGCCGCGCTCGAGCAGGTCAAGATCGCACGTCCGCGCGAGCGCTATCACGCCTATCCGTTCGAATTGTCCGGCGGCATGTGCCAGCGCGTGGTCATCGCGCTGGCGCTCGCCTGCAACCCGCAGCTCCTGATCGCCGACGAGCCGACCACGGGCCTCGATGTCACCACGCAGAAGGCGGTGATGGATCTTGTCGTCGAGCTGACCAGAAGCAGGGGCATGTCGACGATCCTGATCACGCACGATCTGGGTCTGGCCGCCGCCTATTGCGACCGCGTCGTGGTGATGGAGAAGGGCCGGGTGGTCGAGACGGCCAAGGCTGCGGACATCTTCGCCAACCCGCAGCATCCCTACACGCGCAAGCTGATGCGCGCGACGCCGCGGCTGGGTGTGTCGCTGCGGGAGCTGTTGCCGGAGGATGAGGCGTCGGCATCCCTCCATACTCCCTCCGTCATGGCCGGGCTTGACCCGGCCATGCCTCTGTCTTCGGAAGACTCGCTCGAGGTGATGGACCCCCGGGTCAAGCCCGAGGGTGACGAGCGCAGTGAGGAGGGCGAGCGGAGCGTGAGCAGCGCCAAGCCGCTCCTGCTCGTCGACAAGCTGGTCAAGGAATATCCCCGCCAGGGCGCCTCGGTGACGCTGTCAAAGCTGTTCGGCCGCAAGCCGGCGATCGAGCCGGAGGTGTTCCGCGCCGTCGACGGCATCAGCTTCACGGTCGGTCATGGCGAGAGCGTCGGCCTTGTCGGCGAATCCGGCTGCGGCAAATCGACCACGTCGATGATGGTGATGCGGCTGCTCGACCAGACCTCTGGCCGCATCAGCTTCGACGGCGAGGAGATCGGCAACATCCTGCCCCAGACCTTTGCCCGTCTGCCGCTGCGCAGCCGCATCCAGATGGTGTTCCAGGATCCGACCGACAGCCTCAATCCGCGCTTCACCGCGGCGCGCGCCATCGCCGATCCCATCCTGCAGCTCGGTGACATCAAGGGACGCGACGCGCTTCGTACGCGCTGCGAGCAGCTCGCGACCATGGTCGGCCTGCCGCTCAATTTGCTCGACCGCTTTCCGCACCAATTGTCCGGCGGGCAGAAGGCCCGCGTCGGCATCGCCCGTGCGATTGCACTGCACCCGAAGCTGGTGATTCTCGACGAGCCGACGGCGGCGCTCGATGTCTCCGTGCAGGCCGTCGTGCTCAATCTGCTGCAGGATCTCAAGCAGAAATTGGGCATGAGCTATCTGTTCGTCTCCCATGATTTGAATGTGGTGCGGCTGTTGTGCGATCGTGTGATCGTGATGCGGTCGGGTCGAATCGTCGAGCAAGGCACATCCGAACGTGTGCTAGGCGATCCGCAGGACGCCTATACGCGTGAGCTGCTGACGGCGATTCCACACCCGCCGTTGCCGGCACATTGAGAGGAGAGACGGCATGGCCGAACCTTTGGACAAGTCTTGGGACGACTACATCGACGCGGTCGGGCGTGCCCTGGGCCTCCCGATCGAGGACGCGTGGCGTCCGGCAATCCGGGCCAATCTCGAGGTCTCGCTGAAGATGGCGAAGCTGGTCGACGAGTTCTCCCTGCCTGACGAAGCCGAGCCTGCCAGTGTCTTCACCGCTTGATCCCCACATGACCGCCGGTGCCATCGCAGCTGCGGTCGCTGCCCGCCAGCTTTCCGCCGCGGAAGCCACCGAAGCCGCATTGACAAGGATCACCGCGCGCGATGGCGTGTTGAACGCCTTCACCGACGTGACGGCGGAGCGCGCACGCGCGAAGGCGCGCGCCGTGGATGCCGATATCGCCGCAGGCAGGCCCGTCGGCCCGCTCGCCGGCGTGCCGTTCGCGGTGAAGAACCTGTTCGATGTGGAGGGCCTGCCGACCCGCGCCGGCTCCAAGATCAATCGCGATCGTCCGCCGGCCGCACGCGATGCGACGCTGATCGCGCGCATGGAGGCTGCCGGCGCGGTGCTCGTCGGCGCGCTCAACATGGGTGAATACGCCTACGACTTCACCGGCGAGAATATCCACGATGGCCCGTCGCGCAATCCGCATGATCCGACGCGGATGAGCGGCGGCTCGTCGGGCGGCTCGGGCAGTGCCGTCGGCGGCGGCCTGGTGCCGATCGCGCTCGGCTCGGATACAAACGGCTCGATCCGCGTGCCCTCGTCGTTCTGCGGCATCTTCGGCCTGAAGCCGACCTACGGCCGGCTGTCGCGCGCACGCTCGTTTCCGTTCGTGATGAGCCTGGATCACCTCGGCCCCTTCGCGCGCTCGGTGGAGGATCTCGCGCTCGCTTACGACGTGATGCAGGGGGCTGATGCGGATGACGCGGCCTGTACGACGCGCGGGCCGGAGCCGGTGTCCGGCTCGCTCTCGCAAGGACTCGACGGTCTGCGCATTGCGCTTGCTGGCGGCCACTTCCAGAACAACCTGTTTCCTGAAGCCGCGGAAGCCGTGGCGCGCGTGGCCACGGCGTTGAAGGTAACGAACGTTGTCGATGTGCCTGAGGCGTCCCGCGCCCGTGCGGCAGCCTATGTCATCAGCACGACGGAAGGCGCCTCGCTGCATCTCGATCGCCTGCGCACGCGCCCCGGCGATTTCGATCCGGCGGTGCGCGATCGCCTGATCGCGGGCGCGATGATTCCGGCGCCGATGGTCGACCGCGCGCAGAAGTTTCGCCGCTGGTATCGCGCCCGCGTGCTGGAGCTGTTCAAGTCGGTCGATGTGCTGATCGCGCCGGCGACGCCATGCATCGCGCCGAAGCTCGGGCAGGCGACCTTCGTGCTCGATGGCGTCGAGCTGCCGGTGCGCGCGAATATCGGCATTCATACGCAGCCGATCTCGTTCATAGGACTTCCCGTCGTCGCTGTGCCGATTCCGCTCGAGCCGATGCCCATCGGCGTGCAGATCATCGCCGCGCCCTGGTGCGAACATGTCGCATTGCGTGTGGCCCACGCTTTGCAACAGCTTGGCGTCGCCGCTGCGCCGGCCCCGAGAGGAGTTCTGGAGAATGGAAGTCGATCTGCCTGACGTCGTCGCGGAGGTGACCGCGCAGTTCCAACGCTACGAACAGGCGCTGGTCAGCAACGACGTCGCCGTGCTCGACGAGCTGTTCCGCCAGGATTCGCGCACGCTGCGCTACGGCATCGGCGAGAATCTCTACGGCTATGGCGAGATCGCGGCGTTCCGATCCGCGCGCTCGCCGGTCGGATTGATGCGGCGGACCGCGCGCACCGTGATCACCACCTACGGCCGCGACAGCGCGGTTGCCTCGACCCTGTTCTATCGCGACAGCGCGCCCGGCAAGGTCGGGCGGCAGATGCAGACCTGGATCCGGTTTCCGGAGGGCTGGAGAATCGTTGCCGCCCATGTCAGCATCATCGACGAAGCAAAAGGCGGCTGAGGCATGAGCCTGGACGATCTCCCGCCGCGGACGCGTCAGCGGCTCGTTCGCGACTCCGTTCTGCCACGCAGCGAACGTGCGCCGCCCGCCGTCGCGAAGATCACGCGCGCCGAGGAGCTGCGTCTGCAGCTCGCCGACGATATCGTGCGTGGCGCGCTTGCGCCCGGCGCGCCGCTCGACGAGACCGAGATTGCCAAGCGCTTCAACGTATCACGTACGCCGGTGCGCGAGGCGTTGCGGCAGCTCGCCGCCTCCGGCCTGATCGAGGCGCGCGCACATCGCGGCGCCGTCGTGGCGCGGCCGTCCGTCGACCGCCTGACCGGCATGTTCGAGGCGATGGCCGAGCTCGAAGGCCTCTGCGCCGGACTCGCCGCGCAGCGCATGACACCGGTCGAGCGGCAGCGGCTCGAAGCCATTCACGAGGAGCTGCGCAATCTCAGCCACGCCGGCAATCCCGAGCGCTTTCACGAGGTCAACGAGCGCTTCCACAACGCGATCTATGCCGGTGCGCACAACGCCTACATCGCCGAGATCACGCTCGCGACGCGGGTGCGCGTACAGCCGTTTCGCCGCGCCCAGTTCCGCAATCTCGGCCGCCTCGCCAAGTCGCATGCCGAGCACGACCGCGTCGTCATCGCCATCCTGCGCGGCGACAAGGCCGGCGCGGCGAGCGCCATGAAAGCGCATATCGAGCTGGTCCGCGGCGAGTACGAGATCTACGCCGTGTCGGTGTAGGTGAGTTGCACTGACACGGCCAATCGGGTTTCCGTTCCTGCGAGCGCAGCGAAGCAAGGACGAGGACGATCAATCCCTTTGCGCCGTGTAAGCTTGCGCCATGTACGCGCGCCAGCCGCCGAACTCCGAGATGTCACGGGCGCCGCTGAGAGCCGCGGGCTCGACCAGGAAGCCTTTCGCGGTTTGGCCGTCAGCAAGCCTGATGGTGCCGATCGACAGGGGCGGCGGGATGAGATTGACGAACGTGCCGAAGCTCGCCGCCGACAGCGCCCAGATCTCCACGTCCATCGCGCGACCCTGACCCTGTTCGATCCGCAGCATGCCGGGCTTGGGCGGCGTCGTGGGCAGCGCATAGAGCCTGTAATCAGGCGCAGTCTTCGTCGCTTCCAGCAGCCGGCCCCCGAGACCCGTCAGTTCGTGATTGAGCGCCATGCCCGAAAGGTGCGCGCCGACGACCACGACCGCGATCTCGTCGCCGTGCAGCGACGGCGGCAGGGGCGCCAGCGGCGGCTGCGGGACCTTCTTGGCGCCGACCGGCAGCGCCGTGTCGGCGTGGAAGGCGCGGCCCAGGCTGGCGAGCGCGGCGTCGCGCCCGGCCGGTGCGAGCAGCGTGATTCCGAACGGAATGCCGTCACCGCGCATTGCGGCCGGCACGGCCAGGCCGCACATGTCGAGCAGGTTGACGAAGTTGGTGTAGGTGCCGAGTCGGCTGTTGAGCAGGATCGGATCGGCCAGCACGTCCGCGGTCGTGTAGGCGGTCGGCGCCGTCGGCAGCAGCAGCGCGTCGAGGCCCGCGAAGGTGCGCTCGGCGACCTTGCGCAGCGCCTGCAGCCGATACAGCGCCGCAAACGTGTCGGCCGCGCTGACGCGCGTGCCGGCGATGGTGATCTCGCGCGTCACCGGATGAATCGCGTCGGGATCGGACGCGAGGAGATCGCGGATCACGAGATAGCGCTCGGCGACCCACGGGCCTTCATAGAGCAGCCGCGCCGTCTCGTAGAATGGTTCGAGGTCGAACTCGACGAGTTCGGCGCCGAGCTTGACGAAGCGGGCGGCTGCAGCGCCGTAGGCGTCCTCGGCTGCCTTGTCACCGAAGAAGATCAACTGTCCTGGGCGGGGGATGCCGAGCTTCACGCCGTTCGGAAATGCGGTCACGGCAGCCAGCGGCCGGTCGCGCGAGAACGGATCGAGCGGATCGGGCGCTGCCATCACCGAAAGCGCCGTCACGGCATCGTCGACCGTCAGCGAGAACACCGAGATGCAGTCGAGCGTACGGCAGGCCGGCACCAGCCCGGCCGTCGAGATCATGCCGAGGCTCGGCTTCAGCCCGACGATGTTGTTGAGCATCGCGGGCACCCGGCCCGAGCCTGCGGTGTCCGTGCCGAGCGACAGTGGCACGAGGCCGGCCGAGACGGCGACCGCCGAGCCGGAGCTCGATCCGCCCGGCACCAGATCGGCTCGAACGGGGTTCTTCGGAATGCCATAGGGCGAGCGGACGCCGACGAGGCCGGTCGCGAACTGGTCGAGATTGGTCTTGCCGATGATGATGGCGCCGGCCGCGCGCAGCCGCGCCACGGCAGTGGAATCGCGCGCGGGCGTATAGGCAAAGGCCGGGCAGGCTGCCGTGGTCGGCAGTCCCGCGACATCGATGTTGTCCTTCACGGCGACAGGTACGCCGTAGAGCGGCAGCGCCGCGGCGTCCCTGCCCTCGAGGGCCGCGGCCTCGGCGAGCGCATCCGTCTCGTCGCGAAGGCTGATGAAGATCGCGGCATCATCGTGCGATCGGATCCGCGCGTAGCAGCGCGCAACCGTCTCTCGGGGAAGCGTCAGGCCGACGCGGTGAGCGGCGACGATCTCGGCGACGGTTTCGGTCACGCGACGCTCCGCGTCGCGTCTGAGCCCGATCGATGACCTGCCATGTCGTTGCACTCCGCTTCGCGATCCTGCCGCGAACGTAGCAAGCCATGTGCCATTGTGTACATGAGGGTGACAGCGCGTCTTCCGACGAAAAACGCGTGCTGTCAGTAGGTTGGTCCTGAGATCGCCAAGTCTTCCGGGCCTTGCGCCTCGGATGTCGGGGCGATGTGCCTAATCTGTAGGCAAAGGGATGCAGGGGCGCGACCGGTTACCCGCGGCGACCGGCGTCACCGCCGGTGATGCGCGCCAGCCTTGCCTCTGAGGTGGAGCCCGTGCTGCGGGCGCTGCGGAACGAGGGCGACGGCGTTCGGCTGACCATGGTCCCTCCCGAGACTCCGGCGTCGTCTGCGCCGCTCGGGAAGAACAGCAGCGCGACGGTGAGGCCGAGATTGATCAGCCCGCCGACCCAGGTGCCGTGGTGCGACGACGTCGCCGCATATTCGGGGAAGCGCATGGCGACGACATAGTCGAGCACCATGACCGCGATCCAGGCCGGGATCACGCAGACGGGGTCCCAGCCGATGTCGCGGATGCGCATTGCTTGCAGCATCAGACTCGCCAGCACCACCAGCCCGATCGCTGCCATGATCGGCCAGCTCAACGTCGGCGCTGATCCGTGCGGCGCCACGGCAGCCAGCGCAACCGCGAGAACCACGATCAGGATGATGGAGACGACGATGAGACCGAGCGTGGCTAGAAAATACTGCAGCCGGCCAAGGCGCGCATTGAACCCGAAGATGAACCCCAACATCCGCCTCTCCCGCAGGCCGCGTCGCAGCGACGGCGCCGTCCTCGGGATTGTGCATATCAGAGCGAAATTGCTGCGCGCCTTCGCGGATGCGTAAAATTGGAGGCATCGCGCCGCACTGACCTCGTTACGCGTTGCGGCAAGTCGCCTGGCCAAGATTCTATGGTTGCCAAAGCAACTAATCTGTGGAACTATTGCCTCCGTGAACGACGCAGGCGCGGGATCACGCGCGCCTCGAACGAGGGATGGAGACGCCATGCGCAGCCTGCGCGAAGCAGGCGCGGCCGCTTGCGTGCGCGCCAGACGAGGGCCCGGCCGCAATGGTCAGCGGCTCAATGGACGGGGTCGGAACGGCTCAGCTCGCGCCGGTGACCGCGTCGAGATTGTCGTGGATCCGGCGCAGCAGCTCGATCAGCACTTCCTGCTCATTCTCGTCGAGGCACGCCAGCAGGCGCCGCTCCCGCTCCAGCGCGGCGACGATCACCTTGTCATGGGTCGCGCGGCCCTTGGCGGTCAACGAGATGGAATGGCTGCGGCCGTCCTGCGGATCGTTGCGGATCGCGATCAGTCCGCGTCCCTTCATCAGCGCGAGCGTGCGGCTGACCGGCCCCTTGTCGAAGCCGATCACGCTGCAGATGCGCGAGGCCGGAATGCCCGGCTCGATCGCCAGCAGCGACATGATCCGCCATTCCGTGACGTTGACGCCGAAATTGCGCTGATAGAACGCGGTGGCGCTGTTCGACAGCTTGTTGGCGATGAAGGTGATGAAGGCCGGCACATAGCGGTCGAGATCGAGCGTGAGGCCTTGCGCCTCAGGCACGCGCGGCTGCGCCTTGCGCGGCGTTCCGGATTTCTCGCTCATGACCCCCAGCGTCCATGCATCGCCACTCTTAGGGATACGAAAAGCCGCATGACAAGGCCAATCTTCGGGAGGTCAGCATGAACCCAACAGGTCTTTCCCCCAATGCCGGCGTGGCGCCGGCCATCCCGCATCTCCCGATCGATCCGTTCTCTTACGCGTTCTTCGATGACCCCTATCCGGCGCATCGAGAGATGCGGGAGGCCGGCCCCGTGGTCTATCTCGACGCATGGAAGGTCTACGGCGTCGCCCGCTATGCCGAGGTCCATGCCGTCTTCAACGATCCCCAGACCTTCTGCTCCAGCCGGGGCGTGGGCCTTAGCGACTTCGCCAAGGAGAAGCCGTGGCGGCCGCCGAGCCTGATCCTCGAGGCCGACCCGCCGGCGCATACGCGCACCCGCGCAGTGCTGAGCAAGGTGCTGTCGCCCGCGGTGATGAAGCGGCTGCGCGACGGCTTCATGGCGGCGTCAGAGGCCAAGATCGATGAGCTCCTGGCGCGCGGCTCGTTCGACGCCATTCCCGATCTCGCGGAAGCCTATCCGCTGTCGGTATTCCCCGATGCGCTCGGCCTCAAGGCAGAAGGCCGTGACCACCTCATTCCCTATGCGAGCCTCGTCTTCAACGCGTTCGGCCCGCCGAACGAGCTGCGCCAGCAGGCGATCGAGCGCTCCGCGCCGCACCAAGCCTATGTCACCGAACAGTGCCAGCGCGACAACCTCGCGCCCGGCGGCTTCGGCGCCTGCATCCATGCCTTCAGCGATACCGGCGAGATCACGCCGGCCGAGGCGCCTTTGCTGGTGCGCTCGCTGCTGTCGGCCGGGCTCGACACCACGGTCTATGGCATCGGCGCCGCAATCTATTGCCTCGCGCGCTTCCCCGATCAATGGCAGCGGCTGCGCGCGGATCCCTCGCTGGCCCGCAATGCCTTCGAGGAAGCGGTGCGCTTCGAGAGCCCGGTGCAGACCTTCTTCCGCACCACCACACGTGATGTCGAGCTCGGCGGCGTGACCATCCCCGAAGGCGAGAAGGTGTTGATGTTCCTGGGCAGCGCCAATCGCGATCCGCGCCGCTGGGAGCAGCCGGATGCGTACGACATCACCCGCAAGGTCTCCGGCCATGTCGGTTTCGGCTCCGGCATCCACATGTGCGTCGGCCAGCTCGTCGCGCGGCTCGAAGGCGAGGCGGTGCTGACCGCGCTCGCCCGCAAGGTGGGGAGCATCACGATGAGCGCTGAGCCAGTGCGACGCTACAACAACACGCTGCGCGGGCTTGCCAGCCTGCCGGTCACCTTCACTCCAGCCTGAGCCAAGAGACTGAGCCATGGCCATGACGACGATCACCTTCATTCATGCCGACAACCGCAGTGAGACAGTGGAGGCCGCGGACGGTGACAGCCTGATGATGGCCGCGCTGTCCCACGGCGTTGACGGGATTGTCGCCGAGTGCGGCGGCAATGCCGTCTGTGCGACGTGCCACGTCTATGTCGACGAGGCCTGGGTGTCGAAGCTCGATCCCGTGACGGACGACGAGGATGCGCTGCTCGACGGCACGGCCGCCGAGCGGCGGCCGAACAGCCGGCTGTCTTGCCAGATCAAGATCCAGCCGGCGCTCGCCGGGCTCGTCATCCGGATTCCGGACCGGCAGAGCTGAACCATCCGCTGAAGACGACAAATCAGAACAAGCAACACACGGGGAGGGATTCCATGAAGCAGCTGAATATTTGCACGCTCGCGATGGTCGCAGCACTGGGCCTGGGCACCACGGCGTCAGCCGGAGAGATATCGGACAACGTCGTGCGCGTCGGCGTGCTCAACGACATCTCCGGCATCTTCCAGGACACCAACGGCATGGGCTCGGTCGAGGCCGCGCGCATGGCCGCCGAGGATTTCAACGGCGGCGGCAAAGGCATCAAGGTCGAGATCGTCTATGCCGACCACCAGAACAAGGCCGATATCGGCTCGGCGATCGCGCGCAAATGGCTCGATGTCGACAAGGTCGACGCCGTCGTCGACGTGCCCAATTCGGCCGTCGGCCTCACGATCAACGAACTCTTGCGCAACAGCCGCATGACGTTCCTGGCTTCGTCCACTGCAAGCTCCGATCTCACCGGCAAGGCCTGCTCGCCGAACACCATCCAATGGGTCAACGACGCCTGGGCGACCGGCAACACCACGGCGGCCGCGATGATGGGACGCGGCGGCAAGGACTGGTATTTCATCACGGTCAACTACGCGCTCGGCCAGGGCATCGAGGCGGAAGCGACCAACTATATCGAGAAGCATGGTGGCAAGGTGCTCGGTTCGGCCAAGCATCCGCTCGGCACGACGGATTTCGCCTCGTTCCTGCTGCAGGCGCAGGGCTCGAAGGCCAAGGTGATCGGACTTGCGAACGCCGGCGGAGACACCATCAACGCGGTCAAGCAGGCGTCCGAGTTCGGCATCCAGCAAAGCGGACAGTCGCTGGTCGCCTTCCTGCTGTTCATCAACGACATCCACGGCATGGGCCTGAAGGCGGCGCAGGGCCTGCAACTGCTGGAGGCGTTCTATTGGGACATGGATGACGACACCCGCGCCTTCGCCAAGCGCTTCGCGGCGCGTCCCGGCATGAACGGCAAGATGCCGAGCGGCAACCAGGCCGGCGTCTATGCGTCGACGCTCGCTTATCTCAACGCGGTCGCTGCGACCGGCAGCGACGATGCCAAGGATGTCGTTCCGCAGATGAAGACGGTGAAAGGCAAGGACAAGCTGTTCGGTGACACCACGATCCGCGCCGATGGCCGCGTCGTGCATCCGATGTATCTGTTCGAGGTCAAGAAGCCGGACGAGTCGAAATATCCGTACGACTACTATCGTCTGGTCTCGACGATCCCGGCCGAGCAGGCGTTCCGGCCGATGTCTGATGGCGGGTGCGCACTGGTGAAGTGATGCGCTCGTAGGGTCGGGAGCATGTGATATCTGCACGTGACATCTAGAAGTAGATGTCACCAGAGCCGCTGCTCTTCAGTTGCTCCGTCGTGCCCGGGCTTGTCCCGCCTGTGCGGTCGAAGCCGCTTCGGCGCGGCGAAGGCCCGGGCATCCCCGTCGAGCGGCGACCGTCGAGCCGCGTGGATGGCCGGAACAAGCCCATCCATGACGGCGTGGGAAGGCGACTTCCTCTCTCCTGACCTTCTTCCCGCCTCTGCCGTCTGCTGTGCTGCAGTATCCTTAACCAGCACTATAGTTCTTGCCTTTGTCCGTTTCTGGGAATTATGGTGCATGGATCGATCGCGGCAGGATGAACACTGCGCGACGGATGCTGCGGCGAAACGCCGCCGCTCGACGTGCTGCTGCGTGGCGGTGACGAAACAACGATAAGAACGATTTGTTCGAGGGGAGGGAAGACCATGAAGAGCTTCTGGCTGGCGGGCGCCGCGGCGCTGCTGTTTTCGAGCACGGCCTTTGCCGGCGACACCATCAAGATCGGCTTCGTCTCGACGTTCAGCGGCCCGACCGCCGTGATCGGCAACGACATGCGCAACTCGTTCGAGCTTGCGCTCGATCATCTCGGCCGCAAGATGGACGGCAAGCCGGTCGAGGTGATCTATGAAGACGACCAGCAGAAGCCTGACGTCGGCAAGCAGAAGACCGAGAAGCTGGTGCAGTCCGACAAGGTCGACTTCATCGTCGGCTACATCTGGTCGAACGTGCTCTTGGCCTCGCTCAAGACCGCCGTGGACTCCCAGACCTTCCTGATCTCGGCCAATGCCGGCCCGTCGCAGCTCGCCGGCGAGCTGTGCTCGCCTTACGTGTTCTCGACCTCCTGGCAGAACGACCAGACGCCAGCGGCCATGGGCCTCTACATGAACCAGAAGGGCGTCAAGTCGGTGTTCCTGATCGGCCCGAACTATGCGGCCGGCAAGGACATGCTGGCGGGCGTGAAGAGCACCTTCAAGGGCCAGGTCGTCGGCGAGGAATATACGGTGTGGCCGAGCCAGCTCGACTTCTCTGCCGAGCTGTCCAAGGCGCGCGCCTCGGGTGCCGAATCGATCTTCGTGTTCTATCCCGGCGCGGCCGGCGTGCAGTTCCTCAATCAATACGCGCAGGCCGGCCTCAAGGAGAAGATGCCGCTCTACACCGCCTTTACGGTCGACGAATTGTCGCTGCCGCTGCAGAAGGACAATGCGCTCGGCGTGCCCGGCGCCCAGGAGTGGGTCAACGACCTGCCCAACGAGCAGAACAAGAAATTCGTCGCCGACTACCGCAAGAAGTACACCGGCCTGCGTCCGACCTATTACGGCGCTCAGGCCTATGACGCGGCGCAGCTGGTCAACAGCGCGGTAGTTGCGGTCAAGGGCGACACGTCCAAGAAGGACGCGATGAAGGCGGAGATGGAAAAGGCCAACTTCAAGTCGCTGCGCGGCGCCTTCAAGTTCGGCAACAACCACATTCCGATCCAGAGCTTCTATCTCCAGGACGTGGTCAAGGACGCCGACGGCCAGCTGTCGCTGAAGACCGTGGCGACCATCGTCGAGAACGATCAGGACCGCTTCCACGACAAGTGTCCGATGAAATGAGCTGAAAAATCCCAGGTCGGGTCAAGACCGGCCTGGAATTTGCTTGAAGCTTAAAACATCTTCGTCCTAAGATCAGGGACGGACATGGCGGCAGCGCCTGCAACGGTTCTGCCGCCGTTTTCTTGAGCGTGAAGTGAGGGGCATGCTTCTCGTCGTCGAACAATTCCTGAACGGGCTGCAGTTCGGACTGCTGCTGTTCCTGCTGGCTGCCGGCCTGACGCTGGTGTTCGGCATCATGGACCTCGTCAACCTCGCCCACGGCTCGCTCTACATGATGGGCGCCTATTTCGCGGCGACCTTCGTGGCCTGGACCGGCAGCTTCGTGCTCGGCGGCGTGATGGCGCTCGGTGCCACGCTTCTGCTCGGCATCGTGCTCGAATTCACGGCACTGCGCCATCTCTATGGGCGCGACCACCTCGACCACGTGCTCGCGACCTTCGGCCTGATCCTGTTCTTCAACGAGGCCGTCCGGCTGATCTGGGGACCGGCGGGCCTCGCTCTGCCGCTGCCGTCCTGGCTCGCCTTCCCCGTCACGATCCTGCCCGGCATCCAATATCCGGCCTATCGCCTGGCCATCATCGTCGTGGCACTGCTGGTGGCGCTGCTGCTCTATCTCGGCGTCATGCGGACGCGGATCGGCATGCTGATCCGCGCCGGCGCTTCCAACCGCGAGATGATCGGCGCGCTCGGCATCAACATCAAGCTGCTCTATACGCTGGTGTTCGGGCTCGGCGCCGCGCTGGCCGGCCTCGCCGGCCTGATGCAGGCGCCGATCCTCACCGTGCAGATCGGCATGGGCGAGAACATCCTGATCCTGGCCTTCGTCGTGATCGTGATCGGCGGCATCGGCTCGATCCGCGGCGCGTTCATCGCCGCGATCATGATCGGCCTGATCGATACGATGGGCCGCGCCTTCCTGCCCAATCTGCTGCGCCAGGTGCTGAACTCGGCCTCGGCGTCCACGGCGGCGCCGGCGCTGTCCTCGATGCTGATCTATCTCCTGATGGCGATCGTGCTGGTGGCGCGGCCTGAAGGTCTGTTTCCGGCCAACCGCAGATGAAATCACAGCTCAACGTCTCATCCGTCGTCGCCGCCCTCGTGGTGGCCGGCCTGGTGCTGCTGCCGGTGTATTCGAACCTGACCGGCAACATCTTCATCCTTACGCTGTTCACCCGGATCGTGATCCTGGCCCTGTCAGCCGTCAGCCTGAACCTGATCATGGGCTATGGCGGCATGATGAGCTTCGGCCATGCCGCCTATCTCGGCATCGGCGGCTACGCCGTCGGCATCCTGGCGCAGGAGGGCATCGGCTCCGGCTGGGCTCAGTTCGCCGTCGCGATCGCGGTGTCGGCGCTGTATGCGCTGGTGATCGGCGCGCTCTCCCTGCGCACCCGCGGCGTCTACTTCATCATGATCACGCTGGCCTTTGCGCAGATGGCCTATTACGTCGCCTCGGGTCTCGCGCGCTATGGCGGCGATGACGGCCTGACCGTCTACAAGCGCAGCGATTTCGGCGGCCTGATCAATCTCGGCAATCGCGTGCAGTTCTATTATCTCTGCCTGTTCTGCCTGCTTGCCGTGGTGGCGCTGGTCTGGCGCATCGTCAATTCGCGCTTCGGCCTCGTGCTGCAGGGCCTGCGCTCCAACGAGCAGCGCATGCAGGCGATTGGCTTCCCGTCGAAGCGCTACAAGCTCGCCTGCTTCGTCATCGCCGGCATGCTGTGCGGGCTATCAGGCGCGCTGCTCGCCAACAACACCGATTTCGTCAGCCCGGCCGTGATGTACTGGACCCGTTCCGGCGATCTGATGGTGATGGTGATCCTCGGCGGCATGGGCACCCTGATGGGGCCGGTCGTCGGCTCCGTCGTGTTCCTGGTGCTGGAGGAGGTGCTGTCGCAGCTCACCGAGTATTGGGCGCTGATCATGGGGCCGCTGCTGCTCCTGATCGTGCTGTTCGGCCGCGGCGGGATCATGGGCATGCTCGGGAGGTTGAACCGTGGCTGAGCCGCTGCTTCGCGTCGACAATCTGGTGCGCCGCTTCGGCGGCATCATCGCCACCGACCACGTCTGCCTGGACGTGTCCAAGGGCGAGATCCACGCCATCATCGGGCCGAACGGCGCCGGCAAGACCACGCTGATCAGCCAGCTCACCGGCCATCTCGCGCCGCATGCCGGCCGCATCTTCCTCGGTGGCCGGGACATTTCCTCCTTCCCGGCCTACAAGCGCAGCGCTCTCGGCCTTGCGCGTTCGTTCCAGATCACCTCGCTGCTGACCGACTTCACCGCGGCCGACAATGTCGCGCTGGCGGCGCAAGCTCACGACGGCAGGCATTCGTTCCGCTTCTTCGCCAATGCGCGCAAGGAGAAGCCGCTGCGCGATGCGGCGCGTGCCGCGCTGGAGCGCGTCGGCCTCGGCCACCGCGCAGACGTGCTGGTCTCCAGGCTCAGCCATGGCGAGCAGCGCGAGCTGGAGCTGGCAGTCGCGCTCGCGACCAAGCCGCAACTGCTGCTGCTCGACGAGCCGATGGCCGGCCTCGGTGTCACCGAGTCGCAGCGGATGGTGAAGCTGCTGGCAGAGCTGCGCAATGAGGTCTCGATCGTGCTGGTGGAGCACGACATGGAGGCGGTGTTCGCGCTCGCCGACCGCATCTCGGTCCTGGTCTACGGCCGCATCATCGCCTCGGGCAAGCCGGACGAGATTCGCCAGAACGAGGAGGTCAAGCGCGCCTATCTCGGCGATCAGCATGTGGTGGTTGGCCATGGTTGATCAGAAAGACAACGGCATGCTGCTCGAGGTCGACGGCATCGAGACCTGCTATGGCCTCAGCCAGGTCCTGTTCGGCCTGTCGCTCTCGATCCGTCCGGGCGAGTTGGTCTCGCTGATGGGCCGCAACGGCATGGGCAAGACCACCACGATCCGCTCGATCATGGGCCTGACCCAGGCCCGCGCCGGCCTGATCCGCTTCAGCGGGCAGGAGACGCGCAAGCTGCCGTCCTATCGGATCGCGCAGCTCGGCATCGGGCTCGTGCCTGAGGGGCGGCAGATTTTTCCGAACCTCACCGTGACAGAGAATCTGGTGGCGGCCTCGACCAACCGGCTCGGCGCGGCCGATCCGTGGACGCTCGACAAGATCCACGGGCTTTTTCCGCGGCTCGCCGAGCGCGGCGGCAACATGGGCAATCAGCTCTCCGGCGGCGAGCAGCAGATGCTGGCGATCGGCCGCGCGCTCATGACCAATCCGAAGCTGCTGATCCTCGACGAGGCGACCGAAGGGCTGGCGCCGCTGATCCGTGAGGAGATCTGGAGCTGCCTGTCGCTGCTCAAGTCACGCGGTCAGTCGATCCTGGTGATCGACAAGAACGTCGAGCATCTCACCCGCATCTGCGACCGCCACTACATCATCGAGCGCGGCCGAACGGTGTGGAGCGGGACGTCGGAGCAGCTGATGGCCGAGCCGGAGCTGCAGCACCGTTATCTCGGGATTTGACCGCGGCGCGCCGCCGGCCGCGACGACGTGGAAGCGGATTGACCCACATCAAGATCATGTCGCGCGCGGGTGCGTAGATTTCGACAGCTGTGCTGACATGCGCTGATTTTTCGCATTGAGGCGCCGCGTGGATGGGACTATTCTTCCAGGTAGTGTTTTGTTTTGCCTTTTATCAAAGGTTGAGCAAATGCGTGCGCCTCATCTCCGATTGGAAGCACCGAGAAAAGCCGTAGCCGGTCTGCGCGGCTTCTGGTCCGATCACGCCGACCTCGAAACGGCGCTGTGCATCGCCTTCATGCTGATCGTCGGAATCATCGTCAAGCTGACGCCGCCGGCCTAGGCGCCGCCGATCGCCGCACCCGCCTTCAGCGATCGAACGGGATGTATTTCTGGTACTCCTTCGGCACGCGGCTTCGGTAGCGCGAGGGCACCGTGCCGCTGCGTAGGGAGTCCTCGACCTCCTTCCGCGTGGTCTTCGTCCGCTTCTTCGGTTTCGTCGCGGCCGCGTCGGCAGCGGGCTTCGTTTCGGCCGGCCTGGTCTCGGCCGGCTTGTCACTCGCGGCCGCGGGGGCCGGGGCGGGTGCTGCTGCCGCGGGCGAGGGATTCGGTGTCGGCGAGGGAGTTGCGGCTGGTGCGTCCGCAGCGGGGGCGCTCTGCGCACGCGCCGTTGCAGACGTCAGACCCAGAGCCAGCAGGCTTGCCACGGCGATCCCAGACAACTTGAACATGACGAAGAGACTCCAAACCACGGCCGCGGATGTGCCGGCCTGATGAGGTCGCCCGCGTGCGCCAATCGGTTCATGCTCCCCTTGCATGGCCGCTGCCCCCGCCGCCTCATCGCCCAAGATGAATCCGGGCTGCCAGCTTTTTAAGCACAGGCTGCCGTGCGCTCTGTTGAATCGCAAGCATTTTCCTCTGGCACGCGGCTTGCTGACCTCGATCGTCAGAGTTGGCAGCTAGGGTTCCGGTTCTCGATCGAGAACGCTGGTCCGAGAGCAGCCGCCAGGGGAGAGCCCTGGTGCACGGCGGGATAAAAACCCGGGAGACCTCAGTGGCCGCGCTTGGCAGGCTCGAGGTTGTGTTTGCCAGTCCGCAGGTCAAAAAACCGATGAGGGACTGGACATGTTCAAAGCGCGAAAACTGTTTGTTGCAATCCTCGCGGCATCGACGCTGGCGACCGCCTCGCTATCGCCCGCATTCGCCGAGAAGAAGAAAGAATTCAACATCGCCTGGACGATCTATGTCGGCTGGATGCCGTGGCCGTACGCCGCGGAGTCCGGGATCGTCAAGAAATGGGCCGACAAATACGGCATCTCGATCAAGGTCACCCAGATCAACGACTACGTCGAATCGATCAACCAATACACCGCCGGCAAGTTCGATGGCGTGACCGTCACCAACATGGATGCGTTGACGATCCCGGCCGCCGGCGGCGTCGATACCTCGGCCATCATCATGGGCGACTATTCCAACGGCAATGACGGCGTCGTGCTCAAGAAGGGCAAGGCCATGGCCGATATCAAGGGTCAGAAGGTCAATCTCGTCGAGCTCTCGGTGTCGCATTATCTGCTGGCGCGCGGCCTGGAGACGGCCAAGCTGACCGAAAAGGACATCAAGACGGTCAACACGTCGGATGCCGACATCGTCGCCGCCGCGAAGTCGCCGGACACGACCGCCGTCGTCACCTGGAATCCGCAGCTCCTGGAAGTCAAGGCGGAGCCCGGCGCGACGCTGGTGTTCGACTCCAGCAGGATTCCCGGCGAGATCGAGGATCTCCTGGTGGTGAATACGCAGACGCTGAAGGACAATCCGGAGCTCGGCAAGGCGCTGACGGGCATCTGGTACGAGACCATCGCGCTGATGAAGGATCAGAGCGAGAAGGGCAGGGCCGCACGTGAGGCGATGGCCAAACTCTCCGGCACCGATCTCGCGGGCTTCGAGACCCAGCTCAAGACCACCTTCATGTACTACGAGCCGAAGGACGCGCTCGCCTTCATGACCGGGCCGGAGCTGCCGAAGATCATGGATCACGTCCGCACCTTCTGCTTCGATCACAATCTGCTCGGCGAGAACGTGAAGTCGAAGGACGCGGTCGGCATCTCCACGCCGTCGAAGGCGCTGGGCTCGACGACGAACGTGAAGCTGCGGTTCGATCCGACCTACATGAAGATGGCGGCCGACGGAAAGCTCTGATCGCGTTTCCGCCGAGCAACCCGTGTCGCCCCTCACCCTGAGGAGCTTGCGTCAGCAAGCGTCTCGAAGGGTGAGGCCACAGGTGGGGCCTCATGGTTCGAGATGGCGCTGGCGCGCCTCCTCACCATGAGGAGTGAGGGAGCCATCCATGCCGCGTGCCATGAACGTCATCCCGAACCGCGGCAGCCGGCTGCTGCTGGCGTTGCTGCCGTTCCTGCTGGTCGCGCTGATCTACGTCGTCGGCTCGGCGCAGCGGCGGGCCGACAACCCCGACGACAAGCTGCTGCCGCCCGTGTCTGAGATGGTCGCGACGTCAAAGCGGCTCGCCACCGAGCCCGACCGCCGCTCTGGCGACTATGTGCTGTGGTCGGATACGGCGGCGAGCTTGCAGCGCCTCGCGCTCGGGCTCGGCATTTCCGCCGCGATCGGTCTCACGCTCGGTCTGGCGATCGGCTTGCTTCCGGTGGCCGGCGCCGGCTTCGGCACGCTGGTTGCGGTGCTGTCGATGATCCCGCCGATGGCGGTGCTGCCGGTGCTGTTCATCGTGTTCGGCCTCGGCGAGTTGTCCAAGGTGGTGCTGATCGTCATCGGCGTGACGCCCACCCTGGTGCGTGATCTCTCGCTGGAAGTGCAGAACATGCCGCGCGAGCAGCTGATCAAGGCGCAGACGCTGGGAGCCTCGACATGGCAGGTCGCGATCCGCGTGGTGCTGCCGCAGATCATGCCGCGTCTGATCCAGGGCCTTCGGCTGATGATCGGCCCCGCCTTCCTGTTCCTGATCTCGGCGGAGGCCATCGCCTCCGATGTCGGCCTCGGCTATCGCATCTTCCTCGTTCGCCGCTATCTGTCGATGGACGTGATCCTGCCCTATGTCGTCTGGATCACCCTGCTCGCCTACGTCTTCGACTACGCGCTGGTCTGGTTCGGCCGGCGTGCCTTCCCTTGGGCCTACGCGCAAGGGAGCCGCTGATGAGCACGCTGTCCTTCCGCAACGTTTGGGTCGAATACGGCAACCAGGTCGTGCTCGAGCGCATTAATCTCGAGATCGCCTCCGGCACCTTCCTCTCGATCGTCGGTCCCTCCGGCGCCGGCAAGAGCACGTTCCTGCGGCTGATCCTCGGCCAGGAGAAACCGAGCCAGGGCGCGGTACTGCTCGACGGCCAGCCGTTTCCGGCCGAGCCCGGTCCGGACCGCGGCATCGTGTTCCAGCGCTATTCGGTGTTCCCGCATCTCACCGTGCTCGGCAATGTGCTGCTCGGCTATGAGCTTGCCGCCAGCCCGCTCACGGCGCGGCTGTTCGGGACGGCGCGCAAGGAGGCGATGGAGAAAAGCCGCGCGCTGATCGAGGCGGTCGGTCTCGGGCCTCACGCCGACAAATATCCGAGCGCGCTGTCCGGCGGCATGCAGCAGCGGCTTGCGATCGCGCAGGCGCTTGCAAAGCAGCCGCGCGTATTGCTGCTCGATGAGCCCTTCGGTGCGCTGGATCCCGGCACCCGGGCGCAGATGCATGCGCTGATCAAGCCGCTGTGGCGCGAGCACAACATGACCATCGTGATGGTCACGCACGACATCAAGGAGGCATTCGGCCTCGCGACGCGGCTGATCGCGCTCGACCGTCCGCGCAAGGACCCGCAGGCGCCGGAGCGTTTCGGCGCGCGCATCACCTACGATCTCGATCTCACCCGCGACAGCGCCGTGCCGGTGCTCGGCTTCATCCGCGCCAGCGTCCAGGCGGCGCAATAACACCCAGAAGAAACGAAGGAGAATTTCATGTCATTCCCCGCCATGCGGCGCACCCGCCGTGCCGGCTTGCAGCCGCAGCGCCAGACCTTGCGCCGGCACCATCCGGACTTCGACAAGATGGCCACGCAGGGCTGGCAGGCGCTGGAAGCCGAGGGCAAGCTGCCGACGAACGGCTGGCGCAAGGAGCGGCAATGGGCGCTCGATATGGGCCTGCCGGGCGCCGACACCCTGACCGATCGCGACATCCCGACGTTTGCGCGCGGCGAGCTGCCGCATTTCGCGGGGATCAACACCTTCATGAAGGCGCCCTATGTCGAGAACGTCCGCGACGTCGGCAAATACGACGCCGCCGTGATCGGCATTCCCTTCGATTCCGGCACCACCTATCGCCCCGGCACCCGCTTCGGGCCGCAGGGTATCCGCCGCATCTCCGCGCTCTACACGCCTTACAATTACGAGCTCGGCGTCGACCTGCGTGAGCAGATGACCCTGTGCGATGCCGGCGACGTCTTCACCATTCCCGCCAATCTGGAAAAGAGCTTCGACCAGATCAGCCGCGGCGTCGCGCATGTGGCCTCGTCCGGCGCGCTGCCGATCATGCTCGGCGGCGACCATTCGATCGGCTTCCCTTGCGTGCGCGGCATCGCGCAGTGCACCGACAAGAAGATCGGCATCATCCATTTCGACCGCCACATCGACATCCAGGAGAAGGATCTCGACGAGCGCATGCACACCACGCCCTGGTACTGGGCGACCAACCTGCCGAACGTGTCCCCGACCAATCTGGTGCAGCTCGGCATCGGCGGCTGGCAGGTGCCGCGCGAGGGCGTCGAGGTCGCGCGCAAGCGCAACACCAACGTGCTGACCATCGCCGACATCGAGAAGATCGGCCTGGAGAAGACCGCCGAGATCGCGCTGGAGCTGGCGTGGAAGGATGCCGACGCCGTCTACATCTCGTTCGACGTCGACTCCATCGATTGCGGCTTCGTGCCGGGTACCGGCTGGCCGGAGCCGGGCGGCTTCCTGCCGCGCGAGGCGCTGAAGCTGCTCGGGCTCGTCGCCGCCGAGGGCCTGTGCGGCCTCGAAGTGGTGGAAGTCTCGCCGCCCTACGACACCTCCGACATCACCGCGCTGATCGGCGTGCGCGTCGTGGTCGAGGCGCTGGGCTCGATGGTTGCCCACGGCAAGCTCGGCAGCCACAAGCATATCATCAACAAGCCGGTCAGCTACTGAGGTCCGCGATGCGCCATCATCACCACCATCACGGCCATCATCATGACCATCACCACGATCATGGTCATGACCATCATCACGATCATCCGCCGCACGGCCCCGGCCACAACCATCCGCACGGCCACCGCTCCCCGGTGCAGTGGCAGACGCCGCATCAGCCGGAAGGCGCCAAGCCCGCGCCGGTGGTCGAGCCCGATCTCGACAAGGTCGAAGCCGCTTTCGTCGACGGCTTCATCGCGGCCCCCGATCCGACCAGCTTCCTGCGGCTCGCGCGCATCCCGTTCGAGATTCTGCGCGAGGACGAGAGCCTGAAGCTGCTACGCGTCGAGATCGACGCGCTGACCGATGTCGGCAGCCTGACGCCGCATCTCGGCGGCAGCACCTTCCGATACGATCCCTTGCCGTCGAACTTCATCTCCCGCCGTCGCCGCCTGCGCTTCATCTATTTTGATGGCGCAGGCCTGACGCCGCTGACCTATGCGGAGCTGCGTGGGATCGAAGGGCAGGGCTGATTCTCGCTCATCGTTCTCCTATTCGGCCGGTCTTGCTTGCGCGAGACCGGCCGTTGTCGTTGGATCGTCTCTCAATCAGTGGGCGAACCGGCTGGGGGAGCAGACGATGGCGAACGGGCATGAGCAAGAGAGTGGCGCGGATTTCGTCGCGCACACGCTGAACGACGCGCTGCGCTGGAGCGGCCGGGGGCAGAAGCTATGGAGCTTCGCCAATCACGGCTCCACCGTGTGCGTCGTGGTGTTCAGCGCCACCGCCGCGGTGCTGTCGCAGACCAGCAGCGCCATTGCCGGCCTTGACCCGAAGACCGTCGCGACGGTGCTGTCGCTGTGCGTCACGATCATCTCGACCGTGCAGTCAAAGCTCGGCTTCGAGCGCAAATGGGTCGCCAACCGGCTGACCCACAGCGCGCTCAGTCGCCTGCTGCTCGACGAGAGGACCGGCGCCGACGTGCAGGACACCAAGGAGAAGCTGAAGACGATTCTCGAAGCCCACGATCGCGCGATCGCCGCGACCGGCGGGTAGCTCACCCCCGCGCGAACATCCGGGCTTCGTTGGCAATGACCGGCTTCACCGCCTCGCCGAGCCGCGCGGCGGCCGCGTCCACCGTCAGCCCGGCCGTATCCACCACCGCATTCGCCCGCGCATACAGCGGCTCGCGGCTGGCGAGAATGTTGCGCAGCTCGGCCATCGCGGAGCGGTCGTCGGCCATCGGCCGCAGGTCGCCCTGCTTGCGCACGCGCCCCATGTGCTCCTCCGGCTCGGCCTTGAGCCAGATCGTGTAGAACGCATTCAGGATCAGGTCGAAGGTCACCGGCTCTGAGACGATGCCGCCGCCGGTCGCCAGCACCATCAGCTCCTTCCGCGCGAGCAACTGCACCAGCGCCGCCTGCTCCATGCGGCGAAAGCCTTCCTGGCCGTAGAGGGCGATGATCTCGGCGACCGAGAGCCCATTCTGCCGCTCGATCTCCTTGTTGAGCTCGACGAAGCTCCAGCCGATCCGCTCCGCCAGCATCCGGCCCAGCGTCGACTTGCCGGCGCCGCGCAGCCCGATCAGCGCAATGCCGGAGAACGTCCGCCGCAGCGGCGCCGAGGCTCCGCCGGCGAGCAGCTCCTTGACCTGCGCGATCTGGCTCGGGCTCGCCTTCTTCAGGAGATCGCGGATGACCGGCCAGTCCGGCGACGGCTCGCCGCCGGGAATGATGTCGTCGAGCGGTGCGTTGATGGCGTTTGCGATGCGGCGCAGCAGCACGATCGAGACGTTGCCTTTGCCGCTTTCGAGCTGGGCGATGTAGCGCTCGGAAATGCCGGAGACCTCGGCCAGCACCTTGCGCGACATGCCGGCAAGGCCGCGCATCCGCCGCACCCGCTGGCCCAGCTGGTCGAGGAAATCGGTCTCGGCTGCGGATTGGCCGTCGCGCGGGGCGTCGCTGTCTGGCGTCATATCCCTGAGGTACTCTTTTGACTAGGAAACATAATGCCGAGGAGGATTGACAGCAAGCGATGTTGGTGGCCTTCTATGAATTATAATTCAAAAATCGGGGGAGGAACGCCGTGAAGTCGTACAATGCGGTGTCGTGGTTGCTCGACCGCAATGTCGAGGCGGGACGTGGCGACAAGCTCGCCTACACGGACACGGTCTCCGAGCTGACCTATCGCGGCCTGCAGCTTAGGACCTGCCGCGTCGCCAATCTGCTGCGCCGCCTCGGCGTCCGCCGCGAGGAGCGCGTGGCGATGATCATGCTCGACACGGTGGATTTTCCCGCGGTGTTCCTCGGCGCGATGCGCGCCGGTATCGTGCCGGTGCCGCTGAACACGCTGCTGACCTCGGAGCAATACGCCTATGTGCTGGCCGACTGCCGCGCCCGCGTGCTGTTCGTCTCCGAGGCGCTGTATCCTGTGGTCAAAGACATCGTCGGGCGGATGCCCGATCTCGACTGCGTGGTCGTCTCCGGCAGCAACGCGTTCGGCCACAAGCTGCTGTCCGAAGAGCTCGCGCGCGAGAGCGATCAGTTCGACACCGTCGCCACCCACGAGGACGAGCCGGCGTTCTGGCTGTATTCGTCCGGCTCGACCGGCATGCCCAAGGGCGTACGCCATCTGCATGGCAATCTCGCCGCAACGGCAGAGACCTACGCCAGCCAGGTGCTCGGCATCCGCGAGAACGACGTCTGCCTGTCCGCCGCCAAGCTGTTCTTTGCCTATGGCCTCGGCAACGCGCTGACATTCCCGCTGTCGGTCGGCGCCACCACGATCCTCAACTCCGAGCGCCCGACGCCGGCTTTGATGTTCAAGCTGCTCAACCGCTTCAACCCGACCATCTTCTACGGCGTGCCCACGCTGTTCGCGGCGATGCTGCACGACGAGTCGCTGCGCCACGAGAAGGCGGGTAGCGCCTTGCGCATCTGCACCTCGGCCGGCGAGGCGCTGCCGGAATCGGTCGGCAATGCCTGGAAGGCGCGCTTCGGCGTCGACATTCTCGACGGCGTCGGCTCCACCGAATTGCTGCACATCTTTCTGTCGAACGCGCCGGGCGACATCAAGTACGGCTCTTCGGGGCGTCCCGTGCCGGGCTATCAGGTCCGCCTCGTCAACGAGGCCGGGCAGGACGTGCCGGACGGCGAGGTCGGCGAGATGCTGGTGCATGCGCCCTCGGCCGGCGAGGGCTACTGGAATCAGCGCCACAAGACCCGTTCGACCTTCGAGGGCTACTGGACGCGCACCGGCGACAAATACGTCCGCGACGCCGAGGGCCGCTACACCTTCTGCGGCCGCTCCGACGACATGTTCAAGGTCTCCGGCATCTGGGTGTCGCCGTTCGAGGTCGAGAGCGCGCTGATCACGCATCCCTCGGTGCTGGAAGCCGCGGTCGTGCCGGAAGCCGATGGGGAAGGACTGCTGAAGCCGAAGGCCTATGTCGTGCTGCGCCCGAGCGTCGATCGCGCGACATTGCACGAGGCGCTGAAGGATCACGTCAAGCAGAAGATCGGCCCGTGGAAATATCCGCGCTGGATCGAGGTGGTGGACTCCTTGCCGAAAACCGCCACCGGCAAGATCCAGCGCTTCAAGCTCCGCGAGGGAGCTAATTAGCTCGCGCTCCAGCCCAGGCGACGCTGCGCTCCCTCTCCCCGTTCTTCACGGGGAGAGGGTTGGGGTGAGGGGCAGCCGCACGAGTGGTGCGAGTTGTCACTCTGCGGCAGTTGCGGGCACCGACCGCGCGGAGAGCCCCCCTCACCCGGATGGCATCTGGCGATGCCATCCGGCCTCTCCCCGCGCGCGGGGAGAGGCCGAGACCGAGCGTGCCGACGGGCATCTCACAACACTGAATTCAGCGTGGAGATCGCGATGACCCTGCCTGCATCTGGCTTCCTCGCCATCGACGGCGCCTCACTCGAATATTGCTTGATCGGCCCGCAGCCGTCCGATGCTCCGTGCATCGTGCTGCTGCACGAGGGCCTCGGCTCGGTCGGCCTGTGGGGCGATTTCCCCGACAAGCTCCAGCAAGCCACCGGCACGTCGGTGTTCGCCTATTCCCGCGCCGGCTACGGCGCCTCCAGCGCCGTGCGCCTGCCGCGTCCGCTCGACTACATGCAGCGCGAGGCGCGCGACGTGCTGCCGAAGCTGCTCGATGCGATCGGCTTTCGGCGCGGCCTTCTCGTCGGCCATTCCGATGGCGCGTCGATCGCGGCAATCTATGCCGGCAGCCGCGCCGATCATCGCCTCGACGGCATCGTGCTGATCGCCCCCCATGTCGTCGTCGAGGACGTCTCGGTGGCGTCCATCGCCGCGATCAAGACGGCCTACGAAACCACTGAGCTGCGCGCCAAGCTCGCGCGCTGGCACAAGGACGTCGACAACGCGTTTCATGGCTGGAACGGCGCCTGGCTCGATCCGGCGTTCCGCGCCTGGGATATCACCGGCGATCTCGCCTACATCCGCGTCCCCGTGGCCGTGATCCAGGGCGTCGACGATCAGTACGGCACCGTCCGCCAGGTCGAGATCATCCAGGAGGAGTGCTATTGCCCGGTCGAGGTCGCGATGCTGCCCAAGACCGGCCATTCCCCGCATCGCGAGGCGCCCGAGGCGACCTTGCGGGTCATCGCCGAATTCGCGGCCGCCACCCTGCCGGCGCCGGGCTCATGAACATGAAATAAAATGCATGTTTAGTCTTTTTGGCGTAGACGTCAGCCAGAACATGCATTATTTTACATCTCAACGATAAAGCACTCCAACGTAAGGGTGACTCATGGCCGGGGAAGACCGCGTGCTCGCGGGAGGCAAGACGTTCATCGATTTTCAGACCGATCCGTCCCGCTACAAGCATTGGAAGCTCTCGATCGAGGGCGAGGTGGCGACGCTCGCCATGGACGTCGATGAGAATGGCGGCCTGTTCGAGGGCTACCAGCTCAAGCTCAATTCGTATGATCTCGGCGTCGACATCGAGCTGGCGGATGCCGTGCAGCGGCTGCGCTTCGAACATCCGCAAGTGAAGGTCGTGGTGCTGCGCTCGGCCAAGCCGCGCGTGTTCTGCGCCGGCGCCAACATCCGCATGCTGGCGGGCGCCACCCACGCCCACAAGGTGAACTTCTGCAAGTTCACCAACGAGACCCGCAACGGCTTCGAGGATTCATCCGAGAATTCCGGCCAGCGCTTCATCACCGTCGTCAACGGCACCGCGGCCGGCGGCGGCTATGAGCTCGCTCTCGCCACCGATCACATCATCCTCGCCGATGACGGCTCATCCTCGGTGTCGCTGCCGGAGGTGCCGCTGCTCGCGGTGCTGCCGGGCACCGGCGGTCTCACCCGCGTCGTCGACAAGCGCAAGGTGCGCCGCGACCGCGCGGACGCGTTCTGCACCACGGAAGAGGGCGTCAAGGGCAAGCGCGCCGTGCAGTGGCGCCTGGTCGACGAGATCGCGCCGAATTCCAAGGTCGATGCCAAGGTCGCCGAGCGTGCCAAGGAGTTCGCCGCGGCCTCCAAGCGCAACGGCAGCGGCAAGGGCGTTCAGTTGACGCCGCTGAAGCGCGTGATCGATGCGTCGAGCGTGCGCTACGGCTTCGTCAATGTCGATATCGACCGTGCCGCCCGCATCGCCACCATCACGATCTCGGCGCCCGAGGCCGCGCCGCCGGCGGATGTCGACGGCATGATCGGGCAGGGCGCGTCGTTCTGGCCGCTGCAGGTCGCGCGCGAGCTCGACGACGCCATCCTGCATCTGCGCATCAACGAGCTCGGCATCGCGATGCTGGTGTTCAAGTCGCATGGCGACCGCGCCCAGGTGCTCGCGCACGATGCGTTCCTCGAGGCCAACAAGGCGCACTGGTTGGTCAACGAGATCAGGCATTATTGGAAGCGCGTGCTCAAGCGCATCGACGTCACGTCGCGCACGCTGGTGACCCTGGTCGAGCCCGGCTCCTGCTTCGCTGGCACCTTGGCCGAGCTCGTGTTCGCCTCCGACCGCTCCTACATGCTGATCGGCACCATCCAGGGCGACAACCGCCCGGCGCCGGCGATCGAACTGTCGGCGATGAATTTCGGCCCCTACCCGATGAGCCACGGCCTGACCCGGCTGCAGTCGCGCTTTCTCGACGACCCCAACGGGCTCGAGCGCGTGCATGAGCACGTCGGCAAGCCGCTGGAGGCCGATGAAGCCGAGGAGCTCGGGCTCGTCACTTTCGCGCTGGATGACATCGACTGGGAGGACGAGATCCGCGTCTTCCTCGAGGAGCGCGCCAGCTTCTCGCCCGACAGCCTCACCGGTCTCGAAGCCAATCTGCGCTTTGCCGGTCCCGAGACGATGGAGTCGAAGATCTTCGCCCGCCTGACCGCCTGGCAGAACTGGATCTTCCAGCGCCCCAACGCGGTCGGCGAGGACGGCGCGCTCCGGCGCTACGGCACCGGCGAGCGGCCGCAGTATGACATGACGAGAGTCTGAGAGCAGAGAAGAGCGAATAGGGAGGTGCGAATAGGGAATAGGGGTGTTGCGAATTGGGCGGTGCTCCATTCGCTACTCGCCATTCGCTATTCGCCGGCCAAGGAGCACGGCGATGAATATGAATATCATGAACGTCGACTACAGCACGAAGATCCCCAACAACGTGAATCTCGCTGAGGACCGTCAGGTCCTCAAGGCCCTTGAGGGCTGGCATCCCGGCTATGTCGATTGGTGGAACGACATGGGGCCCGAGGGCTTCCAGCAGTCGCTGGTGTATCTGCGCACGGCCTATTCGGTCGATCCGCGCGGCTGGGCCAAGTTCGACTACGTCAAGATGCCCGATTATCGCTGGGGCATCCTGCTGGCCCCGCAGGAAGAGGATCGCAAGATCCCGTTCGGCGAGCATTACGGCGAGCCGGCCTGGCAGGAGGTCCCCGGCGAATACCGCGCGCTGATGCGCCGCCTGATCGTGATCCAGGGCGACACCGAGCCGGCCTCGGTCGAGCAGCAGCGCCATCTCGGCAAGACCGCGCCGTCGCTCTACGACATGCGCAACCTGTTCCAGGTCAACGTCGAGGAGGGCCGTCACCTCTGGGCGATGGTCTACCTGCTGCAGAAATATTTCGGCCGCGACGGCCGCGAGGAGGCCGACGAGCTCCTGCGCCGCCGCTCGGGCGATGCGGACAGCCCACGCATGCTCGGCGCCTTCAACGAGAAGACGCCGGACTGGCTGTCTTTCTTCATGTTCACCTACTTCACCGACCGCGACGGCAAGATGCAGCTGCACTCGCTCGCGCAGTCCGGCTTCGATCCGCTGTCGCGCACCTGCCGCTTCATGCTGACCGAAGAGGCGCACCACATGTTCGTCGGCGAGACCGGCGTCGGCCGCGTCATCCAGCGCACCGTCGATGCGATGCGCGCCGCCGGCATCGATGATCCCACCGATATCGCCAAGGTGCGCGCGCTCGGCGTCATCGACCTGCCGACCATCCAGAAGAAGCTGAACCTGCACTACACGCTGTCGCTCGATCTGTTCGGCTCGGAGGTCTCGACCAACGCGGCGAACGCCTTCAACGCCGGCATCAAGGGCCGCTACCACGAGACCCAGATCCAGGACGATCACCAGCTCAAGAACTCGACCTATCCGGTGCTCAAACTGGTCGATGGCGAGATCAAGCGCGTCGACGAGCCGGCGCTGACTGCACTCAACATGCGCCTGCGCGACGACTACTCGCAGGACTGCATCAAGGGTCTGTTGCGCTGGAACAAGATCATCACCACGGCCGGCTACGACTTCGAGCTGAAGCTGCCGCATACCGCTTTCCACCGCGCGATCGGCGAGTTCAAGGACGTCCATGCGACGCCCGACGGCATCCTGATCGACGCGGGCACCTGGCAGAAGCGCAAGGGCGACTGGCTGCCCTCGGCCGACGACGGCGCCTACATCTCCTCGCTGATGAAGCCGGTCACCGAGATCGGCGAATACGCCTCCTGGATCGCTCCGCCCAAGGTCGGCATCGACAACAAGCCGGGCGATTTCGAGTACGTGAAGATCGAGACCTGATGAGAGGCGAATAGGGAGTGGCGAATAGCGAGTAGGGATATTGGCCTATTCGCTATTCGCTATTCGCTATTCGCTATTCGGCCTCAGCTATCCCAGCCCGCGCCCGGAATGCCCGGGTTCGCGTAGACGATGCCGCCGTCCACCGCGATCGTATTGCCCACCACGTAGTCGCCGGCGCGCGACGCCAGGAAGATCGCCGTTCCCGCCATGTCCTCATCGGTGCCGATGCGGCCGGCCGGCACGCGCGCGGCGACCTCGTCGGCATTGTCGCGCGCCGCCTTGTTCATGTCGGACTTGAACGGGCCCGGTGCGATCGCCGTCACCACGATGTGGTCCTTGATCAGCTTCGCCGCCATGCGCCGCGTCAGATGGATCAGGCCGGACTTGCTCGCCGCATAGGAATAGGTCTCCAGCGGATTGACGAAGATGCCGTCGATCGAGGCGATGTTGATCACCTTGGCCGGCCGCTCGGCGCTCGCTGCTGCGCGCAGGGGAGCCGCCAGCGCCTTGGTGAGGAAGAACGGCGTCTTCAGGTTCAGATTCATCACCTTGTCCCAGCCGCTCTCGGGAAACTCGTCGAACTCCGCGCCCCAGGCAGCGCCGGCATTGTTGACGAGGATGTCGAGCTTGGGCTCGCGTTTCCTGATCTCGGCGGCGAGCATGTCGATGCCGGTCATGGTCGAGATGTCGATCGGCAGCGCGATGCATTCGCCGCCATATTCCGCCGTCAGCGCCTTCGCAGTCTCCTCGCACGGACCGGCCTTGCGCGCGGTGATGTAGACCCGCGCCGCGCCATGCGCGAGCAGGCCGGAGGCGATCATCCTGCCGATGCCGCGCGAGCCGCCGGTGACGAGCGCGATGCGCCCTTCGAGCGAGAACAGATTGTTGAGCATGGTGCCTCCCTTTCCTTATGTCGTGCGCTTGTGGGCAGGACGCGCCGGCACTGTCAAGTGAGACGCAGTCGCGCGAATGCGCCGAAATTTGGTCGGAGGAGGGCGTGGGGCGGCCTTACGCCGCGTCGATGCGGCGGAAGCCGTTCCACATCGCGGTCGCCGCGCCGGAGGTCAGCACCGGCAGCACGCGGGCATCCTGGTAGTGTCCGTTCAACGAGACGCGCGACAGAGCGGTGAGATGATCGGCGCTCTCGGCGAAGATCATGCCGGGCCGCGTCGTCACCGCAGTCTTGTAGCCGCTCGCCGCGGCCAGCACGAATTCCCGCTGCGCTGCGGCGGCGCGATCGCCGTAGGGATAGGCCATGTGCAGCACGGATCGCTGCAACTCGGTCTCGATCCGCGTCCGGCTTTCGGCAATCTCGATCCGCGCCGTCTCCTCGCTCAGCTTGGCGAGATTGCAGTGGCTGATCGAATGCGCGCCGATCGAGACGAGCGGCTCGGCCGACAGCGCCTTCAACTCGTCCCAGGACATGCAGAGCTCGCGGCAGATCGAGGCGTCGTCGATGCCGTTCCTGGCGCATAGCGCGCCGATCTCGCGTTGGATGTCGTGGTCCCCGGGCAACGACCGCAGCCAGTCGTGCAGGCGCTGGAACGTCACGCATTTGGCTGCCGGCGTCGATGCATCGAGCCGCAGCGCAAGGCCGCCGATCTCGATGTCGATCGCCTCGGCCTTCGCGACGACGAGCTCGAGCGCCACCCACCACAGCCGTCCGCGGCCTTCCGCGAAGTCGCTCGTCACATAGATCGTGAACGGTGCGTCGAACTCGCGCATGACCGGCAGCGCATAGTCGCGGTTGTCGCGATAGCCGTCGTCGAAGGTGAAGCAGGCAAAGCGGCGCGCGAAATTGCGCTCCACCAGCCGGTGGTGCAACTCGCCGAGCGTGATGATCTCGATGTCGTGGTCGCGCAGATGCGACAGCATCTCGCGGAGGAATTCGGGGGTGACTTCCAGATGACAATTGGGCTGGAAATCGGCGTCGCGCCGCGGCCGCACGTGATGCAGCGTATAGATCGCGCCGACGCCTGAGAAGATTGGTCGCAGCCAGACATGCGCGCCGCTGAGATACAGCGCTTCCAGGCCGGCGCGGATAAAGGTTTTGCGAAATCGCCTCATCTGAAATAAGCGGCCCGGTGGATGTCGGGACAAGGTTACCGACGAATGATTGAAGAAACCCTTAGCCTCCGGTCGAAACGTACCGGAGGGCCGCGATGATTTCCGGTTTGACAGGCCCGCAAGGGTTTGTTTTCTCTCTGCTTCCTCGATGCGACGGATGACGAATGCGCGGACTTTTCAGGTGGAGCGGCAAATGGTGGCCCGGCGTCATCCCGCTGATCGTGCTTTGGGGCTTTGCCGCCTGGACCAGCACCGTTCCGCTGGAAAATGATCTCGCGGGCCGCAGTTCGGCCGCACTCAAGGGGGCCGTTCTCGACAAGACCAGCATCGCCGTCGATGGCCGCGACGTCTCGCTGCGCGCCGACGCGTTTTCCGAGGCCGGACGCCGTGATGCCGTGTCTGCGGTCGATGCCGTCGCCGGCGTGCGGCTCGTCAACGACCAGACCCGGCTGGTGCCCGAGGCCAAGCCCTTCGTGTGGTCGGCCGAGCGCGACGTCGTCCGCGTGACCCTGGGCGGCAGCGCGCCGCTGCCGGCGCTCAAGGGCAGGCTGATGGAGGCGACGCGTGCGGCGCTGCCCGGCGTCGAGGTCGCGGACCAGATGGGGCTGGCGCGTGGCGCGCCGGCCCGCTTCGAGGACGCCGCGCTGCTGCTGATCGGCCAGATCGGCAAGCTGAAGGACGGCCGGTTCACGATCTCGGATGGCGACGTCACGCTGACCGGCATGGCGCGCGAGCTCGGCGGCCGCGAGTCGATCGCCGCCGCGCTCGGCAAGCTGCCGGACGGCTTCAAGGTCGCCAATAACGAGGTCAAGGCGCCGCCCTACATCTTCCAGGCCTACAAGGATCCGGTCGCGGTCACCGTGACGCTCGCCGGCAACGTGCCCGACGAGAACATCCATGCCGTCGTGGTCGGCTCGTCCTCACGCAAGTTCTTCAACGAGAAGGTCGTCGACAATCTCAAGAACAGCATCGGTGCGCCGACGAATTTCGTGAACGCGGTGGTGCCGGCGCTCGGCGCGCTGTCGCGGCTGTCGACCGGCACGCTGGTGGTCTCGGATCGCGACATCAAGATTTCCGGCGATGCGCTCTATGATGCCGCCGCCGCCCAGATCCGGACGGGGCTCGCCAAGGAGGTCCCGCAGGGCTGGCAGGTCAAGGCGGAGATCACGGTCAAGCCGGCCGCAGCCCCGGTCGACCCGACGGTGTGCCAGCAGCTGTTCACGAACGTACTCGGCAAGGCCAAGATCCGCTTCGAGACCGGCCGCAGCGACCTCGACCGGGATTCCACCGGCCTGCTGGACCGCATGGTCGAGATCGCCTTCCGCTGCCCCACCGCCAATGTCGAGATCATCGGCCACACCGACGGCGAGGGCGATGCGGCTGCAAATCAGGTGCTGTCGCAGAAGCGCGCGCAGGCCGTGGTCGACTACCTGACCAGGGCCGGGCTGCCGGCCGACCGCTTCTCGGCGATCGGCTATGGCAGCACTCAACCGGTCGCGTCGAACGACACCGGCGACGGCCGGGCGCAGAACCGGCGCATCGAATTCGTGGTGAGGTGACGTCATGGCCTATCTGATTGCCTTCCACTGGGGCTGGCTGGCCGGGGCCTTCGCCATCGGGCTGGCAATGGGCTGGGTCGCGGTGGTTCACCGGGCGCCCGGCGTGTCGGGCTGGCTGACCTGGCTGCTGGCGGCGCTGGCAGCGGGACTGGTGGCGGCGACCGTCGCCTGCATCGTTCCCGGCCGGGCCGGCTACTGGCTCGATCTGCTGCTGATCCTGTTCGTGCCCTATCTGCTCGGCTGCGCGATCGGCACCTGGCTGCGGGCGCTGGTGGTGACCCGCAGCATGCGGCAGCGGTCGGCGGCCTGACGCGGGCGAGATCCGCGTAAGCCCCTGCTGCCGAGCCCGTGCGGCCGCGAGACACGAAGGTTTGACAACAGCTTGGCCTGTCAAAGCGGCAGCCGACGCTTATCGTCTGGTCATGCGTCGGGCCCGCCCGGAGCTTCCAGAAAAAGCCCGGAGATCGGCGCTCCTCACCGAAGTTTAACCGGCGGTGCGCAGGTTGAACGGGACGGTGCGGCGATCTTGCCGTCCGTCATGCCTCGGTGCCGTGCCGCCGCATTGCCCCATGTGCGGCAAAAGGGTGCATGGCAATTCCGTAAAGCCTGCTAAGTATAACCATGTGTACGCTTTTGTTCACACGCCCCTTGTTCCCCAATGCGTCGAAACGCGCTACGAGGGCGTTGTATGCGCACATGACGTGGCGACCTCCAGGGCGCCCTGTCCCCGGCCGTCGTGATCGGATCACGGTGAGAGGTGTAGATGCTTGAAGCCATACGCGGAGCGGCCACGTTCCTGCGCGAGAAGCAAGTCCTGCACAAGCTCGGCGTGCTCATCAGCATCGCCGTCATCGCGGTCGCCTGCTATGTCCTCTACCACATGCTGCGCGGCATCGACACCTACGAGGTGCTCGAGGCGATCAAGAGCACGGAGCCGCACCAGATCGCGCTCGCCGCCTTGTTCGTCGCCGCCGGCTATTTCACGCTGACCTTCTACGACCTGTTCGCGGTGCGCGCGATCGGCCACGACCACGTGCCGTATCGCATCAACGCGCTGGCTGCCTTCACCAGCTATTCGATCGGCCACAATGTCGGCGCCAGCGTGTTCACCGGCGGCGCCGTGCGCTACCGCATCTATTCGGCCCATGGGCTGAACGCGATCGACGTCGCCAAGATCTGCTTCCTCGCCGGCCTGACCTTCTGGCTCGGCAACGCCGCCGTACTCGGCATGGGCATCTGCTATCATCCGGAGGCCGCGGCCTCGATCGACCAGCTGCCGCCCTGGGTCAACCGCATGGCGGCGATCGCCATCCTGGTCGGGCTGATGGGCTATGTCGCCTGGGTCTGGACCAAGCCGCGCGTGGTCGGCCGCGGGCCGTGGACCGTGGTGCTGCCGGGCGGGCCGCTGACACTCCTGCAGATCGTGATCGGCATCGTCGATCTCGGCTTCTGCGCGCTGGCGATGTACGTGCTGGTGCCGGACGAGCCCAATCTCGGCTTCGTCGTGGTCGCCGTGATCTTCGTCTCCGCGACGCTGCTCGGCTTTGCCAGCCACTCGCCGGGCGGGCTCGGCGTGTTCGACGCCGCCATGCTCGTCGGCCTCTGGCAGATGGACCGCGAGGAGCTGCTCGCCGGAATGCTGCTGTTCCGGATGCTGTATTATTTGGCGCCGTTCCTCATTTCTGTAATCCTGCTGACGTTTCGGGAGGTTATCATCAGCGCCAGGTCGAAGCGGCTGCGCCAGGCGGCGCTCAGCCTCGATCCAGGCCCCCCACCCGAGGCCGCTTATGTGAGGAAGCGCAGCGATTCCGGTGCCTGACGCGACAAGTGGAGCAGACTAGGACGCGATGGCCCTCGACGCTCCCTCCCACTCCAACCTGACCATCTTCACGCCGTGGCCGGACCGGCTGCGGCATTCGGCCATCATTCTGCTGGCCGCCGCGCTGGCGCTGGCGGGGCTGGTGCTGCTCGACGAGCTGCTGCCGCTCCGGGCGCTGGCGGTGTTTCTCTGCATCGCCGCCGCCGCGCTGGTGCCGTGGCGGCTGCACAGCGCGGTCGCCAAGCGCGAGGAGGAGCGCCACGCCAATCCCGTAGAAGCGCCGGCCGTCAGCGCCGTCGTCGACGGCATCCCCGATCCCGCCGTGCTGCTCGACCGCGCCGGCCGCGTCATCCATCTCAACGCGGCGGCGGCGCAGCTCGCGCCGGCTCTGCGCAAGGGCGAGCTCGCCCAGTTCGCGCTGCGCTCGCCCGAGATCATCACCGCGCTGCGCGAGGCGATCGCCACCACCGAGATCCGGCGTGCGAGCTATCACGACCACGTGCCGGTCGACCGCTGGATGGAGCTGGTCATCGTCCCCGTTCCGGTGCCGACCGCGTTCGGCGGCACCGACAAGTGCATGCTGATGACGTTCCGCGACCTGACCCCGCTGCGCCGGGTCGAGGAGATGCGCGCCGATTTCGTCGCCAATGCCAGCCACGAGCTGCGCACGCCGCTCGCCGCGCTGTCCGGCTTCATCGACACCCTGCAGGGCCCGGCCAAGGACGATCCCAAGGCGCGCGAGCGCTTCCTCGGCATCATGCATACCCAGGCCACGCGGATGGCGCGGCTGATCGACGATCTGCTGTCGCTGTCGCGGGTGGAGCTGTCGGCGCATGTCCGCCCCGACACGCTGGTCGATGTCGTTCCGATCATCCGCCAGGTCACCGACGGTCTCGAGCCGCTGGCCAGGGAGCGCCAGGTGGTGATCGAGACCAGCTTGCCGGAGGCGCCGGTCACCATTGCCGGCGATCGCGAGGAGCTGCTGCGCGTGTTCGAGAACCTGATCGAGAACGCGCTGAAATACGGCGCCTCCGGCGGCCGCGTGGTGGTGTCGCTGGAGCAGGCCGTCTCGGCCGAGAACGCGCCGGAGATCCGGGTCAAGGTGCGTGATTTCGGCCCCGGCATCGCGCCGGAGCATCTGCCGCGGCTGACCGAACGCTTCTATCGCGTCGATGTCGGCGACAGCCGTGCCCAGGGCGGCACGGGCCTCGGCCTGTCGCTGGTGAAGCACATCCTCAACCGGCATCGCGGCCGGCTGCTGATCGAGAGCGTGCCGCGCAACGGCGCGGCCTTCACGGCGTGCTTCCCGCAGTCTCGGCCGCAACGCGGATCCTGACCGTCCAGAATGCAAAAGGCCCGGCGCGAGCCGGGCCATCCTCATGCTTGTTAGTTGGCGCGGCGCGCGCGCTCAGCGCGTCGTCGACTTCGCCGGCTGGCGGCGCCGGTCGGCCGCGGGCTGATAGGCGACGCGCGAATGCTGCGCGCAATAGGGCAGGCCGGAAAGCGCCTTGCCGCCGCAGAAGAAGAAGTCCGGGCTGGAGGGATCGCCGACCGGCCAGTGGCAGGTCGCTTCATTGAGCTCCAGCAGCGACAGCCGCTGGTTCATCGGCACGACGTTGTCGAATGCAACCGGATCGGGCTCTGCCTCGACCTCGAAAACCTGTGCGAGCGCCGTGTTGCCGCGCGCCACCGGACGGGCCACGCGCATCATCGGCTGCGCCGGACGGGCCGCCTTGCGCTGGCGCGGTGCTGCGGTCGCCGGGCTCTTGGCGCGGCCGGAGAGGCCCAGCCGGTGCACCTTGCCGATCACGGCGTTGCGCGTCACGTTTCCGAGTTCCGCGGCGATCTGGCTGGCCGACAGTCCGGCCTCCCAGAGTTTCTTCAGCTGCTCGACGCGATCGTCGGACCAGGTCAATACCGTCATCGAACCTTTCCCTTCGCGTTGCGCCGGCCAATTCTGGGACGGCGCTGCGATATTTGTCTCAAAAACCCCTGCCGGCAGAATCCCTTATCCCTCGCCGGGAGCGCGCGAAGCACCCGGACGTTACGCGAACTAGAGAACTCCTAGAGGGATCAGAACTGCCGCACGAGATGTCGTACTCGACGCTGAAAACGCTACAATATGGCGTGACTCTCGCGCAAGAGTCGGTGGTCACCGTCCACACATTCCGCGGTTCCGTGTGGCATGTTTTGAGCTATGTCATGCGCCCGCAATCTCACGGACCGGCGCCGGCCCATCAGCTTACGCGTAGTTGACTCCCACCGCCGCCCGCATACAATAGGTGCACGTGCCGCCTTGAAAAGGCGGCACATTTTGTTTTCCAGGGTGGGGTCCCTGATGCGCGATGGCATCGCATGGCGCGTGTCTCGGCCACCCGTCAGCTCATGTGATCGCCATGACAAGTGTTGCTGCTACGCATCTTCTCCCCGTATTCGCCCGGGTCGATCTGTCGTTCGAGCGCGGCGAAGGCGCGTGGCTGATCGCGACCAATGGTGATCGCTATCTCGACTTCACCTCCGGCGTCGCCGTCAACTCGCTGGGACATGCGCATCCGCATCTCGTCAAGGCGCTGCAGGAGCAGGCGACGAAACTCTGGCACATGTCGAACCTGTTCAAGAGCCCGGACGGCGAGCGCCTCGCCGCCAGGCTGTGCGAGCAGAGCTTCGCGGACTACGTGTTCTTCGCCAATTCCGGCGCCGAGGCGATGGAAGGCGCGATCAAGATCACGCGCAAATATCACGCGGCGAAAGGCCATCCTGAACGTTACCGTATCATTACGTTCGAAGGCGCGTTCCATGGCCGCACCTTGGCGACGCTCGCTGCGACCGGTTCCGCCAAATATCTCGAAGGTTTCGGTCCGCCGATGGACGGCTTCGATCAGGTGCCTTTCGGCGACATCGAGGCGGTAAAGAAGGCGATCGGTCCGCACACGGCCGGTATCCTGGTCGAGCCGGTGCAGGGCGAAGGCGGCGTGCGCACCGCGCCGCTCACCTTCTACAAGTCGCTGCGCCAGCTTTGCGACGACAACGGCTTGTTGCTCGTCATCGACGAGGTGCAAACCGGGATGGGGCGGACCGGCGACCTGTTCGCGCATCGCTGGCTCGGCGTCACGCCGGACGTGATGTCGCTGGCCAAGGCGCTGGGCGGCGGCTTCCCGATCGGCGCGGTGCTCGCGACAGCCGAGGCGGCTTCGGGCATGACGCCGGGCTCGCACGGCTCGACCTTCGGCGGCAATCCGCTGGCGGTGTCGGCGGCCAATGCGGTGCTCGACGTGATGCTGGCGCCCGGCTTCTTCGACCACGTCCGCAAGATGTCGCTGCTGTTGAAGCAGAAGCTCGCGGCGGTGAAAGACCGTCATCCCGACATCATCGCGGAAATTCGCGGCGAGGGTCTTTTGATCGGCGTCAAGGCGGTGGTGCCGTCGGGTGATCTTGTTGCCGCGTTGCGCGATCAGAAGCTGCTGACCGTCGGCGCCGGCGACAACGTCGTGCGCTTCCTGCCGCCGCTGATCGTCAATGAATCCGAAATCGAACAATCGGTCGACATGCTCGATCGCGCCTGCACGGCGCTGTCGGGCGGTCCTGCCAGGCAGGCGGCCGCATCATGAGCAGGACCATGGGCAACACGCCGCGTCACTTCCTCGATCTCACCGAGATGCCGGTCGAAGAGCTGCGCAACATGCTGGCGCTGTCCAGCCGGATGAAGAAGACGCTGAAGTCCAACGAGCCGGCGAAGAAGCCGCTCGAAGGCAAGGTGCTGGCGATGATCTTCGACAAGCCGTCGACCCGCACACGGGTGTCGTTCGACGTCGGCATGCGCCAGCTCGGCGGCGAGGCGATCATGCTGACCGGCACCGAGATGCAGCTCGGCCGCGGCGAGACCATCGCCGACACCGCGCGCGTGCTGTCGCGCTATGTCGACGCGATCATGATCCGCATCCTCAGCCACGAGGCGCTGCTGGAACTCGCCGCGCACGCCACCGTGCCGGTCATCAACGGCCTGACGCGGCGCTCGCATCCGTGCCAGGTGATGGCCGACGTCATGACCTTCGAGGAGCATCGCGGGTCGATCGAGGGCCGCACCGTGGCCTGGACCGGCGACGACAACAACGTGCTGGCCTCCTGGGCGCATGCCGCCGAGCGCTTCAAGTTCCGCCTCAACGTCGCCACCCCGCCGCAGCTGTCGCCGGGCAAGCCGATGAAGGACTTCATCCGCGCCACCAAGGCCGACATCCATCTCGGGCATGATCCGGACGTCGCGGTGAAGAACGCCGATTGCGTCATCACCGACACCTGGGTCTCGATGGGCGACAAGGACGGCGAGCATCGCCACAACCTGCTCAAGCCGTATCAGGTCAATTCCAAGCTGATGTCGCTGGCGAAGCCGGAAGCGATCTTCATGCACTGCCTGCCCGCCCACCGCGGCGAGGAGGTCACCGACGAGGTGATCGACGGCCCGCAGTCGGTGGTGTTCGACGAAGCCGAAAACCGCCTGCATGCCCAGAAGGGCATTCTGGCGTGGTGTTTCGGCGAGCGGGCGTAGGTCTCGACTGCGCCCCACCACCACCGGTGTCGTCCCGGCCTTGAGCCGGGACCCATACCGCGTGATTGAACTGATTTGTAGTAGTGGCCGTTGCTCTGCGTCGTTGCCGCGATCTTAGTCCGTCGATTGCGGCTTAGCGTCGGCTATCAGACGGGCGACGACCACCGACGTCCCTCGATAGCATCCGCGGTATGGGTCCCGGCTCAAGGCCGGGACGACAGCCGAGGGATGCCCGTATGCCCTTCCATTCGGCCCAATCAACCCCAAATACGCCCCATGACAGCCAATCCCCCCGATACCGACATCAACCTCGACACCAGCCGCGCGCCATCCGCCGTGCCGGTCGATGACGCCGTGCTGCCGTTCGAGGTCGCCGCACTCGATCTGCGCGGGCGGCTCACCCGCATGGGGCCCGCGCTCGACGACATCCTCACCAAGCACGCTTATCCGGCGCCGGTCGGCAAGCTGCTCGGCGAGGCCATCGTGCTGACGACCTTGCTCGGGTCCTCGCTGAAGTTCGACGGCCGCTTCATCCTGCAGACCCAGACCGACGGTCCGGTGTCGTTCCTGGTGGTCGACTTCCAGGCGCCCGACCGCCTGCGCGCCTATGCGCGCTACGACGAGGCGCGCCTCGGCGAGGCCAAGGATGCTCAAAGTCATTCCGGCGGCCTGCTCGGCAAGGGTCATCTGGCGATGACCATCGACCAGGGCCCCGACATGAGCCGCTACCAGGGCCTGGTTGCGCTCACCGGCGGCAGCCTGGAGGAGGCCGCGCACGAATACTTCCTGCGCTCCGAGCAGATCCCGACCCGCGTGCGTCTCGCCGTCGGCGAGGAGTGGAGCGGCGGCAAGCACCGCTGGCGCGCCGGCGGCCTGCTGACGCAATTCCTGCCGCAGGCGCCGGAGCGTCTGCGCCAGGCCGATCTGCATCCCGGCGACGCGCCCGAGGGCACCGAGCTGCATGCGGTCGAAGAAGACGAGGCCTGGGTCGAGGGCCAGTCGCTGGTCGCGACCGTCGAGGACGTCGAGCTGATCGATCCCTCGCTGTCGGGCGAACGGCTGCTGTATCGTCTGTTCCACGAGCGCGGCGTCCGCGTCTTCGATCTCGTGCCGCTGCAGGCGCGCTGCTCCTGCTCGCGCGATGCGGTCGCCAACATGCTGAAGAGCTTCTCGCCCCAGGACCGCGCCGACATGGTCAAGGACGACAAGGTCGTCGTCACCTGCGAGTTCTGCTCCTCGGTCTATGAGTTCACGCCGCACGAAGCGGGCGTGACGGAGAATTGAGCACTTGAGCTTTGCTCTGCAAGTCTGAGCAGAGTGGCGGGCGAACTATCTCCGCTCGTCATCGCGAGCGCAGCGAAGCGATCCAGAGTCGTTTCCACGGCCCTGGATCACGTCATCGCTTCGCTCCTCGCGATGACGGCAGTGTGAGTCCCAGCGTGGGCGCGCGCATGGATCATCACGCAGGGGCCGGAAATCGCAAGCCCGCAACACTGCCCCGCATTCCTGCTGGCGCATCTCGACGTCTACAATCCCTGCAGTTAAGGTCCCCGCAGGCTTCAGGTGCTGGGGGCACTCCTATGCGTGCGCTGTTTGTTGTTGTCTCGCTTCTGCTGTCGGTCGTGGCGGCGCGCGCGGAGCGGGTCATCCCGTCGGGCAAGCCGTTGATCCTGTTCAATGCGACATCGGTCAATCCCGATTGCAGCGCGCTCGGCAATGTCGAGGTGCGGGTCGTGCAAGGCCCGGAGCACGGCAGGGTCTCGGTCAGCAGGACGCGCGTGTTTCCGAACTACGCGGCCGGCAATCTGCGCAGCACGTGCAACGCACGCCGCGTGCCCGGCGTCCTGGTGACCTATGTCTCGCAGCGCGGCTATGTCGGTGACGATCTCGTCGTCATCGAGGTGTTCTTCCCCAATGGCCGTGCCCAGCGCGCCACTGTTGCCATTCGCGTGGTCTGACCGATCGGCTGCCCGAGGAGGCGCGACATCGCGCGGATCGTTCGTCTGTCGAATTCGATGGCGCGACGTGTGAACGCCCTCGACGACCGCAACCTCCGCGGCTAAGTTCCGCTCGAAAGTCGATGGGGGCGTTGCATGCGTGTGCTGTTGGTCGTGGTCGGTCTTCTCATTTCGATGGGGGCGGCGCAGGCCGCCACGAAGTTCGTCCTGTCGGGGAGGCCGGTGATCCTCTATCAGGCGGGCGCGACCAATCCGGATTGCACCGCCGCCGGCGAGGTCGTGCTGCGGGTCATCCAGGAGCCTGAGCACGGCAAGGTCACAATACGTCGCGCTGGATTCTTTCCGACTTTTCCCGAAGGCAACGTTCGGAGCGCCTGCAATCGGCGCCGCGTTCCCGGTGTTCAGGCCATCTATGTCTCCCAGCGCGGCTATACCGGGATGGACATGGTGGTGATCGAAGCATTCTGGCCGGCCGGCCGCGCCGTCCGCGTCACTGCGCCGATCCGGGTCATGTGAAGCGTATCCGCTGCGACAGGCGAACTTTGTGAGTTCGTTATCTTCAGAGGCTGATCCTGCGCTGGTGCGTAATCCAGTTGCCCGTCGCGCTACTCTGTCGCATCCACAAACAACTTGTGTCGTCGGGCAAATCACTGGCACATTTCCGCGCGTCCCTGCTGCCGCATGAGGGACGTGTCGCGACCGTCACGAGACGTTGGCAGTGGGATGCGATGGGCGTGTGTCGACGCAGCGTGGATCAGTCTGCGCGGACGAACGGCGATGCACGCACGGTCAAGTCGCGCGGTCCTGACATCCCGACGCTGATGTCAACTCATGCTGAAGCCCAGCTTCGCATGGGGATGGTGGCCAGAAAGCCCGGCGCACCAGGGAGAACGCGAAGCAGCCGCTAAAACCGTCGCGCAGGGAGGGCCGGGTCGTTCCGGCTGAACCTGTGGTACCTGCCGCCTGCATGTTTTTCCGCAGGCGGGCCACGGGCCTCAGCCGAGGCCCGGCCTTCCCTGCGCCCTCTGATCGAGAGGGCGGACGAATGGACACAGCTCGGGCGCGAAGGCGTGGCGAGAACGATGATGTTTGGCGTGATCGTGGACTCTCAGCTCACGCGCCCTGCCAAGGGTAAGGCAGCCTGGCTCGACATCAACGGTGTCGTCCCGGCCTCGCGCCGGGACCCAGAACCACAGGGCTAAGTGGTGAGACGAGAACGCCGCTCCAGCCGTCGACAAACTGAATCCTGTGGTTATGGATCCCGGGTCTGCGCGTCCGCCAACGCTACGCGTTGCCGGACGCTTGCCCGGGACGACAGCAGTGGAGTCGTCGGCTGCGTGCGAGCTGAGACGAGCGTGAAACCGGGAACCGTGCAGGGCGTCGGAGGCTGGGTGGGTCGAGCGGGGGCGGGTCTCGACCTAGTTCAACACCCGCTTGCCACCGTCGGGGCTGTCCAGCGAGAACGCGGGCACCGCGATGTCGAAGTGCTCGCCGCCGGCGCTTTCCATCTGATAGGAGCCGGACATGAAGCCGGAGGCGGTGGTGAGCGGCACGCCGGAGGTGTATTCGAAGCGCTCGCCGGGCGCGAGCACCGGCTGCTCGCCGACCACGCCCTCGCCGCGGACCTCCTGCTGCCGGCCGACGCCGTCTGTGATGATCCAGTGCCGGCTGCGCAGCTGCACGGTCTCCTCGCCGGTATTGGTGATCACTACCGTATACGACCAGAACCAACGGCCATCGGCGACCGACGACTTCTCCGGCAGGAAGTTCGGTTCGACGGTCACTTCGATGTGGCGAGTCACGGCGCGGTACATGGATGTATTGTAGCGGAAACTTGTCCCGGAACCAATCGTAACGCCATCGTGCTTTCAACACAGTTCCGGATTATGGCACCAGAATCGCGGACTCTGCCATCCGCTTGCGCGCCCTGGTCGCCGTGTGACGGCTTGCGGTTGCGGCTGGCAGCATCCTCGGCAGCTTTCGATCGGTCATGCGTCACGCGGTCGTTCTCGGCCGTCCGCCAAAGTCGAAAAACTGGGCACGGCCCAGCTGATAAGTCCTTCATCGCTTGCGCAAAAACTGCGCAGCCCTACATTTCTCCTGCCGGGCCTGTCGGGCTGGCAGCCTTGACGTGGTGACTGATGACGTCGATTGCCGATCGCCTTGCCGGACCATCCGTCCCCGCAGCCACAGCCGCGCCAGCGCCGGCTGCGGAGACCGGCGCGACCACGCCTGCGCCGGACGTCGCGCCCGCATCGGCCATCGCCGCGACGCCGGCCGTCACGGCCGCGCCCACCGCGCCTGCTGCATCCGCCACCACGGCCGCGCCTGCGATCACCTTCCCGGCGGTCGGCGAGCGCGAGTTGCGGCTCGATCTGTTCCGCGGGCTGGCCCTGTGGCTGATCTTCATCGACCATCTGCCGCCGAACATTCTGACCTGGTTCACGATCCGCAACTACGGCTTCTCCGACGCCACCGAAATCTTCATCTTCATCTCCGGCTACACCGCCGCGTTCGTCTACGGGCGGGCGATGCAGGACGCCGGCTTCGTCGTGGCCACCGCGCGCATCCTGCGCCGCGTCTGGCAGATCTACGTCGCGCACGTCTTCCTGTTCACGATCTTCCTCGCCGAGATCTCCTACGTGGCGACCAGCTTCGAGAACCCGCTCTACACCGAAGAGATGGGGATCATGGATTTCCTGAAGCAGCCGGACGTGACCATCGTCCAGGCGCTGATCCTGCGCTTCCGCCCGGTCAACATGGACGTGCTGCCGCTCTACATCGTGCTGATGCTGTTTCTGCCGTTGATCCTGTGGCTGATGCGCTGGCGTCCCGACCTGACGCTCGCGCTGTCGGTCGTTCTCTACGCGGTCACCTGGGAGTTCGACCTCTATTTGTCGGCCTATCCGAACGGATTCTGGGCCTTCAATCCGTTCGCCTGGCAGCTGCTGTTCGTATTCGGCGCCTGGTGCGCGCTTGGCGGCGCCAGGCGCATGTCGGGCATCCTCAACTCACCGATCACGCTCGGCCTCTGCGTCGCCTATCTGGTCGCGGCGTTCTGCGTCACGCTGACCTGGTACATCCCGCAGCTCGGCCACCTGATGCCGCGCCGAATCGAGCAATGGATGTATCCGATCGACAAGACAGACCTGGACGTGTTGCGTTTCGCTCATTTCCTCGCACTTGCAGCACTCACGGTGCACTATCTGCGCAAGGATTGGCCGCTGCTGAAGTCGCGCTGGCTGCGCCCGCTGATTGTTTGTGGGCAACACTCGCTGGAGATCTTCTGTCTCGGCGTATTTCTCGCCTTTGCAGGCCACTTCGTACTTGCCGAAGTGTCCGGCGGCCCCATGATGCATGCCATGATCAGCCTCTGCGGCATCCTTGCCATGTGGGGAGTTGCAGCGCTGATTTCGTGGTACAAGCGTGAGGCCGACAAGGGTGCCGCGCGAAAGGGTGCGCGCAGCAACGCCGACATGGCGGGAGGGGGCTGATGAAGTCCGTCTCGTGGTTAAGGTTTGGTATCGCAGCGCTGGCGGTTTCGCTGGCGGCGGCGGCGCGCGCCGAAGATGCGCCGCAGACCTGCGAGGTGCCGGCCTACCTGCTGACCACCGAGAGCCCGCTTCCGAAGGTTGCAGAGGCCGTCAAGAACGGCCGTACGCTGAACATTCTGGTGGTCGGAAGCCGCTCGTCGGCGATCCTCAGCGCCTCCGACGCCAATGCCTATCCCGCCCGGCTGCAGGCGTCGCTGAAGGACAAGCTCCCTGCGGTCACCGTCAACCTCGCCGTCGAACTGCAGCCGAAGAAGACCGCCGAAGAAACCGCTGGCAATCTTGTTAAACTGGTGGAAGGAAAAAGGCCTAATTTAGTCATCTGGCAAACCGGCACGGTCGACGCCATGCGGTCCATCGATCCTGATGAGTTTCGTCAGGCGGTCAATGACGGTGTCGCGACGCTGCAGAACGCGGGGGCTGATGTCATCTTGATGAACCTGCAATACAGCCCGCGGACGGAGACCCTGATCTCCGTGCCGCCCTACATCGACAACATGCGTGTCGTGGCGCAGCAGCGCGACATTCCGCTGTTCGACCGCTTCGCCATCATGCGGCAATGGAACGAGCAGGGCGATTTCGACCTGTTCAATCCAACGCACGGGATCGAGTTGGCCAAGCAGGTTCACGACTGTCTCGGCCGGGCGCTGTCGAAGTTCATCATCGACGCAGCGCATATCGGGCCGGCGCAGCAGAACTAGGATCCGTCGTGTTCATGACCTACAATTGTCGTCGCCGCGTATCTGGGACATGGAAGATGCCGTCCGCCGCTGTTGCGGTGGTGCTTGCCCTCTCGATCGGTCCGCATCTGGCGCACGCACAGAGCGTCGCGTCAGCAGCATCGCCCGAGGCAGAGGCGTCGACCATCAAGGAGCTCCGGCCGACCATCGGCCACATCACGGTCGCCCAGGCGGCCAGCCAGGGGACCGGACAGATCGCCGCCGTGCATCCGTCGACCACGGCCAGTCAGTCCCCGACGGCGATATCACAGGCAGCACCGACCGCGCCGTCAGCGGCAAACGTGCCGGCTCCAAATGCGACGCCTCCGAATGCGGCGTTGGGGGCCGTCCAGCCCGTCGCGGCCGCGACACCTCAGTCGCGCAGCATCACCGAGCGGGCGATCGACAAGGTCAAGCAGGTCGCGAAGTCCGCCACCGACATCTTCAACCGCGTGCCGTGCCTGCCGCCGAAAGGCGTCGCGAAGAAGAACTTCATCTCGCTGCCGCATGTCGCCAACAAGCTCGCGTCGGGACTGCCGGTCGTGATCGTCGCGTTCGGCTCGTCGTCGACCCAGGGCTATGGCTCGAGCGCGCCCGAATACAATTATCCCAACCGGCTCGCCGCACAGCTGCGCCGGCAATATCCGATGGCCGACATCAGCGTCATCAATGCCGGCGTCGGCGGCGAGGATGCGCCGGAAATGATGAAGCGGCTGGAGACGTCGGTGATCGACCGTCATCCGGATCTGGTGATCTGGCAGGTCGGGACCAACGCCGTGCTGCGCGACCTCGATCCGACCGAGACCGCCAGGCTGGTCGAGGACGGTGTCGCCAAGATCCAGGCGGCGGCGTCCGACGTCGTGCTGGTCGATCTGCAATATTCGCCCAGGGTCAACGAGCGTTCGGAGAATGCCAGCCGCATGAACAAGCTGCTCGGCCGCATCGCCGAGCTGCATCACGCCGGCATCTTCCCGCGCTTCGAGGTGATGCGCGACTGGCACGAGCGACAGGCGATCCCGATCAACGAGTTCGTGATCTCGGACGGCCTGCACATGAGCGACTGGGGCTATGCCTGCTTCGCCCAGCTGCTCGGTGATGACATCATCCGCTCCGTCGGCCAGGTGAAGCTCGGCGTCAACGCCCCGGCGGAAGTGCTGACCTATCGGCCGATGTGACGAGGGCGAGCGGCAGGGCTATCGCATATGAAAACTCGGGGCTGTCGCGACCGACAAATCCCCGCAGTTAGTTACTCCGTCATGCCCGGGCTCGTCCCGGCCATCCACGTCGTTCTCAGCGTGCCGATCGACGTGGATGGCCGGGACGAGCCCGGCCATGACGATGGTGAGACGAACGAGCGCATCGCTGCGATCGTCAGATGCAACTGCCCTACGGCGCTAAGCGGCCTTCAGGGCCGCATCCAGATCCTCGATCAGATCATCCGCATGCTCGAGCCCAGCCGAAAAGCGGATGAAGCCCTCGCTGATCCCGAGCTCAGCGCGCGCCTCCGGCGTCAGCCGCTGATGCGTGGTCGTTGCGGGATGGGTGACCAGCGTCTTGGAGTCGCCGAGATTGTTGGAGATCCGTGCGAGCTTGAGCGCATTGAGCGTGCGGAATGCCGCGGGCTTGCCGCCCTTGACCTCGAAGCCGACCAAGGTCGAGCCGGCGCGCATCTGCTTGCGCACGGTCGCCGCCTGCGGATGGTCCTCGCGGCCCGGATAGATCAGCCGCGAGATCTTCGGATGCGCGGCGAGGAAGTCGGCCACCTTGCCCGCCGTGTCGGTCTGCGCGCGCACACGCACCGCGAGCGTCTCAAGACCCTTCAGCAGCACCCAGGCATTGAACGGCGAGATCGACGGTCCGGTCTGGCGCATGAAATTGTGGATGTGCTCGGCGATGAACGCCTCCGACGACAGGATCACGCCGCCGAGGCAGCGGCCCTGGCCGTCGATGTGCTTGGTCGCGGAGTACACGACGACATCGGCGCCCAGCGCCAGCGGGCTCTGCCAGATCGGCGTCGCGAACACGTTGTCGACGATCAGCCGCGCGCCATGCGCATGCGCGATCTCGGCGATCGCCGGGATGTCCATCACGTCGAGCGTCGGATTGGTCGGGCTCTCCAGGAAGAACGACTTGGTGTTCGGCCTGACCGCCTTCTGCCACTGGTCGAGATCGAGCCCGTCGACGAGGGTGGACTCGATGCCGTAGCGCGGCAGCAGGTCCTCGACGACGTAGCGACAGGAGCCGAACAGCGCCTTGGCCGCGACGACGTGGTCGCCGGCCCGCAAGGGCGCGAGGATCGCGGTGGTCACGGCGGCCATGCCGGTCGCGGCCGAGCGGCAGGCTTCGGCGCCTTCGAGTTCGATCATGCGGCGCTCGAACATCGCCGTGGTCGGGTTGGAGAAGCGCGAATAGATGAAACCGGGGTCCTCGCCCTTGAAGCGCGCCTCGCACTCCTCGGCAGTGGCGTAGACGAAACCTTGGGTGAGGTAGAGCGCCTCGGCGGTCTCGCCGAATTCGGAACGCAGGCCGCCGGAATGCACCAGCCGGGTTTCGGGACGATACTGAGCGAACGACGCCGGGGCCTTCGCGGGGGACTTCGACGCAGGAGAATTGGACGCAGGAGAATTGGACATGTGACCTCCATCGTGACCACCGCTGTCGGCGATGGGCACAAAAAAACCGGCCTGGGAAAACTCCTCACGGCCGGGATCACAATCGTCCCCGGCCTGTTTAGCGACTTATTTAACGTGGCTGCAAGCCGGCCGGCTCAAATCACCACGGGATAAGTCGTGCTCTTAGTCCCACACGGCCTTTCCGTCAAGCCAGCCATCGGATAACCGGTCAAAAGACCCTATATAGGCTCGCATAGCCGCCGTTCCGGCGCCTGCAAAGGATCAGGTCTTGCCGTTCTCGCTTCCCGCCGACGCCCATGGCATCCTGCCCGACCGCATGATCGTGGCGATGGCGGAGGCCGGCCTGATCATTCCCGAATACGACTTCGTCGAGAGTCAGATCCAGCCGGCGAGCCTCGACCTCCGCCTCGGCGACGTTGCCTACCGCGTGCGCGCGAGCTTTCTGCCCGGCCCCGGCTCGACCGTCGCCGAACGCATCGACGAGCTGAAGCTCCACGAGTTCGCGCTCGCCGACGGCGCAGTGCTGGAGACCAACTGCGTCTACATCGTGCCGCTGCTGGAGAGCCTGGCGCTGCCGAAGGACATCGTCGCTGCCGCCAATCCCAAGAGCTCCACCGGCCGGCTCGACGTGTTCACGCGCGTGATCGCCGACGGCACCCGCCGCTTCGACATGATCGGCGCCGGCTATCATGGCCCGCTCTATGCCGAGATCAGCCCGAAGACCTTTCCCGTCTTGTTGCGCGAAGGCTCCCGCCTGTCGCAAGTCCGCTTCCGCTATCGCGATGCGGTTTTGTCGGAGGATGAGCTGATCGCGCTGCACGAAGCCGAGCGGCTGGTCGATCGCGACGATGCGGATCTCGCCGGCGGCGTGGCGCTGTCCGTCGATCTCTCCGGGGCGAACGCCAACGGCTATGTCGGCTATCGCGCCAAGCGCCACACGGGCGTGGTCGATGTCGACCGCCGGGCCGGCTATCCGGTGGAGGAGTTCTGGGAGCCGATCAAGGCGCGTCCCGACGGCAGCCTCATCCTCGATCCCGGCGAGTTCTACATCCTGGCCTCCAAGGAAGCCGTGCAGGTGCCGCCGGACTACGCCGCGGAGATGGTGCCGTTCGATCCGCTGGTCGGCGAATTCCGCGTCCACTATGCCGGCTTCTTCGATCCCGGCTTCGGCTATGCCGGCGCCGGCGGGCAGGGCTCGCGCGCCGTGCTCGAGGTGCGCTCGCGCGAGGTGCCGTTCATCCTCGAGCACGGCCAGATCGTCGGCCGCCTCGTCTATGAGAAGATGCTGGCCAGGCCGAACGCGATGTATGGCAGCCGCATCGGCTCCAACTACCAGGCCCAGGGCCTCAAGCTGTCCAAGCATTTCCGGCTCTAGCCGGCTGCGTCTGCCGCGCACCCCCAATGCGCCCGCCGCACAGGGCGTACCCCGGCAGTGTGCTAGGAAGGCTTCAACGAAAGCCAATGGGGCTGCGACGCGCGCGGCCGAGCGGGGAGCTGAAATGTCCGAGATCGGCTTGGCCGACAGTCCGGTCGACGAAGGGCGTTCCTTGCCGATCGCCGTGAAGCCGATGCGGAATGCGCTGGTCGACGGCCCCATCCTGCGCACCTTGCTGTCGCTGGCATGGCCCAACATCATCGCGAATACGGCGGGCACCTGCGTCGTCATCGCCGAGACGTCCTATATCGGCCGGCTCGGCATCGAGGCGCTCGCGGCCATGGCGCTGGTGTTTCCGCTGGTAATCCTCACCATGACGATGTCCGGTGGCGCCATGGGCGGCGGCGTGGCCTCCGCGATCGCGCGAGCACTCGGCGCCGGCGATACTGAGCGCGCTTCAACGCTGGCCTCGCATGCGCTGCTGATCGCCCTGCTGTTCGGCGCAGCCTTCATGATCGGCATGCTGGTGTTCGGTCCCGCTCTGCTGGAGCTGCTCGGCGGCCGCGGCGCGGTGCTGAGCCACGCCGTCGCATACCTGCAGATATTTTTCGGCGGCGCCGTGCTGCCGTGGCTGATGAACTCCATGGCCGGCATCCTGCGCGGCACCGGCAACATGAAGCTGCCGTCGTTCATGATCCTCAGCTCGGCGCTGTTGCAGATCGTTCTGGGTGGCACGCTGAGCCTGGGTCTTGGCCTCGGCATGCGCGGCGTCGCGGCGGGCGCGCTGCTCGCCTTCAGCGTCAGCATCTCGGTCATGAGCTGGTATCTGTTCTCGGGGCGAGCTCGCGTCAGGCCGAAGCTCCGTGGTCTCAAGATCAGCCGTGCGATGTTCGCCGACATTCTCAAGGTCGGTGCGATCGCCTGCTTCTCGCCGCTGCAGTCGGTGCTGTCGATCGCGATCTTCACCCATATGCTCGCGGGCTTCGGCACGGCCGTGCTCGCCGGCTACGGAATCGGCGCTCGCCTCGAATTCATGATGACGACCGTCGGGTTCTCGATCGGCATGGCCTCGGTGCCGATGGTGGGCATGGCAATCGGTGCTGAGCAGATCGCGCGCGCCCGCCGCGTTGCCTGGACCGCGGGTCTCGTCTCCTTCACCACCATGGGTGTGTTGTCGACCGGCATCGCGATCTCCCCGCAGGTTTGGGTCGACATCTTCACTCAGGATGAGAGCGCGCGCAGCGCCGGCCGGCATTATCTTCAAATCGCGGCGCCGATGTATGCCTTCATCGGCTTGGCGATCTCGATGTATTTCTCCTCGCAAGGCGCGGCGCGCGTGATCGGGCCGGTGCTGGCACAGACAGCGCGGCTCGTCTTCATCGCCGCCGGCGGCAGCTATCTGCTGCAGCATGCCGCCACCGAGGGCGAGTTTTTCCTGCTGGCAGCGGCATCCATGGTCCTCCTCGGCGGCCTGACTCTCGCCAGCGTCATGCTCACCCGCTGGGGTTCGAAGCCTGCCACGATCGAGCTGCGCCCGGCCGCGTTGGCGCCCGCCCGCAACTCTGGCTCTCAGCCGCCGCCGCGCCTCGGCTGAGCTGCTACACGCGCTGCCTGCCCAAGGTGTCCTGCATCGCACGCGCGCCGAGCTCCATCTGCTGCTCGATATAGGGCGCGATCTCGTGCGGCAGCACGTCCGTCGTCCAGATCATTCGGCAGCGTTCCTCGCCTTCCGGGAAGATCTGAAACGACGCGCTGTGCTGGGTGATGCGCTGATTCTTGATGGCATAGACCAGGCGCCGGCGCTCATCGTTGCAGTCGACCAATTGCTCGCGCACCACGCTCCCATTGGCGAAGCTGACGATGCGGACGTCGCCGTCGAGTCGGGTATCGGTCACGAAACCGGGGGCCAGCCGGATATGAACGGCGCCGAAATCGCGTACGGCGTCCCACACGGCAGCCGCCGGGGCTGCGATCGGGATCTCCTTTTGAATCGATGCCATGACGATCACCTCAAGGGCACACGGCTTCGATGTTGTTGCCGTCGGGATCGATCAGGAATGCGGCGTAGTAGGTCGGACTATAGTCCGTGCGCGGCCCGGCACCGCCGTTGTCGCGGCCGCCGGCTTTCAGTCCCTCGCTGTGGAATCTGGCAACGGCAGCGTGATCGGAAGCGCGAAACGCGACATGTGCTGCAGCGTTGGCCGCGGCCTTGTCGAGATAGAGCCAGAGCATCGGCTCGCCCTTGGGGCCGATCCCTGCGGAGACTTCGTCCTTCGAACAGAGGATGTGTCCGAGCGGCGCCAGTGCGGCAGTATAGAAGCGGATGCTGGCGTCGAGATTGCCAACCTTGAGGCCGATATGATCGTACATCGATGATCTCCATGCTGGGCATGCAGCTGTTGCACGCGCTGAGATCATCTCATCAGTGGCGGCCGATCCGCTCTTGGAGAATCTTGCGCTCGCCGCGCGAAGCCTTGCGGAATTTCGATGGCGACACGCCGGCGGCGCGCGTGAAGGTGCGGGTGAAGTTCGACAGGTCCGCGAAACCCGTATCATAGGCGATGTCCGTAACCGGCGCGTCCTCCTCGCTGAGGCGCCGGGCGGCGCGCCGCAAACGTGCCCGGATCAGATATTGATGCGGTGTCACGCCGATCGTCGCCGCAAACAGTCGCAAGAAGTGGAACGGGCTGACACCGGCCTCACGGGCCGCATCCGCCAGGTCGATGTCGCGCTCCGAATTCTCGTCGATCCACAACGCGCTCTCGACCGCGCGCCGGCGATCCCGCAGGCTCGGTTGTGGCGGCCGCTCCTCTCGTCCGGTGACGGTGGCTACGAAGCGGCCGGCGATGAGATGACCGATCTCGTCAAGTCCATGCGTGCGCTCGCGGTCGGCCCCGGCCAAGGCGAGCTCGCCGAGCACCATCAGCTCCGGGAGCGGCGGCGTGGCGCCGGTCTGCCAGGTCCGCTTGTCGCCGCCGATCTCGTCAATGATGGCTTCATCGAAAAAGAACGACAGGCACTCGTCGCCGCAGACGTGGTCATGCGTGCACATGTACTCGTCGCCGGGATGTCCGACCAGCAGTGAGCCGGTGACCAGCTCGAAGAAGCGGCCGCGGTGATGGCAGCCGAAGCTGCCCTTGCGCACGTAGGACAGCGAGTAGCCGGTATATTGCTCGGCGTAGGAACGCTCACCCGGAGCCGCCGCACAGCGGAATTCAGATACGGTGACGTCTCGACTTTCGAACAGGATGGTCGCGGTCATCCTGGCAATCTAGGGCATCGCGCGTGAAAGACGAGGGTTGGGTGTGAGAAATTTCGAGGACTTGACGCTCATGAGGCGCGGGCCCGGTCGACGGTGAGCAGAGCGTCGAACAAGGTCAGGCCTGCAAGCGGCCGTGCGCCTTCGAGCGACAGCAGCCGCCGCTTGGAGATGACCCCGCTGTTGGGTGACGGCTTGTCGTGGCTGCTGCCGAGGTCGCGCACGCGGTGGCACGGCACGATCAGGACGAACGCATTCTTCGTCAGGGCCTGCGCAATCGAGTTCAGCGCTCCGGCGACGTGAAGCTCGATTGCGAGCTCGTCAGCGCTGCGCGTCTCGCCGCGCGGAATGGCGCGGATGCGTTCGTAGACGCGCTGGTTGAACGGCAGTACGCCGCTGAGATCGAGCGCTACGTCCGAGAAGTCGACATCCCGGCCGCGCAGCATGGCGGAAATGCCCTCAATGGCGAGTTCAGTGTTCGAACACGGGCGCTGCTCCCGTGCTTCCGGAAACTGGCGGAACAACCGCCGCCGGGTCTCGATTTCCCGTGCTTCCGGCAGCTGCACACCGGTGATCCCGGCATCGCTCCACGTGATGCCGCAACGGCCGAGGGCCGTATCAAAGATCGTATACCCACGCCCCATGACGCCACCCCAACCCCACACCACAACCATAGCACTGCCGCGGTCGACCGCATCAATTTTGTTAACAGTTTGTTAACAGCGCGGCACGACCGGGGCGGGTTTGCCCTGATTTGGGTCATGGTTGTCAAGCGCCGTCTCGATCTGCGCGGCGCCATGCGGTGCAGCACGCGAGACGGGTCCGACGGCAGGCTCCGCGACGATCCGCAGAGTGACAAGCCGCTTGGCGAAACGCTGCGGCTCGGTTAAGCATTGACCCATGCGGGCGTAGTTCAATGGTAGAACGGCAGCTTCCCAAGCTGCATACGAGGGTTCGATTCCCTTCGCCCGCTCCAGCCTCATAGCGATCACCCCTAACGATCACAAGAGATCGCCATCTCGACGAGATGGGTGCGTGCGCTTGCGAGCAACGCGACGACCCTCGTCGCGTTGCGGGACGAAGCCAGAAGCCGTGGCGTTGACAGCATTTGTTATCGATAACATAGTCTTGCCCGGCGGGTTCAACGTAGCAGGCGGAGAAAGCGGAGTGGCGGTCGACTTGTTCGATCTGGCGGGGCGTCGCGCTCTCGTGACCGGATCTTCGCAAGGCATTGGTCTTGCGCTTGCGCGGGGTCTTGCTCAAGCCGGCGCCGAAATCGTGCTCAACGGCCGCGACGAGGCCAAGCTCGCCGCTGCTGCTCGCGACATTCCAAGCGCGCGCATTCTCGCTTTCGACGTGACCGATCACGCCGCCGTGCGTGCGGCGGTCGATCGCTTCGAAGCCGAGGTCGGCCCGATCGACATTCTCGTCAACAATGCCGGCATGCAGCATCGGGCGCCGCTGGAGGATTTCCCCGAGGAGGCGTTCCAGCGCCTGCTGCAGACCAACATCGCCTCGGTGTTCAACGTCGGCCAAGCCTGTGCGCGCCACATGATCGGACGGCACGGCGGCAAAATCATCAACATCGCCTCGGTGCAGACGTCGCTCGCGCGTCCGTCGATCGCACCGTACACGGCGACCAAGGGCGCGGTCGGAAACCTCACGAAGGGAATGGCGACGGACTGGGCCAAGCACGGCCTGCAGGTCAACGCCATCGCGCCCGGCTATTTCGATACGCCGCTCAACGCTGCACTGGTTGCTGATCCGGCCTTCTCGGCCTGGCTCGAGAAGCGCACGCCAGCGGGGCGCTGGGGCAAGGTCGAGGAACTCGTCGGCGCCTGCATCTTCCTGGCCTCGCCGGCATCGTCCTTCGTCAATGGCCACGTGCTCTATGTCGATGGCGGCATCACCGCCTCGCTCTGAGGCCGGCCGTCGCGCCATCCAGCGCAGCGCTTGCCGCGTGTCGACGCGAGTCGTGTCGTCGCGTCGATCGGCACTGACGCGATGGCCGGCGCGATTGGTGCCCGGCCCGCTCAGGCCGCAACAGGCCTTGTCGCGTTCGATCTCGATGCGGCCAAGGTCGCGTCGCTCGTTGCGCTCGGCGCGATGTCGGCGGCAGATGCTGCCGCCGCCGTCGTGCTGGGCTCGATTGATCGTCCGCTTTCGGTCGGCACGCCCAAGGCTGCGACCGGTCAGTTGACGTGCATGGTCGGCGCGCCGGAGCGGTCGTGTGGTCTCAGTCGATTCCATGGGCGTTGACGAAGATCGCGTAGAGTGAGGTTTGCGCGGTGATGTAGAGCCGGTTGCGCTTCGGCCCGCCGAAGGTGACGTTGGAGACGATCTCGGGCACCGGGATGCGCCCGATCAAGGTGCCATCGGGCGCGTAGATGGCAATGGCATCGCCGGTCGAGGTCCAGATGTTTCCGCTGCGGTCGATGCGGAAGCCGTCAAACAAGCCGGCGGGCGAGGTGGCGAACACACGGCCTTCGCCGACGGTCCTTCCGCTCGCGGCGACCGCGTAGACGCGGATGACCGCGGGCCAATCCGGCACGTGGGTCGCGCCGGTGTCGGCGACGTAGAGCAGGCGCTCGTCGGCAGAGAACGCAAGGCCGTTCGGCTTCACCATGTCGGTGACGACCGCTGCGACTGCGCCGGTGGCCGGATCGAAGCGATAGACGTGGCTCGCGCCGATCTCGCTCGGCGCCGCGTGGCCCTCATAGGCGCTGTCGATGCCGTAGGTCGGGTCGGAGAACCAGATCGTGCCGTCCGACTTCACCACGGCGTCGTTCGGCGAGTTGAAGCGCTTGCCCTCGAAACGATCGACCAAGCCGACCCATGTGCCGTCGTGCTCCAGTCGCGAAATGCGTCGGCCGCCATGCTCGCAGGCGATGACGCGGCCGAGCGCGTCGCGCGTATGGCCATTGTGATAGCCGCAAGGCGTCTCGAATACCGAGACCGAGCCGTCGGTCTCGTCGAATCGCATCAGGCGGTCGTTGGGGATGTCAGACCACAGCAGCGATTTCGCCGCGGGAACATAGACCGGGCCCTCGGCCCAGCGGCAGCCGGTCCACAGCTTCTCCAGCTTGGCGTGGCCGATGATCAGGGCGCTGAAGCGCGGGTCGCGAATGTCGTAGGTGGTCATGGCGCAAGGTCTCCGGCGGCGATGATGCGGTCAGTCGGTCGGCAGCGGAAAATCGTCGGCCCTGAAGACGGTGTGGAAGATCGAGCCCTCGAACATCTCCATCAGCCCTTCCGTCACCTCGCGGCTCTCCGCGCGCACCGGCGACGCCAGCGCCTGCTCGATCGCCGCGTGCGAAGGATAGCGGATCGCCAGCACCATCTCATAGCGCTGGGCATCGCTATCGCTATCCTCCTGGCGCAGCACGCGGACCTCCTGGGCGCCGGGAAAGCGCGTCCATAGCGGCACCAGCTTCTCGCGGACATAGGCAGTGAACTCGGCTTCGCGTCCGGGCTTCACGCGGCCATTGAAGAAAGCGCAACGGATGTACATCGGCATTCGCTCCTCAGTGTCAGAAAGGGCTCGGTGGCCGGCCGTTCGCGGGCCGGCGAGGGAGTGAGAGCAGGGCGATCACTTTCGCCTCGTTCGGGGCTTCATGGTTCGAGACACGCCGCCAGCGGCGCTCCTCACCGGGAGGGTTTGATGTTGGTGCTCCTCTCATCGATCTTGTTGTCGATAGCATCGAGTCTTCCTAGGACGAGCCGTCAAGCGATGCGGCGTCATGTGCTTTCGCGCTCGATCACCTCGAACGGGACGATCAGGGTCGCCGGCGCCGGCGGGTGCGCGTGCTGCACGGCGTCGAGTGCGTCCAGCAGAATGCGACCGGCCTCGCGCCCGATATTGCGGCAATCCACGGCGACGGTGGTGATGCGTGGCCAGGCGCAGCGCGACACCTCGAAATCGCCGAAGCCGGCGATCGCGATCCGGCCGGGCACGGCCCAGCTGCGGCGGTGGCACTCCATGATCGCGCCGAAGGCGGAGAGATCGGAGACGCAGACGGCGGCGTCGACATCGGGCCATTGCTGGATCAGGTGCACGAGCGCCTGGCCGCCTTGCTCCATCGAGATCGGCGGATTGCCGAACGAGATGGTGCGGCCGACCGGCAGGCCGAGCTCCTCGACTGCCCTGGTGTAGCCGAGCCGGCGGTCGGCGCCGCGGGTGTCGCGCCGGCTGGCGCCACCAATGAAGCCGATGTTGCGATAGCCCTTCTGATACAGCCGGTGGACCAGGGCACGCGAGGCCTCGGCGTTGGAGAAGCCGACGACGTGATCGATCGGATCGGCCGGCAGATCCCAGGTCTCCACGACGGGGATGCCGGCGGATCGCAGCATCCGCCGCGCCTTCGGTGTATGCCGCCCGTCTGTGACGATGATCCCGTCGGGACGGCGGGTCAGCATCGCCTGGACGAGTTGCTCCTCCTTCTCGATGTCGTAGTCGGTGTAACCGAGCAGCATCTGCAGTCCCCGGCCTTCGATGACCTCGGTGATGCCGCGGGCGGTGTCGGAGAAGTTGGAGTTGTTGATCGAAGGCACCAGGACGGCGACGAAGCCGGTACGTTTCGAGGACAGCGCTCCAGCCGAAAGATCGAGCACGTAGCCGAGCTCGTCGACGGCCGAAAGGATCTTGCGCCGCGTCTCCTCGGAGACGGCGCCGTCGCTCTTCAGGGCGCGGGAGACGGTCATCGCCGACACGCCGGCCCGCGCCGCCACCTCCGCCATGGTCGCGGGCCGCTTCGGCAGCGCTCGGGCAGTCGGCCGTGTCGACTTCATCTCATGCGGTCTTCTCTTGGCTGCGCGTCGCCGGGGCGGGCGGCCCGGAGCTGGCGGATGCAGAAGGATACCCTGCTTATGATATCGATAACAATCAGGTGAATTCGCTGCCGACGAAGGGGGCGATCCCTCGTCACATTCCGCGGTCGTCTTTGCGACGAAGGGACCCAACGCCACCGGCTTCGCCGCGACGACGGCGGAGAATGCAGCAACGGCTCCCGAACGTCATGACGAGCGAGAAGCACCTGAAAGAACGTCCGTGTGGGCATGCGTCATCGCCCTCTCGCGGCGCAGCTGCGTCCGAGTCGTGCCGGTCGTCCCGCCCTGCAAGAGAGAGGGCGCGGGGAATGCCGGGCGCTGGCCGCACCCATGGCCCGCCTGCGGAAAAAAATGCAGGCGGCAGGAACCACAGGTTCAGCCGAGAACACCCGGCATTCCCCGCGCGATGGTTTTCACGCTTATGTCGCGATCTCCCCGGTGTCCGGCTTTTTAGCCACCGTCGCCGTCCGGATCATCATCACCAGACGACTTGGCGCCAGCTTCGGGGCGCCAGGACCACGCGTCTTCACGTCCGCAAGTCTGCCGTTCGTCGGCGAGCACGAGGCCCGCTGCAGCACACTCGCAGCCACCGCATCGCCGGCCCCACGTCTCGTGACGATCGCGAAGCGCCCCTCTCGCGGGCCGGGATGCGGAGAGATATACATGATTTCCGAAAAAAGGAAAGATATTTCTTTTTCACGGAAGGATGGGCCGGGGCCAGTCAGAGTCCGTCATAATAAGTACCTGGTGATGTGCAGGGTCCCACCCCTCGCAATGACAATGTTGACCGAGGCGTCTCCCCGACTTCCACCGTCGTCCCGGCGAACGCCGGGACCCATAAACGCCACCGTCGGCTTTGCGAAGGACGACGATCCAGACCTTCTCCGCCAACGCACATCACGCAGTATGGGTCCCGGCGTTCGCCGGGAAGACAGCGGTATGTGCGGCCACATTCTGCCGCCACGCATTTCCGCCCGATGTCCCTATTGCTTCATCGTCGAGGCAGCCGGCCGCTTCGCGTAGATCGCCTCGATCTCCCTGGCGAACGTCCGCTCGATCGCCGGGCGCTTGTTCTTCAGGGTCGGCGTGATCAGGCCGGCCTGGATGGTCCATGGCTCCAAGGTCCAATGCACCGCCTTCGGCGTGGCGTAGGCCGGATAGGCCTTCACGCTGCGCGCGATGTGGCGCAGCAGGGAGGCGGCTTCGGCCTCGGGGCCGCGCTGACCGTGAGCGGCGAGCCGCGCCTGCTGCTCGGCCCAGCCCTTGGGGTTGAGGACGACGATCGCCGTGAGGAACGGGCGGCTCTCCCCGATCACGATCGCCTGCTCGAACAGCGGGTCGGTGAGGATCGCGGTCTCCAGGTCGGCGGGGGCGATCTTCTCGCCGGTCGACGTCACCAGGATGTCCTTGATCCGCCCGGTGATGGTGATGCGTCCCTGGTCGATCCGGGCCTGGTCGCCGGTGTGCAGCCAGCCGTCGGCCTCCTTGATGCGCGCAGTCTCCTCCGGCCGGTGCCAGTAGCCGAGCATCACGTGGGGGCCGCGCACCATCAGCTCGTCATTGTCGCCGATGCGGACCTCGACGCCGGGGAGGGCGCGGCCGACGGTGCGCGGATCGTTGTCGTCGGGCGTGTTGACGCTGACCACCGGCGAGGTCTCGGTCATGCCGTAGCCCTGCAGCACGTCGAGCCCGAGCGCCAGGAACAGCCGCACCACCGGCTCGGCGATCGGCGCACCGCCGCTCACCGCGACGCGCAGCCGCCCCCCGAACCGGGCCAGCACCTTCTCGGCGACGAGGCGACGCAGCAGCGGCCATGCGGTGCGCTCGAACATCGGCTGCGTGGCGTGCCCATGCCGTGCATCGAAGCGGCGGCCGCCGATCGCGAGCGTCAGATCGAGCAGCGCGCGCTCCAACGGGTTGGCGATCCCGCGGTGATGCATGACGAGCGAATAGATCCGCTCATAGATGCGCGGCACCGAGACCAGGATGGTCGGGCGGACCTCCAGCAGATCCTCCGACAGCTGCCTCACCGAGCGCGCATAGGCGACGCAGGCACCGATCGCGATCGCGTAGTAATAGCCCGCAGTTCGCTCGAACGTGTGCGACAGCGGCAGGAACGACAGGAACACGTCGTCGATGTCGGCCGCGAGCCGCTGATGGATCGCCTTGACGTTTGCGACGACATTGTCGTGCGACAGCATCACGCCCTTCGGCCGGCCGGTGGTGCCCGAGGTGTAGACGATCGCGGCGAGGTCGTGCGACGCGATGGCGATCTCGTCGAGAGCCGCGCCGGCTCCGGACGCATTCAGCCAGGCATCCAGCGCGGCGACGCGCGGATCGGCGGCGTCGGGAGGCGCCTGCAGCTCGGCGCACACGATCCGCTTCAGGTCGGGCAGGGCCTGACCGACGGCGGCGATCTCATTCCAATGCTGGTCGGAATCGACCAGCAGCAGCCGCGCGCCGGAATCGGCGAGGATGTAGGCGATGCTGTCGGCGTTGTCGACCGCATGCATCGGCACCGGGACCAGCCCGCGCGCCAGCGCCGCCTGATCCATCGCGAGATGCGCCAGCCCGTTCGGCATCAGGATCGCGACGCGCTCGCCTTGCTTCAATCCTTCGGCGGCGAGCGCCCGCTGCCAGCGATCGACGACGCGATCGATCTGGTGCCATGACAGGCTGCTCCAGCCGTTGCCGGCCGGATCGAAGTGACGATAGGCCTCGGCGTCGGGGCTCCGGTCGACGCGCCAGCGCCACAGCGCGGGCAGGGTCGCAATGGCGGCCAGCGGTCCGGCCGCCATTGCCTGATCATCGATGGAATTAGACTGCTGCACGCCCGCCTCCGGCGATCCGGTATCGTCGCGAGCGTCTTGCAGCGGCGGATCAGGACCGACGTTGACGTAGCGCAATCACGCGACGTCTGCTCGTGCGCCGCGACATGGGAGCCCCTCGCGTGCGGCGGTGGCGATGTCCGTCACGCGCCCTCCGGCACCTTGTCGAGAAAGCCGGTGACGCGGCGAATGCGGCCGTCGGCGAGCTCGACGAAGTCCGTGCCCTCGATCGGGCCGTCTGCATCCGCCGGACCGAGCGTCCAGGCGAAGCGGACGTAGTTGCCGTGGCCGTTGGCGCTGCCGCGCAGGCGGAAGCGGAAGTCGGGGAAGCGCTGCTGCACGCCGTTCACGAGTGCGTCGATGCCGTCGTAGCCGCTGCCGCACATCAGCGGGTCGACATAGCTGGCATCGTCGGTCCATTGCCGCGCGAGCAGCGTGCGGCGCTGCGTGGCGTCGCGCTCGTTCCACAGCGCAATGTAGCCGTCGGCGATCGCGGCGATCTCGGTCATCGGTGCTCTCCATGTTGTGAACGATGAGGCGGCGAAGATCGCGCCGATCATGCATCGAATCGATTACGTCCGACGTCATCTCATTTGGCATGACCAAACTGTAAGTTGCCGCCTCTCCGCGCCGGGCCTACCCAGCGCGCAGAGACGGTGCGGGGGATTTGCGTCGCATGTTGTCCGACACTTGGAAGTTGATCGCGGTCGCGATCTGTCTCGTCCTGTTCACGGCCGATACCGTGCTCAAGCCGCAGGACAAGCCCAACCGCATGGTGTTCTTCGAGCTGCATCGGGGCGACAGCCCGACGATGATCGGCATGATGCGCGACGACCTGCTCAAGCTCCCGGGCCGCGGCGCAAGCCGCATCCGCAACGCGCTGGCGCGCGGCGAGGCGTTAACGGTCTGGCAATATGAGTTGAGAAAGACTGAAGACGGCAGCTATCAGGAGGTGCCGGCGCGGCAGATCGAGCTCGGGTCCGCCGACGCGCCGCTCGTCACCTTCGGCGCCACCGTGCGCCTTCCCGACGATTAGTTCGGCTCCGCTGCTCACATGGCGCCGCTGCCGGCGCATTCCTCAGCGAAGCCGGGCGATCGAGTCGGCCGCGATGCCGCTTCCGTCTGGAGCGGATCCGGGAGGATGCGACCCGATATCGAGGCTGCATCGGCGCCGCCGAGGTTCCGCGGGCCGGGAACCTGAGCGGTATCGAAGGCCGGCGCAGGAAATCCGTTCCTCCCAGTCTTGGCGCCCTCCACAACGCCGCCTTCGCGCACCCGGAGTTTCACGGGGTTTTGCGCTGCCGTGACGTTGAAGCCGCGCCGCCAGACGAATCATGCCGGGCTCCTGCCCAGCTCGTGGCGCAACTGCCATGGTCGGGCCCGGGTGAGGCGATATTTTCGCGGTAGCAACCGGGTGGTGCAGCGGCCTTGCAACACTTGCCCTGAATTTGGTTCGGGCCGCCGCGCCGTCCTGGACAAAAACACGATCTCGCAACACGCTGCGTTTGCGATTTGGATTTGGCTTTCGCGTTCCGGTTCTGGGGAGGGCTCGTGATTGCAAGGTCCGCCGCAGTTCCAAGCATCACAATCAACGCATCACACGAAGCGTATCAAAGTCGGTCAGATCGGTTTCGCCGGGTTGAACTGGGGCTCGACATGAAATTCTGGACGGGGTTGCTCGCAGTTGTTCTGTTGCTGTCGGGGGTCGGCGCGAGCCAGGCCGTGGTCCGGATTGCCGACGACCGCGGCGGCCGGATCGGCACCTATGTCGACAAGTACCAGGGCCTGCGATCCTCAGGCGAGTATGTGATCATCGACGGCCTGTGCGCGTCGGCCTGCACCATCGTGCTGGGCGCCGTTCCGCACGACAAGATCTGCGTCACCTCGCATGCCAATCTCGGTTTCCACGCCGCCTGGGATTTCGGCGCCAACGGCCGCGCCGTCACCAATCCCGAGGCGACCCAGATGCTGTACTCGATGTATCCGTCGCCGATCCGCCGCTGGATCTCGCAGCGCGGCGGGCTGACGCCGCGGATGATCTTCCTGAAGGGCAAGGAGCTGCAGGCGATGTACAAGCCCTGCTACATGGATGCCCAGGCGTCCTCGCCGTCCTCGCCGCAGGTCGCGCCCAATGCTCCGGCGATCTCGCCGGCGGCCGCCAAGGCCTCCGCCTCGCACTGACCGGGGCATTCCTCCGCACCCTGTGACCGCGGCGGGCGCCCTCCGTGCTTGCCTCGCCCGCCAGCGCGGCCTATTTCAGAGGCCGAGAGGCGGGCAGACGCATGTGCCATTTCGGGCCAGTGACCCGCCGGATGAGCACGCCATCATGCAGCCCCTTTCAGCGCCGCAAGAGATATCGCCCGGTTCTGCCGGTCGCCGCGCGGCCTCTGCGCCGGTGATGGCGGCCGCGGCCCTGGGCGTCGGGCTGGTCGCCGGCGCCGGGATTCTCTGGGCGCAGTACGGCACTGCCGTGTTCTTCGAGATGATCGCCGCCGGCTTCAGCGCCTGCTTCTGAGACCGAAATTGAGGAGCCCGGCATGCCGTCCAATGCCACCCGTCCGCTGGTGATCATCGGAGCCTTCGCTGCCAGCCTGGTGGTCGGGCTGACGCTGATGTTCGTCGTCCTGGGCGGCGGCGCCCGCAACATCGCCGCACCGGCCGCGATCGGCGGGCCGTTCCAGCTCACCGACCAGACCGGCGCGGTCGTCACCGAAAAGAGCCTGCAGGGGCGGCCGACCCTGATCTTCTTCGGCTTCACCCATTGCCCGGACGTCTGTCCGACCTCGCTGTTCGAGATCTCCGAGGTGCTGCGCGCCATGGGCAAGGACGCCGACAGCGTCAACGCCTATTTCATCTCGGTCGATCCCGAGCGCGACAACCCCGCGGCCATGAAGGACTACCTTTCGAGCTTCGATCCGCACCTGAAGGGCCTGACCGGCGATCCCGAGGTGCTGGCCAAGGTCCTCACCGAGTACCGGGTCTATGCCAAGAAGGTCCCGCTGAAGGACGGTGATTACACCATGGACCACACCGCCTTGATCTATCTGATGGACCGCAACGGCCGCTTCGTCGCGCCGTTCAACCTGAAGCGCACGCCCGAGGAGGCGGCGGCGGACCTGAAGAAGTACCTCTGAGCGCGTTAACGCTCTCGCGCCCGGCGCACGGCACCGAGCCGATTCGCGTCTCGAATTTGCGCCGGGATGGTCTATAAGGCGCGCTGACCATCGGGACCGCTGATGCCGACCGTCGTTTCAAGCCCCTGGAAGCCCAACCGCCCGGCCCGCGCCATCACCGCCGCCGTGCTGCTCTGTCTCGGCCTGGCCGGGGCCGGACCGGATGCGCGCGCCCAGGCGCCGGTGAGGCCGGCGGTCGAAGCGGCGCCGCAGGCGGTGCCCGGCTTCTGGGATCCGCGGCGCCGACCCGAGCGGCCCGATCTGTCGCGCCTCACGGTGATCCGCTTCCTGACCGAGACCGATTATCCGCCGTTCAATTTCACCGGACCCGACGGCAATCCGGCCGGCTTCAACGTCGATCTCGCCAGGGCGATCTGCGACGAGATCAAGGTCACCTGCACCGTCCAGATGCGCCGCTTCGAGACCCTGATCGACGCGCTGTCCTCGAACCGGGGCGACGCCATCATTGCCTCGATGGCGGTGACGCCGCAGATGCGCGCGCGGCTGGATTTCTCCGATCCCTATTACCGGGCGCCGGCGCGCTTCGTGTCGCGCCGCGACGCGGTCATGACCGAGATCCGGCCCGAATTCCTCGAGGGCAAGAAGATCGGCGCGGTCGCCGGTACCGCGCATGAGGCCTATCTCAAGGCGATGTTCACCGACGCCGAGATCAAGGCCTATCCGAACGAGGACGCGTTGCGGCAGGCGCTGCGCCGGGCCGAGGTCGACCTGATCTTCGGCGACGGCATCTCGCTGGCGTTCTGGGTCAACGGCACTGATTCGGCCGATTGCTGCGCCTTTTCCGGTGGACCTTTCGTCGAAAGCCGCTATTTCGGCGAGGGCGTCGGGATCGGGGTGCGCAAGGGCAACGACCTGCTGCGCCAGGCCCTGAACTGGGCGCTGTTCCGGGTCTGGGAAAAGGGCCGCTACACCGACCTGTGGCTGCGCTATTTCTCGATCAGCCCGTTCTAGCGCTGGCCGTCGTTCCGGGGCGCGTCGAAGACGCGAACCCGGAACCTCGAGATTCCGGGTTCGATGCTTCGCATCGCCCCGGAATGACGGGTAACATGACCGCTGTTTTGCACGCCTTCGGAGAAGTCTTTTTCAAGATGTCCACGATCGATCTCGCCCTTCCCAGCCCGAGCGACCTGCGCGCGCTCGCCGAAAATTCCAACGCCTGGCCGTTCGAGCAGGCGAAAGCGATCGTCAACCGGCTGAAGAAGACCCCGAAGGACGAGGTGCTGTTCGAGACCGGCTATGGCCCGTCCGGCCTGCCGCATATCGGCACCTTCGGCGAGGTCGCGCGCACCACCATGGTGCGCCACGCCTTTCGCGTGCTGACCGAGGACAGGATCAAGACGCGGCTCATCGCCTTCTCCGACGACATGGACGGCCTGCGCAAGGTGCCGGACAACGTGCCGAACAAGGAGATGCTGGCGACGCATCTGGGTAAGCCGCTGTCGCGCATCCCCGATCCGTTCTCCAACGAGTATCCCTCGTTCGCCGCGCACAACAATGCGCGGCTGCGCGCCTTCCTGGACAAGTTCGGCTTCGAGTACGAGTTCGCCTCCTCGACCGACTACTACACCTCCGGCAAGTTCGATGCGGCGCTGCTGCGCATGCTGGAGCGGCTCGAGAAGGTGATGGCGATCATGCTGCCGTCGCTGCGCGAGGAGCGCGCCGCGAGCTATTCGCCGTTCCTGCCGATCTGCCCGCGCACCGGCCTCGTGCTGTACGTGCCGATCGTGGAGCACGACGCCAAGGCCGGCACCATCTCCTATGACGATCCCGAGACCCGCGAGCGCATGACCGTTCCGGTCACCGGCGGCCACTGCAAGCTGCAATGGAAACCGGACTGGGCGATGCGCTGGCACGCGCTCGGCGTCGACTATGAAATGGCCGGCAAGGACCTGATCGACTCGGTGAAGCTGTCGGGGAAGATCTGCGCGGCGCTCGGCGGCACGCCGCCGGAGGGCTTCAACTACGAGCTGTTCCTGGACGAGAAGGGCCAGAAGATCTCGAAGTCCAAGGGCAACGGCCTGACCATCGACGAGTGGCTGCGCTATGCTTCGCCGGAATCGCTGTCGCTCTTCATGTATCGCGAGCCCAAGGCGGCGAAGCGGCTGTATTTCGACGTCATCCCGCGCAACGTCGACGACTATCAGCAGTTCCTCGAGGGCTTCCCGAAGCAGGATGCCAAGCAGCAGCTCGGCAATCCGGTTTGGCACATCCATTCCGGGAGGCCGCCGAAGGCCGACATGCCGGTGACCTTCCAGCTGCTGCTGACCCTGGTGTCGTCGTCGAACGCCGAGAATGCCGAGACGCTATGGGGCTTCATCGGCCGCTACCGTCCGGGCGTGACGCCGCAGACGCATCCCAAGCTCGACGCGATGGTCGGCTACGCCATCAACTACTATCGCGACTTCGTCGCGCCGACCAAGACGTTCCGCGAGCCGACCGAGATCGAGCGCGTGGCGCTGCAGGATCTGCGCGATGCGCTGTCCAACCTGCCGCAGGAGGCCGCGGCCGAGGACATCCAGAACGTGGTCTACGAGATCGGCCGCCGCGAGCCGTTCCTCGACCACGCCAAGAAGGGCAAGGACGGCCGGCCGGGCGTGTCGCTCGACTGGTTCAACATGCTCTACCAGGTGCTGCTCGGCCAGGAGAAGGGCCCGCGCTTCGGCTCCTTCGTCGCCGTCTACGGCATCAACAACGCCGTCAGCATGATCGACGGGGCGCTGGCGCGGAGCGCGTGAGGCCCACGCTCTTCACTCCGCAAAGGGTGTCGTCCCGGCCTCGAGCCGGGACCCATAACCACCGGCTCGAGTTTGACGGAAGATCTCCGCCACCTTCCAAACCAATCAGCACTCCGCGGTATGGGTCCCGGCTCGAGGCCGGGACGACAGCGGAGTGCTGCGCGGCAGCCGCGATCCGAAGCGGCCGGCGATGCGCGACTTACACGCCCTGCAGCACGAAGCGGCGGTCGAGCTTCTGCACCGGGCGGGCATTCATCGGATACAGCTTGGCGAACTTCGCCACGTCCGCTTCGGCGACCGAGACCGGCTCGCTCAGCAGCAGCCACTCGACCACCTCGGAGCAGGGCGGCGTCGTCAGCGAGCCGGCATAGCGATAATAGGAGCGGCGGTTCGGCAGCATCATGTTGGGATTGATGCGCGGATCGGCCTTGACCGCGGGGCCTTCCTTTTCCGGCATCGTCGACACGATGTGGGAGAAGGCGGCATTGGGGCGGCCGGTGGTCATGAGCACGCCGACCACAGCGAGGCCGCCCGAGGCGGCGCGGTGCACGAAATGCGCCTCCATCGGATAGTTCTTGCCGCCGATCTGGTGCTCGCTCGGGCGATGGAAATGCACTTGCAGCAGCTTGTAGGTGGTGCCGCCGAGCTTCAGGGTGCCGCTGCCGTCGGCGAAGTTCAGCTGGATGGTATGGCCGTTGTTGACGATGGTGTCGGCGGTCCTCGCCCAGCTCAGCTTGAAGTCGGGCAATTGGGCTCGCGTCGGATGCTCGATGTCGATCGGCGACTGCTGGGTGCCGACGCCGCAGACCTTGTTGGCCGCGTCGAGATCGCCCCATTTGGCGGGGCCCGTCGTCCCCTCATAGCTCCAATGCGGGGCGCCTTCGGCGGCGAAGCCGGGCGTGGCGCAGACGGGGCAGAGAGCTAACCCAGCTAGGGCCTTCAAGACGTTGCGGCGGTCCATGGCAATCTCCAAAGCTCAAGTGTGATGCAGGCAATCGGTGCGGCCGTCAGCGCTCGGCGGCGCCGAGGCGAATCGCGAAGCCCAGGAGAGCCGAATTCGGTTAATCCTTGCTGAGGAACCGGCTGCATCCAGAAAAATCCGTGATGGCCCGGGACAACTGGTGCGGGCGATGGCGCAGCGGCCGCGGGACAATCGATGCTTGAGTTCGCCGCCCCCTGCCGATACGGTCGGCCGCTCCCGAAAACATCAGCAAACTCAAGCTCAAGCCAGGACCGCGCGAAGGTGCCCAAAATCTACAAAATCTGCTCAGCTTCGGCCTGGCGCGAGGCGGAGCGGCTGGGCGTCTACCGCGGCAGCGCGGACGATCTGCGCGACGGATTCATCCATTTCTCGACCGCTTCCCAGGTTCCGGAGACCGCCCGAAAGCACTTCTTCGGGCAGAGCGCGCTGTTCCTGGTCGAAGTCGAGGCGGACGCGCTGGGCGAGGCGCTGCGCTGGGAACGCTCGCGCAATGACGAGCTGTTCCCGCATCTCTATGGCGAGCTCGACCTCGGTGCGGTGGCGGCCGTTCACCAGATGCACAGCCGGGCCGATGGCGGCCACGACATTCCAGGACTTGCGCCGTGATTCGCGCCTTCGACACCGTTTCGCTGCCGCTGCTTCGCTGGCTGGACGCCGAGGATGCGCACCGGCTCGCCATCCAGGGCCTGAAGCTGCTGCCGGCGATCAAGCCGCGGCCCGACGATGCCAAGCTCGCGGTGCGCGCCTTCGGGCTCAACTTCCCCAACCCGGTCGGCATGGCCGCCGGCTTCGACAAGAATGCCGAGGTGCCGGACGCGCTGCTGCGGCTCGGCTTCGGCTTCGTCGAGATCGGCTCGGTGACCCCGAGGCCGCAGAGCGGCAATCCGCGGCCGCGGCTGTTCCGGCTGGAGCGCGACGAGGCGGTCATCAACCGCATGGGCTTCAACAATGACGGCGCCGAGGCCGTGCTGCGCCGGCTGGCCGGTCGCGCCAATCAGGGCGGCATCGTCGGCGTCAATGTCGGGGCCAACAAGGATTCGGCCGACCGCGTCGCCGACTACGTCCGCCTGATCGAGACCTTCGCGCCGGTGGCGAGCTATTTCACCGTCAACATCTCCTCGCCGAATACGCCGGGCCTGCGCAATCTGCAGAAGGCCGCGCAGCTCGACGAACTCTTGTCCAAGGTGCTGGAGGCGCGCGACCGTATCAGACGCAAGGCCGGCGACACCCCGGTGCTGCTCAAGATCGCGCCCGATCTCAGCCTCGCCGAGCTCGACGACGTCGTCCATGTCGCGCGCTCGCGCGGTGTCGACGGCATGATCGTGTCGAACACGACGCTGGCCCGGCCCACCAGCCTGCGCGAGCAGCTGCGTGCCAAGGAGCAGGGCGGTCTGTCCGGGCGGCCGCTGTTCCGGCTATCGACCCGCATGGTCGCGGAGACCTTCGTGCGCGTCGAGGGCGCGTTCCCGCTGATCGGCGTCGGCGGCATCGACACCGGCGGCGCCGCGCTGACCAAGATCCGCGCCGGCGCCAGCCTGATCCAGCTGTATTCCTCGCTCGTCTACAAGGGTCTCGGCCTGGTCGACAGCATCAAGGCCGATTTGACCTCGACCTTGCTGCGCACGGGACGCGAATCTCTGTCCGAAATCGTCGGTGCCGATGCGGCGACGATCACGGCGGAGGACTGGCCGGTTTAGTTCAGCTGCTCCGTCATTCTCCACCGTCATCCCCGCGCAGGCGGGGATCCAGTACGCCGCGGCGGCTGTTGTTGAATCGAGACGGCACGGCGTACTGGATCATTCGCTTGCGCGGATGATGACAGTTTAAATTGTCGGACGAGCAGGGCTCTTCTCAAACGACGCCCTCAGCAGCGCCGGATAGCGTGCGGCCTGGAAGCCGCCGCGGGCGGCGTAGAAGCCGAGCAGGGCGATCCACAGGCCGGTGTTGCCGTAGCTGCGCAGCGCCAGCCAAGCGCCGAGAAACACGATCAGCGCAGCGATCATCAGATTGCGCATGTCGCGCGCCCAGGTGGCGCCGATATAGACCCCGTCGAATGCGAAGGCGAACACCGACAGCAGCGGCGAGGCGATCACGAACGGCAGATAGTCGCGCGCGGCGCTGCGAACGCCGGGGCTTGCCGTCATCACGTCGATCAGGTCGGGTCCGAACAGCGCGAAGATCACGGCGACAACGAGCGCGAAGCCGAAGCCCCAGACCAGCACCAGCCTCGTCGCGCCGGCGAAGGCGCCCCTGTTGCGCGCGCCAAAGGCGTAGCCACAGAGCTGCTCGGCGGCGTTGGCAAGCCCGTCGAGAAAGAACGCCGCCACCAGCAGGAAATTGTTCAGCACCGCGTTGGCGGCGAGCGTGGTGTCGCCGGCGCGCGCGCCCTGCGAGGTGAAGAACAGGAAGGCTGCGATCATCGCGGCGGTGCGGATCATGATGTCGCGGTTCACCGCCATCATGTGCATCAGCTTGACGCGGTCGAACAACGAGGGCAGCGAGAGACCGCGCGTCGTCGAGACCAGCCGGTGCGCCAGAGCGAGGCCGATCACCACGCCGACGGCCTCCGCAATCAGCGCGGCGATCGCAGCGCCGGCAATGCCGGTTTCCAGCACCTGCACCAGCAGGATGGTCGCAGCCATGTTGATCAGGTTGATCGCGACCTGGACCGCGAGCGCCAGCTTGGCGCGCGCCAGCCCGACGAGCCAGCCGAGCAGCACGTAGTTGGCGAGCGCGAGCGGCGCCGACCAGATGCGCACGGTGAAATAGGTTCGCGCGGCGCCGAGGACGGCATCGCTGCCGCCCATGAGCTCGAAGATGATGGCAGCCAGCGGCAGCTGCAGGGCGATCAACGCGACGCCGATTAGTGCAGCGAGCGCGAGCCCGCGGATCAGCACCATCCGGATCTCGTCGGCCTCCCCGGCGCCGAGCGACTGCGCGGTGAAGGCGAGCGTGCTCGCCCGCAGGAAGGCGAACAGCCAGAACAGGCAGTCGAAGATCACCGAGGCCATCGCCACGCCGCCGAGCATGGCGGCTTCGCCGAGCCGGCCGATCGCCGTGGTCGAGACGATGCCGATCAGCGGCGTGGTCAGGTTGGCGATCATCGCGGGACCTGCGATGTCGAACACCTGGGCAGTCGTGACGGCCGCCCCCTTGGGTCCCGGTGAATGCAACGGAATGCTCGCTCGCCTGGCCCGTGTCACCCGCCGCGCTGCTGCGGCGGTCTCAGCCCCGGTCCGGGCCTACCATAGCCGGCACCGCTGATATGATGCTAGAGATCAATCGTCATACCGTCATGCGCTGTCTCATGCGGCAGGTTCGGCAGCCGCCGGAGCATGTCGTCGCTCATATGGGTGAGCACCAGCCGCTTCGGCCTGATCTCGTCGAGATGGGCCTCCAGCGCCGCGAGGCTGAGATGGTTCTTCACGGGCTTGTCGAACGTATAGGCTTCGGCGACGAACAGGTCGGCCTTGCGGCCGAGCGGGATCAGGCTGTCCGTCCATTCGGTGTCGGCGGTGTAGGCCACCACCTTGCCCTCGGCTTCGATGCGGTAGCCGAGAAACGGCCCGCCGGAATTGCCGTGCACGACCGGAAACGGCGTCACGCCGACGTCGCCGAAGCGCACCGGCTGCTCGGGCGCGAGCTCGACCACCGACAGTTCGAACTTGCGCGGCGTGCTGGAGGAATGCTCGAACATCGCCTCCATCACCTGCGTCAGCCGCGTCGCGATGCCGGCGGGGCCTGCGATCACCAGCGGCTGCGTCCGCCGCGAGAATTGCGCGTCGAGCAGCAGGAAGGGAAGGCCTGCGAAATGATCGCCGTGGAAATGCGTGATCAGGATCAGCGCGACATCGTTGCAGGCGATGCCGAGCCGCTTCAAGGCCGGCAGCGAGGAGGCACCGCAATCGATCAGCAGGTTGGTGTGCGCGCCCGTCAGATGGAAGCAGGTGTTGGACCTGCCGCCCGAGCCGAACGCGTCACCGCAGCCGACGAAGCGGAGCTGCATCGGCTGCGCTCCTTCATCTGCCGCGCGGAGCGAACAGCCGCGACAGGAACCAGATCGGAATCACGATGACGGCGCCGAGCAGGAAATAGCGCCACAGCCAGTTGAAGGCGTCGAAGCCGAGCTCGTAGAGCCGGATGAACAGCAGCCGGATGCTGTGCAGGATATTCAGCGGATCGAAGCCGATCGCCGACAGCACGACACCGACCAGGATGGACAGCAGCACCAGCCGGAACGCGACGGCGACCGGCGAGCCGCCGAGAAAGCGATACAGGCCATCCGAGCTGCGGCCGCGGGCCGGATAGTCCCTGATGTCGTTCGACATTGTCATCGTCTCCAGGCGGGTTCGTCGGATTCGCAAGGGCACATTATAAAGCACGGCAGGGCAGGTGGGGAACCCGCGCCAGCGGCGCAAGCTGGTTACTGCCATTTAATGTTCCGCGCACGCGCCCACTTTTACTGGTGCACGCGCTCTCCATTTTCGTCATGGCCGGGCTTGACCCGGCCATCCATCTTTCGAAAGCGGATGGATGCCCGGGTCAAGCCCGGGCATGACGAGTCACAAATTGTCACGCATCCTGGGTTGGAAGAAGTGAGCCCTCATCACCCCGCCGTCTCGCTCTTCAGCATGCGCTCCAGCGTCTCCAGCCGGTCGGCGTCGCGCGGCGGCTTGTCCCAGCGCAGGCGGTTGATGCGGGGGAAGCGCATCGCGACGCCGGACTTGTGTCGCGGCGATTTCTGCAGGCCCTCGAATGCGACCTCCAGCACCAGGCCCTGCTCGGGCTCGTGCACCACATGGCGGACCGGGCCGAACTTTTCGGTGGTGTTGCGGCGGACGAAGCGGTCGATCTGCAGCAGCTCCTCGTCGGTGAAGCCGAAATAGGCCTTGCCGACCGGCACGAGTTGATCGCCGGCCTCACCAGCCGTCCACACACCGAACGTGTAGTCGGAGTAGTAGGACGAGCGCTTGCCGTGGCCGCGCTGCGCATACATCAGCACCGCGTCGATGATGTGCGGGTCGCGCTTCCACTTCCACCATTGCCCCTTCGGCCGCCCCGGCAGATACAGCGCGTCGCGCCGCTTCAGCATCACGCCTTCGACCGCTTCGGCGTCGTCGCCCGCGCCGGCCGAGGCGGGATTGGCACGCGCGGCCTTCAATTCGTCCCAGCTGGCAAAGGCGATCGTCGGGGAAAGGTCGACGCGCGGATCGCCGAGACGCCTGATGAACGCGTCCAGCCGCGCACGGCGCTCGACGAATGGCAGCTCGCGCAGATCATTCTCCTCGTCGCCGAGCAGGTCGTAGGCGCGCAGGTGGATCGGGTAGTCCTTCATCAGCTTCGGCGACACCGTCTTGCGGTTCAGCCGCTGCTGCAGCACGTTGAAGCTCTGCACGCGCTGATCGCGCACGACCAGCAGCTCGCCGTCGAGCGCGCCCGGCAGATGCAGCGACGGCAGCAGATCAGGGAAGCTCGCGGTGATGTCCTCGCCGCTGCGCGAATACAGCCGCGTGACCATGCGGCCGTCAGCCTCGCGGCCACTGACTGCCTGCACCCGGATGCCGTCCCATTTCCACTCCGCGATGTAATCGGCCGCGGTCATGCCGGCGAAGTCGTCGTCCTCGACGGCATGCGCCAGCATCACCGGCCGGAACGGCGCGGGGTCACGATTGACCGGCTTGTCGCCGCGGCCCTCCAGCCAGGCAAACAGATCGAGATAGGGCGGTGCGAGGCCCGGCCAGATCAGCTCGACCTCGTGAGGGTCCTTGTCGCCGAGTGCGGCCGCCGCGGTCTTGGCAAGGCGCGCGGAGATGCCGATGCGAAGCGCGCCGGTGACGAGCTTCAGCAGCGCCCAGCGCCCGGTCTCGTCGAGCTCGTCCAGCCATTGCGCGAGCTGCTTCGGCATCTCGGTCTTGCCGAGCGTGCGGAGCGTGGTGACGACCTCGGTGAGCGTCGGCGGCGGCGGGTTGTTGTGGCCGGGCGGGGGCTGGTTCGAGGGACCACCCGTGGGGGACCCCCCTCCCTGACCCTCCCCCACAAGGGGGGAGGGAACGGAGAGAGCGGTGCTCGGGATTGTGTTATCGATTGCCGAGTCGCTGTTCGATGCCGTCCGAGCTGCAAGCTCCAAGCGCAACTCGGCTCCCTCCCCCCTTGTGGGGGAGGGCTGGGGAGGGGGGTACCCGGAAACGAGCTGCTGCTGATGCGCACCACCCTTCGACCACATCAGCGCGACCGTCTCGGACAGATCACCGACATAATCATACGACAATGCGAACAGCACCGGATCGGTGCGCGCGGCGATGAGGTCGCGGATCAGCGCCGGCTTGGCGTGCTTGAACGAAAGCGCGCCGGTCAGCGCGGCCAGCGCGTAGCCGCGGTCGGGGTCCTCGACCTCGCGGAAATACGAGGTCAGCAGGCGCAGCTTGTTGTTGCGGCCGGGCTCGTAAGCGAGGCGGTCGAGCAGCTCGGCGAAGCGGTTCATGCCTCGGCGTCCTCCGTGGCCGCCACCTCGCTCTCTTCCTCGTCGCCGTAGCCGACGAGATCGAGCGGCCGCGCCGCCAACCCCTTGCTCCGGCACCAATGCACCAGCGCGTCCTCCTGGCCATGCGTCACCCAGACCTCGCCAGCGCCGGTGGCCGCGATGGTCGCGGTCAGCCCATCCCAATCGGCATGGTCGGAGATCACCAGCGGCAGTTCGACGCCGCGCTGCCGGGCGCGGGCGCGCACCCGCATCCAGCCCGAGGCGAAGGCGGTGACCGGATCAGGAAAACGCCGCGTCCACAGATCCGAGGTGGCGCTCGGCGGCGCCAAGGTGATGCTGCCCGCGAGCTCCGCTTTCTTGACGCCCTTGACCGGCCGGAGCTCGCCGAGCGCGATGCCCTTGTCCTGGTAGTAGCGCGTGATCTTCTCCATCGCGCCATGCAAATAGATCGGCGCATCGTAGCCGGCCTCGCGGATCAGTGCGATCACGCGCTGCGCCTTGCCGAGCGAATACGCGCCGACGAGATGCGCGCGCTCGGGAAACAGCGCCACCGAGGCCAGCAGCTTGCTCACCTCGTTCGCTGCATCACCATGGCGGAACACGGGAAGACCGAACGTCGCCTCGGTGATGAACACGTCGCATTGCAGCAGCTCGAACGGCACGCAGGTCGGATCGCGCGCATCCTTGTAGTCGCCGGAGGCGACGATGCAGGTGCCGCCGCAGGACACCTTGATCTGTGCCGAGCCCAGCACGTGCCCTGCGGGATGAAAGCTGACCGTGACGTCGCCGAGCCGGACCGCCTCGCCATAGCCGATCGCCTGCGTGGCACCGGCGAAGTTCTCGCCATAGCGCAGCCGCATGATGTCGAGCGTCTCCTGCGTCGCCAGCACGGCGCCGTGACCGGCGCGTGCGTGGTCGGAATGACCGTGCGTGATCAGCGCCCGCTCGACGGGGCGCACGGGATCGATGTGGAAGCCGCCGGCCTTGCAGCACAGGCCGGAGGGAACGGGCAGGAGGATGTCTTGCGGGCGCATGGTGGTCATATAGGTCTCGGGTTGGAAAATTCAGCCGGTCCCACACTCCGCCCGCCATGCGCGGGCTTGACCCGCGCATCCGTCTCCTGAAATGACAGCGCGCCCAGACCATGGTTCCCCGATGCCTCACCGCCTGTTCCTGTCCTCCGGCGATCTGATCGCCGACCGTCGCTACGAGTTCGCCCGCGACCTCGAATTGAAGGGCGATCTGGTCGCCGCTGCCGAGGTGATGGAGCAGGCGCTCGAGGTCGCGCCGAATTTCGCCTCGGCCTGGTTCGAGCTGGGCAAGATGCGGATGGCACTCGGTGAAACCGACAAGGCGATCTCGGCCCTGCAGAACGCCGTTGCCGCCGATCCGGATGACCGCCACGGTGCCGGCGTGCGGCTGATGCAACTCGGCGCCTCGCCACTCGCCGACATGCCGAAGGCCTATGTGCAGTCGCTGTTCGATCAGTACGCGCCGCGCTTCGAAGCCGAGCTGATCGAGCGCCTCAACTACCGGGCGCCGAACATCCTGTTCAAGGCCGTGCTCGCGGTCCGCGCCGCCGAAAGCAAGCCGGCCTATTTCAAGCGCGCCATCGATCTCGGCTGCGGCACGGGCCTCGGCGCGGCCGCCTTTGCCAAGAACGTCGACGGCTTCGTCGGCATCGACCTGTCCGCCGGCATGATCGCCGAGGCGCGCGCGACCGGTCTCTATGCCGAGCTCGAGGTCGACGACATGACGGCGGGCCTGCAGCGGCAGCCGGACGCGTCCGCGGATCTCGTCCTCGCCGCCGATGCGATGGTCTATGTCGGCGATCTCGCGCCGGTGCTGCGCGAGATCGAACGTGTGCTCAGACCCGGCGGACTGCTGGCCTTGACCGTCGAGACGCATGATGGCGCTGGCGTGATCATGGGCAAGGGCCTGCGCTATGCCCATTCCGCGGAATATCTGCGCGGTATCATCGCGGGCGCGCGTTTGAAGCTGATGCATCTCGATCCGGCATCGCCGCGCACCGAAGATCAGGTGCCCGTGCGTGGGCTGGCCGTCGTTGCCGGCAAATCTTGAGTCTACACGCTAGGACCGGCCGCGCATCGCATTGCACTGCGCCGGTTGGTCGCAACTTGGCTCTTGCGTGGCTCTCCCGATCCCAGAAAGATAGGCCAGTCTAGGGAGAGACAACAAATGAAGAAGAATCTGACCCGGCGCGATTTCTGCGCCACCGCGCTTGCGACCTTGGGGGCGTCGACCATCGCCTCGCCTTACGTCTGGGCGGCCGAGAAGAAGTACGACGCCGGCGCCAGCGACACCGAGATCAAGCTCGGCCAGACCATTCCGCATTCCGGCCCCGGCTCGCTGTACGGCGTGCTCGGCCGCGTCGGCGAGGCCTATTTCCAGATGCTGAACGAGCAGGGCGGCATCAACGGGCGCAAGATCAAGTTCATGACGATGGACGACGCCTACAGCGCGCCGAAATGCGTCGAGGCGACGCGACGCCTCGTCGAGCAGGACGAGGTGCTGGCGCTGTACGGCTCGCTCGGCACCGCGCCGCAGACGGCCGTGCACAAATACCTCAATTCCAAGGGCGTGCCGCAGCTGATGCTCAACACCGGCGCCTCGAAATGGAACGACCCGAAGAACTACAAATGGACCATGGCGGGCCTGCCGCTGTATCCGACCGAAGCGCGCATTCTCGCCAAGCACGTGCTGAGCGTGAAGCCGGAGGCCAAGATCGGCATCCTCTATCAGAACGACGATTTCGGCCGCGACTTCCTCGGTCCCTTCAAGAAGACGCTGGCCGACGCCGGCGGCAAGGCGCAGGTGATCATGGAGCAGACCTATGATCTCACCGAGCCGACGGTGGACTCGCAGCTGATCAATCTGTCGAAGTCGGGCGCCGACGTCTTCTATAACATCTCCACCGGCAAGGCGAGCTCGCAGTCGATCCGCAAGGCCGCCGAACTCGGCTGGAAGCCGCTGCAATTGCTGTCGGCGGGCTCGACCGGCCGCTCGATCCTGTCGGCTGCCGGTTTCGACAACGCCAAGGACATCGTGGCCATCCGCTACTCCAAGGACGCCGGCGTGCCGCGCTGGAAGGACGATCCGGACGTCAAGGCGTTCGAGGCCCTGCGCGCCAAGTACCTGCCGAATGTCGATCCGGACAACAGCATCGCCTATGCCGGCTATGGCCAGGCGGCGTCGATGGCGGAGATCCTGCGCCGCTGCGGCGACACGCTGACGCGCGAGAACGTGCTCAAGCATGCCACCACGCTCGCCGGCTTCCACTCCCCCTATTTCCTCGACGGCGTGAATTTCAGCTACACGCCGGACGACTACACGCCGATGAAGACGCTCTACATCTCGATCTTCAACGGCAAGGACTGGGATATCTCGGACAAGCCGGTGACGGAGTAATCGGCGGACGCCTCCCGCGACGGTGGAAGGCTCGCGCGTCTGCCGTCGAGAGGTTCGCGCCGGGCGCGTCGAAATCGGTGTCATTCCGGGGCGCCCGCAGGGCGAGCCTGGAATCCATCGAGCCGCGCATTCTGTCGTGACATGGATTCCGGGCTCGTGCTTCGCACGCCCCGGAATGCCGGCGGAGAGAGCTGCATCGTCACTCCGCAAGTTGGGCGACGGCTTGGCAGGCTTGATCGGCAGCGCGCCGCTGCTTATGCGCGCCATGCTGGCCCGCTCCATGGCAAGGCCGGCCCCTCGACGAACCGCAAGCGACTGCCTACCTTCGCTCGGTGTCGCCCCGCATCTCACCAGCCCCACCCGACGACCGCACCGCGCTGCCGGACCATGTCACCCGATGGTTCGCCGCGCGCGGCTGGGCGCCGCGTACCCATCAGCTGGCGCTGCTGGACAAGGCGCGCGCGCAACGCTCCGCGCTGCTGATTGCCCCGACCGGCGCCGGCAAGACGCTGGCCGGGTTCCTGCCCACCTTGGTCGAACTGGGCGGAAAGCCAGCGACGCGATCCGTCGCCCGTCCCGCCGGCCTGCACACGCTCTACATCTCGCCGCTGAAGGCGCTCGCCGTCGACATTGCCCGCAATCTCGACGCGCCGATCTCCGAGATGGGGTTGCCGATCAAGGTCGAGACCCGCACCGGCGACACGCCGGCGTCACGCAAGCAGCGCCAGCGCCGCTACCCGCCGGACATCCTGCTGACGACGCCCGAGCAGCTCGCGCTGCTGCTGGCCTCCGACGATGCGCCGTTTCTGTTCTCCTCGCTGAAGCGCGTCGTGCTCGACGAGCTGCATGCGCTGGTCACTTCGAAGCGCGGCGACCTGCTGTCGCTCGGGCTGGCGCGGCTGTGGCGGCTCGCGCCGGAGATGCGCATGATCGGGCTGTCGGCGACGGTGGCCGAGCCAGATCAGCTCGCGCGCTTCCTGGTGCCGCAGCCAGTTGATGCCGAGGCGGCCGCGGATGTCGTCATCGCCGGCGGTGCCGCGCAGCCTGTCGTCGAGATGCTCGACACGCGCGAGCGCCTTCCCTGGGCCGGCCACACCGCGCGTCATGCACTGGCCGAGATGTACGAGCTGATCAAGGCCAACAAGACCACGCTCGTCTTCGTCAACACGCGCAGCCAGGCCGAGATGCTGTTCCAGGAGTTCTGGCGCATCAACGACGACAATCTCGCCATCGCCCTGCATCACGGGTCGCTCGACGTCGCGCAGCGCCGCAAGGTCGAGGACGCAATGGCCGCGGGCCGGCTGCGTGGCGTGGTCTGCACCTCCTCGCTCGATCTCGGCGTCGACTGGGGCGATGTCGATCTCGTCATCAATGTCGGCGCGCCCAAGGGCTGCTCGCGGCTGATGCAGCGCATCGGCCGCGCCAATCACAGGCTCGACGAGGCGTCGCGCGCGGTGCTGGTGCCCGCCAATCGCTTCGAGGTGCTGGAATGCTCGGTCGCGATCGACGCCGTCGCCGACAATGCGCAGGACACGCCGCCCTTGCGCACCGGCGCGCTCGACGTGCTGGCGCAGCACGTGCTCGGCTGCGCCTGCGGCGAGCCGTTTCTGAGTGACGAGCTCTATGCCGAGGTGATCACGGCCGCACCCTATGCGCAGCTGTCGCGCGCCGATTTCGACGATGTCGTCGATTTCGTCGCGTCGGGCGGCTACGCGCTGAAGACCTATGAGCGCTTCGCGCGCATCAAGCAGGATGCGAAAGGGCGCTGGCGCGTCGCCAATCCCAAGGTGCGGCAGAGCTACCGCTTGAACGTCGGCACCATCGTCGAGGAGGCGATGCTGAAGGTGCGGCTGGTGCGCTCGCGCGGCGGGGCTAAGGGCACCACCGGCGCGATCGCGCGCGGCGGCCGGCTGCTGGGTGAGATCGAGGAGTACTTCATCGAGGGCCTGACGCAGGGCGACACGTTCGTGTTCGGCGGCGAGATCGTGCGTTACGAGGCACTGGCCGAGGATCAGGTCTATGTGTCGCGCGCCAATGACGCCGATCCCAAGGTCCCATCCTACATGGGCGGCAAGTTTCCACTCTCGACCTATCTCGCCGAGCGCGTGCGCGGCCTGCTCGACGACAACAGCGCCTGGTCGCAACTCCCCGACCAGGTACGCGATTGGCTGGCCTTGCAGCAGGACGTCTCGCGTATTCCGGCGCAGCGTGAGCTGCTGGTGGAAACCTTCCCGCGCTCCAACAAGCACTATCTCGTCTGCTATCCGTTCGAGGGCCGGCTCGCGCACCAGACGCTCGGCATGCTGCTGACGCGGCGGCTGGAGCGGGCGCGTGCCCGTCCGCTCGGATTCGTCGCCAACGAATATGCGCTGGCGGTCTGGGGGCTCGGCGACATGTCGCTGATGACCTCGCAGGGCCGGCTCGACCTCGCGGCGCTGTTCGATCCGGACATGCTGGGCGACGATCTCGAGGCCTGGCTCGATGAATCCGCGCTGATGAAGCGCACGTTCCGCTCCTGCGCGATCATCTCCGGGCTGATCGCGCGGCGCTCGACGACAGAGGAGAAGACCCGCAGGCAGGTGCTGTTCTCGACCGATCTCGTCTACGACGTGCTGCGCCGGCATCAGCCCGATCACATGCTGTTGCGCGCCGCGCGCGCCGATGCCGCCACCGGCCTGCTCGATCTGCGCCGTCTCGGTGATATGCTGGCGCGGATCGAGGGCCGAATCACCCATCGCCCGCTCGATCGCGTCTCGCCTCTGGCGGTGCCGGTGATGCTGGAAATCGGCCGCGAATCCGTCTATGGCGAGGCCGCCGACGAGCTCCTGGCGGAGGCCGCCGAGGAACTCGTCAAGGAAGCGATGGGGTAGGCGAGAAGCGAGGCGGATTTGCGGGGGACTGTCTGCGTATCGGGCATGATGGACGTCGCCGGCACTGCGCTGCGCGTCGATCTCTCCGGTGCGCTCGTCTGGGACGAGCAGCGTCTGCTCGTCGTCTCCGATCTGCATCTGGAAAAAGGTTCGAGTTACGCGTCGCGCGGCACCCTGCTGCCGCCGTTCGACACGGTCGCGACCCTGCGCCGGCTCGAAGCCGTGATCGCGCACTACGATCCCCGCACCGTGATCGCGCTCGGTGACAGCTTTCATGACCGTGACGCGCATACCCGCCTGACCGGCGACGACCGCGCCTGCATCGCTAACCTGCAGGTCGGCCGCGACTGGATTTGGATCACCGGCAACCACGATCCGGCGCCGCGCGGCGTCGGCGGCGAGCTCGCCGATGAAATCACGCTCGGCGCCGTCACCTTCCGCCATGAGCCGACCGGCGCGCCCGGCGAGATCGCCGGCCATCTGCATCCCAAGGCCCGCGTGGCGACACGCGCACGCACGCTGGAGCGCCGCTGCTTTGTCTCCGACGGCGCGTGCGCGGTGATGCCGGCGTTCGGCGCCTACGCCGGTGGCCTCAGCGTGCGCGACGCGGCGTTCGCCAAGCTGTTTCCGAAGCGCGCCTTCATCGCGCATGTGCTGGGCGACACGAGGCTGCACAGCATCGCTGCGGCGAGGTGTTATTAGTTAAGGTGTGAACCCGTCATGGTGCGTTCGTTTCACGACGGTCATCTGGTTGCCTACGAAGTAAATTGTGAGGAGCGGCGGATCAAGCTGGTCATTCGTCCTGAGGCCGAACAAGCGTGGCATTCCGTCGTCTTCACCGGTGTCGAGGGGTATCACTTCGAGCATGATGCTCTCGGCAACATCATCTACGCGTTGCAAGAGGTCGCTGTCGACGTCGTCCTGAGCGACTATGGCGCGCAGATCGCCGAGGCCTATCGATTGTCCGGCGCCCCGGGAGCGTGGGCCGAAGACTTGACGACTGCGGCTCAGGTGCTTGCCGCGCAGGGCGTCCGCGGCTTCGAGCTCTCCGCGTCATTGGGCCTTTCCGGCTGGATCCTTGCACGCGGCGTCGAGGTCACGTCTGGATGAGAACTACGCCGCCTTCGCCTGCACCTTCTCGCAGAACTCCGCCAGCCGATCGGCCAGCCGCAACGTCGCCGGGCTCGCATCGGGCGATGCCACCAGCGCGACCTCGGTGCGGTCGATCGGCGCAAAGCCCTCGCGCGCCGTCAGCACGCGATGCTCCGACTGCACCGACATCTCGGAGAGAATGCTCAGGCCCATCCCGGCCGCGATGGCAGCCTGGACCGCGGCGAGGCTCGACGACGTGTAGGCCATGTGCCAGGCGCGGCCCTTGCTCTCCAGCGCGTGGATCGCGCGGGTGCGATAGAGGCAGCCGAGCGGAAAGCCGATCAGCGGCAGCGAGCGGGCGTCGAGGTCGACCGGATGGCTCCTGCTGGTCACCCAATGGACCTGCTCTGGCCAGGCCGCGATCGCCGCGGGTGCATCGTCGACCCCGCGCTTGAGCAACGCGAGATCGAGATCGCCGCGCTCGATGTCGCGCTTCAGGTTGAGACTCTGGTCGGCACGGACGTCGAGCCGCAGATCGGGATGAGCGCGCGAGAATGCAGCGAGCAGCTTGGCGAGCCTGTAGGCGGCAAAATCCTCGGGGATCCCGAGCTTCACCGCGCCGGCCGGACCCGGCCGGGCCACCACGTCGCGGGCTTCTTCCGCAAGCGCCAGCAGGCGCCGGGCATAGGACAACAGCCGCTCGCCGGCCTCCGTCGGGGTGACCTCGCGGCCGTCGCGGTTGAGCAGCGTCTGGCCGAGATTCTCCTCGAGCCGCCGGATCTGCTGGCTCACGGTCGATTGCGTGCGGTGGACGCGCTCGCCGGCGCGGGTGAAGCCGCCGGCCTCGACCACCGAGACGAAGCTGCGCAAGAGGTCCAGATCGAGCATCGGAACCGCCATTCGAAATTCCACTAAGTATCAGTCTATCATTTAATTTCCAGATGGGGAAGAACGGCCCTACATCGGCGGTGAAGGAGACCGCCGATGTCGTCCGTTTCATCTCCGGCTGCCGTGAGTCCGATGAAGTCCAGCCTGCTGCCGCTCGAAATCGGCCTGTTCTGCCTGCTGTGGAGCTTCGCCTTCGTCGCCGGCAAGATCGGCGTGACCTATTGTCCGCCGCTGCTGCTGCTCGCGGCGCGGTTCTCGCTGGCCGGCGTGCTGATCCTTGTGATCCCCATGATCCGCGGCGAGCTGCGCATGAGCTGGCGCGACGCCGCGGTGTTCGCGATCATCGGCATCGCCAACAACGCGCTCTATCTCGGCCTCGGCTACACCGGCCTGCAGACGGTGTCGGCCGGGCTCGGAGGCCTGATCGTGTCGGCGAATCCGGTGTTCACGGCGGTGTTCGCCGCGCTGCTGCTGGGCGAACCGCTCACCTTTCGCAAGGTCGCAGGGCTCGCGCTCGGCACCCTCGGCGTCGCGATGATCGTGTGGCACCGCATGTCGGTCGGCACCGACCAGCTCGAAGGCATCCTCTACACGCTGGCGGCGCTGACCTCGATCGTCACCGGCACCATTCTGTTCAAGCAGCTGGCGCCGAAGGGCAGCCTGTGGGTCGGCAACGGCATCCAGAACCTCTCGGCCGGCCTCGTGCTGTGGCCGGTCGCGCTCGGCGTGTCGAGCACGACCGCCATCGTGCCCAATGCGCAGCTGATCGGCGCGTTCGCCTTCCTGGTGCTCGGCGGCTCGATCCTGGCTTACGTGCTCTGGTTCCATCTCCTGAAGGTGTGTGGCGCGACCGCGGCCAGCGCCTATCATTTCGTGATGCCGCCGCTGGCGATGATCTTCGCCTTCCTGGTGCTCGGCGAGCACGTCGCGCTGCAGGACCTGCTCGGCGTCATCCCGGTCGCGATCGGCATCTATCTGGTCACGCGGGCGCCCGCACGGACACCGGCGGCCTAGTCCCTTCGGAACACGATCGAGGCCATCCATCCGGTCATCAGCGCCATCGCGGCCGTGACGAGGCCGTAGACGAAGCCGTTCTGTCGCGCCGACGTGGCGACGAACTGCTCGAAGCCGACCTTGACGATTTCGAACGCGGTCTCCGTCTTGGTGACGAGCGTACCATCCGCGAGCAGCTTGATCTCGACCTCATAGGTGCCGATCGGCACCGCCGCGGGCAGGGGAATGCCGGTGCGGAACAGCGTGGGCGTCAGGAACGTCACCGCGGACGTGTCCTCGCGATACAGGCCATGCTGCGACTGCAGTCGCACGAAAGCGCTGCGGAACGCGTCGTTCGGCACCACGTCGGCATAGTCGGGGCCGACGCGCTGAGTCAGCAGCACGTTGTTGAGCCCGAGCTGCTGGCGGCGCTGCACCTCGGACGCGGCCATGGCGTCGAACGGCCGGTTGGCGAACAATGCGAGATAGCCCGGCACTTTCAGGAACTGGCGCGAGTCGGTGTTGATCCAGATCCCGAATTTGCGCTCCTTGCGCCGCGTCACCATGTCGGCGCGCGGCCCGCGCACGGTGACGACGAGATCATAGGCGGCGGCGGTCCGGCTCGCCGGCGTCTGTGCGTCCTTCTCGACCGAGCCGAACAGCACCAGCTCCTCGCCGGAATAATTCGGCGTCACCGTGACGCGGTGATTGGACACCGAGACGATCAGACGCTCCGCATGCGCCGAGGCCGCGCCGGTGAGCAGCAGCGTCAGGGTGAGGGCAGCGAGGCGGCAAGGGGTCATTGACTGCCTCCCGTCTCGCGGATCGTGAACAGGTCCTCGGGCCGAATCACGAGCTCGATCGCGAAGCGGATGCCGACCGCGAGGATCAGCAGGCCGAGCAGCAGCCGCAACTGCTCGCCGCGGATCATCTGCCCGGCGCGGGCGCCGAACTGCGCGCCGGTGACGCCGCCGACCATCAGGATCAGCGCCAGCACGGCGTCGACCAGATGGTTGCTCATCGCGTGCAGCATGGTCGCGATCATCATGGTGGCGAGCGTCAGCACCATCGAGGTACCGATCACGGTGGAGGTCGGCACCCGCAGCAGATAGATCAGAAGCGGCACCAGGATGAAGCCGCCGCCGATGCCCATCACGGCGCCGAGAAAGCCGATGAGGATGCCGATGCCGATCACCGGGATGACCGAGACGTAGATCTTGGAGCGCTTGAAGCGCATTTTCAGCGGCAGGCCATGGATCCAGACATGGCTGCCCGGACGGCGCACCGTGGCGGCAGCGCCCTGGCGGGCGCGCATCATCGCGCGCAGGCCTTCCCAGAACATCACGCCGCCGACGCTCGTCAGCAGGATGACGTAGGACAGCGCGATCATCAGGTCGAGCTGGCCCAGCGAGCGCAGCAACGTGAAGGTCGCGACGCCGAGCGCGGTGCCGAGCGTGCCGCCGATCATCAGCACCAGCGCCAGCGAGGGATCGATCGCCCGCCGCCGCCAATAGGACAGCGCGCCGGAGAACGAGGACGCGGCGATGTGGCTGGAGACCGAGGCGACGGCGACCGCCGGCGTGATGCCGACGAAGATCAGGAGCGGCGTCATCAGGAAGCCGCCGCCGATGCCGAACATGCCGGAGACGAAGCCGACGGCTGCGCCCATCGCCAGCAGCAGGAAGATGTTGACCGGGATGTCGGCGATGGGAAGGTAGATCTGCATCCGCGCGGCCCTGCGAGCGTTCAACCGGAGCATCCCGCGCATGCGAAGCAGGTTGCTTCGTCCTGCATAACCGAAAACGGCGGCGAAGGGACCAACGATTCCCGCGCGAACTCACATCGGCCGTGCCGGGCGTGACATGCAGCCTGTAGTGCCCAATCAGAGGGCTTTGACGGAGGTCGTGACCAGCTTCATCGTCTCGGCCTCGCCCGGATCGAGCCAGCGGATGTCGCGGGTCTGCGACATGGCTTCGATCACCTGCGACGATACGCCCATGCGGGTCATGTAGCCGAGGATGGCGCCGGTCACGCGCTGGGTGTCGGCAACGGCATCTTGGCCCAGAGCTTGGCCTTGTGCCTCCGAGGTGAACCGGTGCACGCCGAGCGCCGATCCGTCGAGGCCGTAGCGGGTCTGGCCTCCCGCGAAGGCGAACACGCAGGCGCTGGCGCAGAAGCCGGCCCGAACCCGGCCGCCCTTGTCGGTCACGCCGACGGCGGTGGACAGGCCATGCGCCCGGATGATCTCGCCCATCAGCAAGCCCTGCTCGAGATTGCCGCCGGGGGAGGACAACAGAACCACGTCGCCGGGTTTCAGCTGCGACTCCTTGATCCGCTCGCGCAGCCAGATCGCGGCGGCCGGCCCGATGCGGCCGCTGACCGCGAGCACGGCCCGGTCACCCCCAACAGCCGCATTTGCCACCAGCGTGGAGGACAGGCTCGGCGAGACGTACTGGTCCTTCCAGAACGACCAGGCGTCGGGTGCCGACAGGTCGCGATAGGCGCGGATGCCCGCGCTCAGCAGCAGAATCGTGAAGAAGACGGCCGATCCCAGCCGGCCCCATCGAAATCCCGGCCGCGGCGCGCCAGTTCCTCGATGCACTTGCGGAGGCGGCGGGGCAGGGGTGAAGCCTGGCTGCGGCCGGGGCGCCACGCGTGGTCCGGTCGGCGAGTGCCGGAAGCCCATGCCCTCATGCTGCTCGTTCGCGCCCGACACCCGACTGCACTCCTCCGCGGCATCCGAATGACGCCGGTGAGATACCTATAACGTTCAGCGGTGCCACACTATGGCGTGAGGGCGCGTCGTCCGGGATTCTGCGCCGACGGTTGCGGCTCGCAGCAAAAAGGGCGCCACGATCGTGACGCCCTCTCCATCCACTCGGGTCGGGGCTGAACGGAAGTGTCGGGTCAGCGCTGTGCCGCCGAGGCCGCCCGCTTGGCCAGCGCCGCCTTGGCCGCGGCGGCCTTGGCGATCGCCTGATTGCCGTCCCAGCCGCCCGCCGGAGCCGGCACGTTCACGGCGTCGTCCGGCTGCGGCTCGACCGTGAAGGTCTGGATCGCGAGCCTGGCTGCGGCGAGCGACTGCGCGTCGAGCCGCTTGGCGACGTCGTCGCGCTTGCGTCCGGCATCGACATCGCCCTGCGCAGCGGCCAGCGTGAACCATTTGTAGGACTCGGCGAGGTTCTGCTCGACGCCGATGCCCCGTGCATAGAGGATGCCCAGATTGAACTGGCTGTCGGCGACGCCGCGCTCGGCCGCCTTGCGGAACCATTGCGAGGCGCTCTTGTAGTTCGCGCCCTTGCCGCCGCCGTCGGCATCAAGCACGGCCAGATTGTGCATCGCCTTGGCGTTGCCGCGCTCGGCGGCCACGACGTAGTAGCGGCGCGCGATATCGGCGTCCTTCTTCACGCCGAGGCCCTTCTCGTAGAAGGTGCCGAGACGGAACACGGCCGGAATGAGCCCGGCCTGCGCCGCGCGGTCATACCATTTCGCGGCTTCCTCGTAGTTCGGCGCGATGCCCTTGCCTTCGGCGAAGCGGACGCCGACCTCATAGGCCGCGGTCGGATCGCCCCTCAAGGCGGCACTGCGCAGGGTGAGGCCGCCGACCGCGTCGGGCAGCTTCTCGGAGGCCGGCACCTGGACGAGGCCGAGCCGCTGGCCGTTGGCGGCGGTCGGAATCGTACCCGTGACGTCGGTCGTGGTCGCTGCCGGAACGGTCGCCGGCTTCTCGATGTCCTGCGGGATCGCGAGCATCGCGATCGTCTCCGCCTCCGTCGGCATCGCCCTGTTGTAGGACTGGCGATCGATCGGGGTGGGCGAGGTCAGCGACGGCACGCTCTGGTCCGGCGTCGTCGGTCGCGGCGACATGCTGGGCGCCGCCGACGGCATCTGCGCACGCGGCGTATCGCCCTGGGTTTCCATCGATGAGACGGGCGGCGGCGTGCTGCCGGTGTCGAGCAGCGACATCGCGAATTTGAAGGTGCCGAGCACGATCACGACGACGCTGGCGCCGACCAGCAGCGAACGGATCTTCGAGCCGATGGTCGAGACCTCCTCATCGCCTTCGGCGGTCAGGGCGATGGTCGGCTTCTCCTTGGTCTTGGCCTTTGCCGGCTCCTTGGGAGCGTCCTTGACGATCTCCTTCGGCGGCTCCTTGGCCTTTTCCTTGGGTTTCTCCTTCTTCGCCTTCTTGGCGTCGACGGGTTGTGCGGCGGCGGCAGCCTGTGCGGCGCGCCGGGCGGCCGCGATGAAGCTCGATGTCGAGACGGGCTCGCGCTTGCCGGCCGGCAGCTCGCTCAGCGCATCCTCCGAGGCTGCGATCCGTTCTGCGGGCGATGCAGTCCGGCCGGGCGGGCGCGTGCCGGGCTCCAGCGGATGATCCGGCGGCAGCTCGGGGACGATCGCGGCCGGGCGCGCCGCCGCCTGCGCGGCATGCGGCTCCAGAATGTCGGCGATGGCCTTGGGCGGGATCGGCGGCGGCATCGTGACGGCGGGCGTAGCCGCGGCGTGGAAGTCGCGCGGGGCAGCCGCATAGGCCGGCTGGGCAAGGGGCTGAGCCGACGCCTGAGGGGCGATCGGCGGCGCCATCGACGCCGCTGCCGGGTTCGGCAGCTCGGGCCGATACGAAGGCTCCGTCCTGACCGGTTCGGCATAGGCGTGCGGAGGCTGCGGTGCCGGCGCACGTGCGGCAGCCGGCATCGGCGGCTCGATCGGCGGGGCGAGAGGCGGCAGCACGGCCGGCTGGCTCGTCGTTGCGCGCACGTTGCGCAGATCGCCCTCGATCATGGCGAGGCGGTCGACGACGTGGCCGAGCGTGTTGTGGACCGCCTCGAGCGAGTCCTGGGTGTTGCGGTCGGTTTCGGTCTGGCTGAAGCGGATGTCGGACAGCTCGCGCTTGACCATGTCGACGAGGCCGGTGTCGTGCGACGCTTCGCGCTGCGACCGGCTCTCGGACAGCGCGGCGAACGTCGCCTGCTGCCGCTCGAGATAGCGCAGGATATCTTGCAGCCCGTCCTCGACGCGGGACATGTTGCCGCCGCGCGGATCGTTGGCGGCTTCCAGCCGCTCGAGCAGATAGCTAATCCGCTGCTCGAGATGGGTGATGGCGGACGAACCGTCATTGCCGACCTGGAGGCGGTCGATCCGGTCGGACAGGCCGCGCAGCGCGTCCTCGATCTGGGCGGTGTTGTCGGGCACCGGCGCCGGCGGCTCGCGGTTTTCCAGGGTCGAGGTCAGCGCGGCGATGCGCTGTTCGAGGGCTGCGAAGGAATCCTGGAACGAGTCGTGGGTGTCACGCGCCTGCGTGATCTGGTCGACCTTGGACGACAATTGCCTGAGATCGTCCGATAGCCGTTCCAGGGCATCGTTGGAGGCGACATTGGCCACGATCGCCCGCAACGCCGTGATGGCATTTTCGAGCTGCTGAACCGTGCCGGGGTCGTCATTGGTTCGCAGGATCAGATCCAGCTTGGCGCCGAGATTGCGAATGGCTTCGTCATAGACGGCGAGCTGCTCGGCAGGCTTCAGCGAGCCGACCACCTCGCGGATGTCGGTCAGCGCCCGTTCGATGCCGGCCAGCACCTGGCCGTCGACGCCGCTCTGGCGGTTCTCGTCGATGCGCCGGGACAGCGAGCGGATCTCGTTCTCGATCGATTCGATCGCGCGCCGTGGCATCGCCTCCGTGATGGTGAGGCGGATCTCGGCAAGCTCGGTGCGGAAGCCCGCGATCGACTGCTCGATTCCGTCGTCGGGACGATGCAGCGACTCGATCTGGCTGGTGATCTTGAGGAGCTGCCGCTCGAGCTGCGAGAAATCCGGGCCGGGAGCCGGCGGCGGGGTCTGCGGCGCGCCGGATGGTGTCATCAACGGCGCTGCGGCCGGCGCCATCGTGGGCGCCGTCGGCGGCGCCTGATGCGGCGGCAGCGCGCGGGCATTGTCGAGCTCGCTCTGCCGGGCGCTGATCTCTGCGACGGCGACGTCGAAGGAGCCGGCGCTGAGCGGCGCGGCGGGACGGTAGAGCTGGGCGGCGGCGCGCTCGATGCCTTCGGGACCGCGATAGCGCTCCTCGGGAGCCGACTTGGGCAGCGGCGTCGAGATCTGCGACAGGCGGGCGTCGAGCCGGGAGATGGCGTCATTGAGCTGGCGGGCGACGCCCTGCTCGTCGCGCGGCGCGTCCTTGCGCGCTCCGGGCCGCGACATGTGCTCGATCTGGCGGGCGATGGAATCGAGCCGCTGATGAATGTCGGCGACTTCGCGCGCATCGCGGTTGACCGGCGGCGCCGTACGCGGCGCGGGAGTGCCGCGGAAATCCGGCGGGGCGGACGCGCCGAGCGTGGAATTGATCCAGTCGTTCAGCGTCATTCCGGCGCGTTGCGCCGCGGCCTCGGCCCTCTCGCGGACGGACGGGTCGATGCCTTCATTACTCCACGGTACGCGCGAATTCATGTCTCGTCCGGTTCCGCTTCCAGCGCTCCACCAAGCGCCTCCAGCCTCCCCACGCGTCCCGAAGCGAGCATGATCGGAATCCGCGCAGTTCGCCTGCTACTGATCCCGACTTTTGACTTTTACGGTAAATAACGGGTTAAGTTTACCGCCGGCGCGGTCAGAAGTTTTGCGCCTGGCGAACGGCGTGCATCAGCCGGCATTTTCCCGCGACGAGGCATCGAGCGGCCGCACGCTGCCGCTGCCGGAGATGGCCGACAAGGCCGTGATCGCCTCCTCGCACCATTCCGCGACCATCCGCTCGTGGCGCAGCCCGAGGCGCAGATTGAGCAGCTTGCCCATGTCGGCCGGCGCGACGCTGCCTTCGGCATAGTGCTTCTTGAGGATGCGGTCATAGCGCTCGGCGCGATCGCGATGATGCTCGAGCCGCGCCATCAGGTCGGCCCGGATCGGCGCGATGTCGGCGGCGCCCAGCGCATAGAGCCGAACGAGAAGATCGTCCTTCGTTGAAGCCGGCGTGCTCGGACGTGCCGCCCAGCTCCGGAATGCAGCGCGGCCCTCTGGCGTGAGCGTGTAGACGAGCTTGTTCGGCTTGCCGGTCTGCACCACCTCGCGGCCCTGGATGTAGCCGCGGTCGCGCAGCCGCGACAGCTCCCGGTAGATCTGCTGATGGTCCGTCTTCCAGAAGAAGCCGATCGAGGAGTCGAACGTCTTGGCGAGCTCGTAGCCCGTCATCGGATGTTCAGTGAGGCAGGCGAGGATGGCGTCGCCGAGGGCCATGGCCGGAAACTGCTCCCGTTTTTCTGATCGTTGCTTGCCCCGCTCCACGCTTGACATTATGCACATCGGCGCATATGCGTCAATGTGCATATGGGGTGGTTGTGGTGCTGGCCTTTTCCGCCCCGAGGAGACGCCCAATGACAATGACCGGCCTCGATGGATGGTACGGCTATATGAGGTCTCACGATCTCGACGCTTTGCGGGAGCTGCTGCATCCCGACGCCGTGTTCGAAAGTCCCGTCGTGCATACGCCGCAGCGCGGCCGCGACATCACCTTCAAATATCTCGCGAGTGCTGAGAAAGTGTTGGGCGGTCCCGGATTCAAGTATGTCGGGGAGTGGCGTAACGCCACGGGCGCCGTGCTCGAATTCGAGAACGAGATCGAAGGCATCAAGCTCAACGGCGTCGACATCATCACCTTCGATGACGCCGGCCTGATCACGCATTTCAAGGTCATGGTGCGCCCGCTCAAGGCGATCAATTTGCTGCACCGCCTGATGGGCGAGCAACTGGCGGCCATGACCAAGCCGTCGTGACGTGACCGACAGCCGCAATGAAACGGCTGCCGCAAGTTGCGAGAAATCGCTAAAGTCCGCGGCCTGCATTGCCTGCCGCGTCCGTGGAATTCCCCGTCTGAAACTTCAGCCTTCCTGCCGGAGACGCCGATGCCGATCTACAAAGCCCCCGTGGAAGATGTCACCTTCCTGCTCAACGACGTGTTCCAGATCGACCGCTACGACAATCTGCCGGGCTTCTCCGATGCCTCGGCCGATGTCCGCGAGGCGATCCTCGGCGAAGCCGCCAAGCTCGCTGAGGAGGTGCTGCACCCGCTGAATCGCGTGGGCGACCTCGAAGGCTGCAAGCGCCATGACGACGGCAGCGTGACCACCCCGAAGGGTTTCAAGGAAGCTTACAAGCAGATCAAGGAAGGTGGCTGGCTCGGCCTGTCGGCGCCGACCGAATATGGCGGCCAGGGCCTGCCGGTGACGCTCAGCCAGACGGTCAACGAATTCCAGTGCTCCGCCAACATGGCGTTCTCGATGTATGGCGGCCTCACCATGGGCGCGACCGCCGCGCTGATCGTGCACGGCAATGAGGAGCAGAAGAAGACCTACGTGCCGAAGATGGTGGCCGGCGAATGGACCGGCACCATGAACCTGACCGAGCCGCATTGCGGCACCGATCTCGGCCTGCTGCGCACCAAGGCGGTGCGCCAGGACGACGGCAGCTTCAAGATCTCGGGCACCAAGATCTTCATCTCCGCCGGTGAGCACGACCTCGCCGACAACATCATCCATCTGGTGCTCGCCCGCATCGAGGGCGCGCCGGCCGGCATCAAGGGCGTGTCGCTGTTCGTGGTGCCGAAATTCATGGTCAATCCGGATGGCAGCGTCGGTGCGCGCAACGGCGTCAGCTGCGGCTCGATCGAGCACAAGATGGGCATCCACGGCAATTCGACCTGTGTGATGAACTACGACAACGCCACCGGATGGCTGATCGGCGAAGAGAACAAGGGCATGCAGGGCATGTTCGTGATGATGAACGAAGCCCGCCTCGGCGTCGCCGTTCAGGGTCTCGCGCAGTCCGAGGTCGCCTATCAGAACGCGGTCGCCTATGCGCGGGAGCGCATCCAGGGCCGCTCGCTGACGGGCCCGAAGGCGCCGGACAAGGCCGCCGATCCGATCATCGTGCATCCCGACGTGCGCCGTACGCTGCTGTCGATCCGCGCCTTCAATGAGGCGGCGCGCGCGATGGTGGTGTGGACCTCGCTGAAGAGCGACGTCGCGCATCGCTCGCAGGATCCGAAGGACCGCCAGGCGGCCGACGACCACATGGGCCTGATGACCCCGGTCATGAAGGGCTACATGACCGACATGGGCTTCGCCAATGCGGTCCAGGCACAGCAGATGTATGGCGGCCATGGCTACATCGCCGAGTGGGGCATGGAGCAGTTCGTGCGCGATGCGCGCATCGCGATGATCTACGAGGGCGCCAACGGCATCCAGGCGCTGGATCTCGTCGGCCGCAAGCTGCCGCGCGACGGCGGCCGCGCGGTGATGGCATTCTTCGGCGAGGTCGGCTCGTTCGCCAAGGAGCACGGCGGCAACGACGCGATGAAGCCGTTCATCACGCCGCTGTCGATGGCCCTCGGCCATCTGCAGCAGGCCACGACCTGGCTGATGCAGAACGCGATGACCAAGCCGGACAATGCCGGTGCGGCCGCGACCGACTACATGCATCTCTTTGCGCTGGTCACCTTCGGCTACATGTGGGCGAAGATGGCCAAGGTGGCGCAGGACAAGATCGCGGCCGGCGACAGCTCGACCTATCTCACCACCAAGCTGGTGACCGGCCGCTTCTTCATGGAGCGCGTGCTGCCGGAGACGGCGGCGCATCTCGCCCGCCTGCAGGCCGGCTGCGCGACCGTGATGGAGCTGCCGGCGGAAGCGTTCTGAATTCGGAGAAGGCCGGTACGCACCACGTGCCGGCCTTCGTCCCATGCTGACAACAACAAATTGGACCAGATGAGGAGGGCGTGATGCCTGAGGCCTTTATCTACGACCACGTGCGTACTCCCCGCGGCCGCGGCAAGTCCGATGGCGCCCTGCATGAGGTGACCGCGCTCGCGCTCGCCACCGTGCCCTTGAAGGCGCTCAAGGACCGCAACAACATTCCCGAGGATGCCGTGGATGACGTCGTGCTCGGCGTCGTCGATCCCGTCGGCGAGGCCGGCTCGGACATCGCGCGTTTCGCTGCGCTGAATGCCGGCCTCGGCGAGGCCGTCCCCGGCATCCAGATCAGCCGCTTCTGCGCCTCGGGCCTGGACGCCGTGAACTTCGCCGCCGCGCAGATCATGAGCGGCCAGCATGAGCTGGTCATCGGCGGCGGTGCGGAGTCGATGAGCCGCGTCGGCATCGGCGCCTCCGGCGGCGCCTGGCCGATGGACCCCTCGATGGCGGTGCCGTCCTACTTCATGCCGCAGGGTGTCTCGGCCGATCTGATCGCGACCAAATACGGCTTCTCGCGCGACGACGTCGATGCCTATGCCGTGCAGAGCCAGCAGCGCGCCGCCAAGTCCTGGGAGGAGGGCCGCTTCAATAAATCGGTCGTGCCGGTGAAGGACATCAACGGCCTGACCATTCTGGCCAAGGACGAGCACATGCGCCCGTCGACGACGATGCAGTCGCTGGCGCAATTGCAGCCGTCCTTCGTGCAGATGGCGCAGATGGGCGGCTTCGACGCGGTGGCGATCCAGTCGCATCCGGAGATCGAGCGCGTCAACTACGTGCATCACGCCGGCAACTCCTCGGGCATCGTCGACGGCGCCGGTGCGGTGCTGCTCGGCAGCAAGGAGGCGGGCGCGAAGTACGGCATGAAGCCGCGCGCCAAGATCCGCGCCTTCGCCAATATCGGCTCGGAGCCGGCGATGATGCTGACCGGCCCGGTCGACGTCACCGAGAAGCTGTTCGAGCGCTCCGGCATGAAGAAGTCGGACATCGACCTGTTCGAGCTCAACGAGGCGTTCGCGTCCGTCGTGCTGCGCTACATGCAGGCGTTCGAGATCGACAAGGACAAGATCAACGTCAATGGCGGCGCCATCGCGCTCGGCCATCCGCTCGGCGCCACCGGCGCGATGATCCTGGGCACCGTGCTCGACGAGCTCGAGCGCACCGGCAAGGCCACCGCTCTGGTCACGCTGTGCATCGGCGGCGGCATGGGCACCGCGACCATCATCGAGCGGGTGTGATCGGCACTCCGTCATTCCGGGGCGATGCGCAGCATCGAACCCGGAATCTCGAGGTGAGGGAAAGAGCAAGCCAATGTCGAGATTCCGGGTTCAAGGCCTTCGACCTTGCCCCGGAATGACGGCAGAACCACAGATCGCAGAATTTCGCCGCGCCGACCGGCTGCAGGCACGAGGGAGCACCACATGGCCTTCAAGAACTTCAAACTCGAAACCGATGCCGACGGCATTGCGCTGATCACCTGGGACATCCCGGGCCGTTCGATGAACGTGCTCGACGAGAGCTCGGCGATCGAGCTCGAGACGCTTGTCAAGGAGACGACTGCCGACGCCGCGATCAAGGGTGTCGTCATCACGTCGGCGAAGGAGGCGTTCTGCGCCGGTGCCGACCTGTCGATGCTCGAGGGCATGAACCGCATCTATCTCGAGACCCTGAAGAGCAAGGGCGAGGAAGCCGCCAACCAGATGCTGTTCGACAACAGCCGGCGCTTTTCGCAGATCTACCGGGCGATGGAAACCTCCGGCAAGCCGTGGGTCGCCGCCATCAACGGCCTCGCGCTCGGCGGCGGTTTCGAGCTGACGCTCGCCTGCCACCACCGCGTCGCCGCCGAAAATCCCAAGACCCGGCTCGGCCTGCCCGAGATCAAGGTCGGCCTGTTCCCCGGCGCCGGCGGCACCCAGCGCGTGCCGCGCATCGTGCAGCCGCAGGACGCGATGAACCTGCTCTTGAAGGGTGAGGCTCTGACGCTCGACAAGGCCAAGGCGATGAAGCTGGTCGATGCGATCGTGCCGGCCGCGGACCTGATCAAGGCCGCCAAGGACTGGATCAAGGCCGGCGGCAAAGCGGTTCAGCCGTGGGATGAAAAGGGCTTCAAGCTGCCCGGCGGCCCGGTGTTCTCCAAGAACGGCATGATGATGTTCCCGGCCGGCAACGCCATCTATCGCCGCGAGACCTACGACAACTACCCGGCCGCGCGGGCCATCATGAGCTGCGTGTATGAAGGCCTGCAGCTGCCGATCGATGCCGCGCTGCGCGTCGAGTCGCGCTATTTCAGCTACATCCTGCGTTCCAAGGAAGCCGCGGCGATGATCCGCAGCCTGTTCCTGTCGATGCAGGAGCTGAACAAGGGCGCACGCCGCCCGGCCGACGTGCCGGCCACCAAGCTGAAGAAGATCGCCGTGATCGGCGCCGGCTTCATGGGCGCATCCGTCGGCTACGTCTCGGCGCGTGGCGGCCTCGAGGTCGTGCTGATCGACCGCGACCAGGAGAGCGCCGACAAGGGCAAGGCTCACGCGCAGGGTGTGGTCGACGGCCTGGTCAAGAAGGGCCGCACCAAGCCCGGCGAGGCCGAGGCGATCATGGGCCGCATCACCGCAACCGCCGACTACGCCGCGTTGAAGGATTGCGACCTCGTCATCGAGGCCGTGTTCGAGGACCGCAAGGTCAAGGCCGAGACCTACGCCAAGGCGCAAGCCTATCTGAAGGAGGGCGCGATCTTCGCGTCGAACACCTCGACCCTGCCGATCACCTCGCTGGCCGAGGAGTTCAAGGACCAGGGCCGCTTCATCGGCATCCACTTCTTCTCGCCGGTCGAGAAGATGATGCTGGTCGAGATCATCATGGGCAAGGCCACCGGCGACGTCGCGCTGGCGACCGCGCTGGACTATGTCCGCACCATCGGCAAGACCCCGATCGTGGTCAACGACTCCCGCGGCTTCTTCGCCAATCGCTGCGTGATGCGCTACATCGCCGAGGGCAACGAGATGTTCCTCGAAGGCGTGCCGCCGGCGATGATCGAGAACGCCGCCAAGATGGCCGGCATGCCGGTCGGCCCGCTGTCGCTGTCCGACGAGGTCGCGCTCGATCTCGGCCTCAAGATCATGAAGGCGACCGAGCACGATCTCGGCCCCAACGCCATCAACCAGGACCACAAGAAGTTGATGGTCGAGCTGGTCGAGAAGCAGGGCCGCTTTGGTCGCAAGAACGCCAAGGGCTTCTATGACTACCCCGAGAAGGGCAAGGGTCAGAAGAGCTTGTGGCCCGATCTCGCCAAGCTGCAGCCGAAGCATCTCGATCCCGATACGCTCGATGTCGAGGAGCTGAAACAGCGCTTCCTGGTGGTGCAGGCGGTGGAAGCCGCGCGCACCGTCGAGGACCACGTCATCACCGACGTGCGCGAGGCGGACGTGGGCTCCATCCTCGGCTTCGGCTTCGCCCCGTTCACCGGCGGCACGCTGTCCTACATCGACTTCATGGGGACGAAGACGTTCGTCGAGCTGTGCCACAAATTCACGGCGAAATACGGCTCACGCTTCGCGCCGCCGAAGCTGCTGGAGGAGATGGCCGCCAAGGGCGAAACCTTCTACGGCCGCTTCCCGCCGAAGAAGGCGGCGGCTTAGCCCTGCTGTCGTCCCGGGCAAGCTCGGCAACGCGATAGCGTTGCCGGGCGCCGACCCGGGACCCATACGCCGCAGCAGATGTTTGGGGCGAGGCTAGCTGTCACGAGCATCTCGCGTCACGACCGCTCCTTGTGGTTATGGATCCCCGCGTTCGCGGGGATGACACTGTTGTTTGAGGCTGCGAACCTCGCCGTCTCGAAAGTCGGCGAGCTTTTGCTCACCCCGCCTTCATCAGCCCTTCCTTCGTCAGCGCCTCCTGCACCTTCGGACGCGCGGCGACGCGGGTCTTGTAGGCCACCAGGTTCGGCATCCCCGACAGATCGAACTTCATCCGCTCCGCCCAGGTCAGGATCGTGAACAGGTAGCCGTCGGCGACGGTGAACTGGCTGCCCACCAGGTAGTCGCGGCCGGCGAGCTGGCTGTCGACATATTTGAACTTGCCCATCACCCGGTCCTTGAAGAACGCCTTGGCGTCGTCGGCCAGCACCGGCGAGAACATCGGACCGAAATTCTTGTGCAGCTCCGAGGTGATGAAGTTCAGCCACTCCAGGAGCTTGTAGCGCTCGCCGCTGTCGCGGGCCGGCGCCAGGCCCTTGTCTTTCGCCTGGTCGGCGATCATCTGGACGATGACCGGCCCTTCGGTCACGATTTCGCCGCTCGGCAGCCCCAAGGCCGGCACCTGGCCCTTCGGATTGACCTTGAGATAATCCTCGCCATTCTCCAGGGTCTTGGCGCGCAGATCGACCCTCACGAGGTCGTAGGGCAGGCCGGCCTCGAGCAGGGCGATATGGGGCGAGAGCGAGCAGGCGCCGGGTGAATAATAAAGCTTCATCTTGTATTCCCTCCGTGAGACCGTTTCTTTCGTGGAACCGAGCGGGCATCACTCACCGCCCTTAAATGCACTTGCATGGAATAGTCAAGATTGATGCAGCTGCATCGAATGCGCTAAAAGCACCCCGACGAGGATACGAGCCGGCCCATGAAACGCAAACCATCGACCGAGGCGACCGCCGCCTGGATTCGCCTGATGCGGGTCCAGAGTCGGGTGCTGGACTGTGTCGAGCAGGAGCTGAAGAAGGCCGGCTTCCCGCCGCTCGCCTGGTATGACGCGCTGCTGGAACTGTCCCGGGCGCCGGCGGGCGAGTTGCGTCCGGTCGAGCTGGAGCGGCAGATGCTGATTCCGCAATATTCGACCTCGCGCCTGATCGACCGTCTGGTCGACGAAGGTCTGGTCGTCAGGCGTGAATGCAAGATGGACAAGCGCGGCCAGTTCGTGGAGATCACCGAGGCGGGCCGCGATCTGCAGAAGCGGATGTGGTCGGCCTATTCGGCCGCGATCGAGAAACATGTCGGCTCCAAGCTGTCGGATACCGATGCCGCCAAGCTCTGCACGCTGCTCGATCGTCTTGGCTGTTCCTGCGGTCAGTCCGCCCCATTGTCTGCCGGAGAGGGCGCGTCGCCGCGATGACCCATCCGCTCCCATTCACATCCGCGGTCCCCAGGGGTCCGCGGCCCTTCCTGTCACCACGCGCGACCCTCGAAGCGCTTCTGAACCGAGACTCCCATGGCGCGTGACCAGATCGATATGACCCCGCTGCAGTCGCGCGACGAGCTCGTGGCGTGGCTGGCGGACGGCGTGAAGCCGGCATCCGCTTTCCGGATCGGGACCGAGCACGAGAAGACGCCGTTCACGCTGGAGGGCCATCGCCCCGTGCCTTACGAGGGCGCGCGCGGCATCGGGGCGCTGCTCGAGGGCATGAAGCTCCTGCTCGGCTGGGAGCCGATCATGGAGCGCGGCAACATCATCGGGCTCTATGACGTGACCGGCGGCGGCGCGATCTCGCTCGAGCCCGGCGGCCAGTTCGAATTGTCCGGTGCGCCGGTCGAGACCGTGCACCAGACGCATTCCGAGCTGATGGCGCACCTGGCGCAGGTACGGGAGATCGCGGCCCCGCTCGGCATCGGCTTCCTCGGGCTCGGCATGACACCGTCCTGGACGCGCGCCGAAATCCCGGTGATGCCCAAGGGCCGCTACAAGATCATGACCAACTACATGCCGAAGGTCGGCCGCTACGGGTTGGACATGATGTACCGGACCTGCACGGTGCAGACCAATCTCGACTTCTCCTCCGAAGCCGACATGGTCAAGAAGCTCAGGGTGTCGGTGGCGCTGCAGCCGATCGCGACCGCCCTGTTCGCCAATTCGCCGTTCACCGAAGGCAAGCCGAACGGCTTCCTCTCGTTTCGCTCCGAGATCTGGCGCGACACCGACAACCAGCGCGCGGGCATGATCCCCTGGGCGTTCGAGGACGGCATGGGTTTCGAGCGCTGGGTCGACTACGCGCTCGACGTGCCCATGTATTTCGTCAAGCGCGAGGAGAGTTATATCGACGTCTCCGGCACCTCGTTCCGCGCCTTCTTCGAAGGCAGGAATCCGGCGATGCCGGGCGAGCGGCCGACCCTGTCGGACTGGGCCAATCACCTCTCGACGATCTTCCCGGAGGTGCGGCTGAAGCGCTATCTCGAAATGCGCGGCGCCGACGGCGTGCCGTGGGGCCGGCTGCCGGCACTGCCGGCGTTCTGGGTCGGCCTGCTCTATGACGATGTCAGCCTCGACGCCGCCTGGGACCTGGTCAAGAACTGGACCGCGGTCGAGCGGCAGAACCTGCGCGATGATGTTCCGCGGCTCGGCTTCAAGGCGCGCATCCGCAATCGCTACGTGTTCGAGGTCGCCAAGGAATGCCTGACCCTCGCCCATCATGGCCTGCGCCGGCGCAATCGCGTCGACCAGAGCGGCCGGGACGAGAGCCGCTATCTCGAACCGCTCGACCACATCGTCGATTGCGGCCGCTCGCCCGCCGAGGAGATGCTGGAGAAGTTCAACGGCGCATGGCACGGCTCGGTCGAGCCGGCCTATGACGAGTATGCATTCTGACCGGGGCTGAGCCTGCGCCCGTCGCAGGTTCGGCGCGTCGCCTGTTCCATATGAAGGGGCCGGTGGCTGCTGTTTTTTGTTGCGATTTATGTCTGCGGGGCCGGTTTGGCGCCTGCGTGCCGCCGCTTTGCCTCCAGTCATGTCGGCTGGTCCGAACCGTTCATCCGCCATACAGGTTCGTGGCGATCAAATGACCGCTCAAGAACACTGAAGAAAACTCGAACGTTTACAATGGGTCTGATGTTTCAGCGGCGGCGCGCGGGGCGCTTGATCGGGGCTTGGCTGTGGGCATTGGCGTGCCTGCTCGCGGCTCTGCGCCTGTCGCCCGCCGAGGCCCAGACCTATTCCGACCGCCCGGGTGGCGACTACATGAGCGCGCCGATCGCCTCGGGCGACCCGGCCGATTGCGCGCTGCTGTGCGAGCATGACCGCCGCTGCCGCGCCTGGAGCTTCAACTATCCGACCGTGATGGAGGCGGGCGCGGTGTGCTGGCTGAAGAACAGCGTGCCGGCGCGGGTGCCCGACAATTGCTGTGTGTCCGGCGTGCGCGGCGCTGGCGTCGTCGAGATCCGCAACGACGCCGTCGAGACCTCGATCGATCGTCCCGGCGGCGACTATCGCAGCTTCGACATCAAGACCACGGATCTGAAGGGTGGCGACAAGGCCGAGAAGGCTGCCGACAAGGGCGACAAGAGCAGCGGCGACAAGGCGGCCGACAAGAAGGAAGAGAAGGCCGCCGACGCCGAGGACATCTGCAAGGCCGCTTGCACCGGTGACAACAAATGCCGCGCCTGGACGTTTGCGCGGCCCGGCTACGCCGGCAAGGAGGCGCACTGCTTCCTGAAGAAGGAAATCAAGCCGCCGCGCCGGCGGGCGGGCTTCACGTCAGGCGTCGTTCGCTGACGCCTCGCGCCGTCCGAGACGCCAGAAGAATTTTTGGCCGCCGTCGCGTAACATTTCATCTCTCCGGCTCGAATTGATCGACGGCACCGCGGCTCTCGTCGCCGCCGGCTGTCTATCGCAACGCAGAGATCGGGATTTGCCATGACGTTTTCGCGCAGGTTCTTCGCCACCGCAGCCGTTGCGGCCACTTTCGCCGTCGCAGGGCTCGGGACGGCATTCGCCGTCGATGCCACGCCCTATTCGGATGCGGCGTTCAAGGCGGCGCAGACCGCCGGCCAGCCGATCCTGATCGAGATCCATGCCGGCTGGTGTCCGACCTGCAAGGCGCAGAAGCCGATCATCGACAAGCTCGCGGCCGAGCCGAAATTCAAGGATCTCAAGATTTTCCGTGTCGATTTCGACGACCAGAAGCCGGTCGTGAAAGGGTTCGGCGCGCAGATGCAGTCGACCCTGATCGTCTTCAAGGGCGCGAGCGAGACCGGCCGCTCCGTCGGCGACACCAAGGAAGCCTCGATCGCGGCGCTGCTCGACAAGAGCCTGTAACGCGCCATGATCGCGCTGGCGCTGGCCTTCGTGGCCGGCCTGCTCTCGATCCTGTCGCCTTGCGTGCTGCCGCTGGTGCCGATCGTGCTGGGCGCTGCGGCCTCAGCGCATCCGCGTGGCGCGCTGGCGCTCGCGGGCGGACTGGCGCTGTCGTTTACCGGCATAGGCCTGTTCATCGCGCTCGCCGGTAGCAGCCTTGGGCTCGATGCCGGCGTGTTTCGCCTCGTCGCGGCGGTCCTGATGCTGGCGATCGGCATCGTCCTGCTGGTGCCGTCCTGGCAGGCGCAGCTCGCGGTCGCCGGCGGCCCGGTGCAGCGCTGGGCCGACCGGCACTCGCAAGGCTTGGAGGCTTCCGGGGCGGGCGGTCAGTTCATCATCGGGCTGCTGCTCGGCGCGGTCTGGTCGCCCTGCGTCGGGCCGACTCTGGGAGCCGCCTCGCTGCTGGCCTCGCAGGGACATGACCTCGTCCGCGTGACACTGACGATGCTGGCGTTCGGGCTCGGTGCGGGGCTGCCGCTGGTCGTGCTCGGGCTGGTGTCGCGGACCACCATGACGCGCCTGCGGGCGCGGCTGCTGTCCGCCGGCAAGCTCGGCAAGATGCTGATGGGAGCGGCCTTCGTTGTCGTCGCGGTGGCGATCCTCAGCGGCGCGGACAAGCAGCTGGAAGCTTGGCTGGTCGAGCACTCCCCGGCGTGGCTGACTGAGCTGACGACGTCGATCTAGGCAGCGTTTGCAAGACGCGCCGGCAGCACGACACACTCGCCGTCATTCCGGGGCGGGCCGCGCAGCGGCACGAGCCCGGAATCCATCGCGCCGCGCGTACTGACGATCAATGGATTCCGGGCTCACGCTTCGCGCGCCCCGGAATGACGCGTGGAGAGAGCGGTGGCTCCTCGCGGGGATCATTGCTCGGGTGAGATCACCGTGAGCTCCGGCCACAGCGCCTTCCACCGCGCCGCCAGCTCAACACCCTCGCTGTCATTCCGGGGCGGGCCGCGCAGCGGCACGAGCCCGGAATCCATCGGGCCGCGGGCACTGAGGAGCAATGGATTCCGGGCTCGCGCTGCGCGCGCCCCGGAATGACGCGGAGAAAGCTGTTGCTCTCCTTGCGCATCATTCCTCGGCAGCGATCATCGTGATTTCCGGCCATAGCGCCTTCCAGCGCGCCGCCTTGGCCGCGTAGTTCGCCGCCGAGAAGTTGGCCGTATAGTTCGGCCGCACGATCATCTGTTCGATGTCGTCGAGACCCTTGGGCGCATAGAGCTCGTATCCGTCTGCGACAGGGCGAAGACCGACCTGCGTGTTGACGGTGAGAAAACGGTCGATGCCGTCGGTGGAACGTGTCACCGCAGGGTAGGGGCGGCCGTGCTTGGTCGGATACCACAGATGCACGCGCGCCTGGTTGCGGACTTCGACCTTGGCATCCACCGCATCGAGACAGGATGCGAGACGCCGGATCACCGCGTCTTCGGCATCCCACGACGTGTCGGGATCGAAGTAGAAGATGTCGTAGTCGTTGATGCCGTAATCGACGGGACGTCCGGTGCGTACGTTCCAGACGGTCTGGGTCAGGCAGCCAGCGACGATCCAGGCATCGGGGAGCGCCGTCCTGCGCAGCACATCCATGATTGCCGCGTTGACGGGATTGCGCAACGCCGACGTGACGAAGTCATCCTCGGTCATGGCCGTGGATAGCACGAAACTGCCGTCCGCTCACGCGGACATCATCAAAGGCGACGCATCAACGTCCGAGAGCTGCGCCTCGGAAAAGCGCAGCCGCAAAATCGGAGAGTGCCGAGATCGTCAAATCACCGCGCCGCTCGCTCAGCGGACCGCCGTGAAGAAGCGATCGAGCCGGAAGCCCGACAGCCACGCCCAGACCGGCTGGTTCTTGAAACCGAGATCCCAGGAGCCGACCACCGCGTCGGCGCGGCCGACGAGGTTGTCGATCGGCAGCAGCCCGACGCCGCCGTCGCGCAGGGAGACGCGGCTGTCCGCGGAATTATCCCGGTTGTCGCCGAGCACGAACAGCTTGCCGGGCGGCACGGTGACCTCCGGCGTGTTGTCGAGCCGGCCGTTGTCGCGCATCTTGAAGATCAGGTGCGACACGCCGTTCGGCAGCGTCTCGACGTAGCGATAGGCCGGCTCGTTGCGGCCGCTGTCATCCTCGGCGTCGCCGATGCCGTCCGGCTTGAGCGCAGCGGCCTCGCCGTTGATGTAGAGTTGGCCCTGGCGCATCTGGATGCGATCGCCGGGCAGGCCGACCACGCGCTTGACCCAGGCCTGCGAGGTGTCGCCCGGCCAGCGGAATACGACGACGTCGCCGCGCTTCGGCGTCTCGCCGAACAGCCGTCCCGTCTCCGGCAAGGTGATCTGCATCGGCAGCGACGAGGTGCCGTAGCCATAGGGGAATTTCGACGCCAGCAACGCGTCGCCGATCAGCAGCGTCGGCTCCATCGAGCCCGAGGGGACGTAGAACGGCTCGGCGATCGCACCCTTGGCGAGGAAGACGACCGCGACGACGGCGGCGAGCTGGGCGATCTGCCCGCCCCACGTCGTGTCCTTGCGCGGAGCCTTGGTGCTGACCTTGCCCGTGGACATCTTGTCGAGGCTCATCGGCCCGTGCCTCCCACCGTGATGCGATCCATGCGAAGCGTCGGCTGTCCCACGCCGACCGGTACGCCCTGGCCGTTCTTGCCGCAGGTGCCGATACCGGTGTCGAGCGACAGGTCGTTGCCGATCATGCTGATGCGGTTGAGGTCGGTCGGGCCGTTGCCGATCAGCATCGCGCCCTTGACCGGCGCGCCGACCTTGCCGTTCTCGATCTTGTAGGCCTCGGTGCACTGGAAGACGTACTTGCCCGAGGTGATGTCGACCTGGCCGCCGCCGAAATTCACGGCATAGATCCCGTTCTTGACCGAGGCGATGATCTCGGCCGGATCGCGCTCGCCGGCCAGCATGTAGGTGTTGGTCATGCGCGGCATCGGCACATGCGCGTAGCCCTGGCGGCGGCCGTTGCCGGTCGGCGCCATGTTCATCAGACGCGCGTTCTGGCGGTCCTGCATGTAGCCGACGAGAATGCCGTCCTCGATCAGCACGGTGCGGCTGGTCGGCGTGCCCTCGTCGTCGATCGACAGCGAGCCGCGGCGCGAGGCCATGGTGCCGTCGTCGACCACGGTGACGCCCTTGGCGGCCACCGGCTTGCCCATCAGGCCGGCAAAGGCCGAGGTCTTCTTGCGGTTGAAGTCGCCCTCGAGGCCGTGACCGACCGCCTCGTGCAGCATCACGCCGGGCCAGCCGGCGCCGAGCACGACGTCCATCTCGCCGGCGGGGGCTGGGACGGATTCCAGATTGACCAGCGCCTCGCGCAGCGCGCCGTCGGCGGCCTCGCGCCACGCCTTGGTCTCGATGAAGCGCGCATAGGCCTCGCGGCCGCCATAGCCCTTGCTGCCGCTCTCCTGGCGATCGCCCTGGCCGGCGACCACGGAGACGTTGACCCGCACCAGCGGGCGGATGTCGCGATAGCTCTCGCCGTCGGGCCGCAGGATCTCCACGACCTGCCACGTCGCACCAAGCGACACCGTCACCTGGCGCACGCGCGGATCCTTGTCCCGCAAGTACGCGTCGATTTCGCCGAGCAGCTTGACCTTGCTTTCGAAACCGGGGGCGTCGAGCGGATTGTCGTCGCCATAGAGCCGCACGTTGGTGTGCGGCGGCGCGCTCGCGAACGTGCCGGAATAGCCGCCGCGCACGGCGCTGACCGCATCGGCTGCGCGCATCAATGCCGGCAGCGAGACGTCGGAGGAATGCGCGTAGCCCACCGCATCGTCCTTCACCGCGCGCAGGCCGAATCCCTGGCTGGTGTCATAGGTCGCCTGCTTCAGCCGGCCATTGTCGAAGGTCAGCGCCTCGGTCTGGCTGTACTCGAAGAACAATTCGCCGTCATCGGCGCCGGAAAGGCCACGCGCGACCTCGCTTCGGACCGCATCGCGATCCAGATTGGCGCGTTCGAGCAGGGACGTGGTGGGAGCGGTCATGGGTCAATCCGTTGTCGGAGCGGTCATTCCAAGATAGTTGTTTTGACGCCGGGGCGCGAGGGGCAGGATGATTACCGAACTGACATGGTTGAGATCGTTCCCATTACGGCCGCTCACATCGAGAGCTTCCACCGCACGCTCGATTACGTCGCGCGTGAACGGCGGTACCTGTCCTTCGTGCAGGCGCCGCCGCTGAACTCGACGCGCGCCTTCATTCTGAACAACATCCACGAAGGGTATCCGCAATTCGTCGCTCTCTCGGCCGGTGAGGTGGTCGGCTGGTGCGATGTGACGCCCAAATCGGGGCCGATCGATGCCCGGATCGGGGTGCTCGGCATGGGCCTTTTGCCGCAGTTTCGGCACCAGGGCATCGGCCGGCGGCTGATGACCGCGGCGCTGGAGGCCGCGCGGGCCGCCGGCTTCTCGCGCGCCGAGCTCACGGTCTATCGCGGCAACACCAATGCGATCAGGCTGTACCAGAGGGCCGGGTTTCTCCTGAAGGCCGTGCAGCCGCGCGAGGCCGGCGATGACGGCTTCGACAAGACCCTGCTGGTGATGGCGCTGGCGCTGGATGCGCGGGGCTGAGCGGCGGGCGTCTGGGACGCAGCACGATCCCCCGATCACGTCAACGTGCGCGGTACGGTTGTCAATTCGGTGCGACGTCAGGGCAGCTTGTCGAATCCGTCGGCGAGGCCGTTCAGGCTCAGCGGAAAGCCGATGCCTTCCTCCGGGGTCTCGAAGATGATGAAGGTCGCGGTCTTCGCCGTCTTGAGCTGACCGAGCAGCTTGTCCTCAAGCACGACCTCGGCGACGCAGCCATTGGGCAGGCAGCGCACGAAGCCGGCGCGGCCGACATCCTGGTTGTCGAGCTTGAGGCCGAGGCCGGACGGCAGCAGCACGCCGAGCGGGGCCACCACGCGCATCAGCCGGCTCTTCTGGTCGGCGGTCTTGAGCATGATCACGGTCAGGCCGGCATTGGAGCGGTCCTCGGCGACCACGCTCTGAATCAGTGCGCATTGCTCGGCCTGCGCGCCCGGCGGCGTATCGCAGCGGATCTGCCAATCGCCATGCACCGAGCGCACGGCGCCCTGCGCCAGCGCCGAATGCGGCAGGCCGATCGCAGCCGTCAGCGTCACGGCGACTGCAGCCGCGACGCTGCGGATGACAACCACGCTCGTCGTGAGTCGCGCACGCACCGCGCTGAATCGGCACAAACCGCGCGAGTCATTCGCAGTTGGGGTCGACATGTCAGCTGTCCTGTCCGTTGAAACCCTGGTCCGGGTCGGTGCCATGACAATTTCCTGTGGGTGATCTGCGCATCCGACGCCATGATACGGCAATGATGGCGTCATGAGGACAGCGTCACAAGCGTACGGCACGAAACGACACGAAATAAGGCCGGGTCACGGGTGCACTGCCGCTGCGCCTCGCCGAATCAGCCTCGCAAGCCGCCATATTCCGTTGCCTACATCGCGCCGCACGCCTGTCAAGCGCCCGTTGTCCGCGAAACCACGGCATGCGGCAATTTCTCGGAAAAGTCGACGCGCCGCGACGGAGAGCGCCGCACGCGATATCCGGCTTAAGACTGCATTGCGATAGGTCAAGAATTATGGTTTGAGAAGAAAGATTTCGTCATTCCAGTGAACTGGCCCAGGTGCTTTTCTAAGCGTCCGCCCGAAGGCCATTTGTCAGGAGAGCGGATCGAACGGCGCGCGGCGTCAATCTCGCGGCGTGCTGAGGGGGAAAGTTCTGAAGGGAGCGCGACGACATGAAGATGTCGAAAGGCCAATTGAGCGCCTGCTTGCTGGGGTTGGCCGTAGCGGGCGTGACGCTCGTGTCGGGTGAACGGGCGTTTGCCGAAGTGGGGCAGCCGGCGCCGTGGGAATATAAGCTGCAGGAAGCCGCAACGCCGGTGATGGAGAACATCACTTGGTTCCACGGGCTGCTGCTGGCGATCATCACCATCATCACCCTGTTCGTGCTGGCGCTGCTGGTGGCCGTGGTGGTCAAGTTCAATGCGCGCGCCAATCCGGTGCCGTCGCGCACCACGCACAACACGCTGCTCGAAGTGGCGTGGACGCTGATCCCGGTGCTGATCCTCGTCGTCATCGCGGTGCCCTCGTTCCGCCTGCTGTTCCTCGAGCTCGACATTCCGAAGGCCGATCTCACCATCAAGGCCACCGGCAAGCAGTGGTACTGGAGCTACGCCTATCCCGATAACGGCAAGTTCGAGTTCGACTCGCTGATGGCGCAGGACAAGAAGCCGCGCCTGCTGGCCGTCGACAACGAGATGGTCGTGCCGGTGAACAAGGTGATTCGCGTCCAGACCACCGGCGCCGACGTCATCCACTCCTTCGCGGTGCCGTCGTTCGGCATCAAGATCGACGCCATTCCCGGCCGTCTCAACGAGACCTGGTTCAAGGCAACCAAGGTCGGCATGTATTACGGCCAGTGCTCCGAGCTCTGCGGCAAGGATCACGCCTACATGCCGATCGCGGTGCGCGTCGTGAGCGACCAGGAATTCACCGCCTGGGTCGAGGACGCCAAGAAGAAGTACGCCAGCGCGCCCACGACCACCTACGCGTCGGCTGCGGGCGTGCAGCAGTAGCGCGGGGACCAACGCGAGAGAATTGAGGGCCGCCTCGGCGGTCCACGGGGACACTGAGGATTGGACAATGGCGACGAACGTAGCGACCCATACCGGCCATGACGATCACGCGCACGACCATCCGACCGGGTGGCGGCGCTGGGTCTATTCGACCAACCACAAAGACATCGGCACGATGTACCTGATCTTCGCGGTGTGCGCCGGCATCATCGGCCTCGCGATGTCGGTCGCAATCCGCATCGAGCTGATGTATCCGGGCGTGCAGCTCTTCCACGAGAACCACACCTACAACGTGTTCGTGACCTCGCACGGCCTGATCATGATCTTCTTCATGGTCATGCCGGCGATGATCGGCGGTTTCGGCAACTGGATGGTGCCGCTGATGATCGGCGCGCCGGACATGGCGTTCCCGCGCATGAACAACATCTCGTTCTGGCTGCTGCCGGCCTCCTTCGCGCTGCTGCTGACCTCGACCTTCGTCGAGGGCGAGCCGGGCGCCAACGGCGTCGGCGCCGGCTGGACGATGTATGTGCCGCTGTCGACCTCGGGCCATCCGGGGCCTGCGGTGGATTTCGCGATCCTGTCGCTGCATCTGGCCGGTGCGTCGTCGATCCTCGGCTCGATCAACTTCATCACGACGATCTTCAACATGCGCGCGCCGGGCATGACCCTGCACAAGATGCCGCTGTTCGTGTGGTCGATCCTGGTGACGGTGTTCCTGCTGCTGCTGTCGCTGCCGGTGCTCGCCGGCGCCATCACGATGATGCTGACCGACCGCAATTTCGGCACCACCTTCTTCGATCCGGCCGGCGGCGGCGACCCGCTGCTGTTCCAGCATCTGTTCTGGTTCTTCGGCCACCCCGAAGTGTACATCCTGATCCTGCCCGGCTTCGGCATGATCAGCCAGATCGTGTCGACCTTCTCGCGCAAGCCCGTGTTCGGCTATCTCGGCATGGCCTACGCCATGGTCGCGATCGGCGGCATCGGCTTCGTGGTGTGGGCGCACCACATGTACACGGTCGGCATGTCCTCGGCGACGCAGGCCTATTTCGTCGCCGCCACCATGGTGATCGCGGTGCCGACCGGCGTGAAGATCTTCTCCTGGATCGCCACGATGTGGGGCGGCTCGATCGAGTTCCGCGCCCCGATGCTGTGGGCCGTGGGCTTCATCTTCCTGTTCACGGTCGGCGGCGTCACCGGCGTCGTGCTGGCGAATGCCGGCGTCGACCGCGTGCTGCAGGACACCTACTACGTCGTCGCGCACTTCCACTACGTGCTGTCGCTCGGCGCCGTGTTCGCGATCTTCGCCGGCTGGTACTACTGGTTCCCGAAGATGTTCGGCTACATGTACTCGGAGGCGATCGCCAAGGCGCATTTCTGGGTCACCTTCGTCGGCGTGAACCTGGTGTTCTTCCCGCAGCACTTCCTCGGCCTGTCGGGCATGCCGCGCCGCTACATCGACTATCCCGATGCCTATGCCGGCTGGAACCTGGTCTCCTCGTTCGGCTCGTACATCTCAGCGTTCGGCGTGCTGATCTTCATCTACGGCGTGGTCGATGCCTTCATGCGCAAGCAGCAGGCGGCCGCCAATCCGTGGGGACCGGGCGCGACGACGCTGGAATGGACCCTTTCGTCGCCGCCGCCGTTCCACCAGTTCGAGGTGCTGCCGAAGGTGCAGTGATCCCTCATCAACGACGCGGCGCCGCTCCGGCGCCGCGTCGACATCTGCGGGCGGTGCATCCCGGTGCGCCGTCCGGATCCGCCAAGCGAAGCCTCGAAGCGCCGTGCTTCAGGACCCTTTGAATTGAAGTCTGGATACGTCGTGTCGGTCATTGATCAGAACGCCATTGCCGTCGGCCCGCGGATCTCCGAGGCCGATGTCGGCGACTATCTCGCGCTGCTCAAGCCGCGGGTGATGTCGCTCGTGATCTTCACGGCGCTGATCGGCCTGTTGATCGCTCCCGGCCATTTCCACCCCGTGCTCGCCGTCACCTCGCTGCTGTGCATCGCCGTCGGCGCCGGCGCGTCGGGCGCGCTGAACATGGCGCTGGAAGGCGACATCGACTCGCTGATGTCGCGCACCGCCAACCGGCCGATCCCGCGGGGACGCGTGACCCGCCAGGAGGCGCTGGCCTTCGGCATCACCCTGTCGTTCTTCTCGGTGCTGACGCTCGGCATCCTGGTCAACTGGTTCGCCGGCGCGCTGCTCGCCTTCACGATCTTCTTCTACGTGGTGATCTACACGCTGTGGCTGAAGCGCTGGACCGCGCAGAACATCGTCATCGGCGGCGCCGCCGGCGCGCTGCCGCCGGTCGTGGCCTGGGCTGCGGCTACCGGCGGAATCGCGCCGGAGCCGCTCTGGCTGTTCCTGATCATTTTCTTCTGGACCCCGCCGCATTTCTGGGCCCTGGCGCTGTTCCGCACCGACGACTACGCCCGCGCGGGCGTGCCCATGCTGCCCGTCGTCGCCGGCCCCGACGCGACGCGGCTGCAGATCCTGCTCTATACCATCGTCCTGGTCGGGATCGCGCTGGCGCCCTGGCCGCTCGGCTATTTCGACGCCGTCTACGGCGTCGTCTCGCTGGCGCTCGGCGCCGGCATGCTGTGGCTGGCCATCGAGGTGTTCCGCAAGCGCGAGCGCAGCCAGTCGCTGCGCGCCAACCGCAAGCTGTTCGCCTTCTCGATCCTGTATCTGTTCGCGCTGTTCGCGACGCTCGGCCTGGAGGCCGTCGCGCGCATGATCGCGCCGCTGATCTGGTAAAGGACGCATGGCAACCGCAATGGCCGATCCGAATGAGCCCGAGGGCATCGTCCTCACCGACGCGCAGCTGCGCAGCCGCCGCCGGCGCTCGATCGCGATCGCGCTGGCGCTCGGCGTGCTCGTGGTGCTGTTCTTCGCGGTCACCATGGTCAAGGGGCCGGTGGTGCTGAAGCGGCCGATGTAAGAGATCGATGCAGGACGGTGTGAAGCAGACACAGGCGATGGCGAGCGACGACCAGACCCCCACCCCGACAGCGCAGGCGCCGTCCGCGCCGCGCCGCGGCGTCGGCCGGGATGCGCTGGTCGGCGGCATCTGCGGCGCCGTCGTCGCGCTGATGGTCGGGGCGTCCTATGCCGCCGTGCCGTTCTACAACTGGTTCTGCCGCGCCACCGGCTTCAACGGCACCACGCAGGTTGCGACCTCGGCGCCGTCCTCCGCGCCGCTGACGCGCCGCATCGGCGTCCGCTTCGACGCCAACGTCGCCGGCGGGCTGCCCTGGAAGTTCGAGCCGGAGCAGACCGAGATCGAGGTCGCGATCGGCGAGGTCGTCACCATCTACTACAAGGTCACCAACCAGTCGGCGCGCACCACCATGGCGCAGGCCGCCTACAACGTGACGCCGCTGACCTCGGGCGCCTATTTCCAGAAGATCAACTGCTTCTGCTTCACCGAGCAGACCATGGCCCCGGGCGAGACCCGCGAGATGCCGGTCGTGTTCTATGTCGATCCGGCGATCACGGCCGACCATGAGAACGACGGTCTGAAGACGATCACGCTGTCCTACACGTTCTATCCCGTCCGCGACGTGGCGCCGAAGCCGGTTGCCGCGAGCGAGCCGGACAAGCCGCGGGGCAGCCTGTGACCGCATCGACGTCCGATTGCTGGGGACCATTGCTGAACGATACCGTGCCGGCGCGACCGGCATCGATCTGGGGAGAGACTAGACATGGCTGAGGCGCACGCCAAGCATCACGACTACCACCTCGTCGATCCGAGCCCGTGGCCGTTCGTCGGCTCGGTGTCGGCCTTCATCATGGCGTTCGGCGCGATCGGCTGGATGCACAAGATGTTCGGCGCGGCACCGATCGTGTTCGGCATCGGCACCCTCGGCGTGCTCTACACGATGGCGAGCTGGTGGGGCGACGTCATCAAGGAAGCCCAGTACAAGGGCGACCATACGCGCGTCGTGCAGCTGCATCACCGCTACGGCATGATCCTGTTCATCGCCTCCGAGGTGATGTTCTTCGTCGCCTGGTTCTGGGCCTATTTCAACGTCGCGCTGTTCCCGAATTTCGAGGTGCAGGCCACTCGCGACGCGCTGATCGGCGGCGTCTGGCCGCCCAAGGGCATCGAGACCTTCGATCCCTGGCACCTGCCGCTGCTCAACACGCTGATCCTGCTGACCTCGGGCACCACGGTAACCTGGGCGCACCACGCGCTGCTCGAGGGCGACCGCAAGGGTCTCAAATACGGCCTGATCCTGACCATCCTGCTCGGTGCGACCTTCACCTGCGTGCAGGCCTATGAATACGGCCACGCGACGTTCTCGTTCGCCGGCCACATCTACGGCTCGACCTTCTTCATGGCGACCGGCTTCCACGGCTTCCACGTCCTGGTCGGCACGATCTTCCTGATCGTCTGCCTGGCGCGCGCCTATGCCGGCCACTTCACGCCGAAGCAGCATCTCGGCTTCGAGTTCGCTGCGTGGTACTGGCACTTCGTCGACGTGGTGTGGTTGTTCCTGTTCATCTGCATCTACGTCTGGGGCCACGGCGCGGAGTCCATGGCGCACGGCGCGCACTAAAGCCGCGCGCCGGCTCCGGCGAACGTGATAGGAAAGGGCGGCCGCCGGGCCGCCCTTTTTCATGGGGCGGCACGTGGCGGCTGATCCAGATGTGATCCGCTGTCGTCGCCTTCGGTTGTATCGTCGGGGCGCAACCCGGCGGTCCAGGGGCAAGACACCATGACCACGCATCCGCCCGTCACCCTGACCCAGACCGTCCTGCGCGGCCTCGCCTGCCGCTGCCCGCGCTGCGGCCAGGGCAAGCTGTTCGAGGGCTTCCTCAATTTACGCAAGCGCTGCGAGGCCTGCGACCTCGATTACGCCTTCATCGACACCGGCGACGGCCCGGCGATCTTCATCATGATGCTGGCCGGCGCGATCGTGGTCGGCGCGGCCCTGATCGTCGAGGTCAAGTACCAGCCGCCGTTCTGGGTCCACGCGGCGCTGTGGGGGCCGCTGATCCTGGTCACGACGTTGCTGCCGCTGCGCGCCATGAAGTCGCTGCTGATCGCCCTGCAATTCCACCACAAGGCGGCGCCCGGACGTCTGGTGGACAAGACGCCGCAATGAGACGGGACCTGCGCTTTCGAGCCGAACGATCCTGCCAATGAGTGACTCCGTCATGCCCGGGCTTGTCCCGGGCATCCACGTCGTGCTCAGCACGCCGAAAGACGTGGATGGCCGGGACAAGCCCGGCCATGACGGCGTGGAGACTGGCGGGCACAAAATCCTGATTGGCAAACGCGATGTCTCGGCTGCAAGCGGGAAGAGAGAGACCAGGCTCGCCCCGCGATCGTTCTCCAACCAGACCAGCACATGACCTCCGCTCTTCCCAAAACCTCCGCCCGCGCCTTCGCCGCCTTCACCCTGGTGATGGTCGCGCTGTTCATCGGTCTCGGCGTCTGGCAATTGCAGCGCCGCGCCGCCAAGCATGCGCTGATCGCCGCGCTCACGGAGCGCGTTGCCGCGGCCCCCGCGCAACTGCCGCCGCAAAGCGAATGGCGTACGCTGACGCCCGAGCGCGACGAATTCCGCCGCGTCAGCTTCACCGCTGCTTACGCCAAGCTCCCGGACGCCATGGTCTACAGCGCCGGCTCCGCGGTGCGCGAGGACGTCTCCGGCCCGGGCACCTGGGCGTTCCTCCCGGCGCGGCTCGCATCCGGCGAAACGATCGTGGTCGACGCCGGCTTCGTCGCCAACACGATGCAGGAGCGCAGCATCCAGGACCGCCAGGTCGGCAAGCTCGTCACCGGCGAGCCGGTGACGCTGACCGGCTACCTGCGCTTCCCCGAAGCGGCCGGCCTGCTCACCGCGGCGGAGAACCACGACAAGCGTCTCTGGTTCACCCGGGACCACCTTGCCATGGCCAAGGCGCTCGGCTGGGGCGAGGTCGCGCCGTTCTACGTCGATCTGGAATCGCCGGTGCCCGACAACGGCGTTCCCAAGCCCGGCCCGCTGTCGCCGCATCTGCGCGACGAGCACATGCAATATGCGATCACCTGGTTCTCGCTGGCCGCGGCGCTGATCGCAGCCTTCGCGGTGTGGGCGAGGGGGCGGCGCAGGGCCGATCGATGAGCTGCCGCCGGCAAAACGCCGCTTGACTTAGAGCGCGCTCGAACCCGTAGCCTGCCTGGCGTCGTGAATGGAGATCAAGCGCGCATGAAGATCGGCGAGCTGGCCAGGCAGTCGGGGCTGACGGCCCATACGATCCGCTATTACGAGCGGATCGGACTGCTGCCCAGGGCCGATCGCGATCATGCCCGCCAGCGGGACTACGACGCATCGATCCTGACCTGGATCGAATTCCTCGGCCGTCTCAAGGCCACGGGAATGCCGATCCGGGACATGCTCCGTTATGCGGAGTTGCGCGCGGGCGGCGCCGGCACCGAGCCGGAGCGACGCCGGCTGCTGGAGCGGCATCGCGAGGCGGTTCGGGCGCAGGTCGCCACGTTGCAGGATTGCCTTCTCGTTCTCGACGGCAAGATCGCCGGCTATGCCGGCAGCAGCGAGAGGACTGATGAGCATGACGCAATCCATCCCGAACCGATCCGCAACCGCGAGCACGACGTCGTCCAGCGTCGACAACGATCAGGATCGCCTGGCGCGCGGCCGGCGCGCGCTCGATAGGATCGACGGCGAGGCCGGCCACAACGTGATCGCGGCGCTCGCCGACATCGCGCCTGACTTCGCGACCTACGTCATCGAGTTTCCGTTCGGCGACATCTATTCGCGCCCGGGTCTCGATCTGCGCAGCCGCGAGATCGCGACCATCGCGGCGCTGACCGCGCTCGGCAATGCCAGCCCGCAGTTGAAGGTGCATATTCACGCCGGCCTCAATGTCGGCCTCAGCCGCGACGAGATCACCGAGGTGATCATGCAGATGGCGGTCTATGCCGGCTTCCCCGCGGCGCTCAACGGCCTGTTCGCCGCCAAGGCGGTGTTCGCGGAGGCCGATGCGAAGGCGAGTGAGGCCGCATCGGTCTGAGCGACGACCGCCGCGCTCATGCGGGCTACACTGCCTCGATCGACCTCGCGCTGCCGGACACCTTCACCGGCGCGCCCGGCGGCCCGTCGAGATCGACCTGCAGGCAGCACGGCACACCCATGTCCTCGCCCTGGCGGATCAGGATCGGTCCCTGCGCCGGCCAGCCGAGCTCGCGCAGATAACCGGCGAGCGCCGCGGCGGCAGCGCCGGTCGCCGGATCCTCATAGACGCCGCCGAACGGGAACGGATTGCGGGCGTGAATGAGTTGCGGCGTCTCGACATGGATGAGGGCAAAGGTGCAGAACCGTTCGCGCTGCGCCAGTTCCCGGCCGCGGCCGAAATCGTAGGCGATGCCAGCGAGGCGGTTGCGCTCACGGAGCGCAATCACCGGGTGGTCCATGCCCGCGTGAGCGAGCGTTGGCGCTATCCGCGGATCGAGATCATCCCGCGTCAGGCCGAACAAAGCCAGGATCTCCTCGACCGCCGCAGCCGAGAGCGCGCGCGTCCGCGTCGGCGGCGAGCTGAACGCCGCGCTCCATTCCGTCGCCGAATGCACCCCCTCGACGGTGATGTCGGCATGATTGAGCCGCAACGCAAAGCGGCCCGAGCCCTGCTGCCGGGCCAGCGCCGCGCCCAGCGCAATGGTGGCGTGCCCGCAGAAATCGACCTCAGCCTCTGGTGCGAAATAGCGCACCCGCCATGTGTCTCCGAGCGGGGCGGCAAACGCGGTCTCGGAATAGCCGATCTCCGCCGCTATCGCCTGCATCGCGGCCGCCTCAGGCAGGGCCTCGCCGATCACGACACCGGCCGGATTGCCGCCGCGTGATCCGTCGGTGAAGGCTGCGACGCGTTGGATGATCATGACGGTCTCGCTTGTTCTCTCGTTGCAATGCTAGGCGTTAAGCGCCCGCGAGTGAAGACGGCGCACGCGGATTAGTTGACGCGCGGCGACGTTTCCGTCGTCACCTGTCGCCTTGCGATGACGATGTGGTGTGATATGCCGCTGCACGCCCGGTGCCGTCGCTGCGAACACCCGATGACGATGGGTCGGCTATCGCCCGCTTAGCCGACAGACATGTCGAACCGTCAGGTGACATCATGCGCTTCTGCATCTTGCTCAATGGCCAGGACTTCGTAACCAGTCGCCGGAGAACCGACCTCGTGCCGGTTCTTCACCACCTGTATTCTGGATGCGCCGACTGCCGATGTCGCCGTAGATCGTGCTGTGAGTCGTGTTCTTGCCGACGATCGCTGGCGTAAGCCCGGTCGAGCCGGACCGGTGACGGTCGCGAAATTAGAGCAGGTCGGCTGGTTCCATCGGCGCTTCAATCCGCCGCGCGGTTACACTTTCTATTTGGACCAGGATGCGGATGATTGATCAGCGCGTAGCCCGGATGAGCGCAGCGATATGCGGGTTCGTCTCGACCGCCGGGCATGGCCCCCAATGTCGCTGCGCTCATGCGATTACACCCGAGTCTCATCATGGCGATTGCGATACGGGGCCGAGTCGCCCGACGGGCGGTCCGCGGTGGCCCGTGAGCGAGTCGGAGAGCAAGAACTCGGTTGCGCCGAAAAATTCAATACGTGAGCATGCTCAACGCGCTGCTGCCTGCAGCATCGACCGACGGCAAGTCTTTGATTGCTTTTTTTCAGAAATCATGATTGTATCCCTCCATCCCGCCTCGTTGCGAGGGGCGTACACGTCGTCACGGACGTGAGGTGGGATGCGATGGACGGGCAGGCTGCAACTGACGAGTGCGGCCGGCGCGGACGGCGAAGTCGCGTGGTCCTGATACCCCGACGCTGGTATCACGCGCTGATGCGCAAGCATCATGCGCTACGGTGGCCAACAAGCCCGGTGCACCGAGGAGATCGCGTATAAGCCGTAACCCATCGCGCAGGGAAGGCCGGGTCGCTCTGGCTGAACCTGTGGTTCCTGCCCCGTGCATTCTTGTTCGCACGGGGGCCGCGGGTGCCAGCCGGCATCCGGTCTTCCCTGCGCCCTCTGCTTCATGGAGGGAGAACTATCAGCAAAGCTCGGGCGCCTATGGCGTCGCGAGGAAGCTGCTCTACGCTCCGCCGTCATTCCGGGGCGGGCCGCGCAGCGGCACCAGCCCGGAATCCATACTCTTGGTCGTGGCTATGGATTCCGGGCTCGCGCTCCGCACGCCCCGGAATGACGATGGGGAGAGATGCGCCATGTTTCAAGGTTCGTTCGTTCGAGCTGCCCGGCCGGTGACCACCACCACCGCCGTCATCCCCGCGACGGCGGGGATCCAGTACGCCGCGGCGGCGCGGTCGATCACAGCCGCCGCGGCGGTCGCCCGGTCAAGCCGGGCGATGACAGCTTCGGGGAGGCGAGACCGACCGTCGAAGCTGGAGGAGATGGGTGTGCGCGACCTCGGCTCTTGCGCGCCCCGTAACCCCGCCGTAACCCGCAGCCATGACCATTCTCCGGCCCAACAACCGGTTTCGCACCCCGCCCAAAACCATTATGGTGCCGGACCATGTTGCCGCCGGGCGGTTCCGATTTCGAGTTCAATCAACGGGTTATGGCCTGGTGACGCAGGTCAGGAGAGCGGTTTGACGCGCTATGTTTCGACCCGCGGGGAAGCCCCCGCGCTCACCTTCTGCGATGTGATGCTGACCGGGCTCGCCCGCGACGGCGGCCTGTACGTGCCCGAGACCTGGCCGCAGCTCACGCCCGAGACCATCGCCTCGTTCTTCGGCCGGCCGTATTGGGAGGTCGCGGTCGAGGTCATCAAGCCGTTCGTCGCCGGCGAGATCTCCGATGCCGAGCTCGGCCGCATGGCGAACGAGGCCTACGCCACCTTCCGCCATCCCGCGGTGGTGCCGCTCGACCAGAGCGCGCCGCATCAGTTCGTGCTGGAGCTGTTCCACGGCCCGACCTTGGCGTTCAAGGACGTCGCCATGCAGCTGATCTCGCGGCTGATGGATCATGTGCTCGCCAAGCGCGGCGAGCGCACCACGATCGTGGTCGCGACCTCGGGCGATACCGGCGGCGCGGCCGTGGACGCCTTTGCCGGCCGCGACAATGCCGACCTCATCGTGCTGTTCCCGCATGGCCGCATCTCCGAGGTGCAGCGGCGGATGATGACGACATCGGGCGCCTCGAACGTCCATGCGCTGGCGATCGAAGGCCATTTCGACGATTGCCAGGCGCTGGTGAAGGGCCTGTTCAACAATCACGGCTTCCGTGACTCCGTGGCGCTGTCCGGCGTCAATTCGATCAACTGGGCGCGCGTCGTCGCCCAGGTCGTCTACTACTTCACCGCGGCGGTCGCGGTCGGCGCGCCGCACCGCGCCGTCGACTTCACCGTGCCCACCGGCAATTTCGGCGACGTGTTCGCCGGTTACGTCGCCAAGCGCATGGGCTTGCCGGTGCGGACGCTGCGCGTCGCCACCAACGTCAACGACATCCTCGCCCGCACGCTGGCGACCGGCATCTACGAGGTGCGCGAGGTGCATGCGACGGTGTCGCCGTCGATGGACATCCAGGTGTCGTCGAATTTCGAGCGACTGTTGTTCGAGGCCGGCGGTCGCGACGCGGCCGTGGTGCGGCGGCTGATGGAAAGCCTGAAGCAGTCCGGCCGCTTCGTGCTGCCGGATGCGATGCTGGCGGCGATCCGCGCCGATTTCGACGCGGGCCGCGCCGACGAGACCGAGACCGCGGCGGCGATTCGCGCCGCATTCCGCGAGGCCGGCGATCTCGTCGATCCGCACACCGCGGTCGCGCTGGCCGTGGCCGACCGCGACGGCACCGATACCTCCGTGCCGAACATCGTGCTGTCGACCGCACATCCCGCCAAATTCCCCGACGCGGTCGAGGCGGCCTGCGGACAGCGACCGCATCTGCCGGTCTGGCTCGAAGGGCTGATGAGCAAGCGCGAGGATGCGAGGGTCATGCGGAACGATCAGGCCGAGGTGGAAAAGTTCATCCGCTCGGTCAGCCGGGCCGCCAAGCAGGGAATTGCATGATGGGTGTGGAAGTCACCAAGCTGCCGACCGGACTGACGGTGGTTACCGACACGATGCCGCATCTGGAGACGGCGGCGCTCGGCGTCTGGGCCGGGGTCGGCGGCCGCGACGAGAAGCCGGACGAGCACGGCATCTCGCATCTCCTCGAGCACATGGCGTTCAAGGGCACGACGACGCGCAGCGCGCGCGAGATCGTCGAGTCGATCGAGGCGGTCGGCGGCGATCTCAATGCTGGCACCTCGACCGAGACCACCGCCTACTACGCCCGTGTGCTGAAGGCCGACGTGCCGCTGGCGCTCGACGTGCTCTCCGACATCCTCGCCAATCCCTCCTTCGTGCCGGAGGAGCTGGAGCGCGAGAAGAACGTCATCGTCCAGGAGATCGGCGCGGCGCAGGACACGCCCGACGACGTCGTGTTCGAGCATCTCAACGAGCTGTGCTTTCCCGACCAGCCGATGGGCCGCTCCTTGCTCGGCACGGCCAAGACGCTGGAGGCGTTCGACCGCGACAAGCTGCACGGCTATCTGTCGACCCATTATCGCGGGCCCGACATGGTGGTCGCGGCCGCCGGCGCCGTCGACCATCAGCGCGTGGTCGAGGACGTGACGAAGCGCTTCGCCAGCTTCAACGGCGGCGAGGGGCCGAAGCCGCTGCCGGCCGCGTTTGGCAAGGGCGGCTCGCGGGTGGTTCATCGCGACCTCGAGCAGGCGCACCTGACGCTGGCGCTCGAAGGCGTGCCGCAGGCCGACCCGTCGCTGTTCTCGCTGCAGGTGTTCACCAACATCCTCGGCGGCGGCATGTCGTCCAGGCTGTTCCAGGAGGTGCGCGAGAATCGCGGGCTCTGCTACTCCGTGTACACGTTCCACGCGCCCTATAGCGACACCGGCTTCTTCGGTCTCTACACCGGCACCGATCCGGCCGACGCGCCCGAGATGATGGAAGTGGTGGTCGACATCATCGGCAACGCGGTGGAGACCCTGAGCGAGGCCGAGGTCGCCCGCGCCAAGGCGCAGATGAAGGCGGGGCTGTTGATGGCGCTCGAGAGCTGCAGCGCCCGCGCCGAGCAATTGGCGCGTCACATTCTGGCCTACGGCCGGCCGCAGACCCTGCAGGAGATGGTCGCCAAGATCGAGGCCGTCAGCGTCGAGAGCACCCGCGATGCGGCGCGTGCGCTGCTCGCGCGCAGCAAGCCCGCGGTGGTCGCGCTCGGCAGCGGCAGGGGTCTGGACACGGCGGTGACTTTCGCCGAAGGTCTGACCGGGCCGAAGTCGAAGGCTCAGCTGCATTGAGCACGAGTCCGGAAGCCCGGGGCATTGCCTGGTTCGCCGTCAGGTGCGCCGGCCGCAAGCCGGCGGACTGAAGAGCAGGGGGGAGCATCACCGATGGCCCTGTTTCGCTTGCCGTCCAGCGGACCGGCCGCGCTCGCCCCGCGTGGGCTGGGCCTGTATTTGCGCGCGCCGCAGATGGCGGACTATGCGCAATGGGCGCAGTTGCGCGAGGTCAGCCGCGACTATCTCACCCCATGGGAGCCGATCTGGCCGTCGGACGACCTGACGCGCTCCGGCTTCCGGCGCAGGCTGCGCCGTTACGCCGAGGACATCTCGGCCGACCGGTCCTATCCGTTCATCGTCTTCCGCGAGCAGGATGGCGCCATGCTCGGCGGCATCACGCTGGCCAATGTCCGCCGCGGCATCGTTCAGGCCGGCACGATCGGCTATTGGATGGGGCAGCCGCACGCGCATCGCGGCTACATGACGGCCGCGCTCAGGCTGTTGCTGCCGACGCTGTTCGGCGAGCTCAATCTGCACCGCGTCGAGGCGGCCTGCATTCCGACCAATACGCCGTCGATTCGTGTCCTGGAAAAGTGCGGCTTCACCCGCGAGGGGCTCGCGCGCCGCTACCTCTGCATCAACGGCGTCTGGCAGGACCATTATCTCTACGGCCTGCTGCATGAGGATTTCCGGGGTTAGCATTTGTGATCGGGCAGGCCGACGAGCGAGGCCGTTCGGGGCTGGTTCCGGCCTCTGAAATGGGTATAGACGCCTTTGTACAGTCGCCGTCGTCCCGGTTTTGCCGTCCTTGCGGGGGTGGAGCTTGGTGCGGCCAGGCGGCGAGATGCCGGGGACTTCGAGATGCGACAGACGCGTATGATTCGGGTTGGGACGTTGACAGCCGCGCTGCTGGCCTTGGGAGCCGCATCGGCGGCGGCGCCGGCTGGTGCCCAATCCCTGACCGACCGCTTCAAGAGCCTGTTCGGTGGCGGCTCCGACGACAAGGGACAGCAGAACTTGCCCGCCAGTGGCGGCCCGCCGGTCGATCCGACCGACGGCCTGACCTGCCCGCCCGTCAGCATCCGCTCGGGCGCTTCGACCTATGCGGTCGCCGCGCCCGGAAAGCAGGCGGTCGGCAATGACGTCCGGTTCCAGGCTTCGATCACCAAGACGGCGCGCGAGTGCAACCTCAACGGCGCCGAGATCATCGGCAAGATCGGCATCCAGGGACGCGTCGTCGCGGGGCCCGCAGGCGCGCCGGCGACCGTCGACATCCCGATGCGCATCGCGGTGGTGCAGGGCGGCATCGGCGAGAAGGTGATCGCCACCAAGGCCTATCGGACCACGGTGCAGATGACGGGGGATGGCAGCGTGCCGTTTACGATCGTCGCCGAGGACGTGGTCTATCCGGTGCCGCCGCCGGGCGCCAACGCCGACAATTACGTGTTCTACATCGGCTTCGATCCGCAGGCCCTGACACCCGAGCGGGGCAAGAAGCGGCGGTGAGATAGCCGCTTGGGTAGGTGAGCAAGATCCTTGGATGACGGCCTGCGCCGCCCAATCGCCGCGGCGAGCCCTGCAAAGCAAAAGGCCGGGGCGATTGGATCGCTCCGGCCTCTTGAAGACGTCGGACGAGTGGTGGGCCGCCGCTCAGTTCAGCTTGCGGCCGACTTCCTCGATGCCCTTGGCGACGAGATCCTCGCCCAGAGCGCCCTTGACCGACTTGGACAGCACGGTCGCGGCGGCCTGGACGGCGGCTTCCGCCGCGGCGGCCCGCACATCTGCGAGGGCCTGGGCTTCGGCGAGGGCGATCTTGCTCTCGGCGGCCTTGGTGCGACGGGCGACGAAGTCTTCCATCTTGGCCTTGGCGTCCGCCGCGATGCGCTCGGCTTCCGCCTTGGCGCTGGTGACGATCTCCTCGGCCTCACGTTCGGCGCTGGCGCGGCGGGTCTTGTAGTCGGCGAGCACTTTGGCCGCCTCTTCCTTGAGCCGCTTGGCCTCCGCCAGCTCGCCCCTGATGCGCTCCGAGCGATTGTCGAGCGCCTTCAGGACCATGCGATGGACACCGAGATAGGCGAACAGGCCCATCAGGATCACGAAGGCAATCGCAACCCAGGTTTCCGGATCAGCTAGCAAATGCATCAGGCTGTTCCCTTCAACGATGCATCGACCGCAGCCTCGACCGTCTTGGCCGCCGGGGCCTTTCCGGTCAGTTGCTGCACGATCGCGCTGGCCGCGTCAGCGGCGATGCCGCGGACATTGCTCATTGCGGTCGCACGCGTAGTGGCGATGGAGGTCTCAGCCGCCGCGAGCTTGGCTGCGAGGCTGTCTTCCAGCGCCTTGCGCTCGGCATCCGAAGAGGCCGCGAGCTTCTCGCGGGTTTCGGCACCGATCGCCTGGGCGCGGGCGCGGGCCGTCGCCAGCTCGCTTTCATACGCCTTCATCGCGGCTTCGGACTCGTCCTTCAGCCGCTGCGCTTCGGCCAGATCGCCGTCGATCGACTTCTGGCGGGCGTCGATGACGGCCCCGACCTTCGGCAGCGCCACACGCGAGACGATCACGTACAGCGCCACGAAGGCGATCACCAGAGAGACGATCTGGGAGGGAAAGGTTTCCTTCTGGAAGGGAGGGAAACCATGCCCGCCATCGGCCTCCGTATGGGCGCTTGCGGTGCCCTTGGCCTCGCCATGACTTTCAGCCACGGGCTTCTCCTGTCCGGCTCAGGCCGTCTTAGACGGCGTACAGCAGGAGCAGGGCGATCAGCAGCGAGAAGATGCCGAGCGCTTCGGTCACCGCGAAGCCGAAAATCAGGTTACCGAACTGGCCCTGGGCGGCCGACGGATTGCGCAGAGCGGCCGACAGGTAGTTGCCGAAGATGATGCCGATGCCGGCACCCGCGCCACCCATGCCGATGCAGGCAATGCCCGCGCCAATGTACTTCGCTGCGACCGGATCCATGACGAACTCCTTTGAGAGGTTAGGTAGAGAGGGCCGGATCAGTGGCCCGGATGGATAGCATCGTTGAGATAGATGCAGGTGAGGATCGTGAAGACGTAGGCCTGGAGGAACGCGACCATCAGCTCGAGGCCGGTCAGGGCGACCGTGAGACCGAGCGGCAGCAGCGCGCCGACCTTGCCGACGAAGCCGAGCGCGCCGAGCATGGTCACGAAGCTCGCGAACACCTTCAGCGTGACGTGGCCGGCCAGCATGTTGGCGAACAGACGGACGCTGTGCGAAATCGGGCGGGAGAAGAAGGAGATGATTTCGATCACGACCACCAGCGGCAGGATCACCGCGGGGATGCCGGAGGGCACGAACAGCTTAAAGAACTTCAGACCGTTCTTGTAGAAGCCGTAGATGATGACCGTCAGGAACACCAGGAGCGCCAGCGCGAAGGTGACGATGATGTGGCTGGCGACGGTGAAGGTGTAGGGGATGATGCCGACGATGTTCGAGACGAAGATGAACATGAACAGCGAGAACACCAGGGGAAAGAACGTCATGCCGTGCGAGCCGGCGCTGGTTCTGATGGTGTTGGCCACGAATTCGTAGGACAGCTCGACCACCGACTGGAACCGGCCCGGGACGAGCGCGCGCCCGGCGGCCATCATCATGACGGCGATCAGCACGACCGCGAGCAGCATGTACGCGGACGAATTGGTGAAGACGATCTCCTGATTGCCGATGTGGCCGATCGTGAAGATCTTGTTGAGATGGAATTGATGGATCGGATCGATCATCCGCGTGGCGTCTCAGTTGTTCACCGGCCACGCCGGCGCTTTGCAATTCACTCGTGGGCCTTCAGAGTCTGGGTCTCTCGCGCAGATCTCACTGGCGGGGCCTGTCGGGAGCTATGCCTGCAGATCTCACCACGTTCAACACGCCGGCTGCGAAGCCGAGCAGGAAAAACACGATAAATCCGAAGGGCGATGTCGACAGCAAGCGGTCGAAGCCCCAGCCAAGCACCGCGCCGACGAGGACACCGGCAATCAACTCGGAGGACAGTCGCAGGCCACGCGCCATGGCCGAGGCCCGGGCTGCAGTGTCACCGCCGCTGTTTCCAGGTTGATCAGCCCCGATCTTTCGGCCGCCCCGAATTTCGGACAACCGTTGGTCGAGACTTCCGAGCCTTGCGGAAAGCGCAACCTCATCGGGCGACTTGTCGCGATCCCCGCCTCCGCTGCTCTCGTTCGCGCCATCCGCCATGTGCTTGTCCGCCATGTGTGGAGACCCGATCCGTTGCCGCGAATGTCAGGAAATAGCGCCCCATCGCCCTTTAAAGCCGCGCGGACCATACTGACCGCATCCCCCCAAGTCAAGATTGCGTGTTGAACTGTTAGATGCCTGATTCTGCTCGTTTTCTCGGCTTTTTCGTCAGATCGGTCGCGCGTGTCACCGCGCCGCATCAACAGTGTTCTGTGCAGCTGCGATCTGTTGCCTCGCCGTGCTGGCGTGGATCCCGTGCCGGCGGTTCCGGCCGGCACGGTGCGCCGGCCGGGATGCGGAGGACGGCTCGGCGACGGTCCGACTTTGATCGGGCGGTCGTCGCGTTGAAATCCGGCGGCTTCGCTCCTACGTCGAGAGCGCCGGTGTCCGCTGTGGCAGGTCATCGCACCGGACGGAACGTCATGGCGACGACACAATGGAGGCGTGCATGACGGCGGTTTTCGAATGCGCTTCGAGGCGCCTTGGAGGCTGAGCCAGCCATGAATCCCATGCAGTCGTACGGGCCGCCCCTCATTGCGCTTCTCGCCTTCGGCTGCCTGGGCGGGCCGGTCCTGGCGGAGGACACGGCGTCCGATGCCGACAAGGGCCGGTACACGATGACGACGACGCCTGACGGCGTGATCCGGCTCGACACCCGCACCGGTTCGGTCTCGACCTGCAGCAACAGTGCCGGCTCCGGCTGGGCCTGCTATGCGATCCCCGACGAGCGGGCCGCGCTGGATGCCGAGATCGGGCGCCTGCAGGACGAGAATGAGAAGCTCAAGGTCCAGCTCGCCTCGCGCGATCACAGCGTCACCGGCAAGATCGACGAGCCGCTGCCGAAGGACCAGGCGCTGCCGAAATCCGACCAGTTGAAGAAGGCCGAGCCGAAGTCCGGCGAATCCAAGCCTGGAGAATCCAAGCCTGGGGAATCCAAGTCCGCCGAGGGCACGCGCAAGCTCGAAATTCCGTTGCCCAGCGACCAGGACATGGATCGCATGATGGGCTTCCTCGAGCAGGCCTGGCGGCGGCTGCTCGACATGGCGGGCCGGGTTCAGAAGGACGTGTCGGGCAAGATCTGAGGCTGCGGCGAGGAGGCGACGCGCATGTCTGCACCAGCGATGTCGCGCACGGCGCCCGTGGTTGTCGCGATCGACACGGTCGTGACGTCGGTTCTGACGGCGCACACCCCCGGTCGCGGCTTCACCGATCTGACGCGCGAGGTCGAGGCGCTGCTGCGCGAGATCGGCGCAAGAGATGGAGCGGTGACCGCCTTCATCCGCCACACCTCGGCCTCGCTGACGATCCAGGAGAATGCCGATCCGACCGTGCTGCGCGATCTCACCACGGCGCTGGCGCGGCTGGCGCCGGAGGATGCCGGCTGGGTGCATGACACCGAGGGCCCCGACGACATGCCGGCCCACATCAAGACGATGCTGAGCTCAGTCTCGCTGCAGGTACCGGTGCGGGACGGCCGGATGATGCTCGGCACCTGGCAGGCGCTCTATCTGATCGAGCATCGGGCCCGGCCGCATCGGCGCGAGGTGGTGCTGCAGTTCATTGGCGCGGTCTGATTCCAAAAAGACAAAACTCTTGGCCTGAAATGCGGAACGGCCGCGGAGCGATCCGCGGCCGTTCGTTGGAGAGAGACGCGAGCGGGGACGCCGCTCGCATCCTGATTACTTCTCCTGGATGTCGACGTCCTTGGTCTCCGGCAGGAACAGGAAGCCGACGACGGCCGTGATCACCGCGAACGTGATCGGGTACCACAGGCCGGCATAGATATCGCCGGTCGAGGCCACGATTGCGAAGGCGGTGGCCGGCAGCAGGCCGCCGAACCAGCCGTTGCCGATATGGTAGGGCAGCGACATCGAGGTGTAGCGGATCTTGGTCGGGAACAGCTCCACCAGCATTGCGGCGATCGGGCCGTAGACCATCGTCACGAAGATCACCAGGATCAGCAGCAGACCGATGATGGAGGCCACCTGCGGACGGAAGATGTCGAACGGATGCGCCATCTTCACGATCGCAGGGTTGCCCGCCTTCGGATAGCCGGCCTCGCCGATCGCGGCCGTCAGGGCCGGGTTGCTGGTCTTGGCGTCGGTGTAGGGCACTTCCTTGCCGTTGAAGGTGACCTTCACGCCGGAGCCGGCCGGGCCAGGCACGGTCGAGTACTTGACCGAGGACTGGGCCAGGAAGGCGCGGGCGGTGTCGCAGGGCGCGGTGAAGACGCGGGTGCCGACCGGGTTGAACAGGTCGCCGCAGCCGGCGGGATCCGCCACCACTTCCACCTTCGTCGCCTCGATCGCCTTCTCCAGCGCCGGGTTGGCGTTGGTGGTGATCATCTTGAAGATCGGGAAGAAGGTGAGCGCCGCGATCAGACAGCCGCCCATGATGATCGGCTTGCGGCCGATCTTGTCGGAGAGGATGCCGAACACGATGAAGAAGCCGGTGCCGAGCAGCAGCGACCAGGCGATCAGCAGGTTGGCGGTGTAGCCGTCGACCTTCAGGATCGATTGCAGGAAGAACAGCGCGTAGAACTGGCCGGTGTACCAGACCACGCCCTGGCCCATCGTGGCGCCGATCAGCGCCAGCAGCACGATCTTGCCGTTGCCCCAGTTGGCGAACGCCTCCGTCAGCGGTGCCTTCGAGCTCTTGCCCTCTTCCTTCATCTTCTGGAACACGGGCGACTCGTTGAGGCGCAGACGGATCCAGACGGAGACTCCGAGCAGCAGCACGGACACCAGGAACGGGATGCGCCAGCCCCATTTGGCGAAGTCGGCCTCACCGATGATGGTGCGGGTGAACAGGATCACCAGCAGCGACAGGAACAGGCCCATCGTGGCCGTGGTCTGAATGAACGATGTGTAGTAGCCGCGCTTGCCCATCGGAGCATGTTCGGCGACATAGGTCGCAGCGCCGCCATACTCACCGCCGAGCGCGAGGCCCTGCAGGAGGCGCAGGCCGATCAGGATCACCGGCGCGGCGAAGCCGATCGTCTCGGCGTTCGGCAGGATGCCGACGATGAAGGTCGACAGACCCATGATCAGGATCGTGACCAGGAAGGTGTATTTGCGGCCGACGATGTCGCCGATGCGGCCGAACACGATCGCGCCGAACGGGCGGACCAGGAAGCCGGCGGCGAAGGCGAGCAGTGCGAAAATGTCGCGGGTGGCGGGCGGATAGGCCGAGAAGAACTGGGCGCCGATGATCGAGGCCAGCGACCCGTAGAGATAGAAATCGTACCACTCGAAGACAGTGCCGAGAGAAGAGGCCAGAATGACGAAGCGTTCGTCCTTCGTCATGCCTCCCGATCTCGCTTGCGTGGCTACCATTGTCGACATCGGCATTCGCTCCCCAAGATTGTTGCTGTGATGGTTTCGCCTCCGCATGCCGGACTTGGACGGCGCAGATCGCGGAGACCTTGGCGCCTAAGTAACATTGCAGTGAAACTCGGCCCAATACGACTTTCGGCCCTGACCGGCTGCCGCACACAGGACAGTTGCGGACCTTGCGGCGGATCAAGTTCGGTCAGCGGGCGCAGGGCTATGATGTTGCGTTGCACAAGGCGTGGATTAACCGCCTTCCCTGCAAGTGGAATTGCATGCTTGCATGCAACCAGTCGCCGGGCGAGTATTTCCGCAAAAGCAGGCTGCGTGCGAAACGAGCGCGCGGCCGGTGTCGCAAGGTCAAGTCAGAACGTATGGCGGCTGCCAACACCCATCTCGTCATTGCCGATGATCATCCGCTGTTTCGGAACGCGCTGCGGCAGGCGGTCGCGAGCGTGCTCAACGAGGCCGTGGTCGACGAGGCCGGCTCGTTCGAGGACCTCACGGCGCTCCTGGAGAAAGACTCCGACGTCGATCTGGTGCTGCTCGACCTCACCATGCCCGGCATCTCCGGCTTCTCCGGCCTGATCTATCTGCGCGCGCAATATCCGGCGATCCCGGTGGTGATCGTGTCGGCCAGCGACGACGGCGCGACGATCCGCCGCTCGCTCGATTTCGGCGCCTCCGGCTTCATCCCGAAGCGGTTCGGCGTGGACGTGTTGCGCGACGCCATCATGAAGGTGATGGACGGTGAGGTCTGGGTTCCGGCGGACACGGATCTGGCGGCCGGCGCCGATCCGGAGATGACGAAGCTGCGCGACCGGCTGGTCACGCTGACGCCGCAGCAGGTGCGGGTGCTGATGATGCTGTCGCAGGGGCTGCTCAACAAGCAGATCGCCTATGAGCTCGGCGTCTCCGAGGCGACCATCAAGGCGCACGTTTCGGCCATCCTGCAGAAGCTGGGGGTGGAGAGCCGGACACAGGCGGTGATTGCCGCGGCGAAGATCGCGGGCTCGGCGTGGCGCCAGGATATTCCGACGGGGAAATGACGGTCTGATCGTCTCAATAAGCACGTTGGGCATGACCATCTGCAGCGCGGCTTTCCGCGCTAAATCCTCATGGTGAGGAGCGCCGCGCCGCACGCAGCTTGACGTATGGCTAGATTGTCTCTGGCGCGGCGCGTCTCGAACCATGAGGCCCGACCGAGGCCTCGCCCTTCGAGACGCGCGCCTCGGGCGCGCTCCTCAGGGTGAGGAGTGGCATCGTCGGCTCGGGAGCCAAGGATCGAGTTGAGCAGGAAGCCAAGGTCTTCTGTTGGATCCATCGCGACACACCTTCTCAGCCTCGCGGCGCATGACGCGTCCGAGCTTTGCTCATCATTCGCCCTTTTCAAGACAGAGGGCGCAGGGAAGGCCGGGCGCTGGCCGCGCCCGTGGCCCGCCTGCAGCAAAAAAGCAGGCGGCAGTCACCACAGGTCTGGCCGAACACACCCGGCCTTCCCTGCGCGATGGTTCTACGGCTGCTCCGAGCTCTCCCCGGGGACCGGCGTTCTTGCCCCCGTCATCCGCAACATCGTCGCTACGGACTTGGCATCAGCACCGGGATGCCAGGACCACACGGCTTGACCGTGCGCATCGGATCGTTCGTCCGCGAGACATAAGCCCGCTGCGACCCGACGCGCCCACCGCATCCCGCGCCCCACGTTCGTGACGATCGCGAAGCGCCCCTCATGGCGGGCACGGGACGACTCAGGGGATAGCATGATTTCTGAGAAAAAGAAATACTATTCGACGCGCGTCGTGAATTCGCGGATCTGAATGCCTCTTTGAGAGGACTGGTCATGCGAGCGCTCTACGGGCGAGCCGACGCACGCGGTCGTTATCGGCGCTAGATCTGTGTGGCGCGGCGCTCCGGCGAAACGCACGGGCCCGGATGATGGAGCGTTGAGCGACGACTGGCGGGCGGGCGTCGCTCGGGAGAAAGGCAGGCGGTCGTACAAGAAGAGGACTGTCCGACGCCGATCGGCCAGGTACTCCACCGGATGTGAAAACATCAGTCGCGTTTCGGCCTGTGTCGGGTTTCCAGGTTTGATCGTTGGGGGATTGCGGAGTAATGCGTTTGATCGCATCGGTAGTGTTGGCGCGTGGGGAAGAGAGCGGGGCGACATGCATTCACCAGTCGAGGCGCACCACGCCAGGGACTCCATTCCTGGAACTCTCTATCGGCCGGACATAGACGGATTGAGGGCGGTCGCCGTTGTCTCCGTGGTCGCCTTTCACGCCTTCCCCAACACGCTCCGAAGCGGGTTTGTCGGCGTCGACATCTTCTTCGTGATTTCGGGCTTCCTTATCACGTCGATCATTCTCGGCGGGATGGAAGGTGGCACGTTCAGCTTCCAGACATTTTACGCCCGGCGGATCAAACGGATTTTTCCGGCGCTTGCGCTCGTGCTGGCCGCATCGATCCTGGCCGGAGCGCTGCTGCTGCTGCCCGACGACTTTCGTCTGCTCGGAAAGCACGTGGCCGCTGGCGCGGGCTTCGTGTCCAACTTTGCTCTCTGGCAGGAAGCCAACTATTTCGACGTCGCGGCGGACACGAAGATCCTGCTGCATCTCTGGTCGCTCGGCATCGAAGAGCAGTTCTATCTGCTATGGCCGGCCGTCATCTGGATTGCCTGGCGGCTGCGCCTCAACCTGTTCACGATCTTCGTCGCAGTGTTTGCAGCTTCATTGGTCTACAGCATCAAGGCGACGCCCTCCAACCCGGCCGCCGCATTCTATTCTCCCGCAGCCCGCTTCTGGGAGCTGTCAGCGGGCAGCATCCTGGCCTATCTCGCTTTTTCGACGCCGCGAGCGGCGACCTGGATCGAAAATGGCATCGCGACCGTCATAGCGTCCGTTCTCTTCGAACGCGGCGCGGTGGACGAGAAAAAGATCTATCGCGATTTCGTTTCAGTCGCGGCCATCGCGCTGATTGCTGCCTCGGTTCTCATGATCACGCGCCGACAAGAGTTCCCAGGCTGGTGGGCGCTCATGCCGGTCACCGGGAGTTATCTGGTCATCCTCGCCGGGCCCGGAGCTTTGCTCAACCGCGTGCTTCTTTCAAATCCGGTGATGGTGTGGATCGGTTTGATCAGCTATCCATTGTATTTGTGGCATTGGCCGCTGCTGACGTTCGCGCGCATTCACTATGGAGCCTCGCCGCCCCCGCAAGCCGTCCTAGCGTTCTCAGTCGCTGCTTCAGTCGGGCTCGCGTGGGCGACCTATCAGTTCGTCGAGAAGCCGATCCGGTTTGGCGCGCGGCGTGTCTGGACGACGCCTGGGCTGGCAATGGCGATGATCGCGATTGGCGGATGTGGGTTCCTCGTTTTCGAGATGCAGGGCCTTCCGGGCCGGATCAACGACGAGGACAGGCGCGAATACGCGGCCTATTTCTATGGCGGATCGCCGCTGATCCAGGCGGAGGCCCAGGATATCATGCAAAACCGCTGCAACTTCTATGCTTGGGACAGTCCGGTCCCCACGCTGGCGCCAAGAAAGGCCATCGATCCCAGCTGCTACATGCGGCATTCCGATAAGAGTGTGCTCATTCTCGGAGATTCCAATGCTGCGGACCTGTATTATGGGCTCAATGAAGTTTTGCCGAAGGATGTCTCCGTGCTGCTGATCCACAGTTCGGGCTGCCAGGTCAGCCCGATCATCCAGCACATCGTAGAAACTCACCACTGTAACATGGCGAACCATTTTGCATTGCGTCGGATTGAAGCCGACCCGCCCGATGTTCTGCTGCTTTCATCAAACAACTCGTTCGACATCGAGTACATCCGGAAGTTTTCCATGATGGTGAAGGGGTATGGCGTCAAGAAAGTGCTCGTGCTCGGGCAGCGCCCGCACTGGAAGCGCTTCCTGCACAAGATCATTCTGGACGAGTATTGGAAGTCGACCCCGCGGTACATACCGGGTCACCTCGATGAGGAGTTGATGTCGTTCACTCGGAAGTTTCAGTCGCAGCTGAAGCGCGACGAGCCCTTCGAGTTTGTGGACGAGATGCAACCGTTCTGCAGCGCGGAGGGGTGTCTTACGTTCCTCGGAGACAACCGCCGCGAAGGGCTGATCACGGCCGATACGGTTCACCTCCGTCCATTCGCCTCGGTCTGGTTGGCGCGCCAACAGCTGGCCCCCCTGATTTTGAGGTCTTTGGGCAACTAAGGCCGTCAGTAAGCCGAGTCGTACACTTTTCCATTCTGCGTCATCAGAGGCACGCCGTCGGGCGTGCCCGGGATGAAGCAGCCGAACTTCACCAGCAGGCCGTGGCCTCCGACAAGCGAGGGCCCCAGCTTGCGGTAGCCATCCCTTCTGGGACAGTTCCCGAGACGTAGCTGTTCGCTCCCGATGATCATGAACAAGCGGTTGATGCTCGGCATCTCGCCCGATTCATCCGCTATCGGCTCGATGCTGGCGCACCCTTCGGAGTTGCAGCCTAGCGTGAACCGTCCTCCGCCTTGCTCCATGCGCCAGACGATGTCGAACCGGCCGGCGACTTGGATTCCTCCATTGAACGATGAGCCCGCCGTCGGACCGTCAAATGAGACGGCAACGTCCTTGTCGCCGGCTCCGTAAAAGACGATCCTTCCCGAACCATCGAGAACGCCATTGTTGTGCGAGAGCATCTGCGGTGTGTTCGGATTGTTGTCCCTATTGCAATGCAGCTCGATCCGCCCCTGCGGCCCGAATTGGTCCGCCCATAGGAACAGCTCACCATTGTCGCCTGCCGTGATGCACGTCGCCGCGTGCACCAGCTTTATCGTGCCGTTTCCGTTGGGAGACAGTGCGATCAGATTGCCGCCGAGGGGTTGCCCGCCAATGGCAACTGCGTCGTCCGTGAAAGTCTGGCCGATGGTCGGCGCGATCGTCACGAGCGATTGGCGCGTGTCGAGGTCCTGCTGGATCAACTGGACCGCGGTGGCGAGATGTTTGACCGGCCTGCTGATGCCGTCATTGCCGTCATCGCCGGCATTATCAACAAGGATCCTCAAGCTTCCATCCGGAACTTTGTATCGCCCGGGCTTGTATGTGGAAATCCAACGACCTTTGTAGCTTGTTATTCCGACCGACTGGTTGGGATAGAGCCGCGGGTTGATGTCTCGAGGGAAGCCGATCAGGAGCTTGCCGGCCTCGGACTCTTCGTTGACGAGAACGATATCGCAGCCATCCTCGAGATCGGTTGCCGCCGGAAGTGCAATTCGTATGTCGCCGCCGAACGCAACAACAGTCCGGTCGCACGCAAGCGGCAGAGTTCCAGTTAGGCCGATCGTCGCGATAGGCCGCGACTCCGCGCTGAGGAGCGTTCCCGTCAGCGCAATCAAAACGAAAAAAAATCGTCCCACCAAATCAAGTCCAATTGGAAAATGTGAAATGAAGGATCGTAAGTCTCCAGTTTTCTCTGGTAAAGTTCAACCATCGGCTGTGTCAACTGCGACGGTCCGCGTCTGGGTCGCCGACTTCGCTGCAACCCTTTCACTCCCCGGCGTTCTTCGAGCCAACTCCTCGTCCAGCGCTGTCGAGATCGGAGTCGTCGACCAGGTCCGGCCGAAATTGCCTATTGAGCAGAACGCTAAATAAACCGTCGGACAAACCTCAACGCCGTCTCCGCCACCTCGCGCCAGCCGTGGCCGGTCGTCATCGGATGCCCGCGCAGCGACACCCGTGCGAATTCGGTGGCGGCGTGTGGATTGTGCTGTTGCCGCTCGAAAGCGGCGCGGGTGGCGGATGGCGGCATGGTGTGGTCGTGCTCGCCGGAAATGATCAGCAGCGGGCCGCGTTCCGCAGTCTCCGTATCGAATTGGGCCTCGGTCCAGGGATTGGGATTGGCAGCTGCGGCCTGGAAGACCGGCAGGCCGGGGGCGGAAGCTTGAGAGGATGCGTAGACCGCGTCGCACTCGGTCTCGGGCACCGCATTCGCGAAAGGGTAGCGGAATTCCTCGGGGGTGGGGCTGACGTTACGGTTGGCGTTGGCAGGGTTGTGCAGCACCGGCCAGGCGGAGTCGGGCACTGGCAGCACGACGCGGAACGGCGCGGGATCGATGGCGACCGTCGCGGCCGACAGACCGCGGCCGGCGAGGATTTGCGCGATGAGGCCGCCGAAGGAATGGCCGACCAGCGCCGGGCGCTTGTCGAGCGCCGCCGCGATGCCGGCGAAGTGCGCCGCCACTTCGCCGATGGTCTCGGGGGCGGCCGCGCCGCCCATCTTCGCCGGCCAGCCGGGTGCCAGCGCGGCGTAGCCTGCGGCGTCGAACATCTCGATCCAGCGGTCCCAGGAGCTGGGCTTCAGCCACAGGCCGTGGATGAAGATGATGGCAGGCTTTCGCGATGCGTTGGCTTCGCCGATCGCATCATCGCGTGAGTGGGTTGACATGATCGGCGCTTCTGCTGCGTTGGGTCGATGCGTCGGGATCAGCGCGACGACGGCGCGTTGAGGAAGGCGTCGATCGCGGCGACCGTTGCTGCCGGCTGTTCTTCCATCAGCCAGTGGCCGGAGCCGTCGATGACCTGCTCCTGCACGTTGTCGGCGCCGGCCCGTGTCACCGCAGCCATGGTCGCGCCGAACGACGCGCCGCCGCCGATCGCCAGCACCGGCATCGTCAGCTTGCCGTGCGCGGCGAGCCAGGCGCGGTTGTCGATCGCGTCCTGGTCGAAGGCGGCGAACTGGCTGAAGCCCGCATGCATCCGGCCCGGGCCGGCATAGAGCTGCGCGTAGTGGACCCGCGCGGCCTCCGGGAAATTTGCAGGCTTGGCCGAGAACTCGTTCCAGAAGCGGTCGAGATAAATGCGCTCGCGGCCTTCCACCAGGCGTTCCATGTCCGGGCCGCCGAAGCGGAAGTGCCACAGCAGCGGGTTCTTCAGGATCTCTTCCCACGGGCCGATGCCCGGCACCGGCGCATCCATCAGCACCAGCTTTGTCACCCGGTCGGAGTGCCGCGCGGCCAGCGCGTAGGCGACCATGTTGCCGATGTCGTGCGCCACGACCTCGGCGGTGCGGGCGCCCAGCGCGTCCATCACGCCGGCGATGTCCTCGGCCTGGTTGGCCTTCTCGAACCCCTTGTCGGCGCGGGCGGACAGACCGAGCCCGCGCAGATCGGGCACGATCACGGTGTGGTTGGTGACGAGCTTGGCGGCGAGCGGCACCCACATGTCGCCGGTGTCGCCATAGCCGTGCAGCAGCACCACCGCCGGCCCGGTGCCGCCGACGCGGACGTGGATCGTGGTGCCGTTGGTCGGGATCTCCTGGGTGCGGAAGGTCGCCGGGAATTGGCCGGGCGCGTCGGTCGCGTCGGCGAGCGCGATACCGGCGAGGGCGGTGAACGCGGTGGCGGCAAGGGTGGTTCGCTGCAGCAGGCGGGGCAGGGTCATGGCGGTCTCCTCTGGGTTGGTCGATGCACGCAAAGCTAGACGAGGGACGAACGCGGTATTAGAGGGTAGTCACGCCAAGGATTTTTGATCTGGACGCAAAGATGACGCTGGCCAGCGCGGACCGCGCCCGGGACCTCGAAGTGTTCTGCGCCGTCGCCGACAGCGGCAGCTTCTCCGCCGCAGGGCGCGGTCTCGGGCTGACGCCGTCGGCGGTGAGCCGCACGCTCGACCGCATCGAGATCAGGCTCGGCGCGCGGCTGTTGTTGCGGTCGACGCGCGCGCTGACTTTGACGGCCGAGGGGCAAGCCTATCTCGCCGCCGCCCGCCGCATCCTCGCCGATCTCGACGAGGCCGAGCAGGCGATCGCCGACCAGGGCGCGCCACGCGGGCGCATCCGCGTCAGCGCCGCGCTGTCGCATGGCCGCATCTGCATCGTGCCGCTGCTCGGCGAGTTCGTGCGGCGCTATCCCAACATTCTGGTCGACATCCATCTCGGCGACGGTCTCGTCGACATCGCGGCGGGGCAGGCGGACGTAGCGATCCGCGGTGGTCCGATGGCTGACAGCGCGCTCACCGCGCGCCGGCTCAGCGACAACGGCCGCAGCATCGTGGCTTCTCCGGATTATCTCGCGCGCTGGGGTGTGCCGCAGACGCCCGAGGACCTGCACAACCACAACTGCCTGAATTTCAGCTTCCGCCGCGCCGAGCCGGTGTGGCCGTTTCGGCGTGACGGCGTCGACTACGCGCTGAAGCTGCGCGGCGCCATCGAAGCCAACAGCGGCGATACGCTGACCGAGCTCGCGCGCGATGGCGTCGGCATCGCCCGCGTCGGCGATTTCAGCCTGGGCAACGCGATCGCCGAGGGCCGCCTTGTGCGGCTGCTCGAAGCGTTCAATCCCGGCGATCGGGAGGTCTTCCACGCGGTGTTCGTCGGCGGGTCCAACACGCCGGCGCGCGTGCGCGTGTTCGTGGACTATCTGGTGGAGCGGATGGGCGCGAAGAGAGACGCGTAGGCGCAGGACATGCCGCCCGCGGGGATCGAGAGAGGTCCCGGCGGACGGCCTGCGTGTCCTGGTTGTCAGACCGGCTGCAACGCGACATCGACCTTGGGGAAGTCGACGACGGTCTGTGCCGCGTTGTTGGTGTAGTTGGTGAGCACGTTGATCGCGACGTTGGCGATGATCTCGAGCAGGCGGCCATCGTCGAGACCGGCTGCGCGCGCTGCCGCGAGATCGGCGTCCGCGACCTGTCCCCGCGTGTCCAGCACGCGCCGCGCGAAGCGGGCGACGGCGGCGTCGGTGGCGTCGTCAGCCGTGCCCGCGCGCGCCTTGCGCAGAGCGTCCGGGGCGAGGCCCGCGCCCTTGCCCATCAGCGAGTGCGCCGCGAGGCAATACTCGCAGCCGTTGGCCTGGGCGACGGCGAGCGCGATGATCTCACGCTGCTTGGCCGAGAGCGCGCCCTTGGCGAGCGCATCCGAGAAGGCGACATAGCCGTTCAGCACCGCCGGTGACTGAGCGAAGGTCGAGAACAGGTTCGGCGTCATGCCGATCTTGGCCTTGACGGCGGACAGGGTGGCGAGAACGCCTGCCTCGGCGCGGGCGGTGTCGACGACAGCAATACGGGGCATGGAGAGGATCCTTGTTGAGGAGTGGGCTTGCACGCCCTCTCTATGCCGGACTATGGGTGACATCAGGTGCCAGAAACATTGCCGATCGTCCCGAGAACGTCCCATGGACCCATTCGCCGCGCTGTTTGCCCATGTCACCCCGCGGGCCCGGACCTTCTTCTCCGGAAACCTCTGCAACTCGATCGAGTTCGGGACGGACGGCCATCTGCACCTGTTCAAGGGCGGCGTGCTGACGCTGACCCAGCCGGACGCGGATGATCTGGAGCTGCGCGAGCCGACCTTGCTGTTCTTTCCGCGTGGCCGGACGCACCGCTTCCGGGTCGATCCCGTGCGTGGCGCCGATCTCGTCTGCGCGACCGTCGAGCTTGGCGGTGCTGAGGGCAATCCGATCGGAGAGGGATTGCCGGAGCTGGTGGTGATGCCGATTGCCGGCCATCCGACGCTCGCGCCGGTCTGCGATCTCCTGGTGGCCGAGGGCTTCGCCGACGGTGGGGGACGACAGGCTGCGCTGGACCGGCTGTTCGATTACCTGCTGATCCTGATCGTCCGTGACGTCGTCGCCAGCGGTGCGGTCGAGAGCGGCGTGCTCGCCGGGCTCGCCGATCCGCGCTTGGCCAAGGCGCTGACCGCGATCCATGAGTCGCCCGCCAGGCCGTGGACCCTGGACGATCTGGCCGACCTCGCCGGCATGTCGCGCACGCGCTTCGCCGACCTGTTCCGGACGCGCATCGGCCGCACGCCGATCGACTATCTGACGGCCTGGCGCATGACGCTGGCGCGCCAGCTGCTCGCCAAGGGCAAGCCCGTGAAGAGCGTCGCGGCTCAAGTCGGCTACGACAGCGCCGCCGCGTTCTCGCGCGTGTTCAGCCGGGTATCGGGACGTCCTCCTCGGGAGCTCGCAGGCAAGCTCGGCGTCGGCGAGCGCGACTCCTGATCTACTCCGCCGCGACCATCTGCTGAATGCGCCACTGCCCGAGCAGCGCCCGCAAGGAGGCCGGCTTCAGCGGCTTGTTCAGCACGGCGATGTTGTCGTCGCGGGCGGCGGCGCGGACGTGGGGGCTGCGGTCGGCGGTGATCAGGATCGCGGGCAGCGCCTCGTTGAAGCGGCGGCGGATGTCGCGGATGGCGGCAATGCCGTTGCCGCGGTCGAGGTGGTAGTCGACCAGCAGACCGGTGACGGCGCCGTTGCGGGCTTCGATGGCCTCGACTGCGGACTCCGGATCCGGCACGGCGATCACCTCCGCGCCCCACGCGGTGAGCAAGGTGCGCATGCCGTCGAGGATCGCGGGGTCGTTCTCGATGCACACGATGAGGGCGCCGGAGATCGGCGTCGTCGCCAACGGCGTGGCGCTGGTGACGGCGGCGGTGTGGTTGATCGCCTTGGCGATCGGCACGGTGACCGAGAACACCGAGCCGCGGCCGGGCTGCGAGTCCAGCGCAATGCCGTGATTGAGCACGCGGGCGATGCGCTCGACGATGGAAAGGCCGAGGCCGAGGCCGCGGGCGATGCGCGCGCCCTGTTCGAGGCGGTGGAATTCCTTGAAGATCTCGCCGCGCTTGACCGGGGGGATGCCGACGCCGGTGTCGTAGACGCCGATCTGCAGCGACGTGCCGTGGCGGCGGCAGCCGACCAGCACGCGGCCCTGCGGCGTGTACTTGATGGCGTTGGAGATGAAGTTCTGCAGCAGGCGGCGCAGCAGCAGGCGATCGGATTCGACCGGGAGTGAGCACGGCACGAAGATCAGCTCGAGGCCCTTGGCGCGCGCAGCCGGTGCGAACTCGATCTCCAGCGAGCGCATCAGGTCGGCCATCTTGAAGCTCGACACCGACGGGGTCATCGCGCCGGCATCGAGCCGGGAGATGTCGAGCAGCGCGCCGAGAATTTCCTCGATCGCTTCCAATGAATCGTCGATGTTCTCGACCAGACGCGAGTCCTCGCCCGGCGTCTGCCGCTCGACGAGACTCGTCACATAGAGCCGCGCCGCGTTCAGCGGCTGCAGGATGTCGTGGCTGGCGGCGGCGAGGAAGCGGGTCTTGGAGATGTTGGCATCCTCGGCGGCGCTCTTGGCGACCGCGAGCTCGGAGTTCAGCCGGGTCAGCTCCTCGGTGCGGTCGCGCACGCGCTTCTCCAAGGTGGCGTTGGCGCGTTCCAGCGCCTCTGCGGCCTCGAAGGACGGCGTGACGTCGGTGAAGGTAATGACGAGGCCGCCATCGGGCATGCGGTTGCTGCGGACCTCGATCACCATGTGGCGGTCGGCAAGGCGTTCGAGATAGGGCTCGCCCTCGGTGGTGTAGGCGGCGAGCCGGCGCGCCAGCAGCGCCTCGCTGTCCTCATAGGTGGGCGCACCGATCGTGCCCATGAATTCGAGGATCTCCTTCAAGGGGCTGCCGATCTGCACCAGGTCCGGCGGCAGTCCGAGCAGGTCGACGAACTGGCCGTTGGAGCAGATCAGCTGCAGATCGGCGTCGAACACCGCAATGCCCTGGCGCACATGGTTCAGCGCGGTCTGCAGGATCTCACGGTTGAAATGCAGCGCGGCGTGGGAATCGTCGAGCAGCTTGAGCGCGGCCTTTGCGGAGACCGTGCGCTTGCGCAGCAGCAGCGACATTACGAGGCGTGACGACGCCGCGCCGATCGAGGAGGCGATCAGATGCTCGGCATGGCGCAAGAGCTCGAAGTCGGCAGGCGCGGCAGCGTCGAGCGGGAGGTTGCGCTGGGCGGCGAAGGCCTCGAACGAGGCGCGGGCGCGATCCGGGCCCAGATATTGTCCGACGGTGCTCTGGATGTCCTGCACGGTCACGGTGGAGCGCCAGCGCCGGAAGCTGGGCGCGCTCGGCGTCAGCTCGGCCGGCACGAACAGATCGGCCTGCAACAGCTCGATCGACGACGGCTGCCGCGCCAGCGACAGCACGATGTAGGTCAACAGATTGAGCGACAGGCTCCATAGCACGCCATGCAGCAGCGGCGGCAGGTCGGTGCCGAGCAGCGCCTGCGGCCGCAGGGCCTCCAGTCCGAACGGGCCGTGCTGCAGGAACAGGATGCCTGACGTGGAGGTGTCGAGGAAGCTCGGGATGAACAGCGTGTACAGCCAGACCGCGAATCCGACCAGCATGCCGCCCATCGCGCCGCGCGCGGTGGCACGGCGCCAGAACAGGCCGCCGAAGAAGCTCGGCGCGAGCTGCGCGATCGCGGCGAACGACAGCAGGCCGATCGCGGCGAGCTGCGTGGTGCCGAGCGCGCGGTAATAGAAATAGGCCATCACCATGATGGCGAAGATCGCGATGCGGCGGGTGCCGAGCAGGAAGCCGGCGAAGTCGCGGCCGATCTCGCGCTGCTCCTGCTGGCGCTGCAGCACCAGGGGCACGACGATGTCGTTGCAGACCATGATCGACAGCGCGACGCATTCGACGATCACCATCGCGGTCGCCGCCGACAGGCCGCCGACGAAGACGAGGATCGACAGCCATTGCGAGTTGGCCTCGATCGGCAGCGCCAGCACGTACATGTCGCTGTCGACGGCGCCGAACGGGAAGGTGACGAGGCCGGCCAGCGCGATCGGGATGACGAACAGATTGATTGCGACGAGATAGAGCGGGAACAGCCAGCGCGCGCGCGAGACTTCGGCGTCGTTGGCATTCTCCACCACGCTGACATGGAACTGTCGCGGCAGCAGCATCGCGGCGCAGAACGACAGCAGCGTCATCGTGAGGAAATTGCCAATGCCCGGGACGTATTCGAGCGCGCGCTCGGCCTCCGGCGATTTCATCGCCCGCTCGATCAGCTCGACCGGCGAGAACATCACGAAGGTGACGAAGGCGCCGGCCGCGATGAAGGCGACCAGCTTGATGATCGACTCGGTCGCGACCGCCAGCATCAGGCCGTGCTGGTGCTCGGTGGCGTCGGTCTGCCGTGTGCCGAACAGCACCGCGAACATGGCCATCGCGAGCGTGACCATCAGCGCCATGTCGCCGACGATCGGGATGTGGGCGAAGGCGCGGTCGTCGATCAGGATGGTCTGCAGCGACGAGGCGACGGCCTTGAGCTGCAAGGCGATGTAGGGCACCGAGCCGATGATCGCGATCAGCGCCACGGTGGCGGCCACCGCCTGGCTCTTGCCGTAGCGCGCGCCGATCAGGTCGGCCACCGAGGTGATGTTCTGCGTCTTGGCGAGCTGGATCACGCGTCGCAGCAGCGGCGTGCAGGCGCCGACCATCAGGATCGGGCCGAGATAGATCGCGAGGAAGTCGACGCTGGTGCGCGAGGCGAAGCCGACCGAGCCGAAGAACGTCCAGGAGGTGCAGTAGATCGCCAGCGACAGCGGGTAGATCAGCCCGGCCAGCCGCGACGGCCGCCGACCACCCGCCCGGTTGCCGCGGCTCGCGACCAGGAACAGGAACCCGATATAGCCGAACGCGGCCAGGATCACGCCCCAGTCGTGCAGCATCTCCTACGCGTCTCCGACGTCTTCCCCGAAGGCTCCGGGCTGATCCCGTTGTCCAGGAAATCTAGCCCTTTGCCGGAGGCGAGGCGACAGCGATCTTGCCCGGGGGAGTGCCGACCTTGGTTCATCGTTAGCGTGGCAAGTCGGCTCGGCATTCTCCGCCCGGGGCGCCCGCAGGGCGAGCCCGGAATCCATTTTGCCTCATGCACCGTGGCCCGATGGATTCCGGGCTCGTGCTGCGCACGCCCCGGAACGACGGGGAGAGGGGGTTGCTCCATCAGCTGGGCGGTGAGCAGGGCAAACGTGTCACCGCATTCTCCGCGGTCATTCCGGGGCGCCCGCAGGGCGAGCCCGGAATCCATTTTGCCTCATGATCCGTAGCCCGATGGAGTCCGGGCTCGCGCTTCGCACGCCCCGGAATGACGGAGGGAGGCCTACTCCGCCGCCAGCGGCTTCTTGTGCAGCGCCAATCCCAGCCGCTCCCACACCTGCAGTAGGGCCTCTGCCAGGCGATCGATCAGGCCGTCGTCGTGATAGGGCGAGGGCGTGATGCGCAGGCGCTCGGTGCCCTTGGCGACGGTCGGGTAGTTGATCGGCTGGATGTAGATGCCGTGCTCTTCCAGCAGCAGGTCGGAGGCCTGCTTGCACTTCTCGGGATCGCCGACGAACAGCGGCACGATGTGGGTGTCGTTGTCCATCACCGGGAGCCCGGCGGCGTTGAGGATCGCCTTGACGCGCGCGGCGCGGTCCTGGTGGCGCTCGCGCTCCCAGCTCGACGATTTCAGATGCTTGATCGCGGCGGTCGCGGCCGAGCAGATCGGCGGCGGCAGCGCGGTCGTGAAGATGAAGCCCGGTGCGTAGGAGCGCACCGCGTCGATGATCTCGCCCTTGGCGGCAATGTAGCCGCCGAGGCAGCCGAACGCCTTGGCCAGCGTGCCTTCGAGAATGTCGATGCGGTGCATGACGCCGTCGCGCTCGGCGATGCCGCCGCCGCGCGGGCCGTACATGCCGACGGCATGGACCTCGTCGACATAGGTCATCGCATTGTAGCGCTCGGCCAGATCGCAGATCGCGGCGAGCGGCGCGACGTCGCCGTCCATCGAATACAGGCTCTCGCAGGCGATCAGCTTCGGCCTGCTGGGACCGGCGGCGATCAGCAGCTGCTCGAGATGGGCGAGGTCGTTGTGGCGCCAGATCTGGCGCTCGCAGCCGGACTGGCGCACGCCCTCGATCATCGAATTGTGGTTGAGCGCGTCCGACAGGATCAGGCAGTCCGGGATCAGCTTGGCGAGCGTGGCGATGCCGGTCTGGTTCGACACGTAGCCGGAGGTGAACAGCAGCGCGGCTTCCTTGCCGTGGAGGTCGGCGAGCTCGGCTTCCAGTTGCACCAGCGGATGATGGGTCCCGGCGATGTTGCGGGTGCCGCCGGCGCCGGTGCCGACGCGAGTGGCCGTCTCGACCATCGCACCGACCACCTTGGGGTGCTGACCCATGCCGAGATAATCGTTCGAGCACCAGATCACGACATTGCGCGGGCCGCTCGGCGAGTGCCAGGTCGCGTGCGGGAACCGGCCGGCGATACGTTCGAGATCGGCGAAAACCCGGTAGCGACGCTCATCATGCAGACGACCGAGGGCGGCACTGAAGTACTGGCTGTAGTCCATCACGAAACCTGACGTGCTGCGCTGCAGCGCAGCGCCTGGAACGGACCCTCTAAGCGGCGGGGGCTCAAGGTCTTCTTAGAGCGTTTCCAGAGCGGCTGTCGAGCCGGAATCCCGCGGCAGGACTTGGGCGATTTGTCCAAGGCAGCGCCGATGACGGCCGAACCGCGCTCGTCTTGCGGCAGACCTGCGGCAGCCTCAGGTGGTGCGATAGTGCAGCACGCCGTCGATGGTCTGGCTGGTCAGGCGGCCCTCGACCAGCATGTAGTTGACGTGGGCGATCAGCTCGCCGGCGGCAAAGCCCATCTGGTGCGGGTCGAGCACGTGCTTGTGGAACACCACCGGCACGAGCTGGGCCGAGGTCCTGGTCTCGTCACGGCAGGCGTCCGCGATCATCCGGCAGCGCTCCTCGTGATGATCGGCGAGCTGCTTGATGCGGGTCTTCAGGCCGTAGAACGGCACGCCATGACCGGGCAGCACCAGCACGTCATAGGGCAGGGTGGTGGTGAGGCTCGCCAGCGACGCCAGATATTCGCCGAGCGAGTTCTGGTCCGGCTCGACCGCCCAGACGCTGACATTGGGCGAGATCTTGCTCAGCACCTGGTCGGCCGACAGGAACAGTTTGTCGGCGGCGCAATACAGCATCACCTGGTCGAGCGCATGTCCGCCGCCGGTGATCACCTTGAAGCGGCGGCTGCCGATCTGGATCTCGTCGCCGTGGGAGATGCGGCGGTAGGACGCCGGCAGCACCGAGACGCGCTGCAGATATTCCTGGCCGCGGCCGAGCAGCTTGTCGGTCAGGGTCTCGTCCATGCCGTGGCGGCGAAAGAACAGCCGCTGCGCGTTGCGGCGCTCCTCGGTGCCGCGGTTCTGGTGATAGACCGATTGCAGGTACTCGACCTGCGACATCACCAGCGGACAGTCAAAGCGCTCGACGATCCAGCCGGCGAGGCCGACATGGTCGGGATGCGAATGCGTCACGATCAGCCGGCTGATCTTCACATGCTTCAGCGGGCCGTCGAGCAGCCGCGTCCAGGCGGCGATCGACTCCTCGTTGCCGAAGCCGGAGTCCACCGCGACCCAGCCGTCGCCGTCGGCCAGCAAATAGATGTTCACGTGGTTGAGGCGGAACGGCAGCTTCAGCCGCAGCCACAGCACGCCGGGCGCGACCTCCACGACCTGGTCCTCACCGGGATGCTGCTCCCAGGGGTAGCGCAGGGCTTCGGCGGAGGAATAAGCGGTGTCGGTCTTGGTCATGCCTCATCGATTAACGGCCGCCGCGGGCGAGCGCCAGCCGAAAAACAATCCGGAAACGGCATGGCTGCCTGTCATTCCGGGGCGCGGCAGGCCGGGGCCTCATGGTTCGAGACGCGCCTGACGGCGCTCCTCACCATGAGGGGCGGCTCCGAAACCGGAGCTGCACACTGACCATCAGCAGCATGCTGATGGCGAGAGGCGAGAGTTTGCGTTTCCATCCACAGGCGGCCCGGCCACAGCGCGAGCTTTACCTCCTCACCCTGAGGAGCCCGCCGCGGGCGGGCGTCTCGAAGGGCGAGGCCCGTATGGTAGCTACGCCGCCCTGATGTTGGTCAGGAACGCATCGACCTCCGCGCGCAGCGTATCCGCCTCGCGGCGCAGCGCCTCCGAGGCGCTCAGCACCTCGTTGGCGGAAGTGCCGGCCTGGGCCGAGGCGCTGGAAACGCCGGTGATGTTGTTGGAGACCTCGCTGGTGCCCGACGCCGCCTGCTGGATGTTGCGCGCGATCTCCCGCGTCGCGGTGCCCTGTTCCTCCACGGCCGCAGCGATCGCGGTGGTGACGTTGTCGATCTCGGCGATGGTCTCGCCGATGTTGCGGATCGCCGACACGGCCGTCGACGCGACCTGCTGCATGCCCGCAATCTGGGTCCGGATCTCGTCGGTCGCCTTGGCGGTCTGGCTGGCGAGGCTCTTCACCTCCTGCGCGACCACCGCGAAGCCGCGGCCGGCCTCGCCGGCGCGCGCCGCCTCGATGGTGGCGTTGAGCGCCAGCAGGTTGGTCTGCGAGGCGATCGCCTGGATCAGGTCGACGACCACGCTGACGCGGCTCGCATTGTCGGCGAGACCCTGCATCGTGGAGTCGGTGGCGCCGGCTTCCTCGACGGCCTTCTTGGCGATCTGCGCCGAGGTCACGACCTGGCGGCCGATCTCGGCGATCGACGACGACAGCTGCTCGGTGCCGGCCGAGACCGTCTGCACGTTGACCGAGGTCTCCTCGGCGGCGGCCGCGACGGCGCTGACCAGCGAGTTAGACTGATCGGCGGTCTGCGACATGCCCTGCGCCGTCGTCTGCATTGCGGTGGCGGAGCTCTGCAGGTTGCCGAGCGCACTGCGCACCGTCGCCTCGAACTCGGCGATCCGGGCCTCCATGCGCGTGGCGCGCTCGGCCTTGGCGGCGTTCTCGCGATCCTGCTCGGCAGCGAGGGTGCGAGCCTGCACCATGTTGTCGCGGAACACCTGCAGGGTGTCGACCATCGCGCTGATCTCGTCGCGTTGCTTCGAGGTCTGGATCTCGGTTTCGAGGTCGCCGCCCGACAGACGCTGCATCGCCTGCTGCAGCCGCTTGATGCGGCGGAGGATGTTGCCGCCGACATAGAGCCAGACGAACAGGAACGAGCCGAGCAGCGTGGCTGCGCCGGCGCCGATCATGCCGAACGTCGCCAGCTCGATCTCGCGGCCGGCGGTGCCGGTTGCGTCCTCGGTGGACTTGCGCACGCCTTCGACCAGCTGCTGGACGCTGATGTCGAGCCCGACATTCAGCTTGCGCGTCTCCTCGAGCACGGTCTGCCCGTAATCGTTGGCGTCGAGCTCCTTCTCGCGGGTCTTGAACACGCGCTCCTTGCCCTCGCCGAGCGCGGCGAGCTTGGTCGCGGCGTCACGGATCGCCTTGGTGCCGCGGCCGCTCGGCAGCAGCTCGAGATTGGACTTCAGCTGCGCCAGCGAGTCCTTGAACTGCCGCTCGATGGTCTCCAGCGTGTCGCTGTCATTGGCCGAGAGCGCGGCCGCCATCTGGGCCACGATCAGATTGCCCGACGCGGTCACGTTGCCGAGCTGCTCGACGAACCTTGCCGCTGCGGTGGCGTCATCGGCCGACACTTCGGCGGCGCCCAGCACGGCGTTGAGCTGGGTCTGGGCATCCAGCATCGGCTCGTTGGCGGCCTTGGTGAACTCCTCCTGCGCCTTGCGCAACGCGTCATACTGCTTGTTGTGGGTGGCCGCGACCGCGAGCCGCTCGCGCGCGGCCGACACCAGGCTCTGGTTGGCTTCGTTGATGTTCTTGATGGTCTCGGCGAGCGGCGCGACCACGCTCTTGGCGGCGCCGAGCGCGGTGATCTCGGCGAGGCGCTGCTGCGTGCCCTTCTGGATGTCCTGCATCTTCTTCAGACGATCGTTGAGGGCGTCCTCGGTCTGCGATCCCAACAACGCGGGTCCGAGGCTCGCGAGGCTGGAGCTCTGAGCCAGCAGCTGCAGGCTCGAGGTGAGACGCGGAATATCGCGGCTCGACAGCTCGACCATGGTGCCGCCGATGTAGCGCAGCATCAGCCCGGCGCCGATGCTGATCGCGATGGCCATGCCCGCGATGACGGTGAAGGCTGCAAACAGGCTGCCCCGTACGCCCCATCTGGGTCGCAGGATCCCGAACACCCTGCCGAAGCTGAACCTATTCGCCATCTCTGGTTTCCCCCGATACGCGCTACTTGGAGCTGATGCTTTCCGGCAGTATCGCGGGCGGCGGTTAACAAATCCGGGAAAATACTCGGTTGCCGCTGAATTTTCGTGCATTTCCGCATTTCACCATGCGGCATTTAACGGGGTGGAAATGATTGTTTCGGGCGTTCCGATTCACCTATGACAGCAAAAGGGGCCGGCATCGCTGCCAGCCCCCGTCTTGCTTGTTATTTGACGCCTGCGGAATCAGTAGCGGGCCGCGACCGGCGCGCCCCAGTTGAAGCGGTAGTTCACACCGGCCTTGAAGGTGTGATCGTCGGTGGTGAAGCTGCCGGTCGGAACCAGCCCGGCCGGCGCTGCGAAGGTGGCGCTGCCGAAATTGTAGTACTGATACTCGGCCTTGGCCGACCAGTTCGGAGCAAACATGTATTCGAGACCGCCGCCGACGGTCCAGCCGTTGCGGTGATCGCCATTGGTGGCGAAGCCGACCGGGACGCCGGCGAGCGTCACCTTCTCGTTGTTGTCCGAATAGGCGTAGCCGCCCTTCACATAGAGGAGGCCCGGACCCCAGGTGTAGCCGAAGCGGCCGGTGATCGAGCCGAGGCCGCGCTGGCTGTTGGTGTAGACGAAGCCGCCGGGGAAGGCTGCGCCGACATTGCCGCTCAGCCAGCTGTACTGGCCTTCCGCGCCGATCACCCAGGTCGGGGCGAACTGCCAGTCGGCGCCGACCTGCACGCCGCCGAGGAAGCGGCCGTTCGAGTTGTTGCCGGTGGCCAGGCCCGAGAAGTTGTTGTCGCTGGAGAAGGCGCCGCCGAGATGCGCGCCGAGATAGAAGCCGGTCCAGTTGTAGATCGGCGCGGCATAGGCCGGTGCCTTGGCCGCATACGGATAATTGCGGGCGCCGAGATCGGCGGCGAGGACGGACTGGGCCGAGGCGAGCGCGGCGAGGGCAACGGTTGCGAACAGGATCTTCTTCATGGCGGGTCTCCAACACTCAACTAACAAGGCTCGCGCATCGCGCGCCGTCGATGGATCGGAGATAGATCGAATTTGAATCAAATGCTGTCACTCGGGCAGCACAGTGGTCTTCAACCCCACCCGTCGGCGGCCAAACGTCTTGTCGTAGTTAGCAAAGCGCTAACAAAGGCGGGGTCCGGCCTCGATGGCGCGAGGGACTGTGCCGCTGCGGGACAACCGGTTAACGCGGCTTAAGAGCTTCGTGCAGTGCGGCGGCCGCGTCGCGCAGCTGGCCGCGATGGAGGCCGTCGTCCTCGGGAATCGCGGCGATGCCTGCGGCGATCTCGGTGAGGATCGCGGCGAGCAGTCCGTAGTTGAGATGCATGTGGATCGACTTGCGGACGTCCTCAGCCCCGGGCCGCTCCAGTGTGAGCGCCAATCCCGAGGGGTCGAGATGGGCTTCGAATCGCGAGGACCGTTCGAACGTGCCGACATAGAACTTGTCGGGATATTCGAGCGCGATCTCGGCCTTGTCCGGAACGGGTTTCGACATAAGCGGGCTCCAGCGGGCTCCTGCGGGGACACGCCGCATTCTCGCAGATCGCCGGAGCCGCGCCTTGCGCCAGGTCAGACGGCTGCCATGGTCGGAGGATTGCGCACCCGGTGCTCGGGCTGCCGCCGGACGAGCCGCATTTCTACGGAGACGGAAATTTACCTTCGTTGAAAATGAGTTGTGCATGATCGTCGCAGCGTCGATTTGCCACTGGGGCCAGCCCGGACCGTGATCCTGCGATCTCCTCGGGGGCAGAACGAGGTCCGGCCGGCGCCGTTCGCCGTTTAGTGCCGTTCAACGAGGAATGCCGTCCGACATGAAGATGCGTCTGTCGATCTCCGCCGTCATTGCCGCCTTCGGCCTCGTGCTGGCGCTCGGCTTCGGTGCCGTGGTGCTGACCAGCGCTTACGCGTTGCGCGAGCTGAAGGTCGGCGGAGCGCTCTACAGTAAGATCAAGCTCGGCAACGACCTGGTGGCCGACATCCTGCCGCCGCCCGAATATGTGCTCGAGGCCTATCTCGAGGCGACGCTGGCGCTGCGCAATCCCAAGAACGTCGACGCGCACGTCAAGAAGCTGGAGCAGCTCAAGAAGGACTATGAGGACCGCAAGACGTTCTGGAGCGGCTCGGCGCTCGAGCCCGAGCTGAAGACGCTGTTGGTCGAGCAGTCGGACGGCGAGGTGAGGAGGTTCTGGCAGGCGGCGGAAGCCGAGCTGATCCCGGCCCTGCGCGCCGGCGACACGGCGAAGGCCGACGCGGCCTATGCGCGGCTATCGGAGGCCTATGGCGCGCACCGTGCGGTGATCGATCGTCTGGTCGAGAAGGCGAACAAGCTGAATTCGGACATCGAGACGATTGCGGCAGAGCAGGATCGCAGCATCTCGGTCGTGGTCTGGAGCGTGACCGGCATCGTTCTCGCGCTGGTCGTGGCCGGGCTGTCCGGACTGGTGATGGGCGTCGTCCGTCCGCTGTCGCGCATGACCGGACTGATGCGGCGGATCGCCGAGGGCGAGCTGGCCACCGAGATTCCGTATGCCGAACGCGGCGACGAGATCGGCGCGATGGCACGCGCGCTCGGCGTCTTCAAGACCAATGCGATCGAGAACAACAGCCTGCGGGACAAGCAGGACCGCGACCGCACCGAGGCCGAGCAGACGAAGAAGCGGGCCATGCTCGACATGGCCGACGTGATCGAGCGCGAGACCGGCACGTCGGTCGAATCGGCGGCAACCGCCTCGCGCCAGGTGGAGTCCGTCGCCAGCGGATTGTCCGACCTCGCGCATGAATTGTCGGCGGATGCCCAGTCGGTGGCGGCGGCCTCGGAGCAGTCGCTCGCCAATGCCCAGACCGTGTCGGCGGCGGCCGAGCAGCTGAGCTCGGCGATCCGCGAGATCTCGAGCCAGGTCGCGCGCGCCAGCACCATCACCAAATCGGCGGTGACCGGGCGCGAGAAGGCCAAGACCACGATGCTGTCGCTGACCAAGGCCGTCGACAAGATCGCCGAGGTCTCGAACCTGATCGGCGGCATCGCCGAGCAGACCAACCTGCTGGCGCTCAACGCCACCATCGAGGCGGCGCGCGCCGGCGATGCCGGCCGCGGCTTCGCGGTGGTCGCGGCGGAGGTCAAGTCGTTGTCGGATCAGACCGCCAAGTCGACCGAGGAGATCTCGCGCCTGATCGGTGAGGTGCAGACCACGACGCAGGCGACCATCGACGTCGTCGAGGGCATCGGCAGCCAGATCTCGGAGATCGACGAGGTGGCGGCGTCGATCGCCGCAGCGATGGAGGAGCAGCACGCGGCGACCCAGGAGATCAGCCGTTCCGTCCACTCCTCGGCGAGCGCGGCCCGCGACGTCTCGTCCAAGATCGGCAATGTCGGCAAGGATGCCGGCATGGTCAACGACCGCGCCGCAGAGGTGCGCAGCGCGATCGGCAACGTGGCGTCGAGCCTGACGGCACTGCGCGCCACGCTGGTGAAGGTGGTGAGGACGACGACTGCCGAGGCCGATCGCCGGCACGCGCCGCGCTTCAGGTCGAACCTGCCGATCAAGGTCGTCGATAGCAGCAGGGGGGAGGTTCGGGCGGATCTGGTGGACATCTCGGAGGGCGGCGCCTGGTTCCGGCTCGATCCCGAGCCGGGCATCGGCGATCGCGGCATTCTGCAATTCGCCGGTTTCGACGGCGATGTCCCCTACCAGGTTCGCGCCCGCGACCGGGACGCATTGCGGGTCGAGTTCGATCTCGGCGCCAAGCGCGAGTCCTTCGTGACCTGGTTCAGGTCTTCCTTCATGCGCCAGGCGGCTTGAACCGTCCGGCATTGCACCAAGGGGACGAGCCTCCGCCCGGACGAGCGGAGGCTTGTTGCTTTTCAGGTACGTGCCGCGAAGCCCGTTATGCAGCGGCGCGTACGAGGTCACCGATCGCATCGGGACTCGCCTGCGCCGCGGCATCGGCGACCGAACTCGCTCTTCACGAACTTCGGGGGTATGACAGGCTCTCGGCCTCCGGATCGGGTCTGCCGCCACCTGCGCATTCGGCCTCGTCGAGGCCGGCGCGCGCGAGGTGATCAGCGTGGTTCCCGCGGCGATCATCATCGTCACGCCACGTTCTGGTGCGAGCCATCACGCCGGTGGTAGGCAAATGAGACGTAGAGTAACAACAGCGGCGGCAAGCCTTATTGTCTGTCTCGCAGCGATGATGAACTGCTTCGCTCAGGCAAATGAGCGCACGACCCATTCAGTGCTGGCGATTGAGTATGTCGGAGAGCAAGACGGGATCGTGAATTCTGTGCTGATGAGCAATTCTAGAGCAGGGGCGGAGTGGGGCCGTCGAATGCTGATCGGGCGATTCGCCGCAGAGCGGGCGGATGCGCACGTCGTCGACATGTCTCTATTGAACGATGTCATCGCAAGGATCGATGGCTTCGAAAGCTCGCGGCAAAGACATGCGGAGTCTGCCGGAGGCACCTCGGTTCAAATCTCGATCGTGACACCTGAGAGAAACAGTTCCTTCTTTTATGAATCGACAGAGGCTTTGTCGTTATTGGAGGACGTGCAGAAGGCTTGTCGCAATGATGAGTCCCTGTCTGGAGATATCGCCTATTTCCAGAAGCGGGTGGTGCAATACCGGAGGCGGTAGCTTGATTGGGAGGCCTCGCTCCGGGTTCTCCCAAATTTCGCTACCCACACCTTCGCCGGCTGGCCGCAAGGCCCGGCGCGACAACGCCGCGCCTCCGGCCGGAGGCGCAGCGTCGCGTGTCGGGATGCGCCTGTGCGTCAATCGCCTGAGCGCGTCAGGTCGCTGATCCGCACCGGGAAGCGCCGGACACGGATGCCGGTGGCATGTGCCACCGCATTGGCGACCGCGCCCGCGGAGCCGGTGATGCCGATCTCGCCGACGCCCTTGATGCCGAGCGGATTCACGAATGGATCGTGCTCGGCGACCGTGAACGCCTCGATCGCCGGGATGTCGGCATTCACCGGCACATGATACTCGCCGAGATTGGCGTTCATGATGCGGCCGCTGCGACGGTCGGTGACAGCCTCCTCGTGCAGCGCCAGCGAGATGCCCCAGATCATGCCGCCGATGAGCTGGCTGTTCACCAGCTTCGGGTTGATGATCCGCCCCGCGGCGAATGCGCCGACCATGCGGGTCACGCGCACCTGCCCGAGATCGGGATCGACCTTCACCTCCGCGAAGACAGCGCCATGCGAATGCATCGCGTACTGCTCGTTGGCAGCCGGATCCGGCAAGCCCGAGCCTGCGCCGTCGACCTCGTCGAGCCCGGCGCGCGCGAGGATGTCGGCATAGCTCTCGCCGCGGCCCTCGTCGTCGCGCCGCAGCAGCCGGCCGTTGCGGGCGATCACCCCGGCATTGCCGGCGCCGAACAGCGGCGAGCGCTGATCGGAGGTGGCGAGCTCGGCGAGCTTGGCGATCACGGCCGCGCCCGCATTGTGGATCGCGGTGCCGACGGTTGCCGTGTGCGCCGAGCCGCCGGCGATGCCGGCATCCGGCAGGTCCGAGGTGCCGGCCTTGAACGTCACCTGGTTGAGCTCGAGCGCCAGCGAATCCGCAGCGACCTGCGCCAACGCGGTCCACGCTCCCTGGCCCATGTCATGGGCGCCGCTCTCCACCACGCCAGAGCCGTCGCGCCGGATCACGGCGCGCGCTTGCCCCGCAAACATCAGCGCATGGAACGTCGCGGTGCCCATGCCCCAGCCGACCAGGAAGCCATCCTTGTCGCGCATCATGCGCGGCTTCAGCGGCCGCTCCCACCAGCCGAACCGTTCGGCGCCTTGCGTGTAGCACTCCCGCAGCGCCTTCGACGAGAAAGGCTTGCCGGTCGAAGGCTCGACCTCGGCGTAGTTCTTGACGCGGAAGGCGAGCGGATCGAGGCCGCAGGCCTCGGCCATCTCGTCGACCGCGCTTTCCAATGCGATCGATCCCGGTGCGATGCCCGGCGCGCGCACGAACAGCGGCGTGCCGGTGTCCATGCGCACGGCGTCATAGGTGGTCGCGATCGCAGGCGCGGCGTAGAGCGTGTGCGTCACGTGGGCCGCCGCTTCATAGAAGTCCTCGAAGCTCGACGTCGCGATGCGGGCATGGTGATGGATGCCTGAGAGCTGCCCGGCAGCACTGGCGCCGAGGCGCAAGGTCTGCCGGGTCGGCGAGCGATGGCCGAACGGCCCATAAAGTTGCTCGCGGCGCGCCACGAGCTTCACCGGACGGCCGACCATCTTCGCGGCGAGAATGCCGAGCACCTGCGGCCCTGCCATCAGGCCCTTGCCGCCAAAGCCGCCGCCGAGGAAGGGGCTGCGGATCAGGATATTGTCCGGCGCAATGCCGAACAGCTCGGCGAGGCGCGCGCGCATCATCACAAGGCCCTGTGTCGGCGTGTCGATGACGAGCTTGTCGCCCTGCCACTCCGCGACGATGGCATGCGGCTCCATCGCATTGTGATAATGCGGTGGGGTCTCGTAGATCGCGGTGATCTGCTTCTCACTGGCAGACAGCGCAGCCTCGACATCGCCGTGGCGCTGCTCGGCCGGCATGCCCATGCCGACGGCCGGCGGCACATAAGTCGCATCGGTATCGAGCCCGATGCGCGCCGGCTCCGCCTCATAGCGCGGCGCCAGCAAAGCCGCGCCTTCGGTCGCGGCTTCCAGCGATTCCGCAATGACGACGGCGATCGGCTGATTGGCATAGCGCACGCTGTCGTTCTGCAGCGCCTCGAAGCGGAACGAGAACGGATTGGGCTTGCCGTCGGGGTCGGAATAGAGCGGCGGCCGGTTGGCGGAGGTCATCACTTCGACCACGCCGGGATGCGCCTTGGCGGCCTCGACATCGAGCGAAACGACGCGGCCGCGCGCGATGCTGGACGTGGCCAGCACGGCATAGAGCAGGCCGGGCGGGTTGTTGTCGGCCGCGTAGGTCGCGCGGCCGGTGACCTTGGCCAGACCATCCACGCGCGACAGCGGCTGGCCGATATTCGAGCCGTGGCGGAGGTGGGCGGGATCGCGGGAGAGGTTGAGCTCAGGCGTCATGAAGCACTCCTGGAACGGAGGAGAAGGGGGAGGCCGGCAGCGCCGGCATGCGCGAGGGCGTGCCTTGCGCTGCGGCCTGCAGCGCGCGCACGATCAGCTGCCGCGCGAGCGGGATCTTGTAGGCATTGTCGCCGGAGGGGTTTGCATCGCGCAGCGCCGCCTCCGCGGCGCGTTCGAACGAGCCGTACTCAGCCGGCTGACCGGCGAGCAGCGCTTCGGCGTCATGCACACGCCACGGCTTGGCGGCGACGCCGCCGAGCGCAAGGCGTGCCTGCTTGATGCTGCCGTTCTCGATCACGAGCCCGGCTGCAGCGGAGACCACGGCGAAGGCGTAGGAGTTGCGCTCGCGCACTTTGAGATAGCGCGCGTGCTTGGCGAAGGCGCGTGCGGCCGCAGGCAGACGGATCGCGACGATCAGCTCGCCGGGAGCGAGCGCGCTCTCACGATCCGGCGTGCCGCCGGGCAAGAGATGCAAAGCCTCCAACGCGATCTCGCGTCGGCCGGATGCGCCCTCGATTTCGACGACCGCGTCGAACGCCGCGAGCGGCACGCAGAAATCCGAAGGATTGGTGGCGATGCAGGCATCGCTCCAGCCGAGCACGGCGTGCTGGCTGTTCTCGCCGCCGCGGGCATCGCAGCCCGATCCGGGTACGCGCTTGTTGCAGGCAGAGGCGGTGTCATAGAAGTAGGCGCAGCGCGTTCGCTGCAGCAGATTGCCGCCGACGGTCGCCGCATTGCGGAGCTGCGCCGAGGCGCCGGACAGCAGCGCTTCGGCCACCGCAGGGAAGTCCTTGGCGAAGGACGCGTCGTAGGCGAGGTCGGCGTTGCGCACGAGCGCCCCGATTCTGACGTCGCCATTGCCTGACGTTTCGATGCGCGTCAGCTCCTTGATGTGGGTGATGTCGACCAGCCGTTCGGGCCGGACGACATTGCCCTTCATCAGGTCCAGCAGGTTGGTGCCGGAGGCTAGATAAGCGGCGCCCGGTGCGCCGGCCGCGGCGATCGCCTCGGCAACAGTCGCGGGCTTCACATAATCGAACCGGTTCATGCCGCACGCTCCTTGTCGTCCGTGAGCGTCGCCTGTGCGTCGCGCACCGCCTCGACGATCCCGACATAGGCGCTGCAGCGGCACAGATTGCCGCTCATGCCTTCGCGGACGCGCTCGGGATCGTCGCCGGCCTGGCCCTCGTTGATGAGCCCGACCGCGCTCATGATCTGGCCCGGCGTGCAGAAGCCGCATTGCAGGGCGTCGTGAACAATGAAGGCCTCCTGCACCGGGTGCAGCCGATCGCCCTGGGCGAGACCTTCGATGGTGGTGATGGCGGCGCCGTCGAGGCTGAGCGCGAGCGTCAGGCAGGAGTTGATGCGACGGCCGTCGACCAGGACGGTGCAGGCGCCGCACTGGCCGCGGTCGCAACCCTTCTTGGTGCCGGTGAGGTGGAGGCGCTCGCGCAGGAGGTCGAGCAGGGTGACCCGGGGGTCGTCGAGCGCAAGGGTTCGCGGCTCACCGTTGACGGTGAGTCTGACAGTCCAATTCATGCGTTGTTCCGATCGAAGCGATGGCCTAATCGGATCGCAGCGGGCATCGCCTTACGGGCGATGGTCCGTCCAGATCCAGCGACCGCGGGACGACAGCTGAGGGAAGGTTGGCTGTCCCGGGTGGCAGGTCTATTTATACGGAGGGTTCCTCCGTTTAGCAAGGGGACATGAACGGTCCGTCATCAAGAGCTGGTGAGATGGAGACGAAACCACAAGACCGCCATCGCAAGCCGCGCGCCGACGCCCAGCGCAACCGCGAGCGCGTGCTCGAGGCGGCCAAGGCGGTGTTCAGCGTCGGCGGCGCCGAGGCGAGCCTGGAGGCGGTGGCGCGCCAGGCCGGCGTCGGCATCGGTACGCTGTATCGCCATTTCCCCACCCGCGAGGACCTGTTCGAGGCGGTGTACCGCCGCGAGGTCGAGCAGCTCGCCGAGTTGGCCGAGGAGCTGAAGACCGAGCCGTCCCCGGTCGAGGCGCTCCGCCGCTGGCTGCGCTCCACGGTGCAGTTCGTCGCCACCAAGAAGGGCATGATGGCCGCGCTCGCGATCGTCATGACCGCGAACTCCGAGCTCGCCGCCTTCTCGCACGCCCATCTCACCCGCTCGATCGGCGCGCTGCTCACCCGCGCCATCGACGCCGGCCAGATCCGCGCCGACATCACCGCCGACGACGTCCTGCGCGCGCTGATCGGCATGTGCTACATGCACGACCAGACCGGCTGGCAGCAGAGCGTGCTGCGGCTGCTGGATGTGTTCGTGGATGGGATGAGGGTGGGGCAGAAGCAGACGTGAGCGCGCCTCACGGGACACGTGAGCTGCGCATCGCTTGCGACGAATTCGCCGGCCCTCTCGTCCAGGCGATGCTGTGTGGAGCAGAAAGTTCTCTCCATCGTCATTCCGGGGCGCGCGAAGCGCGAGCCCGGAATCCATAGCCACCAGCGTTGCTGAAGCTCTCGGTGCCTCCGCACGCCGTTCTCGCTCCAAAACGAATCGCTGGGAGTATGGATTCCGGGCTCATTCGCGTGCCGCGAATGCCCCGGAATGACGACGGTGGGATTGGAAGATGCTAGGAAACTGGCGTTCCGCACGCGGCGCAGAGTTTTGCGCGCGGTGTTCTCAGCGGCTTGCCCAAGCGTGCATTCATTCGACCGCCGATAGTCTTTGATGTCGTCAATCCGCTGTCTCAGGAGCGGCTCGATCTCGGCCCACTCCTGTTCGTCGAGCATGGGCACTTCGATGCCACAACGCCAGCAATAGGCTGTGATCGTCATCTCACCCCCGCAGCCACTCCATCAGCGCCTGCGCCGTCTCCTCCGGCTGCTCGGGCTGCGGCAGGTGGCCGCAATTCTCCAGCACGACCAGCCAGCTGCCGTCGATGCCGTCGGCCATCTCCTTCGACAGGCTGTTCGGGATCGTGTTGTCGGTATCGCTCGTCAGCACCAGGGTCGGGCAGCGGATCGCGGTCAGCGTCGGGCGGGAGTCCGGGCGCGACATGACGGCGGTCAACTGCCGGATGAAGCCGATGACCCCGACCTCCTCGGCCATGTCATGCACCAGCTGACGCAGCCGCGGGTCGTCCTGGCGCGAAGGATGCACGAAGCCTGCGAACAGCTCGTCGACCACGCCGTGATAGTCGCCGTCCTTCGCGCGGGTGATCATGGTGCGGCGGCGCGCGCTGGCTTCCGGCGTATCGGGCCGGGCCTGGGTGTTGATCAGCGCCAGCCGGCCGACGCGCTCCGGCGCCTGGCGCATGATCTCGAAGGCGATGTAGCCGCCCATCGAATGGCCGGCGAGCGCGAAGCGCGGCGGCGCCTCGGCCAGGATGCGGCGCGCGATTCCGGCCATGCTGTCATCGCGGACGTGGTTCGCCACCATCACCGGCGCGAGCCGCCACAGCGCGGGAATGACCGGCGCATAGATGCGCGGCGACGAGATCAGTCCGGGCACCAGCACGAGCGGCAGCGCGTCAGTCATGGCTCTTCCCCTGGATGGCACTACCGGGTGTCTCGCCCCCGATGTGCCATTTACGCGCGAGACGCCGCCGATGTCCAACGAAGTCTACCGCTTCGCGGTGCGCCGCCGGGGAAGGCGACCTCGTCCCAACGCCCCTGCTCCCGGCTCGGGGCGGGCCGGCGATCACGGTGAACGGGCCGCACGCGATCTCGCCCCCGAGCGCCGCTCGCGATCGCGTTGCCATTCGCGGCAATCTGGTGGCGCCGTCCGCAATTCGCGTGCGAGGCCGGGATCTAATTACTTGCGCCCCGGATCATGCCACCTTCGCATGCAGCGCGATGATACCTGGAGAGATCGTCAATCGTGGCAAACGGGGTCGGGTGTCATGATAATATCACGTAATGGGCATGCGCCGAATTGCAGGAGCGACTGCGACTACAACGATTAGTTCGTTTAGGACGAAACTTCACGTGGCCCTGCGCGGTCGGCTCTCTTGTGTCTACGCGGCGATGAGTTGCCAGCACCGTGCTGCCAGTGATGACATCGAAGCGATGGCCGCGGGGCGCGGACGATTCTCTCCGCCATGGTTGGCTGTCGTGCAGGGAGCGACGAAGATCCGCCGGCGGATCGCGATCAGATGGACTTGATCAGCAGAGCGAGTTCCGTCGCGCCGGCGATGCAGCTGCGACGCCGGTGGCCATGCCGGGCAGGTGGCGGGCGCGGAGGTCGCGATGCCGCGAGCGGATGCGTTGGCCGGAGTCGTGGCAGGGCGAGCGCGGCTTCAGCGCGGCCGTTATCAGCCTGCCGGGGTCAGCGGGCGATCAGACCAGCAGTGGCTGGACCGTTGCCGACAGCCTGTTCAGGAGCGGCAGGAAGCGCTCCTTCATCTCATCGACCGAGATGCGATCGACATGGCCGCCGATATTCGCGGCCGCGACGATGCCGCCGTCATAGCGGCGAATCGGCACGGAAATCGAGCGAAAGCCCGATTCCGCCTCGCCATCGACGAGCGAATAGCCATCGCTGCGGACTGCCGAGATCGCGGCGATCAGCGCCTCCCTGTCGGTCGACGTCTGCGGCGTCAGCGCCGTCAGCGTCATGCGCTCGATCGTGTGGCGCAGCTGATCGTCCGGTATCCGGCTGAGCAGTACGCGACCGACCGAGGTGCAGAAGGCGGGCAGCCGGTAGCCGATCTCCAGCCCGGTGGAGAACATTCGCGCCGGTGTCGCCCGCGCGATGAACACGACCTGGTCGCCGTCGAGGACGGCGAGCGAGCAGACCTCATGGGCCTCGCTGGCCGCCATGTCCATCAACGGCTGCATCACGCTGTTGATCTGGTTGGAGGCGAGATAGCTGGACGCCAGCAGCAGAACGCGCGGCGTCAGCGAGAACAGGCGGTCGTCGCCGTGGACGAAGCCGGAGGCCTTCAGCGTCAGCAGAATCCGTCGCACCGTGGCGCGGGCAAGGCCGGTGAGTTCCGCGGCCTTGCTCAGCGTCATCGGCCGGCCCTCGCGACTGAAGGCCTGGATGACGCGCAAGCCACGGTCGAGAGCCTCCACGAACTCGGGACCATCGCCCCGGGCCTGCTTCTTCTCCTCATCAGTGCGCTTTAGTTTCGGCATCGGCCCGACACGATCCGCTGTTGTTGTTCTCGGCCGCAGTGAAACTGCTGCCCGCTTGCCCCTCGGCTTCGGTTGTAGCTTTTTCACTTGCGCTTCTCCCCACTTAAAGCGAATCTAATCTGGGCGAACATGTGTTCGTCTAGCGAACATTATTAGATGATCACGTGACGCTCAACGCCCGACTTGCGACGGAACAGGAGAGACGGCCATCATGATGAGCCAGGAGCAGAACGACCTGATCACCCGCATCGGACCCGGCGCGCCTGCCGGTAAACTAATGAGGATGTATTGGCAGCCGGCTGCGCTGGTCGATGAGCTCGCGGGCGAGCGCCCGGTGCGCGCGGTCAAGCTGCTCGGTCAGGACTTCGTTCTCTTCAAGGATGGGGATGGCCGCTATGGCCTACTGGACCGCGATTGTCCGCATCGCGGCGCCGACCTCGCCTTCGGACGATTGGAGAATGGCGGGCTGCGTTGCGCCTTCCACGGCTGGCTGTTCGACGCCGACGGAAACTGCCTGGAGACGCCGGCCGAGCCGGTCGGCTCGCCGCTGTGCAAGAACGTCAAGCAGCGCTCTTATCCGGTGGTCGAGAAGGGCGGCATCCTCTGGGCCTGGCTCGGCGACGGCGCCGCGCCGGCGTTCCCCGATCTCGACTGCTTCACCGCGCCTGATGCCTACACCTTCGCCTTCAAGGGCCTGATCGAGTGCAACTGGCTCCAGGCGCTGGAGGTCGGCATCGACCCGGCGCACGCCTCGTTCCTGCATCGCTTCTTCGAGGACGAGGACACCTCGACGGCCTATGGCAAGCAGTTCCGCGGCGCCTCGGCCGACAGCGAGCTGCCGATGACCAAGGTGCTGCGCGAGTACGATCGCCCGATCATCAATGTCGAGCGCACCGAATACGGCCTGCGCATCGTCGCGCTGCGCGAGATCGACGCCGAGCGCACCCACGTCCGCGTCACCAATCAGCTGTTCCCGCATGCCTTCGTGATTCCGATGAGCACGGAGATGACGATCACGCAATGGCACGTGCCGGTCGATGACGAGACCTGCTACTGGTACGCCATCTTCACCAGCTACGGCGCGCCAGTCGACCGGGCGAAGATGCGGGCGCAGCGGCTGGAGCTCTACGAGCTGCCGGACTATCGCTCGCGCAAGAACAAGAGCAACGACTACGGCTTCGATCCCCGCGAGCAGGCGACCGCGACCTACACCGGCATGGGCAACGACATCAATGTGCACGACCAGTGGGCGGTGGAGTCGATGGGCCGGATCCAGGACCGCACCCGCGAGCATCTCGGGCAGTCCGACAAGGCGATCATCCAGTATCGCCGGCTGCTGCGTGAGCAGATCGAGACGGTCGGGCGCGGCGAGCCGCCGATGCTGCATCTCGATGCAGCGGCGGCGCGCAGCGTGCAGGGGCCCGCAACGATGGATGGCATCGGCCCGACCCGCGGCTGGGAGACCTATTGGATGGAAGTCGACGTCCGCCGCCGCCGCAACGCCCCCTGGGCACCGCCCGTGCCGGCGGATATCGTGCGCCTCGCGCCGCATCTCAGCGCTGCGGAGTGATGGTGAGCGTGAGCGCGCATTTGATGGGGGCTGTCGCGACGAGCAGCCTTGTCAATTGTTTACTCCGTCATGCCCGGGCTCGTCCCGGCCATGACGATGTGGACACAGACGGGTGCTACACTGCGATCTCCAAATGCGATTGCCCAGCCGCAGGCGGGTGAGGCCGGCACCGAACCTTCCCGACGGCCGCGAACTCGATCGCGCGCCTCGCCATCCTAATCAGGAGTCATCGTTGAGTTTCGTCGACAAGCATCAGCTGTGGAGCGCCGAGCAGGCCGAAGCCGCGGTGCGCATGCGCCGCCTCGCCGAGGAGCACGGGCTCACCACGATCCGCTTCTCGTTCCCGGACCAGCACGGCATCCTGCGCGGCAAGACGCTCACGATCGATGCCGCGTTGTCGTCGCTGGAGAGCGGCTGCTCGATCACCACGACCCTGCTCGCCAAGGATACCTCGCACCGCACGGTGTTTCCGGTGTTCACCGCCGGCGGCGGCTTCGGCATGGCCGAGATGCAGGGTGGCAGCGACGCGCTGATGGTCGCCGATCCCACCACGTTCCGCGTGCTGCCCTGGGCGCCCGGCACCGGCTGGGTGCTGTGCGACCTGTATTTCGCCAACGGCGCGCCCGTGCCGTTCGCCACGCGCAACCTCTATCGTTCGGCATTGGCGAGGCTCGATCAGCGCGGCTATCAGTTCATGGCCGGCCTCGAGGTCGAATGCCATATCTTCAAGGTCGAAGACCCCCGTCTCGCGCCTGGCGACGCCGGCATGCCGGGCCAGCCCGGCGCGCCGCCCACCGTCAGCCTGCTGACGCAGGGCTATCAGTATCTCACCGAGCAGCGCTTCGATCAGATGGAGCCGGCACTCGAGCTCATCAGGGCGAATCTCGTCGCGCTCGGTCTGCCGCTGCGTTCGATCGAGCTCGAATACGGGCCGAGCCAGTGCGAGTTCGTGTTGCAGCCGTCGCTCGGCCTCGTGCCGGCCGATACGATGGTGCTGTTCCGCAGCGCCGTGAAGCAGATCGCGCAGCGCCACGGCTATCACGCCACCTTCATGTGCCGGCCGCGCATCCCGAACGTGATGTCGTCGGGCTGGCATCTGCACCAGTCGCTGGTGGCGCGCGACGGCAGCAACGCGTTCATGACGGAGGACGCCGATGGCTTGTCCGCGCTCGGCCGCCACTACATGGCGGGCCTGCTCGCACATGCGCGTGCCTCTGCGGTGTTCTCGACCCCAACGATCAACGGCTACCGGCGCTATCGCTCCTACTCGCTGGCGCCGGACCGCGCCATCTGGGGACGCGACAACCGGGGCGTCATGATCCGCGTGCTCGGCGGCCCCGGCGACCGCGCCACCCGGCTGGAGAACCGCATCGGCGAGCCCGCAGCCAATCCCTATCTCTACATGGCCTCGCAGATCGCAGCCGGTCTCGACGGCGTCGACCGCCAGCTCGATCCCGGCCCGTCGGCCGACGTGCCCTACGAGACCAAGGCGAGCCTGCTGCCGAAGTCGCTGGGCGAGGCGGTCAACGTGCTGAAGCAGGACGCGTTCTTCCGCGAAGCCTTCGGCGCCACCTTCATCGACTACTACACGTTCATCAAGACCGCCGAGATCGAGCGCTTCAACGCCGAAGTATCCGACTGGGAGCAGCGCGAATATTTCGAGATGTTTTGACGGTTGAGCCGCAGCGCCATGGTCGCCGGAGATCAAATCTCCGGTCTCCCCGCCGTCATGGCCGGGACAAGCCCGGGCATGACGGAGTCATTCATTCTCGATCTGATTGTAGCGGTAGCTGATTCTGCAGATTTGCCTCTGCGTGCTTGGCTGTGTCACACGCTCCGCGTCAGTCCGCCGTCCACCCTGATGTTCTGTCCCGTGATGTAGGCCGCGCCCTCTGAGGCGAGGAAGCCTATGGTCGCGGCGATCTCCTCGGACTTGCCGTACCGGCCCATCGGCACGGTCTTGCGGCGCTCTTCCGTGGCCGGCAGGCTGTCGATCCAGCCGGGAAGCACGTTGTTCATCCGGATGTTGTCGGCGGCATAGCTGTCGGTGAAGATCTTGGTGAACGCGGCGAGACCGGCGCGGAACACCGCCGAGGTCGGAAACATCGCCGACGGCTCGAATGCCCAGGCCGTCGAGATGTTGATGATCGCGCCATTCTTCTGCGCCTGCATGATCGGCGTGACCAGGCGCGTCGGACGGATCACGTTCAGCAGATAGGTATCGAGTCCGCCGTGCCACTGCTCGTCGGTCAATTCCAGGATCGGCGCCCGCGGACCGTGTCCGGCGCTGTTGACGAGCACGTCGATGCGGCCCCAGCGGTTGACGGCACCGTCGACGAGGCGCTTGAGATCATCGTTTGACTTGTTCGATCCGGTGACGCCGAGGCCGCCGAGCTCGGCGGCCAGCGCCTCGCCCTTGCCCGATGACGACAGGATTGCGACCTGGAATCCGTCCGCGGCGAGACGGCGCGCTGCCGCCGCGCCCATGCCGCTGCCGCCCGCGGTGACCAGCGCGACCCTTTGTCCTGTCATGACGTGTGCTCCCACCCGATGATCGAAGCGACGATGTAGCTGCTCGCCGCGATCCGGTCGAGGGCACGAGGCGGGTATCACCACCTTCGCGCGGATTGTTCCCGCGTCCGCTCGTCGCATTTTCGTGAGTTTGCACGTACCGGCTTTCACGCAGGCCTTGGCTGCGGGAACCCGAGCCCATCGGGCGGCATATCGATGTGCGCTGCATCGGAACACGGCGCCCGCGCAATCATGCGCGCCACCACGGGACCAAGGCGGAGCAGGGAAGATGTCAGAGCACAGGCCGCAGCGCGATCGCGCCGTCGTCGACAGCGGCGATGCGTCCGATCTGTCGTCGGAGCGCCACGACATCTTCTTCGCCGCGGTCGAGACGACGCGGATGCCGATGATCGTCACCGATCCGCGCCAGAACGACAATCCCATTCTGTTTGCCAACCGGGCGTTCCTGGAGATGACCGGCTACGATCTCGGCGAGATCGTCGGATCCAATTGCCGCTTCCTGCAAGGGCCGGACACCGATCGCGACACCATCGATGCGGTCCGCACCGCGATCGCGAACCGTCAGGACATTGCGGTCGAGATCCTCAATTATCGCAAAAACGGCGCGGCGTTCTGGAATGCGCTGTTCATCAGCCCGGTCTACAATCGCGACGGCGAGCTGGTGTATTTCTTCGGCTCGCAGCTCGACGTCTCGCGCCGGCGCGACGCGGAGAGCGCGCTGGTGCAGTCGCAGAAGATGGAGGCGATCGGCCAGCTCACCGGCGGCATCGCTCACGACTTCAACAACATCCTGCAGGTCATTATCGGCTACACCGAGACCCTGCAGGGCGCCGTCAGCGAGCTGGCCCCGCGGCACCGTCGCGCCGTCGACAACATCCGCGCGGCGGCCAATCGCGCCGCGACCTTGACGCAGCAGCTGTTGTCGTTCGCGCGCAAGCAGCGCCTCGACAGCCGGCCGATCAACCTCAACAACATGATCGAGACCATGGTGCAGATGGCCCGCCACACGCTCGGCGAAAGCGTGCGGATCGTCGTCAAGGCGCAGCCGGGCCTGTGGAACAGCCGGGTCGACCAGACCCAGGCGGAGGTCGCGCTGCTCAATCTGTTCGTCAATGCGCGCGATGCGATGCCACATGGCGGCACGCTCACGATTCGCACCGAGAACAAGGAGATCGCCGAGGAGGACATCGCGCAGTTCGGCGTGCCCAAGGCCGGGCGCTACGTCGCGCTGAAGGTGTCGGACGACGGCGTCGGCATTCCGCACCACATTCTCGCACGCGTCGCGGAGCCGTTCTTCACCACCAAGGAGGAGGGCAAGGGCACCGGTCTCGGCCTCGCCATGGTCTACGGGTTCACGCGCCAGTCCGGCGGCAGCACCTACATCTACAGCGAGGTCGGGCTCGGCACGACCGTGCAGCTGCTGTTTCCGGCGACCGAGCAGGCGATCGCGGCGCCGTCGATCCGTCCGGCGATGGCGATGGATCGCACCGGCAGCGAGCGCATCCTGATCGTCGAGGACCGCGCCGAGGTGGCCGAGCTCGCGCGCTCGATCCTGGAGGATTTCGGCTACCGCACCGAGGTCGCCGCCAATGCGCACGCGGCATTGGAGCTGTTGGATTCGGAGACCCGCTTCGATCTCTTGTTCACGGATCTCGTGATGCCCGGCGGCATGAACGGCACGGTGCTGGCGCGCGAGGCGCGGAAGCGGCAGCCGAAGCTGAAGGTGCTGCTCACGACCGGCTATTCCGACGCCGCGGTCGAGCGCGCCGATGCCCATATCGGCGAGTTCGAGATCATCAACAAGCCGTACCGCCGCACCGATCTGGTCCGCCGCGTCCGGCAGTTGCTCGACGGCCCGACCGGTGTGACCTGATGCGCCGCTTGACCCGGCGAGTCCTCGCGTCGAAAGTCGGTCCGCAGAGCGGAGAATCCACCATGCGTCACGTCACGATGCAGACGGCGGCGGGCGCGCCCGTCGTTCAGCCGCGCAGCGAGCCGCGCGAGCCCGGCGTGGTCGCGGCCGGCGTCTATGCCGCTGGCCGGCGCGTCGCCGACATCCCGATCGAGGACGCCGGCGCCTGGAGCAAGCGGCCGGGCCATGTGGTCTGGATCGGGCTGCACGAGCCGGATGCGGCGCTGTTGCAACGGGTGGCCGATCAGTTCGGCCTGCACGAGCTCGCGATCGAGGATGCGTCGAAGGCGCATCAGCAGCCGAAGGTCGAGCGCTATGGCGATGCGCTGTTCGTCGTCGCGCGCACCGCGCAGCTCGTCAAGGAGCACATCGTGTTCGGCGAGACCCACGTCTTCGTCGGCCCCGGCTTCGTCGTCTCGGTGCGCCACGGCGCCTCGACCTCCTACGGCGCGGTGCGGGAGCGCTGCGAGAGCTGTCCGGGCTCGCTCGCCAAGGGCGAGGACTACATCCTCTATGCGATCCTCGACTTCATCGTCGACAATTACCGGCCGGTGACGGAGAGCATCATGGCCGAGGTCGAGACCCTGGAGGAGGTCGTGCTGCAGCGGCCGCTGGCGCGCCACGAGGTCGACCGGCTGTATCGCCTGCGGCGCGACCTGCTGCGGCTGCGCCGCGCCGTGGGTCCGGTGGTCGACGTCTGCAAGCGGCTCGAGCATGTCGACAACGTCGCGATCGATGCCGAGATGGCCCCGTTGTTTCGCGACGTGCTCGACCACGCCAAGCGCGCCGAGGAGGACGCGGACTCCCTTCGCGAGATCCTCGCTTTCGTGTTCGAGGCCAGCATGATGGCCGGGCAGGCGCAGCAGACCGACATCGCCCGCCGCCTGGCGGCCTGGGCCGCCATTCTCGCCGTGCCGACGGCCGTCGCGGGAATCTACGGCATGAACTTCGAGCACATGCCGGAGCTGAAATGGCAATACGGCTACTACGCGGTGCTCGGCCTCATCGCCGTCGTGTGCAGCACGCTGTACTGGCAGTTCCGGCGGCGCGGGTGGTTGTGAGGAAAAGGCAATTCTGGTGTCGGTGTCATTCCGGGGCGACGCGCGCAAGCGCGTCGAGCCCGAAATCCATTCTGCAGCGCGTTCTGTGGTGAGATGGATTCCGGGGCTCGTGCTGCGCACGCCCCGGAATGACGAGCGAAACTACCCCTTCACGAACTGCCGGTAGTCCGGCTCGCGGTGAAACCAGAACTCGTAGCCGTTCACCGCCTTCTGCATCGCGACGTCGTGGATCGGCTGGTTCAGCGGCACGACCGGCACCTCGCGCATGCACAGAGCGATGAAGGCCTTCACCGTGCTCTCATACTCGCCGGCATCCGTCGTGAAGCGTGCCTTGTCGATCAGCGCGTCCATCTCCTTGCTCTGGTAGGACGAGATGTTGAAGATCGAATTGCGGCCGTGGAAATTCCAGTAGAAGTAATATTCGGGATAATCGAGCCAGCCTGAGAACCGATTGAGCGCCATCGGCAGCTCCTTCTTGTTCAGCGTGGTGCGCCAGTTGGCGCCGGGAATCTTCTCGATGGACGCCTTGATGCCGATCTTGGCGAGGCTCTCCTGGATCAGGATCGCGGTGGGCTCGCCGACCGTCGCCGTGCCCGCGTCGAGCGACAACGTCGTCTCCAGGCCCTCCAAGCCGGCCTCCTTCATCAAAGCCTTGGCCTTGTCGAGGTCCGTCGCATAGGGAAACGGCTGCGGCCATACCGGCTTGGCGACCTCGGCGGCGCCGCCATACATCGGCACGGCGCGGCCGAAGAACGCGCTCGACTGGATCTGCTCATAGGGCATCGCCCAGGCGATCGCCTGGCGCAGCTTGACATTGTCGAACGGCGGCCTGGCGGTGTTGAGCGCGACATACCACAGCGCGTTGGGGATCGGCACGCCCGTCACCTTGACCTTGCCCTCCTTGATCAGCTGATCGAAATCGCGCGGCGCAAAGCCGCTGGAGAGATCCGCATCGCCGCGCTCGAGCATGGCCCGTCGCGTGCCGGCCGAGGGTATATCGCGTGCGATCACGCGCTTGATCTTCGGCAAGGGCCCGCTTTTCCAATTGTCGAACCGGCTCAGGATGGTCTCTGTGCCCGGCTTCCAGCTCTCCACCTTGTAGGCGCCGCCGCCGGCCTCGTTGGCCTTCAGCCAGGCCAGCGCCCACGGGTCCTCGGACGTCGCGTTCTTCTTCGCAAGCTCCGAATTGATGACGAAGGGCACGACCACCGCGACGTTGAACAGCAGCATCTTGTCCTTGCGGATGTAGTCGATGCGGAAGGTGTGATCGTCGACCACGACGAACTGCTCCGCCTTCTCCAGCGAGCCCGCCGACATCTGAAAGGTCGGGAAGCCGCCGACCGACACCGCGCGGTCGAACGACCATTTGACGTCCTTCGCGGTCACCGGCGCGCCGTCATGGAAGGTCGCGTCCTTGCGCAGCTTGAAGGTGCAGGACATCCCGTCGGCGGCCACCTCCCAGCTCTCGGCCAGCTCCGGCGCCAGCGTCGCGCGATCATAGGACGTGGTGCCATCGGGCAGCGTCTTCGCGGCATAGCTGAGCAGCCGGTCGTAGCAGTTCCAGGCGAGCCCGTTCACGGTCTGGTTCGAGCCGACCCCGTGCATGTCCAGCGAGTTCGGCCCGAGCTCCTGCACCACCAGGAGCGTCTCGGCACGGCCCTGAGGCCAGGCGCTGCGCGGCGCCAAGGTCAGCCCGGCGGCGCCGAGGCCGCCAAGCACGAGGCTGCGGCGTGTGAAATCGAAATGCGAGCTGCTCATTGGGCCCCCCTGCGATGCACGAATTGTCCTGGTCGAGGCAAGGTGCGTGCCAGCGACGGCCCAGCCATGCCGGCCGATTGCCCCCGACATCGCGCGCCATCTTTTGCTACGCTGGTCGGCAGATCACAGCGGTGAGGAGGCGACGATGGCGGGAGCGCTCGAAGGCAAGGTGGCGGCCGTGACCGGCGCGGCCTCCGGCATCGGGCTCGCCAGCAGCGAGGCGATGCTGGCGGCTGGCGCCCGCGTGGTGATGATCGACCGCGATGCGGCGGCGCTGGCGCGTCTTCGCGAGCGGCACGGCGACGCCATGATCCCCGTGGTCATCGACCTGCTCGACCCCGCGGATTGCGCCACGCTGCTGCCGCGTGTTCTCGACGCGGCCGGCCGGCTCGACATCCTCCACGCCAATGCCGGCAGCTATCTCGGCGGCGACCTCGTCGAGACCAATGGCGAGGCGATCGACCGCATGCTGACCCTCAACGTCAACGTCGTCATGAAGAACGTGCGCGACGTGCTTCCGCACATGATCGCGCGCGGGTCCGGCGACGTCATCGTCACCAGCTCGCTCGCCGCGCACTATCCGACCCCCTGGGAGCCGGTCTATGCCTCGTCGAAATGGGCGATCGACTGTTTCGTGCAGACCACGCGCCGCCAGGTCTTCAAGCACGGCATCCGCGTCGGCGCGATCTCGCCGGGCCCGGTCGTCACGGCCCTGATTGCCGACTGGCCCGCGGAGAAGCTGAAGCAGGCGCGGGAGTCCGGCAGCCTGCTGGAGCCCTCAGAGGTCGCCGAGGTGATCATGTTCATGCTGACCCGTCCGCGCGGCATGACCATCCGCGACGTCGTGATGCTGCCGACGAATTTTGATCTGTAGCGGACGTCAGCCTCCCATGAGCTGGGAGCAGTCCGAGGTCATCGCGTGCCGTCCGCGGATGACGACGACCCCCGTGGAACTACGGGTGCCGAATTAAGCATCGTCTTAAGCATACGATTCTAGCTTCATTCGACTCGAAACCCGGGACTCGACGATGAAGATCGGCCGCCTCTTTGCAATTTCCATGCTTTCCGTAACGGCGCTTGCCGTCCTGCCAGCCGCCCAGGTCGTGATCGAGCAGGTCAGAGCGGTCAGCGACAAGGCCGAGGCGATCAGGACCGTCGAGGCGTTCGGCGCGGTGCTGCTTTACGCGCAGGATGTCGTCGGTCATCGCGCCCCCTACATCACGCCGATCTTCCAGGACAATCCGGCAACGCCAGCGCAGCTGGAGGGCGTGCGCAAGATCAGGCAGTCGTCTGAGGCGTCCTTTGCCAAGGCCCGCGCGCAGCTGGCGAACGTCTCCGACAGTGCGGCGATCACGCGCAGCCTGGAGCAGGCGTCGTCCAAGCTGTCCGAGATCCTCGCCAAGGTCGACCCCACCCTGACCGCGCCGCTGAGCGCGCGGGATCCGGCGGTCATCAAGAGCCTTCTGCCGGGGGTGACCCAGGTGGCGCTCGCGATCGAGCCGATCCTGAACCAGTTGCAGAACCGTATCGCCAATGCCGACGCATCGCTGACGACGCTGCTCGACGTCGCCCGCACCGCGCAGGACCTGCGCGTGACCGCCGGCGGCCGCGCCGCCGCGCTGTCGCCGGCGCTCAGCGCCCGCCGCGCCGTGACGCCGGCCGAGAAGGCGGCGATGGACCGCGCCCAGGGCCGCACCGAGGTCGATCGCGAGCGTCTGGAGGCCGGCATCGACCAGCTCGGCAATCCGGAGCGCCTGCTGACGGCCTTCAAGGAGGCCCGAGAGGCCTATTTCGGACGCGCCGTTCCGATCATCGAAAAGGACCTCGCAGCCGGGCTCGGCGATCTCAACTACACGCTCACCGCCGACAGCCTGGCCGAGGCGGTCGTCCCGGCCGTGCAGAAGTTCTTCGTCGTGCGCGATGCCGCCATCACCGAGGCGCGCGACAGCGCCGTCGCGGCGCGTGACGCCGCCTATCGCATGCTGGCGCTGGCGATGGTCGTCGTCGTCGCCCTTGCCGGCATTCTCGTGTTCGTCACCATGCTGCTGCGCCGCCGCGTGATCAACCCGATCGTGAACCTGACCGGTCTGATCGGCGAAATGGCGGCCGGCCATGACGACGTGGCGATCCCGACGATCGATCGCGACGACGAGATCGCCGCGATGACCGGATCGCTGCAGACCTTCAAGGAAGCGCTGCTCGCGAAGAAGCGTGCCGAGCAGGAGGCCGCGGCCGAGGCGCAGGCCAAGATCGAGCGCGGCCAGCGCGTCGAGCGTTTCACGCGCGAGTTCGAGATGGCGATCGGCGACGTCGTCGGCATCGTGTCGTCGGCCTCGGCCGATCTGGAGCGTTCCGCCGCCTCGCTGACGACGACCGCCGGCCGCTCGCTGGAGCTCGCCACCGTGGTGACCTCGGCGTCCGAGGAAGCCTCGACCAACGTGCATTCGGTGGCCGCGGCCGCCGAGCAGATGAGCTCGTCGGTCAACGAGATCAGCCGCCAGGTGCAGGATTCCGCGCGCATCGCCAACGAGGCGCTGGCGCAGGCGCGCAAGACCAACGACAACGTCGCCGAGCTCGCCAAGGCCGCCGCGCGCATCGGCGACGTCGTCGAGCTGATCAACGCGATCGCCGGACAGACCAACCTGCTCGCGCTCAACGCCACCATCGAGGCCGCCCGCGCCGGCGAAGCCGGCCGCGGCTTCGCGGTGGTCGCCTCCGAGGTCAAGGCGCTGGCCGAGCAGACCGCGAAGGCCACCGGCGAGATCGGCCAGCAGATCGGCGGCATCCAGGCGGCGACCCAGGAGTCGGTCGGCTCGATCAAGGAAATCGGCGAGACCATCGCCCGGATGTCGGAGATCGCCTCCGCCATCGCCTCCGCCGTCGAGGAGCAGAGCTCGGCCACCCGCGAGATCTCGCGCAACGTCCAGCAGGCCGCGCACGGCACCCAGCAGGTCTCGGCGAACATCGCCAGCGTCCGGCATGGCGCCGACGAGACCGGCTCGGCCTCCTCGCAGGTGCTGTCCGCCGCCAAGTCGCTCTCCGGCCAGAGCAGCCGCCTCCGCGACGAGGTCAGCAGGTTCCTGAACTCGGTGCGGGCGGCGTAACCCATCAGAGGCTGCCGCGCCTCCGTCGAGGCTGCCGATCGATCACATGCACAGGCGTAGATGGGGTGGCCGGCCCGGCTTCCGCGCTGAGCCCGCCGCCCATTGGGCTCGCGGGCCATTGCCGATGGCAATCCGCATGTGAGCATCGGGGCTCGTGCCGCAATGTCTCCGCTGCGCGGCCACGTCGCCCGCAAGCGACAGGCAGGGTCGCGATTTCGAGGGGGGATCGAGCTATGGACCGCCGACGACGCGTCGTCCCGCGAAATCGGCGCCGCACGGAACGCCTCTCACAAGGTCAGAATCCGATTGTTCAGGTTGATGATTTCGGCGGCGCGCTCCAGGTCACGCCAGAAGCCGCCGGGCGGCGTGGTGAGAGGGCCGAGCTCCATGAGCGCGTCGAGCGCAAGCTCGAGCTCATTGTGCTCGAGATATTCGGCGAAGTCCTGGTACAGCTTGGCGCAGGCCCGTGCCGTGATCCATCCTCCGTCGTTCGGCCATCTGCCTGATGGCGCCGAGCATGCGCCGGCGGTTGAGGCCGCTCGCCGGACGGATCACGAGCCAATACGGCAGGAACATCAAGAAGGATGGTCCGGCGCCCGCATTTCGCGGGCGCCAAGCGCATCATGATCGTTTGCGGGGGCGGCCGCGGCCGCGCTTATCGCGGCTCGGCTTTGGCGGCGCCGGGGCGTCCGGGCGATCGAACAATGCACGTCGCCGCACCACGAGTCGGTCGAAGATGAGGCGCGCCGGCCCGCGCGTTTCAGGATTGGCGTCAAGCAGCGCCGCTTCACTGCGGACAAAGGCTTTCAGAGCCAGATGGATCGGCGCCAGCCTGTCGGCCAAGCCGGTCTGCTCGAACCAGGCGATCAATGGCTCGCCATAGCCCTGGTGTTCGCCGAGGCACAGCAGGCGCTCGAGATCGCCGTCAAAGCTCCAGCGGTCGCCGACAAGCTCGTGTTGAAGCCCAGCCACGAGGTGTCCGGTGGCAACCCCGAAATTATGCTGCGCCAGCGCAAGTCCGGCGTCGAGCAGGGAGGGACCGGGTTCGGGCATCTCCGACAATTGCGGGCGGAGCTCCATGGCCTCTCGCACCCGGTCACTCAGAACATAGAGCCACGCCAGATTGATTCCTGCATCGAAAGGATCGGTGTCGGCGGCCTGACGAAGCAGCGTTTCCGCGCGTAGGACATCGCCCTGGCTGTCGAGCAACAGATTCCCGCATCTCACTGCAGCGTCCGCAACGAGCTCCTGGAGTCCGGTGGCCTCGTCCTCGCCGAAGCGGGTGATCGTCTCTTCATAGGCCGCGATCGCCGCGGCGGCGTCGCCGCTCCGTTCGACCAGGACGCCCTTCCAGAACAGCGCGTCTGCGACCAGCTCGCGGAGGGCGGCGTCGGGCGCGTCGCCGAAACGAGCGATGAGATCGTCGTAGGCGGCGATCGCCGCGACATGGTCACCGATCTTCCTGAAGGTGACTCCCTTGTTGAGCAGCGTTACAGCGATCTGCTCCCTGAGCGCACCGTCGGGCGTGTCACCGAAACGTGAGGCGACCTCGTCAAAGGCGGCGATCGCCGAGACGTGGTCGCCGAGTTCGCCGAATACAACACCCTTGTTAATCAGTGCTCTTGCGGTTTCCTTTCTGAGAGCGGCATCGGAGGCGTTGCCGAAACGGGCAATGAGATCATCATAAGTCGCGATGGCCGCGGCGCGGTCGCCGGCCGCTTCGAATTGCAAGCTCTTATTGAACAGCGCCTTTGCGACCTGCTCCTTAAGTGCGACATCGGGGGCGTCGCCGAAGCGGGCGATGACCTCGTCATAGGCCGCGATCGCCGCGGCGGCGTCGTCCTGTTCGAATACGGAGCCCTTGCTGACCAGCGCGCTTGCGACCTGCTCTCGGAGGACGGCGTCGGGCGCGTCGCCGAAACGAGCGATGAGATCATCATAGGCGGCGATCGCCGCGCCATGGTCACCGATCTTCCTGAATGCGAGTCCCCTGTTGAGCAGCGTTACAGCGATCTGCTCCCTGAGCGCACCGTCGGGCGTGTCACCGAAACGTGAGATGACCTCGTCAAAGGCAGCGATCGCCGAGACGTGGTCGCCGAGTTCGCCGAATACAGCACCCTTGTTAATCAGTGCTCTTGCGGCTTCCTCTCTGAGAGCGGCATCGGAGGCGTTGCCGAAACGGACAATGAGATCGTCATAAGTCGCGATGGCCGCGGCGCGGTCGCCGGCCGCTTCGAATTGCAAGCTCTTATTGAACAGCGCCTTTGCGACCTGCTCTCTGAGTGCGACATCGGGGGCGTCGCCGAAGCGGGCGATGGCCTCCTCATAGGCCGCGATCGCCGTGGCCCTGTCGCCGATGTCTTCGAGCGTGATGCCCTTGTTGACGAGCGCTTTGGCGACCTGCCCTCTCAGGCCGGCGTCGGGCGCGTCGCCGAAACGGGCGACGACCTCGTCATAGGCCGCAATGGCCGCGGCGCGATCGCCGATCTCTCCGAACGTGGCGCCCTTGTTGAACAGCCCCATTGCGACCACCGCTCTGATTGCGGCGTCGGGCGCATCGCCGAAACGGGCGACGACCTCGTCAAAGGGCACGATCGCCGCGGCGCGGTCGCCCGCGTCCCAGAATGAGATGCCTTTTAAGACCAGCGATAGTGCGACCACCTCTTTGATTGCGGCGTCGGGCGCGTCGTCGAAGCGCGCGATGACCTCGTCAAAGGCCGCGATTGCCGCGGCATGATCGCCGGCTGCCCCTAACGTCAGGCCCTTGTTGAGCTGGTCGAGTGCGGATTTGACGGCGTCGGCGGCCCTGCCGGGCTGGCCCAGGCTGTCCGGGGTGTCGACAGCGAGTCCGGCGCTCCAGGAGTTTTCCGCGGCATGGATGCGGTAGGACGATGTGTCCGCGCCGTCCTTGGCGGGGGCGTAGAACAGCGCCTCCTCGACGGCGAAGGCGTAGTCGGGATGCCAGGCGACTGCGCCCTTGGTGCGCATGCGATCGGCTATTCCGGCCAGGTCCGAGCGCGAATAGAAATTCGCCAGAAAGGCGACCAGCCAACGCATCTTCTGCTTGGTGCGCCGGGTGCCGTGACGCATGAGATACCAGATGTTGAGGAAGCGCTCGACCAATTGGTGGCCGGCATAGGAGCCGGAGGTGTCGACCTGCTCGATCAAGCCGTCCTTCCTCAGCTTGATCAGGAGCGGCGACAGCGTGGTCGATGCGATGCCCGTGATCTGCGCCAGGTCGCCGGTCGTGACCGGATCCCAATGCAGCGCGATGGCGTCGATCACCGCGCGCTGCTGCGGCGTCTGGTATTCCTCGATCCGCGCTTTGTAATAGGGGGTGACCTGATCGAGCAGGACCTCGAGATCGGCCATGGCCTGATCGGTCTCTGCGCTTTCAAGCAGGCGGTAGATCAGCGCCAGCACGCGCGGATTTCCGCCGGTCAGGACATGCAATGTCTTCAGCCGCGCCGGCTGGCGCGCCAGCACCGCGCGCACGGGCTCGCCATACGCGCCGCGGCGGTTGGCGAGGTCGCGCATGCAGCTTTCGGTTTCCGCGGCGTCGAGCGGGTCCAGATGGTGCGGCTGGAAGAATTCGTAGAATGCGGCGTCACGGACTGCGCTGTCCCTGAGCTCATGGGTCGCGGCGCCGACCACGAGCGGTCCGCCTTTCGCCTGCAGATGCCGCCGCAGCGTCCATTTGTCGCCGCCCGGCAAGGCGTCGAGGATCAGATCGAGATTGTCGACGAGCAGCACGGCGCGGCGGTTCAGGCGGGTCATTTCCGCGGCGAACTGTGCCGCTGACGCCTCGTCGCCGGCCCACGCCGCGCCGCCGACACTGGCATCGAGCCGATCGGCGAGATCCTGCCTTCCATGCACCTCCGCCCATTCAGCGAGCGCCTCGCCGCAATTGCGCCAGAAGTCGCCGAGCTTCAGGACATTGTACTGCTCCTCGCGAAACCGCAGCGGGACATAGCTCGCGCGAAGCGCCGGCAGGCGATTGATCTCGATGGCCAGCCGCCGCAGCAGCGAGGTCTTGCCCATGCCGCGCGGGCCGATCAGAATCTGCTGGCCGCCAGTGCCGTCGTGCCGGACCGCCTCCAGCCGGCGCACCAGCGCAGCGAGCGTTTCGCCGCGGGCGACGAATTGAGCGACGAAATCATCGTCGTTCAATCTCTCCTGATTGTAGAGCGAGAGTCCTTGGGACAGGCTCATCGGACTAAGACTCTTGGCTAAGATTCTTGGCACTGATAGTCCTGCCAGTAACGGCGGACCAGGCCGGAGCGGAAGCCGTAGCGGTCACCGCGCCTGGCGATCAGTCCGTCATTCATCAGCATGTCCAGGATGTCCCTGATCTGGCGGGGTGTCGCGCTGCCCTGGATGCGCGTGGCGCGCGCCAGCAGCGTATCCATGATCTCTCCGTCCGCCGCGGCGGACAGCGCGTCGAGAATGCCTGTGGCAAGCGCGCCGTCCTCGACGGCAAAATTCTTCTGGATGTGTTCGGGCCAGACCGCAAAGGCGAATCGACGGTCGGGCTGCAGCAGACGCTCGAAAGCTGCCGCGAAATCATCCTGCGTGGCCCGCGCCGGCTGTCCATCCCCTTCGGCTACTGACGGATGCACTTCGTTGGCGATCAGTTTCAGATAGTAGGGAGCGAGCCAGCCCAGATCCTGAAACATCCAGTCGTAATCGGCATCGCTGGCATCGAATGCGCGGGTGAGCTGCAGCTGGATCTTGGGATCGCGCAGGAATGAACGCGCTTCCGCGCCGGTGAATGGTTGCAGCTCGAAAGGGTCGAAATCGACGAATGCGCCCTCCAGCCGGTAGCGGCGGGCGATGATATCGAGACCGATCGATCCCGTCAGCAGCCAGCGGACTGTCCTGTGCGCCTGCTGAAGGCCACGCATCTTGTAGGCGAAGGCGTGGGCGTCGTCCGGATGGGCCTGTGCGAAAGCGAGAAAGAAATAGGCGATTTCATCGATGATGATCGCGGTCTTCCGGCCGGACTCGGCGAGCGATGCAATCAGGGTCCCGGCGAATTCGATCGGGTCGAGTTTGCCCAGCGCGTCGATCGGTCTGTCGCCCCATTTGCCGCCCAGCACGTTCGAGAGCCGCTGCTGGCAATGGGCCCGGAAGCGGTCGCGGATCGAACTTTCGGCCTCTATCCGCTGACACAGCGCCTGGGCGAATTCGGCCGACGACCGCATGCCCTCGACGTCCATCTGAACGACCTGCCAGTCCGCCTGCCGCAGATCCCCGGCGAGCTGATCGATAGTCCAGGTTTTGCCGATGCGGCGCGGTGCCCGCATATTGATGTTGACGCCCGCCTCCAGCTTGGCCCTAAGGATGGCGCGCTCTCGCATGCGGTTGTGCATTGAATTTATTCCTAAAAGAATAAATTCGTATAATAATAAATCAGACGCAAGAGAAATGCAAGCCGTCTTATGCTCATGAAAGTGGGCGGCCGCCGGTCTGCACCTGCCCAGCTGGCGTGCGGAAGGCGGTAGCGGGCTGCTGGGGTGCAGCTGCGAGACGGTGTCCCGATCACCGGCGGCGGGCGCAATCAGCTCAACGCGGCTGTCGGTGCGACGATCGCCCTCTGGTCGAGCCGCACTCATGCTGAACGGCTCGGGATTGCGGTGACGCTGAACCAAACCAAGCCCGGTCCGCGCAGCCTAGCTCTGCCCAAATTGCCCGTCGTGCCACTCTGTCGCACTCATTCCCCTTGTGTCGTCGGGCAAATCACCTGCACATTTTCGGCCGTCCCGTGCTCATCGAAGAGGGGCGTTCGCGAGTCGTCACGAGCGTTGGGTGGGGGATGCGGTGGCCGGGTCGGAGTTGCAGCGCGCATTCGCGAGCGGACGAACAACTTCGATGCGGACGATGAAGTCGCGTGGTCCTGGCCTCCCGACGCTGAGGTCAAGCTCGCTGATGTGCGTCAGTGCATCGCGGGTGATGGGGGCAAGACAGCCGGTCCCCAGGGAGAGCGCGTATAAATCGTAAGCCCATCGCGCAGGGAGGGCCGGGATGTCCCAGCCGAACCTGTGGTACCTGCCGCCTGCATTTTCTTTCTGCAGGCGGGCCATGGGGGCGGCAGGCTCCCGGCCTTCCCTGCGCCCTCCGTGACGAGAGGGCGGACCTCCCGCAAGGCTCGGACGCAACCTGCGCCGCGAGGCCGCGGCGCCATGCGGCAAGGAGCCGGCCCGCATCGCCCTGAGGTCATGATCTCGCTCAGGCGCATCCCGCGGGAACCTTCGCAAGCGCGCGCTTTTGATTCGGCCGCGCCGCCTCGTGCAGGTAACGAGACCGCAAAGCCTCGGCCGTAGGTTTCGGCATCTCTCATGACCAAAGGATTCAGTCGCTCATGGCCACCATTGCAGATCAGATCGTCGAGATGCTCGAAATCGCCGGCGTCAAGCGCATCTACGGCGTCGTCGGCGACAGCCTCAACGGGCTGACCGAGTCGCTGCGCGTCCGCAAGACGATCGACTGGGTGCATGTCCGCCACGAGGAGGTGGCAGCCTTCGCGGCCTCGGGTGAATCGCAGATCACCGGTCAGCTCGCGGTGTGCGCCGGCTCCTGCGGCCCCGGCAACCTGCATCTCATCAACGGCCTCTACGACGCGCAGCGCAGCCGCACGCCGGTGCTGGCGATCGCCGCGCACATCCCGTCGGGCGAGATCGGCGGCGGCTACTTTCAGGAGACGCATCCGCAGAACCTGTTCCGCGAGTGCAGCGTGTATTGCGAGCTGGTCTCCGATCCCACGCAGATGCCGTTCGTGCTGGAGAACGCGATCCGTGCCGCGCTGGGCGAGCGCGGCGTCGCCGTCATCGTCATTCCCGGCGACGTCGCGCTGAAGGCCGCGCCGAAACGCGCGCTACCGCTGGCGATCGGCCTGGTGCCGCCCAAGCCCGTGGTGCGTCCCGCCGAGCCGGAGCTCGATGCATTGGCCGCGCTGCTCAACGGCGGAGAGCGCGTGACGTTGTTCTGCGGCCGCGGCTGCGCCGGCGCGCATGCCGAGCTGATGCAGCTTGCGGAGGCGTTGAAGAGTCCGATCGTGCATGCGCTCGGCGGCAAGGAGCATGTCGAGTACGACAATCCCTATGACGTCGGTCTCACCGGCTTCATCGGTTTCTCCTCCGGCTATCACGCCATGCACAGCTGCGACACGCTGCTGATGCTCGGCACGGATTTTCCCTACAAGCAGTTCATCCCCTCCGACATCAAGATCGCCCAGGTCGACATCAGGCCGAGCCAGCTCGGCCGCCGCGCGCGGCTCGATGTCGGCGTGGTCGGCGATATCGGCGAGACGCTTCGCGCGCTGCTGCCGAAGCTCACGGCGAAGTCCGACCGCCGCCATCTCGACGAGAACCTCAAGCGCTACGCTTCGGCGCGCAAAGGCCTCGACGATCTCGCGGTGGGCACGCCCGGCCGCCGGCCGATCCATCCGCAATATCTGACGCGGCTGATCAGCGAGAGAGCCTCGGAGGATGCCGTGTTCACCTTCGACGTCGGCACGCCGACGATCTGGGCCGCGCGCTACGTCGCCATGAACGGCCGCCGCCGCCTGGTCGGCTCGCTGGTGCACGGCTCGATGGCCAACGCGATGTCGCAAGCCATCGGCATCCAGGCCGCACAGGCCGGACGGCAGGTGGTCTCGTTGTCGGGCGACGGCGGCTTCGCCATGCTGATGGGCGACCTCATCACGCTCAAGCAGATGAAGCTGCCGGTGAAGGTCGTGATCTACAACAACGGCACGCTCGGCTTCGTCGCGCTGGAGATGAAGGCCTCGGGCTTCGTCGAGCACGGCACCGATCTGGAGAACCCGGATTTCGCGGCGATGGCGCAGGCGATGGGCATCCATGGCCGCCGAGTCGAGGATCCCGGCGAGCTGCCCGGCGCCGTCGCCGACTGGCTCGCGCATGACGGCCCTGCCGTGCTCGACGTCGTCACGGCGAAGCAGGAGCTGTCGATGCCGCCGACCATCGGCCTCGAACAGGTCAAGGGCTTCAGCGTCTGGCTGATCCGCGCGGTGATGAGCGGCCGCGGCGACGAGGTGATCGATCTGGCAAAGGAGAATCTGTTGCCGCGGTGAGCAATGCTGGGTGAATGCGGTTGCTGCGGCCCATCCTTCGAGACGACCGCCTGCGGCGGTCTCCTCAGGATGAGTGCGAGTCCGCGGTGATGCTTCAACCTCGTGGCCGCGCCGCTCTCCATGAACACGCCGCCGGCGTGTTCATGGTCGATGCGCAGCACGGCCTTTGCCAGACCCTCATGGTGAGGAGCGCCGTGCCCGAACCGAGCGGTCACGACGATTGCATAACGCGGCGCGTCTCGAACCATGAGGCCGAGATGCCATGGCTTGGCTAAAATGTGGGAAACGAGATGGTGCTGCCGGACAGGATTGAACTGTGACGTAAAGCACCTTTCAGACTGATATTGTTGAGGAATTTAGCCTCGCCGTTCTTTTGTGTGTATCAGCGCTGTGATCGGAGGTAAAGCTGATTGTGGAGTTCGCAGAACCTGTGGAACGCCGCCTAGGTGTCTCACACCTGACTTTTGGGGGAAGTGAGGTCTCTTGCCTTTCAAGTCCGCTTCCATTGTGGCTAAAGTCGGCAGCGGCGGAGCGGGCGGATATGGAACCAGCAATCAGTCTAATGCCGACGGCGGTCGAGGGATTTGATGACGACCGCCGAGGCATGTCGTGGGGCGAGTATTCCCTAGACTCGGTTTTTGTCCGGAACGAAATTCGTTCTGTTTCCGACGTGATAAGGCGCATCGACGCTCGTCGCTACGTGCTCGATCCCGACTTTCAGCGTGAGTTCGTCTGGCCGGAGGATAAGCAGTCAAAGCTTATCGAAAGCTGCATTATACGAATTCCGCTTCCGGTGTTCTATCTAGCCGAGGCGAAAGACGGTCGGATCGTCGTGGTCGATGGACTTCAACGCCTGACCACCTTCCATAGATTTGTTAAAGGAAGCTTCCGCTTAAAGGGCCTTGCAAATCCGGATACACAGACCGAACATCCATTGGAGGGAAAGCGGTTCTCGAACCTTCCGGTTGAGATTCAAGAGCGCGTCCTAGACACACAGTTGATCACCTACATACTCGATGCGAAGGCGCCGGAGCGGGCTCGGCTCGATATTTTCGAACGTGTCAACAGTGGCGTTCCGCTCACACGGCAGCAGATGCGCAATGCTCTGTATTCCGGCCCTGCCACGGTATGGCTTAAGCAAGCTGCAGATAGTGCAATCTTTAAATTGGCAACCGGTGATTCGCTCGACAGAAAGGCAATGCGTGATCGCGAAGCGATAAATCGGTTTTGCTCGTTTCATCTGCTGGGTTGGAGTACCTACAAAGGCGATATGGAGACTTTTCTAGCCCACAGCTTGGAAACCATGAATGGGCTCAATACAGCGGACCTGTCGGACCTCCGAAGCAAATTTTTAGAATCGATGCGCCAAAACCGGGCCTTGTTCGGCGATCACGCGTTTCGGAAGTCCATCAGCTCGTCGAAACCAGAAGATCGCAGAAACGTGCTCAATGTGGCGCTATTCGATGTCTGCTCCGTCCTCTTTGCGAAATACGCGGATCGATTGAGCAGCGATCAAGCTATAGGGGCGAGATTCAAGGTCGCGTTCAAGGTGCTCCTGGATGACGACAGATTTGTGAAATCAATCACTTACTCAACGAATAGTACGCAAGCGGTCACAGCCCGGTTTGGAATGGCTGAGACCGTATTGGCGGAATGTCTCTCTTAATTGCAGAGAGAGCAATCCGCGCGTCGGTCCATTCGCCCTGATCTGTGTCGAGAGGGATAAACGGTGCGATGGCAGTGGCCTTTAACTCATAAAGGACGTCATGCCTTAGATCCCAAATATGGAATACGTAGCTGTCCTTAAACTTGAGCGCCGTTTTCCATTCGTTCTTGGTTAGGTGAAAGCCATCCCCGCTCTTGGAAGATTTAACTTCTATCAGGCGCGAGACGGGCGCGGATACGCCGCGATCATAAGATAAGATATCGTAACCCGCAGTGTTGTCCTCGACGGCCATCCAAACGGGTTGAAGGGCGATTGCCATTTCTGCGAGTCGCGTTTGCTCATACCGGAGCGAACGCTGCTCGGCCTCCCGCCCTTGGAGTAGAAGTCGCTCGTCCGTCAATTGACGCCCGTGAGACTGTAGTGCGTCCCACCAAGCCACCGTCTCAGGGCTCGGCGGTTCATCCAGAAGACCCGCGCATCGAAAGCAGCTCGCTTGATCTCGGTCCAACTTCTGTACAAATTTCTGGCGTCCCAAGCTCGCCGTCCGTAGCCACACTTCATTGAGAGCAATAACCCCTTCCAGACATGCCCGAAAGAACTGGGGTGCGTTTGCTGCGTCTACTTCTCTCGTTGTCAAATCGAGGGAGGAAGCTGCCTCATAGTCAAGTGCTCCGATTTCAACGCGGGAAATTAGTGACAGCAATTGATCACAATTTAGCGCTGGGAATGATAGTCTATACCGACGAATTGTCCTCAGCGCCTCGAATGCGCTCATCGAGCATACTCGGGACGCGTCGACGATCATCAGGGCTCTTCATTCTCGGTGAAGTTGCGAGCTGTCCCCTCTAGCTCCTCGACAAGATCTATGAGGTCTTGGAGGTCCATTGAGAAGTCGATCGGATCATCTGCTTCTTCTTCATCAAGCGCGATCTCGTGCAGATCGGGATCATCGAGCAACTGTTGCATGCTCCGAATTTTTGCGGCCAGTCTTCGGCCGACCGAAAAATCGATGCTTCCCAAGCCCACCGGAGCCTTCGTCTGATAAATGTAGATGTTCGTTTCGGTGCCTTGCGGCAATCCCAGGCGATGGATTCGATCGATGGATTGAAGGTAGTGCGTCGATACGTAACTCCGATCTAAATATATCGCGTCATGGCAAACCGTATGAAGGCTGATGCCTTCGCCGGCAGCGGCCGGATTGGCGATCACGACCCGACACTCGGGATCATGATGGAAACGTCGAATACGACCTTCTCTCGTTGTTAAGTCTGAATCGGGTCCTGAAGGAACGCCGCCGAATAGGGTGACGGGATTTAAGTCGGCGAGCATTCGTTCAAGCTCGAGAAGTGTGTCGGTAAATATCGTCCAGACCAGCACTTTTTTGTTGCTGTCGGCTAATGCCCGTACGTGAGCCTCCACAGCCTTCATTTTCTCGGATGGCCCCTCTGCAAGAACTTGGGACGCGATTCCCGAATTAAATCCGACGGTGTCTTTGGCTATGCCCTGCAGTGCCAATAGCGGATTGGTCGAGAGTTGCAGTAGCCGCATCACTGATTTCCGGGCGCTGAGAAAATCGATTTGGCTTCCCTCTTTCGCGCTGGCAACCAAAGTGAGTTGCCTGAGGGCCTCGTTTCTGACCACGGAGTACAGTGCAAGATGGCCGGAGGCCATGCCCACCTGGATATAGTGTCGACGGGCGGGAGGTATGCCAAGCTCGCTCTTGGTGGTTCGTACGTAAAGGCTCTTACTAACTTCGCGAGGTGCAGCGCCCCGAGTGATCTGAAGGTCGAGGCCTTGGCCTGGCCACAAAAAGGCGAGCTGCGCAGCCAAGTCAGCGGCGCCTTGCGGCATCGGCGTTCCGGTCAAGATATCACGCCGCACGGGTAGGGTCGCAACGTTGAGGAGAAAGGCGCCGCGTTGCGAACCTAAACCAGCCTTCATCCGGTGGGCTTCGTCGAGCACAAGATGTACGGGGCGCCTCGCAAGGAAGCTTGCGATGACATCTGCCTGACGAACGGCGAGGTCGTATGTGATCAAGAACCGTCGGGCGCCTGACGCGAGGAGCTGGCCGTTCCTTTGTCGGTCTCCGTCGAGTACGACGAACTGCTCACTTTCATCCAAATTACCTTCGAGGCACTCGCCAATGACGGCTCTCCATGCTGCGAAAGACGACTTTGGCCCAATGACGAGAAAGGTCGTCTCATCGGTCGCGACAAGTAGGTGGAGGGCAAATGTAACGGTTGTCTTTCCCGCTCCCGGAACAGAAAAGTTTGCGCCGTGCTTCAGCAATAGGAGCTGACGGAGATCCCTCACTTGGAATGGCTTTAGGGATCGCCGCGTAAATCCCAGTTGTCGAAGGGATCCTTCGATGTCCACCGGGGGAGGGTTGGTGGCTGCAGACGCTGATCGAGCAAGCCTCGTCGACTTCAATTCATCCATGAATTGAGCGAGTCGTTCAGCGGACGATGCCGTGGGCTTAAAGCGGAAGTTCAGTGTGACTTGCTGCGCTTTGCTTCCGTATTCACGTACAACGTTGAGGACGAAAGGCCATGGAGCCTCAATGGAGCGGTCGGACAACAATATCTCGACACCATCGGCGATGGCCTTGGCTTTTAGTCGCTCCCACGCTGCGCTCGCCTTAGTATCTAGGCGCGTGAGTCTTCCGGTCAGACGTACCTCGTCAAAGTCTATCTCGATGATCGTCGGGGGCGAGCTGGTCAGGTTGCTTCTCCCCTAAGCTTTTGAATGATGCCGCGTAACCCGTTAGCGCGGCGAATAAGCTCTTCGAGCTGTTTGTCTATAGCCGCGTGAGTACTTGGGTCAGCGGCGCCAATCTCGACATCGCGCAACCGATTATTTATCTGAGTGATAGTGCGTAGCGCTGCAGTGCCACCCTTCAGCCCTCGCTCTGATTCGGCGATCGCTTTGCTGACGTCGATGAGAGCCTCGACGGCTTCTTCGCGGGTTCGTGGATCTTTGAACGCAGAAATGAGAGGTTGGTACGACACCGCATCTTCATCCTCGCCCACGTCGATGTCGAAAGAATCGGGATCGTCTTGCGAACGGGCAGGCGTGAGGGAGATATTCAGGCTCTCGGCAACTCGGTCAGAGACATCAGCAGCACGCTTCCCAAAGGCGGCGTTGAAGGCGTAGAGGCGCTGATTGAGCCGACCTCTGTTTTCCAGTAGGTTCCATGCAATGACGCGGCTCATGTCGGTCAAGTCAGGGCTTTTGCCTTCAAGCTGAGCGGGGATGTCTCCAAACAGCTGCGCCGCATCCACGACACGACTGTATTGCCCGTCGGCGTTCGCCCAGTCGCGGAGGTACAGATTTGCTTCGGTCAATGCAGCGAGAGAATTCTTGATCTCGGCGGGCTTCCGATTAAGGCGTCGAGCAACTTGGTCAATGTTTCCGTGTACCGAGAGCAGCCGCTCAATAAGGAGGCAATCCCCGATCCAATCATAATCGAGCTTGGTTTCTGGCTTGGCTTGTAACGCAGCCTCGATATCAACGATCTCGTTGGGCGTGGCATCTTCGGGCAGTACCAAGCAGTCGATGTGTTTGAACTCCGGGAGAGGGTCGTTTTGGTCCTCGTCAATTAACTCCCGCATTCCTGCGAGGCGGCGGTTGCCGTTCACCACGACGCCCCTGAAAGTTATCAACAGGGGTTCTCGCTGCTTGTCGGCCCTAAGGACATCGATTACCGGGACAACGGAGTCTGAGACCCCCTTCTCGGCAAGCTTCTTCAGAATTTCATGTTGAAGCTGCTGCACGCTTTCCGTTTCTTGGCCGCTCAAAAAGAAATCGGCCGGACGCTGCTCTCTGACGATGTACTCACGCTGGTCGATGTAGGTGCGAAAATTTTCCATCCGGTAGACGAGGGTGTCCTCCGGGATACGCACCCACGGTAATTCGGTCTTTTGGTTTCGAAAGTCGTAGAATTCGCGCCGATGAGGGCTGGCTCTGACAGCCGCTCTGATGATGGCCTCTCGCTCGGGACTAGACATTAGTCTGACTTGGTAGGCCATTGAGGATTCCTGAGTTCTCACCGCAGATGGCATGTTGCCCGGTTTGCTCGCTTCAGGATATAAAAATTTACTGGATCCGCCAATTACGCTAGCGTAGGATCCACGGCGGAGCGCAGTTCGGCTGCGACAGTGGTTGAATGTGAACAATATGAAAAATGGTACTGCTCAAGGTGTTAGGGGAAATCGAATAAGGCTACTGCACGGAGATGCGTTCGATGTTTTGGCCGGGCTAGATGCTAGCTCTGTTGATCTTTTCGTATGTTCTCCGCCCTATTACATTGGAAAAGAATACGACCGATCGAGCCGCGTCGATGGGTTTGAGCGAGATCATGAGCGGTTGCTGCCGCTGCTGACCCGTGCGCTCAAGGACGGAGGCAGCATTTGTTGGCAGGTCGGCAACCACGTTGCAAACGGCGCTATAATTCCGCTCGATGCCATTGTGTATCAGATTTTTCGGCGGGATCCTAATTTGCTGCTGCGCAACCGGATAGTTTGGACGTTTGGACACGGCGCACATGCAACGAAGAGGTTCAGTGGACGACACGAGACCCTCCTTTGGTTCACCAAGGGTGCCGATTACTACTTTGAATTGGATGCCGTGCGCGTGCCGCAAAAGTATCCCGGCAAAAAGCACTATAAGGGTCCACGCAAGGGCGATTGGAGCGGAAATCCCGCCGGGAAGAATCCTTCGGATGTATGGGATATCCCGAACGTAAAGGCGGGGCACGTTGAGAAGACGGAACACCCGTGCCAGTTCCCGGTCGCTTTGGTGCAGCGATGCATCCGATCAATGTCTCCTGCTGATGGTCTGGTAGTTGACCCGTTCATGGGAGTCGGCTCTGCTGCTGTCGCTAGCGTAATTGAGGGGCGCCGGTTCGTCGGATGTGACATCGAAGCGCGATACGTCGCAATCGCCAACAAGCGGGTCGCCGCCGCGATGTCGGGCAAGGAAACCCATCGGCCAGACGTCCCGGTGCAGAAGCCGCCAGTAGGCCAAGCAGTCACTCTGCGGCCGCCGCACTTCTCCGCAATAGACGTTGCTTGAGGTGGCCGCGCAGCGGTCGCCTGGAGACCAAATACACTGATTGGGACGCCCGGTCGCGAGGTCGCCATCCGAGTTGGCTGGAAGGGCGCGGCCGTGGAAATACCTGTCTCTCAATGCGCTGGAGATCGGTCCCCAGTACTTGACCGGCAATTAACAGTCAGGAACTCCCCCGAAGTCGCGCAATCATCCTCGCTACCTGTACCGCCGACCACGTATTCGAACCCCGCGACGTCGGAACCATGCGTTGCGTGAGTGCCTTCGCAATGCCGTTGAGCGATGTTATCCCGTTAGCCTCTAAGTCGCGGATGATAGGAGCGAGGTCGGCGGCCCTTTCAGTCGCGCGAGCTACCTGTGCATTCCGGCCAGCCTGTCGAGCTACGCGAGATAGCCTAGCGCCTCGGTCGCCCCCCAACTGCACGCCTCGCTTCTTGGCCGCGGCGAGCGCTGCCTTTGTCCTTTGAGAGATCATCCTCCGCTCTTCATCCGCTACCATCGCCATAATGCCTACGGTCAGCCGGTTTGCATGCGGCATGTCGGCCGCAACGAAGTCCACACCGGCCTTCTCCAGACCAAGAAGGAAATGCGCGTCCCGCGACAGGCGGTCCAGCTTGGCGATCACGAGCTTGGCCCCATAGACGCGGCACGCCTGTAACGCCTTTGCAAGCTCCGGGCGGTCGTTCCTTTTCCCGCTCTCCACCTCAGTGAACTCGGCCACGAGCGACCACTGCCCGCCGTTTAAATAGCGGCTGACGGCCTCTCGCTGCGCCTCCAACCCCAGACCCGACTTGCCTTGTCTCGCAGTGGAGACCCTGCAGTACGAGACGAACACTCCTTCGGCCATCCAGCCGTCTCCATAACAACTCAGTCAACCGACGTTGACACAGATGTAAAGGAAGCTGCGGCTTTGCGCAACGGGTTGGCCGCATCGATTTCTCTCAGGTCGGCAGCGGCGTATTCGGCCGAGTTCGAGGGCAAGGTGCCCTCGTGCAGTCGAGTGGCGACGAGGCTGAGCCTTCTCACGCTCGTTAGGGCATACGTGAGACCGGGTGCTGCCAACGTCGGCCAATTTTATTGCCATGACCTTGGTGAAAACGTCGAACGGCTCCGCAACAGGGCATCTCTCGTCAAGCCGATCGGCGGCGATGGCCGGCGTACTCACGAAGGTCTCTCCGAGCGAAGCTGGGTGAAACGGGCAAAGCGACAGATGAGCCGTCGCACGGATGAAGCCGCATTCTTCCGAACGCCTACCGACCCCGGCTGCGCCACGCCCGTGCGCCGCTTGATCAGGGCGTCAGCATCTTGGGCACGGCAGCAGCCGAGGGGCGGTTCGCATGGGCCTCAGATGGCCGTAGCGGATTCGACAAGTTGCCCCCTGCATGGGGTCACAGGCAATAGCGGGCCACCGGGCGCGGGGGACATTGGATTCACTTTGCAGTCGATGCACCGGTTCAGAGATTTTCTTCAAAATACCGGACCTCGTGGAACACCGTCACGCACCTCGCACATCGAAGGGGCCGGGATGGTGAGGAGGCGAATCGGGTTCGGAGGGCCGCGCTCGGCTGCAGACGAGGTAGGAGGCTTCGGAGTGCATGGGCCCACCGACGACTAGGCAACTGCGCCAATGATAGCGCCGATGCGAACCCCTCTAAAGGGACCTGCATCGCCATCTGCTTGGGTTGGCTTCTATTGGGGATGATTATCGAGGTCGGCCTCAGTGCCCTCTAGACTACCCCCTAGGCGGCCTCCCTATAGAGGGGGGCTCTAAGTGTTGATGATGATTGAGGTCAACCTCAGTACCACCATCTCCCCGCGCTAAGGTCCCACTTCAGTATACTATAGGGTATAACCCCGGATGCTTATGCAGTAGTGCAACCTATTTATTAGAGTTGCGCCACTCGTCTATGCACGCGTCAGATGTGTGCCGCCTGGGCGTGGGTGAGGAGGCGTTTGCCGAGACGCGTCAGGCCGCCTAGGAGGCTCGTACAGCCGGTCGGTGTGGCCCCGCGCAAAAGGCCAGGGTCGCCGACGAGCGTCCTCAGGGGGCTTCTAGTCCGCGCCTGTATGACATTGGGGACGCCAGCCCCCTTTGCGCCTGCCTATGAACCTTCCGCGTCAACAGGCCTCGAAACGTCTCAAGGCACGACGAACGGAAATTGAGCGCGATCGTCTTGATGACCTTGATCTGTCCCGTATCTCGGGAATCGCGCATCGCCTCAGCTCGCGCCTTCACCTCCGGGTTGATCATTCCTTCCCAGGTTCGATGGTTAGGGCTCCGTCGCTCCTGGCGAGGGCGTAGCGCGGAAACTTTCTAATGGCGGCAGATCGCGTTTTGAGGGTGACCTTGGTGTATGCCTCGCCTTGGGTCCTCGGGGAGTGGTTCGAGATAGCATCCAGCGTAAGGCTTTCGATGCCCGCCTCTAACCCATAGGATTTGAAGGTATAGCGCCAAGCGTGGTTGGGTTGGACGTGCGGGTCCTTGACCACGTCGCGCACCATGCTCAGGATGCGCTTGTAAACGCCTCCCGCTGGGCCATCGATCGTGCCGTCCTTGCTGGGGTCGCAGAACAGGTGGCCCGACTTGGCATTGGCCACGAAGGCGATGAACCCGGTGTCGATCAAGTGCTGATGCACGGGCACGTCACAGAACTTGTTGTTCTTGATGCTGCCAGCCTCTGGCGTCAGCCTGATCACCCAGCCGACCGCGGGGTCCTTGCGAACGTCCTGCTTTCTCAGTTGGATCATCTCCGCAACCCGGGCCCCCGAATAGGCGCAAAGCCATGGCACCCAACGCTTGGCAGCGGTGGTCTTCGGGCTCTCTCGCTCCGAGCCGACGATGGCGGCGGCGGTTTGGAGAATCTTTGCGGCTTCGTCGGGCAGGAAATACTTCTCCCGAACCTCCGCGGTGTTCCGCTTGGTCTTGATGGACGTCCGCTCGGTGGGATTGGCTGAGAGCCAGCCGCGCTCAGCGCCCCAGCTAAAGACGTTGCTGAAAGACGTGATGTCGCTGTCGTTGATTGTCTTGATGCTGATCTTGTTCGCAAGGCGATGGTCGCGCCAGCGAATGATGTCCAGTTTAGTCACGCGACTGGCATCATCATGTTCGAGGAACTCGATCAGCTTTTCAAACCGTTGCTTGATGCGTTTCGCGTCGCGGTCCTTAACGCCCCGATCAGGTGCCGCTTTGTGCCACGCCTCCACCAGCGCGGTGAGGGATCGTCCGCTGGCCGCTTTCGGCTGATCTTCGTATCGCGGGAAGCGCTTTGCATATTCATCGGGGCTGAAGTCGCCGTCGGCATTTTGCGATAGCTTCTTCGCGGCTGCGGGGAGATCAACGGAGGCCCGTTGAATGAGCTTCCACCGGCTTTCGCTGTCGGTGTGAATGCCGCGTCGTGCGAGGAATGTATCGGTCAACTTGCCAAGAAGCTGCTCCAGAGAGGCGCGGCGACGGTCCTCCGGTGACCTGTGAATGCCGACTGCGGCAACGAGGCCCTCTTCGCCCTTTTGGGCCCGCTCGATCTTCTGCGCGGCTCGCAGCCAAAGGTCAGCGCCGACGACAGGGTCGTCCTCCAGGCCGTCAGCAAATGCTCTGTACAGCTCTCCCGAGAGGGCGCTGATCTGCTTGACCGACAGCGGCTTGGGGCCAGCTCGGAGCGCCGCCATCGTTCGCTCGACCTCCGCCGCGACCTCGGGACATTTTGCTTTCGCTGCCGCGCGGTCTGCCGTTTTGAGGGAGATGCTGATCTGATCCTTGTACCAGTTCGGCGGGCGCTGCTCCTTGGGCAGCTTGGCAAGGATCGCTTGAACGTCGGGCGGGATTCGCTTTCGGAAGTACCAATTATCGGAACCGGGACGCTTAGTCGGGCAGGCCATTCTCAAAACCATCGTGCAACACCTGTGTGTATCAGGCGCAGCGCGAAAATCTCAACATGCTCAGTAAGTTGTTGATGTCACAGGGACAACAATGGTGCTGCCGGACAGGATTGAACTGTCGACCTCTCCCTTACCAAGGGAGTGCTCTACCACTGAGCTACGGCAGCAAAGGGACTCGCGGGGCCGGCCCGAAGGCCGCGCCCGAACGCGGGCGGTTCTTGCCACAAGCTCCCCGCCGGCGCAAGCGCGGCTCGCCCGGTTTTCGGGGAAAGACGCGGGGGCGATCCGTCAAAATCGGGCGAAGATCTCCGAATCCGTAAGGAATCGTCCATCTGGCCAACAATTCTCTCTCCTCCTCGTCAAAGGCGGGGCCAGCGAGGGGGGCCGTGTCCGCAACTCCCCACCCGGGCAGTCGACGCCAGGTCGGCCGGAACCTACCGTCTGCGTCGCTATCCCCTCTTGGCTTTCGCGCCCGCAGCACCAATTGTGCCCCTGGTAAGGGGTGACCGGGGAAGGGGATGACGGATCGGACCAGCAAGGGGAAGGGAGCGCGCGAGGAGCGGCTGAAGCAGGCGCTGCGCGAGAACCTCAAGCGGCGCAAGGTGCAGAGCCGTGAGCGCAGCCAGGCGGCGCCGGCCGAGCAGGGCGAGGGGGACGAGGCCGCTCGCGGCGGCTCTGACGACGTAGCGCGTCGAACGGATTGAATGTGGGGAGCGTGATGGCGGTGAATGACGGGACAGCGGCGGATGCGGCGGCACAGCGAGCGGAGCTCGCGAAGACGCTGCCGCGATTCGACCAGACCTTTCCGGAGCTGACGCCACAGGAGATCACCCGGCTGCGCGGCTTCGGCGAGATCCGGACCTATAAAGACGGCGAGCTGCTGTTCGAGACCGGGAAGCCTGGTCCCGGCATGTTCGTCATCTTGAAAGGTCACGTTGCCATCACCCAGCGCGATGGTCTCGGCCACGTCACTCCGGTGATCGATCAGGGGCCGGGCCAGTTTCTCGCCGAGATCGCCCAGCTCTCCGGCCGCGTCGCGCTGGTCGACGGTCATGCCGAGGGCGATGTCGAGGTCATCCTGATTCGTCCCGAGAAGCTGCGGGCGCTGCTGATCGCCGAGGCCGAGCTCGGCGAGCGCATCATGCGGGCGCTGATTCTGCGCCGGGTCAATCTGATCCAGGGCGGCGCCGGCGGTCCGGTCATGATCGGCCCGCCGCAATCGGCCGCGATCGCGCGGCTGCAGAGCTTTCTCACCCGCAACGGCTTTCCGCACCATCTGCTCGATCCCGCCGTCGATCACGACGCCGCCGACCTGATCGCACGCTATTCGCCGACGCCGGCCGAGCTGCCGCTGGTGGTCGTGTCCGACGGCAGCGTGCTGCGCAATCCGAGCGAGACGGAGCTGGCGCGCGCCGTCGGCATGATCGGCGGGCCGCGCGGTGAGAAGGTCTACGATGTCGCGGTCGTCGGCTGCGGACCGGCGGGGCTGGCCACGGCGGTGTATGGCGCATCGGAGGGACTGTCGGTCGCCGTGCTGGATTCGCGGGCGTTCGGCGGTCAGGCCGGCGCCAGCGCGCGCATCGAGAACTACTTTGGTTTCCCGACCGGCATCACCGGTCTGGCGCTGACCGCGCGCGCCTTCAACCAGGCACAGAAGTTTGGCGCCGAGATCATGATCCCGGTGTCGGTGACGGCGCTCGATTGCGAGCGCAAGGCCGGCGCCTTCGTGCTGGCGCTGGACGGCGGCGACGAGGTGCGGGCGCGCGCGGTCGTGGTGGCCAGCGGCGCACGCTACCGGAGGCCGGATCTCGAACGGCTCAAGGAGTTCGAAGGCCGCGGCGTCTGGTACTGGGCTTCGCCGATCGAGGCGCGGCTGTGCGCCGGACAGGAGGTCGCGCTGGTCGGTGGCGGCAATTCGGCCGGACAGGCCGCGGTGTTCTTGTCGGGCCACGTCAAGAAGGTGCGCATGATCATCCGCGGCGGTGGGCTCGCCGCGTCGATGTCGCGCTATCTGATCGAGCGCATCGAGGCGACGCCGAACATCGAGCTGCTGTTCAATACCGAGGTGGTGGCGCTCGATGGCGGCGCCGATGCCGGGTTGGAGCGCATCACCTTGAAGAGCCGGCTGTCCGGCGAGGAGACGTCGGCCGATATCCGCAACCTGTTTCTGTTCGTCGGCGCCGATCCGGCCACCGGCTGGCTCGGCGATTGCGGCGTGACGCTCGACCGCGCCGGCTTCGTCGTGACCGGTGCGCAGTCCGAGCAGAACGCCGGGCGGATGGTGTCGCCGCTGGAGACCTCGGTGCCCGGCGTCTATGCCGTCGGCGACGTCCGCTCCGGCTCGGTCAAGCGCGTTGGCGGCGCCATCGGCGAGGGCGCCCAGGTGGTGGCGGCGCTGCACGGCTTTCTCGCCGATCCGCTGGTGCCGCCGGTCTGAGTCGCAGCGTCCCGGGGGGCACCGCGACCTGCCGTTGCGAACCCATCAAATCGCCGTAATGTCGGTCCTGTTGCGCCCATCTCAGCCAAATTTCCGATCAGCCCAGCAGGATCAGCATGGATCGCATTCGCATCGTCGGCGGCAACCCGCTTCACGGCACCATTCCGATTTCGGGCGCGAAGAATGCCGCCTTGCCGCTGATGATCGCGGGCCTGCTGACGCCGGAGACGCTGATCCTGGACAACGTCCCCCGGCTGGCCGACGTCGCCCAGCTGCAGCGCATTCTCGGCAATCACGGCGTGGACATCATGTCCGTCGGCAAGCGTCCGGGCGACGGCCAGTATCAGGGCCAGACCTTGCAGATCTCCGCCGCCGACATCATCGACACCACGGCGCCCTACGAGCTGGTGTCGCGGATGCGCGCCAGCTTCTGGGTGATCGCACCGCTGCTCGCGCGCATGCACGAGGCCCGTGTGTCGCTGCCCGGCGGCTGCGCCATCGGCACGCGGCCGGTGGATCTCCTGATCATGGCGCTTACGAGGCTCGGCGCCGGCATCGAGATCGATGCGGGCTACGTCGTTGCCAAGGCGCCGGGCGGGCTGCGAGGCGGCACCATCGATTTCCCCAAGGTCACCGTCGGCGGCACCCATGTCGCGGTCATGGCCGCGAGCCTCGCCAAGGGCACGACAATCATCACCAACGCCGCCTGCGAGCCGGAGATTTCCGATCTCGCCGACTGCCTCAACAAGATGGGCGCACGCATCACCGGCGCCGGCACGCCCCGCATCGAGATCGAGGGCGTGGCGTCTCTGCACGGCGCGCGGCATACGGTGCTGCCGGACCGCATCGAGGCCGGCACCTATGCGATCGCGACGGCGATGACCGGCGGCGACGTCCGTCTTGCCGGCGCCCGGCCGGAGCTGCTGCAATCGGCGCTCGACGTGCTCGCTGAAGCCGGTGCCGAGATTTCGAGCGATGCCGAAGGCATCCGCGTCGTGCGCAATGGTCACGGCATCCGCCCGGTGCAGGTGACGACCGCGCCGTTCCCCGGTTTCCCGACCGACCTGCAGGCGCAACTGATGGCGCTCATGGTGCGTGCGCAGGGCGCGTCCGCGATCACCGAGACGATCTTCGAGAACCGTTTCATGCACGTCCAGGAACTGGCGCGGTTCGGCGCGCGTATCAGTCTGGACGGCGAGACCGCGCGCATTGACGGCATCTCGACCCTGCGCGGCGCGCCGGTGATGGCAACCGACCTGCGCGCCTCGGTGTCGCTGGTCATTGCCGGGCTTGCTGCAGAAGGCGAAACCATGATCAATCGCGTCTATCATCTCGATCGCGGCTTTGAGCGGCTGGAGGACAAGCTGAAGGCCTGCGGCGCCACGATCGAGCGCATCCGCGAATGAGGCTGCCAGGGGGATGATGTCGTGACCGACCGGCTCAAACTGATCGCGCTCGACGCCGACGATCTCGCCGTCATTTCCGCCCATGTGCAGGATGCGCGGGTGCAGCCGGCCGACATCATCTGGCGCCAGGCCGAGAAGCGGCTGGTCATCGGCATGAACCGGCTCGACTGGGACCAGGCGCTGCACGGCGAGAGCGAGCCGCGACGGCTGCTGGCGGCGTTGCGCTTCGACCGGGTGCTGGCCTGCAAGTCGCGCCGCATCGACCTCGCCGCGCCCGACGCGGCGCTGGAGCTGATCGGCATCGAATTCCACGCCGGAGCCGAGGCGCCCGCCGGCAGCGCGCTGCTGCTGTTCTCCCATGGCGGCGCGCTGCGACTCGATGTCGAATGCCTGGAATGCGAGCTGACCGATCTCGGTGCCGACGATCTCGGCACCTCCGACGACGTCCCGCCGCTGACCGGGTAAGGCGGTTTCAAAGGGTTGACGGCCCCGCGCTGCCGCGCCATTGAGCAGGGGGTCGGGGGCAGCCACCCCTTCGGAAAGTGCCAGAGATGCCCATTCGCCTGTCCCGCGCCAGCGCCGATTTCGACGTCCAGTTTCGGCAGTTTCTCGCAGCCAAGCGCGAGACCTCCGCCGACGTCGAAGCCGCCGCCCGCGCCATCGTCGACGACGTCGCCAGGCGCGGCGATGCGGCGCTGCTCGAGGCGACGCGCAAGTTCGACCGGCTGGAGCTGACCGCCGCCACGCTGCGCGTGACGCCCGCCGAGATCGAGGCGGCGGTGAAGGCCTGCGACACGGCCACCGTCGATGCGCTGAAATTCGCCCGCGACCGCATCACAGCCTTCCATCTCAAGCAGCTGCCCCAGGACCAGCGCTTCACCGACGCCGCCGGCGTCGAGCTCGGCTGGCGCTGGAGCGCGATCGAGTCGGCCGGTCTCTATGTCCCTGGCGGCACCGCGGCCTATCCGTCCTCGGTGCTGATGAACGCCATCCCCGCCAAGGTCGCCGGTGTCGGCCGGCTCGTGATGGTGGTGCCGGCGCCCGACGGCAAGCTCAATCCGCTGGTGCTGGCGGCCGCGCATCTCGGCGGCGTCTCCGAGATCTACCGCGTCGGCGGCGCCCAGGCCGTGGCCGCGCTCGCCCACGGCACCGCGACCATCGCGCCCGTCGCCAAGATCGTCGGCCCCGGCAATGCCTATGTCGCCGCCGCCAAGCGGCTGGTGTTCGGCAAGGTCGGCATCGACATGATCGCCGGCCCCTCCGAGGTGCTGGTCATCGCCGACGACAGCGGCAATGCCGACTGGATCGCCGCCGATTTGCTCGCCCAGGCCGAGCACGACGCCAGCGCGCAATCGATCCTGATCACCGACAGCCACCGCCTGGCCGATGACGTCGCCCGCGCCGTCGAGGGCCAGCTCAAGACCTTGCCGCGTGCCGCGATCGCCGGCGCGTCCTGGGCCGATTTCGGCGCCATCATCGAGGTCGACAACCTCGACCAGGCCGTGCCGCTGGCGGATGCCATCGCCGCCGAGCACCTCGAGATCATGACCGCCGATCCCGATGCGTTCGCGGCCAAAGTCCGCAATGCCGGTGCCATCTTCCTCGGCGCGCACACGCCGGAGGCGATCGGCGACTATGTCGGCGGCTCCAATCACGTGCTGCCCACCGCGCGCTCGGCGCGGTTCTCCTCCGGTCTCGGCGTGCTCGACTTCATGAAGCGCACGTCGCTGTTGAAATGCGGTCCGGACCAGTTGCGCGCGCTGGGGCCAGCGGCGATGACTCTGGGCAAGGCCGAGGGTCTCGACGCCCATTCACGCTCCGTGGGAATACGCCTCAACCTGCCATGACCCAGCACCCGCCAGGCGACGACCGGACCAATCGCATCGTGGCGGTGACGCTCGACGAGGAGTCGATCGGCCGCTCCGGTCCGGACATCGAGCATGAGCGGGCGATCGCGATCTACGACCTCGTCGAGGAGAACCTGTTCGCGCCCGAGGGCGCCGACGGCGCCGGTCCGTTCACCCTGCATCTCGGCATCACCGCCAACCGGCTGATGTTCGACATCCGCCGCGAGGACGGCACGCCGGTCGTGACGCACCTGCTGTCGCTGTCGCCGTTCCGGCGGATCGTGAAGGACTATTTCATGATCTGCGACAGCTACTACCAGGCGATCCGCACCGCCACGCCCGACAAGATCGAGGCGATCGACATGGGCCGCCGCGGCATCCATGACGAGGGCTCGCGCACGTTGCAGGAGCGGCTCAAGGGCAAGGTGCGGGTCGATTTCGAGACCTCGCGCCGGCTGTTCACCTTGATCACGGTGCTGCACTGGAAGGGCGAGGGCCAGTGACGCCGCGCGCCCGCCAGCGCGCGTCCCAGCTTCCGGCCAAGGGCGCCTAGCCGCATGGCCGAGGGGCCGCCGCGCGCGCGCCAGCCGCAGGCGGTGCTGTTCGCCTGCGGGCAGAACAGCGTGCGCTCGCCGATGGCCGAGAGTCTGCTGCGCCAGATGTTTCCGCATGCGCTCTACGTCCGCTCCGCCGGCGTCAAGAAGGGCGAGCTCGATCCCTTCGCCGTCTCGGTGATGGCCGAGCTCGGCCAGGACATCTCGCAGCACAAGCCCACCACCTTCGAGGAGCTCGAGGACTGGGAGGGCCTGAACTTCGACCTCATCATCACGCTGTCGCCGGAAGCGCATCACAAAGCCCTCGAGCTGACCCGCACCATCGCCGCCGACGTCGAATATTGGCCGACGCCTGACCCCACCAATACCGACGGCAATCGCGAGCAGAAGCTGTCGGCCTATCGCGAGGTCTGCGACGGCCTGTTCGCGCGGATCCGCAAGCGCTTCGCCAAGCCCGGGCCTGCAGGTCTGTAGTTCCAAGTTCCCCCGCGAGGTGTCATCGAACCGAAATACCAACGTCGTCCGCCGCTCAAACTGAGCCCGTAGAGCAGGCCTGCCGCAGCCTTGTCGCAGTCTCCGGGTTGTGGAATGGCACCCCTTCCGATAGGTTCCGCGCGCCCGCCTTACGCTTTCCGAATCCCCTAGCGAAATCAGCATGCTCGGCCGCCCCAAAATCGTTCTTGCATCCGGTTCGCCCCGGCGTCTGGCGCTGCTCAACCAGGCCGGCATCGAGCCCGACGCGCTGCGCCCCGCTGACGTCGACGAGACGCCGAAGCGCGGCGAGCTGCCGCGCGCCTGCGCCAATCGCCTGGCGCGCGCCAAGGCCGATGCGGCGCTGAAATCCGTCCAGCTCGATGACGAGCTGCGCGGCTCCTTCATCATCTCCGCCGACACCGTCGTCGCCGTCGGCCGCCGCATCCTGCCCAAGGCCAATCTGGTCGACGAGGCCTCGCAGTGCCTCCGGCTGCTGTCGGGTCGCAACCACCGCGTCTACACCGCGATCACCCTGGTCACGCCGAAGGAGGCGTTCCGCCAGCGCCTGGTCGAGACCCGCGTCCGCTTCAAGCGGCTCAGCGAGGACGACATCCAGGCCTATATCGGCTCCGGCGAATGGCGGGGGAAGGCCGGCGGCTACGCCGTCCAGGGCATCGCCGGCTCGTTCGTGGTGAAGATGGTCGGCTCCTACACCAACGTCGTCGGCCTGCCGCTGTACGAGACCACGACCCTGCTCGCCGGCGAGGGCTTTCCGATCCGCTTCGGCTGGCTGAACACCGTCGGCGTCTGACGCCGTCTCCGAGGGGGTGCATCACGCCCCCAGGGCGCCTAGATAGCGGCCATGTCGAACGAATCGCCCACCCCGCCCACCGCCGCCTCGCCCAAGCCCGCCGGCCGCTGTCCGATCTGCCGCCGGCCCGCGGCCGAGGCCGTGCGGCCATTCTGCTCGCCGCGCTGCCGCGACGTCGACCTGCACCGCTGGCTGAGCGGCACCTATGTCATCCCGGCCACCGAAGGTGACGAGGAGGATGTCGAATAAGGCCGTGTTTTCATGACCTTGCCGCAGCGGCGCAGGCCGTCTGGCGGCCGCCTCGGCGCCCTCCGAGCAACTGCAAAAGGAATGTGAAAACTTCGCGCCTGGGCGGTAGACAGCACCGCTTGGTCCCACTATAACCCGCCGGCTCGCCGGGCTTTTCTGTCCCGAACGAGACCTGCCCAGGTAGCTCAGTTGGTAGAGCATGCGACTGAAAATCGCAGTGTCGGTGGTTCGATCCCGCCCCTGGGCACCATCCCATTTCCGGCCTCGTTCTTTTTCGCCCGCGCTGGTTCGCTGGCCTTCGAAAATCGACATAAAATCAGCCTCTTCGTGATATAGTGACGTTCCAGACGGTTCGCGGCCGTTCGGGGGCATCCGGCGTTTTCGGGTACACTGTGGGTACACTGGAAAGGCCGGGTACACTGGCGTGTCGCCCGATCGTGAGGGGCGTGCCCATGGATGAGCTGAGCGACACGAAGATCCGCAATGCTGCTCCGGCGGAGAAGGAATACGCGCTTGCCGACGGCCAGGGCCTCAGCGTGGTGGTCCGGCCCAATGGAACCAAGCTCTGGCTCTACCGCTACCGCTACGCCGGTAGGCGCAAGAACATGTCGTTTGGGACCTTCCCCGGCGTCGGGCTGAAGGCCGCGCGCGACAAGCGCCACGAAGCCGAGAAGCTGCTTGACCAGGGGCAGGACCCAGTCGCTGTGCGAGAGGCGAGGCGCCGCGAAGACGACAAGCTCAAGCACACCTTTCGGGCGGTCGCCGAGGAATGGGCAACCACAAAGCTAGAGAAAGAGAACAAGGCCAAGGCGACGATCAAGCGCGAGCGATGGAATCTCGATCAGCTCAATTGCGAGATTGGCGAGCGGCCGCTCTGTGAGATTGGCCCGCCCGAGCTGCTGACCGCTTTGCGCCGCGTCGAAGCTCGCGGCCGGTTCTACACCGTCGGGCGCCTACGATCGACGGCCTCGCGGGTATTCCAGTTTGGAGTTGGCGCCGCCTATTGTGACAGCGACCCAACCCGCGACTTGAAACACGCTCTGACCAAGGCACCCAAAGGCAACCCGCGCCCCGCTCTGACCGATCCCGAAGACGTCGGCGATCTGATGCGCCGGATCGAGGTCTATGACGCCAAGAGCGGCGGACTCGTCCGCTACGCGCTCAAGCTGATTGCCTTGACCATGGTCCGCCCTGGCGAGCTGCGGCTGGCCGAGTGGGCAGAGTTCGACGAGAAGAATTGCATCTGGGTGATTCCCGCTGAAAAGATGAAGATGCGCGATGATCACGAAGTGCCGCTGTCCCGCCAGGCACTGGCCATTCTGGCCGAGTTGCGTCCTTTGACCGGCCGTGGGCGTTACTTGTTTTCGCACGACGATGATGTGCCAATGTCTGACAACACGATCAACAAGGCATTGCGGATCATGGGCTACGATACCGGCCCCGGTGGCGACCATTGCGCGCACGGCTTCCGCTCCAGCGCCTCAACCTTGCTCAATGAAGAAGGCGCATTCGACGGCGACGTGGTCGAAGCTCAACTCGCCCACGAAACAGATGAGAAGAAGAGGCGGCGCCGCGACGAGGTGGTGCGGCGCCAGCTTGCAAAGGGCGACAAGAACAAAATCCGCGGGATCTACAACCGGGCAGCCTATTGGAGCGAGCGCGTGCGCTTGATGCAGCATTGGGCTGATCGCCTCGACCACTTGCGCAAGAGAGCTACCCAGCCGCTGCGCAAGTCAGCCTAGATCGTTGCGCGCGATTCAACGCGGGGCAGCGAGGCATGATACTCATCGATGCTGTCGAGATCGATGAGTGTCTTGCCTCCCATCTTGTAGGCCCTGATCTGCTCCCTCGCGATCAGCTCATAGGCTTTTGTCTTGCCAAATTTGCCGTAGCGGCACCCGTCTTTGAAATGGACGAGGCGGCGCTGCCTGATATCATCGTTTTCAATCATGCTCATACAGGTGCTTCGATCGCCCGGCTGGCGGTTGGCGAAGGCGACCCTGCAAGCTCGGTTGCTCTGGACTCGCAGGAGGGGACCTTCGCTCAAGGCAGTTAGGATGCCGCAGCGTGTCGATGGAAGGGCTCCAGAGCCTCAGTGCGTGTTTCGGATACAGTTTCGTAGAAGCGAGTTTCAAGCGGACAGGTCGAAAACGGGCTGACTGCCAGATTGCGACGCGTGTTCACCTGTGCCTAGACGGACCAGCAGTTCGACACCTTTCGGACGGAAGGAAAACGCTTAAAAAATGTCGCTCTCTCACGATCGGCAATCAACATGATCGAAGCTGCGCCGGGGCAGACGGAGGCCAACCGACCGCTACCTGCCAGCCACCGGAAGCTCTCCTTCTCAATCGGCGCAGACGGGCCGCCCGCTGGTTTGGCGATCCAGGAAGATGCCATCTATCACCCCAAGGATCGTTCCATCCTACTCATCCAGAGCCATGACAGCGTGCAGATATTCACCCCGACCGCCTTGCGAGCGCAGCCCAGTCGTGTCCTGGATCGCCAGAACATGACGGCCCGGGCAACGTTCGGCCGTCCGTGCGGCTGCCTGCATCTCAGTGCTGCTGACCGCCTCTTTGCGCAGAAGCGGCGTCAGGCGACTCTTTCCAGCCCGCGTGCCGCCTAACCGGCGCACACGCAACCTCCGCCTCCCAAACGCAACGAGACGCTCAGAAGAAAGGCGCCCCTATTCCACGCGACGCTCGTCAAACCGTCCCAGCCGAACTCAATGCTATCCTGCTCCGCAACAAGACGCCACGGAATCAGACGCTTTTCCCTTCTTCAGCATCGATGTGTGAATACGGTAGCCTTCGCCGGTGAGGTGCACCAACAATGGGTGCTTCACAAAACTGCATTTTGGTGCGCCCCTTGGGATCGCGGCGATTACTCCCGCCCGGGAAAATCGGGATACGGGCAGCCCTTGTCGGAGCAGGTGTAGAGGCGCTCCATCGTGAGCACGGCGCCGCACCGCGGGCAGATCTCTCCGATGGTTTGGCGCCTAGGAGGGATATAGTCATCCGGCTTATCGTCGCTGCCGCTTACCCCCTGCTTACCGAAGCGATTTCTAGAGCACTCAATCGTGCACCAAGGTTGCGATATTTCCAGCGCGGTGAGCGCGCCGGGACTCGGAACTCAGGATTCCGCGAGAAAAAATCATGTGCTCAGCTGGATAAAGCATGTCCATGTCGAAACAACCGCGAGTCTGTGCAGATAACAAAAGCTACCTTTACGGTATGATTCGCGGTTTGTCAGTAGTGGTGTTGTGCGCGGGAAAGACGGGGCACCTAGCCGTGTAACGGACTTATGGGGGTCGATCGCCGGAGGCACTCGCGTTCGGGGCTGCCGCTTTCGCTGCACCGCTATCACTGCCCCAAACGCGGGTGCCTTGTTAACCGGTCTCACGACTGCACTCGGCCCCGGGGCCCACCGCTGACGCGATGGCCGCAATGCTGCCCCTCCTGCGGGTGCGTTCTCTGCCTTCGCTCCGCTGCGGTCTCATTGTTCACAACGTGCGAGCTGGCCAGTTATCAGTGAGCAAGGGTCGAACTTGCGCTAGCGGGGACATGATCGAGGGAAACCACGCGCCCTTACACTCAGCGCATCATTTTGCCGGTTAGGGATTGTCTCTGAATTTCTTGGGACGTCACGCAGATCTGGTCCGTCGCGGAGATGCGCTTGGTCGTCGGACCTGAAGCTGGGACAAAGGTCTCCTTTTTCGCCGACGCTGTTGAACAGTTCAGTCTCGTCGATCAGGTGTTCGACCACGATGTGGACGATTCGGCTGGCGGCGATTTATTCTGCAACTGCAGTAAATTGCAGATCTTGGGTGCCTTGTTGACCCGAATCCGCTAGGTGTCGTCAGATGGCTGGGCTCTTTTCCCGGCGCCCTCAGTGATACGCGAGCCGAAATCTTTGCCCTCAGTCCTTCGTATTTCCCGCAGCTCTGTGCAGCGGAAGACGACTGCACCAAAATCCACCACCGCACCAAAGAAGCCGTCTCCACGCAAGAAGATCTTGGGTGCGCCTAAAAAGGCATCGGCTGCGAGGCTTGCCGTATCCTCCGCATCGCCACTGGGACTTTTGGCACTGCACCTCGTAGAACGGTGGCAAGGGGCTGGTCGAAGCGGCCTCGTATATCTCGCCGAGAACGAGCGCAGAGCCGAGCGGTTAGCGTCCATCATTCTGGTTCTCGAGCCGGCGTGTGATGTGCTCGTTTATCCACGACTGAACACCTTGCCATTCGATCTGCTCGAGCCGTCGCGTGACATCGCCGGCAGACGAAGTTCCGTGTTGAGGCGTCTTGCGCGCGCAAAGAGGCCGATCCTGCTGATCACGACCGTGGAGGCGCTGATGGAGCGCCTTCCGCTGCCGGCGGACTGGTCGGGGATCGGCATGCTGCTGCGGGTCGGCGACGCCTATTCTGAGCGGCAGTTCGAATCGCGCTTTGGTGCGCTCGGATATGACCTGGATGACAGCCCGGACTATCCCGGCGGGGTGCTGTTTCACGGAAACACGTTCGAGATTTTTCCTGCCGGCGCGCGCGGCCCGTTCAGGGTCGAGCATTCCGGGGGCAGGATATGGCGGATTGCTGCCTTCAATCCGTTGAATCAGGAGGTGATCTCCGAGCTCAAGCAGCTTCAGATCGATCCGATGTCCGAGCGGCTTGCGTTCAAGGAACGAGCCCGGAACAAAGCCACTCTGTTCGATTACTGCGCGCGAGCCAAGTGGATTGCCGATGCGGAGGTCCCCAAGCACGCGGACACGTGGCTGAGCACGATCGAGGACGCGGCTTCCCGCGCTGAGCGTGATCGTGCGTATGTGAGCCGTCGCGAATGGGACCAAGCGGCGAAGAGGATCGCTCTGCTGTCGACGACAGCGCCATACCGAGCAACGCCGGAGTTCTTCAAGGAAGCCGCGCCCCGAAAGACGCTGCGCGCTTTTGTCGAGGAAGCCCAGCGTCGAGACGCGCGTCTCGTGTTTGCTGCTGCGGTCGAGGCGGATCTGCGGCTGATGGCCGCGATGAGCGGGGTCAAAGCCGAACGTGCCGCTGATTGGGCGCAGGCAACCGCCAGGGGCCGGAGAGAAGCCGCGTTGCTGGCCGGCTTCGACGCCGGCTTTGTCGTTCACGGGCGGAAACCAATTGTCGTCATCACCGCGTCCGACGTTTTCGGGAGCAGGGCGCATCAGCCGCAGCCCACGAATTGGGCCTGGACGCCTGGCTTCGAAGCCGTGGACCTGCCCGAGCTTGGGTCGGTGGTCGTTCATCTGCAACGTGGATTGGCCCGGCTTGGCGGATTGCGGTCGATGGGCAGTGCCGGAGTCTCTGCTCGTGAGATGGCTCGGCTGGTGTTTGCCGAGAACGATGCCATTCTGGTGCCTCTTGGGGAGTTGGCCTTGATCTGGCCCTACGCGGCTGAACTCGGCGACACCTCTCTCGACAAGGCCGATGGCAGCTCATGGCGGCCACGGCGCGCCGCGGCCGAGACCGAGATCCATGTCGTCGCCAAGGAGGTCGCAAAGCAGATGAGCCAGCGCCGGCGGCGGCCGGCCCCGAAGCTTGTGCCGCGGCCTGCGAGCTATGAGAAATTCGTCGCGCGGTTTCCGTATTTCACCACCCCGGACCAGGCCAAGGCCATCCGCGACGTTCTCAATGATCTCGCGTCGGGGCACCCGATGGACCGCATCGTCTGCGGCGATGTCGGCTTCGGCAAGACCGAGGTCGCGTTGCGCGCCGCTGCGGCTGCCGTCCTGGCGGGAAAGCAGGTTGCAATCGTCGTTCCGACCACGGTGTTGGCGCGACAGCATGTCGAGACGTTCCGCAAACGCTTTGCGACGCTCGGCATCGACGTCGGAAACCTGTCACGGATTGCGTCGACGGCCGAGGCGCGCAAGGTGCGCGAAGGATTGAAGAGCGGTGAGCTCAAAGTCGTCGTCGGAACACTGTCGCTGGCCGCCAAGGAGATCAAGTTTGCCGATCTTGGCCTGATCATCATCGACGAAGAGCAGCATTTCGGTGCGGCTGACAAGGCCATGCTGTCCGGTCTCAACAAGAACGGTCACAGGCTCTGGATGAGCGCGACGCCCATCCCACGCACGCTCGCCGCGGGCTTGACCGGCCTGCGGGATCTCAGCGTGATTGCGACGCCGCCGGTTCATCGTGTTCCGGTCGTGACCAAGGTGGCGCCGCTTTCCGACATTGGGATCGCCGCTGCCCTGGTGCGCGAGCAGCGACGCAACGGCCAGAGTTTCGTGATCTGCCCGAGAATTCAGGATCTGGATCCGATGCTGGCCCGGATCCACGCGTTGGCGCCCGAGCTTCGGATCATTGCGATTCACGGCAGGTTGCCTACAGACGAGATCGACGAAAGGCTGATGAAATTCGTCGAAGGCAGTGCGGACGTCTTGCTCGCGACCAATATCGTCGAAAGCGGTCTCGATATCCCGCGGGCCAACACCATCGTCGTATGCTGGCCTGAAAAATTTGGCTTGGCGCAGCTGCATCAGCTCCGCGGTCGGGTAGGGCGGGGCGGCATTCGCGCGTTCGCGCATTTCCTGACGGAGGGCGGTTCCGACCGGTCGGAGAAGCGGCTGTCCGTTATCGAGGAGCTGAACCGCCCAGGCGCCGGCTTTGCGATCAGCGCGCGTGATCTCGACCTGCGCGGCGGCGGCGACATGCTGTCGGATCGGCAGTCCGGCCACGTGCAGGTGTTCGGCCCGACTCTCTATGGCCATCTGCTGACCCTGGCGCTCGAGGGCGACCGCGAAGGGATGTCCGCTCTTTGGGTTCCGGAGCTGAACCTCCCCATCGCCGAGCTGCTTCCGTCGGATTATGTGCAGTCCGAGGCGCTCAGGCTCGAGATCTACGCGCGCGCCGCGCGGTGCCGAACGGATGACGAGCTCGAAGAACTCGAGGATGAAACGCAACGCCGCTTCGGCACTCTGCCACCGGCGGCCTGCGACTTTTTCGCTGTGGCCAGGCTCAGGGTGAATTGCAGGGAGCGCGGGATCATGCGTCTCGATGTCGGGCCGGAGGCGATTGCGGCCATGCTGCTTCCGGGGCGGATTCGAAAATCGTGCTCACGCCTGCTGCAGCGCGATGGCAATCGGCTCATCTATGCCGAGCGCGGCGGCGAGCCTCCCTTGAGAAGGATCGAACGGTTTCTGGACCTCCTGGACGAATAGCGGATGACACGCGAGTCCATTTGTGGCGTTACGTGATAGACTAGGCGCCCTGCGGATCGCAGGGAAGTGTTTGAATGGATGGCCAAGGGAGGCAAACGTCCCCTCGTCTTTGGACAGGAAAGGAGAATGGCTCGGTCTATCCGGTATTCAAACCGGGCGGGGTGCTGATCAATCCAACATAACTGTCGTCGGACGGAAAGCTATGGCTCCAATTTGGGGCCCTTGAGAACAAGCCGATATTCGGATCGATGGATGCTCGACGCAAGCTGCTGGAGCGGTTCAACGCAATCAAGGGGGCGGACCTTCGCGAAGCTGATCTGTCGAAATACCCGTCAATTTCATTGAGGAAGATCGCACAGGACCCTGCGGGCAGAGCCAGCTTGATAGCGGCCTTGAAATGGATGGAGGAACAAATCTACCCATCCAACGAGCTTGCCGAGCTGGGATGACAAGCCTCGCGCTTGGGCGCCGGCAAAGCCGACCTCGTGCTCGAGACGGCATGTCGAGGATGCATTCCGCCAACATGCGGAAGCGGCCTCCGTCGGTCCAGCTTATCATCAACCCAGCGATCCAGGTCTCGGTCTGATTGACCGAGACGAGCGATATCAGGGAGCAACTGCTGAGGAAGGACCGTGCACTCTTCGAGGTCACGGGACATGGCGACAACCGGCGGCCATACCGAGGGGCGCATTCTCACGACGGGCACGCAGACTTGTCAGCGGCCCGGAATTGGCGTCTGCTTGCTTGGACAACCCGTCGGAGGCGTGATCAGTGTCAAACGCACTCGTCGTCCGTGAGACCCATCTCCCCCGATCCCTCGATGGGCGCGCAGCGCAATATGTCCGCATGTCCACGGACTATCAGCGGTACTCAATCCAAAATCAGGCTGCAGCGATCGCGGCTTACGCGCATGCCCAGGGACTTGCGATCGTCAAGACCTATGCTGACCATGGTGAGAGCGGTCTCAAGATCAAGAACAGACCGGGACTTGCCAAGCTGATCGAGGATGTCAGCAATGGACGCGCCGAGTTCAACCACATCCTCGTCTATGACATTAGCCGGTGGGGGCGGTTCCAGGACGCCGACGAAGCTGCACACTACGAGTTTATCTGCAAGCAAGCCGGGATCAGTGTCAACTATTGCGCCGAGCAGTTCGACAACGATGGCAGCATGCTCTCTAACATCGTCAAGAACCTCAAAAGGGTCATGGCCGCCGAATACAGCCGTGAACTGTCGGTCAAGGTGCATACGGGTATTTGCCGCTTTGTTCGACTTGGATTCTTGCCCGGCGGGCCCATTGGCTACGGCCTTGAACGCGTTCTGGTCGACGAGCGCGTTCAGCCGAAGAGGGTCATGGGAAAGGGAGAACGGAAATATCTTCAGACCGATCATATTCGTCTGCGGCCTGGCGATGCACACGAGGTCGCCATTGTGAGGCGGATCTTCGCTCGCTTCCTTCAGGTGAAGTCCGAGAACGCCATCGCAAAGGAATTCAATCGCAACCGGGTATGGTGCCGAGGGAAGCCCTGGAGAGCCCCCACGATCAGCCGCATGCTGCGAAACGAAAGTTACGTCGGCAATCTGGTCTATAACCGGCAGTCAAGCAAGCTGGGCGGTGAGCGTATCAACAATCCCCCGAACCTATGGGTCCGTGCTGAACATTGCTTTGAACCTATCGTTTCGAATGACGTCTTTCTTGCTGTTCAGAAAATCATGAAAGAGAGGCGCGTCGACATCAGTGAAGAGGAGATGCTGCTCCGTCTGAAGAAGACATTGAAGAAGGAGGGGCGTCTCACCCCGACGATCATCAACGCAACGGCCGAGCTACCGTCCGCCCGAACCTTTGTTGATCATTTTGGGACTTTGCGAAACGCCTATAGGCTGATTGGATATCAGTCGCAGCGACGCTGTGAGTACATGGACATCCGTCAGGAGTGGGTTGAGCCACTCTCAGCTCTCGCCATACGCATTTGCCAAAGGATGGAAAAAGAAGGATGCGGCGCAAACCTTCACAGCGTGAAAAGCCGTTGGATCAACGTCGGTGTTCCTGAGCAGCATCTGATTGTTGACAAGAAGTGGCAGATCTATTTTCGGGTGGCTTACTGGACGGCTGGAGCGCGGCCGGGATTTTCTCCCTTTTGGACGGTCTCGTGTCGACGTCTACCGGTCGGGTGGATCGTAGCAATCCGGCTAGATGAACATAATAGGGCCATTCTCGACTACGTCCTGATGCCAACGGTTCCAAACGACAGCAACATGATCAGATTCCGTGAACATGGGCGTGCCGATCATGGCATCGCCTACTTCAAGACGGAAAGTGAACTTACCCGGGCGCTGGTCCGCCTGCTTACCAAGGACAGGCGTGTCGTGCGAACAATGCAGCGACAGCGGTCCCGATCAGTGAAAACATCCCGATCCGCCGGAAAGGGCGCTGGCGCACGGCTTCGATAGAGCGCAAGTAGAGATACGCTCCAAGGAACGGTCCGTAGTTGCGTCGGAAATCGCCGTTCATTTTGGAGATTTGAACAAGGTCGGATGCCGGATCTGATTGTTCGGCCATCACTGTCTCCCGAGTTGAGCCAGCACCTTATTAACCACTGATTTGCCCGACGGCGCAAGGCAAAATTCCGTTTAGGCGAAATTTGGTTCGACGGTTACGGCTGCCCAGGTGAGGCGATCTCCTCCGAACCCGCGCGGGCCGCCTCCTCCGGAGCAAAGCGAATGCGGACGGACCGGTAGACGGTTGGTGCGCTCATGGCCTCCTAGAGGAAGAGTGCAGGCCGAGTTGGCCGTGACGGGTTGGAAGCGGCGAGAGAGTTTTGCCGCGCCCGTCGCGGAGATCCGCGATGCAGGAACGGAGAGTTGGAGCGAGTGCCGGTGAGGGCCGGACGAGCCTCTATGAGGAGATTACGAGCAAGATCATCAGCGAGCTGGAGGCGGGCCGCGTGCCTTGGGTCCAGCCATGGGGGACGGAGGCGACGAAGGCTCAGTTGGCGTTGCCCAGGAATGCGAACACGGGGCGGCCGTACTCGGGAATCAACGTGCTGATCCTCTGGGGGGCCGTGATCGAGCGCGGGTTTACCGGCCAGAGCTGGCTGACGTTTCGGCAGGCGCTGTCGGTGGGGGGCCATGTGCGTAAGGGTGAGCGTGGTGTTACGGTCGTCTATGCCGATCGCTTTGTGCCGTCGGATGAGCGGCAGCGTGCCCGCGAGACCGGTGAAGACGTGCAGGCCATTCCGTTTCTGAAGCGGTTTACGGTCTTCAACACCGATCAATGCGATGGTCTACCAGAGGATATCGCGGCAGCGGCGCCGCTTTCACCGCGAGGAACCATCGAGCCTGTGGTCGAGTCCCTCATCACGACTACTGGCGTCGACTTCCGGATCGGGGGTGATCGTGCGTTTTATGCACCTACGGAAGATTTCGTGCAGGTGCCGCCACCGGCTGCGTTCTTCGAACCGATCAACTGGCACCGCACGGCTTTGCATGAGCTCGCCCATGCGAGTGGCCACCCGGCGCGACTGAACCGCGATCTCTCGGGCCGGTTCGGCAGCGGCAAATACGCCTTCGAAGAACTGATCGCGGAAATCGCAGCCGCCTTCAGCTGCGCTGCGCTCGGCATCGTGCCGACCGTGCGGCACGCCGATTATATCGGCGCCTGGCTCGATGTCCTGCGCGAGGACAATCGCGCCATCGTCCGGGCGGCAAGCCAGGCGAGTCGCGTGGCCGACTATCTCCTCGGCTTTGCGCCGGAGGGGGCTGGCCTCGCTCGGCCGGCCGCACCGGATTGCGTCGCAGCTTGAGCGCGATCGCTTGGACGAACGGAAGAGAGGAAGAGGGCGAGAGGTGCTCTGCGACGGGTTGCAGGCCTGAGAGAGAGGCTCCGGGCCGCCCGTCGCGGAGATACAGGAATATGACCAAGGCTGCTCAGAAGATCACGCTGTCGCCCTCTCGGGACATTCCCTTCAACAAGCTCGTGCTCAGCCAGTCCAACGTCCGTCGGATCAAGGGCGGCGTGTCGATCGAGCAGCTCGCAGAGAGCATCGCCGAGCGGACGCTGTTGCAGAGCCTGAACGTTCGCGCCGTCCTCGATGAGGAGGGCAAAGAAACGGGCATGTACGAGGTGCCGGCCGGAGGCAGGCGCTTTCGGGCGCTCGAGCTACTGGTGAAGCAGAGGCGGATGGCGAAAACGCAGGCTGTGCCTTGCGTGGTGCGCGATGCCGGCTCGGCGCTAGACGACTCGCTCGCTGAAAATGACCAGCGTGTTGGTCTGCATCCCCTGGATCAGTTCCGCGCGTTCCAGTCCCTGCGCGACAGCGGCCTCGGCGAGGAGGAGATCGCGGCGCGGCATTTCGTGACGGTCGCGGTCGTCAAGCAGCGGCTGCGGCTGGCCGCGGTCTCGCCCACGCTGCTCGACGTGTATGCGGCCGATGGCATGACCCTCGAGCAGTTGATGGCGTTTTCGGTGACGACGGATCATGCGCGCCAGCAGGAGGTCTGGGACAAGGTCAGCCGCTCCGGTGGCGATACGCCCTACCAGATCCGCCGGCAGCTCACCGAACAGACGGTGAGGGCGTTCGACCGCAGGGTTCAATTCATTGGGCTCGATGCTTACGAGGCCGCGGGCGGGGTCGTGCTGCGGGATCTGTTCGAGGCCGACGATGGCGGCTGGCTACAGGATGTCGCGCTGCTCGACCGGCTGGTGGCGGAAAAGCTCAAGACGGAAGCGGAACAGATTGGCGCCGAGGGCTGGAAGTGGATCGAGGCCGCGGTGGACTTTCTGTTCGGCCACACCCACGGCTTGCGCGAGCTCCGCGGAGAGCCGGCAGAGCTCACCGCTGACGAGCAGGCGGCTGTGGAAGCGCTGCAGGCGGAGCAGGCCAGACTGGAGGCCGAACACGGACAAGCTGACGAACTGCCCGAGGACGTCGATCGGCGTCTCGGTGAGATCGAGGCGGCGCTACAGTCCTTCGACGAGCGGCCCATGGTCTTCGACGCGGCTGAGATGGCGCGCGCCGGCGCGTTCGTCAGCATCGACTCCCAGGGCCAGTTGCGCGTCGGCCGCGGCTTCGTCCGTCCAGAGGATGAGGTCCCGGCGACCGGCGAGGGACCGGCCAGCGAAGCCGGTGTCGACGGTGATCATGGCGCGGGCAATCCAGATCTGGAGGCTAGGGCGGCGGCGCCGACAATCGTCGTCGGTCGCGGCGAGCACGAGGGCGCGGACGACGACACTGATGATGTCGAGCGGCCGCTACCCGACCGCCTCGTGGGCGAACTCTCGGCCTATCGCACGCTCGCCCTTCGTGAGGCGCTCGGTCGAGAGCCATCCATCGCATTCCAGGCGGTGCTGCACGGTTTCGTGCTCGCGACGTTCTATCCGTTTGGCTCAGCGCTCAACTGCCTGGAGATATCGCTGTGCACCCCGTGCTTCCCGGCGCAGCCGCCGGGCCTGGAGGACAGTGCGCCGGCAAAGGCGATCGCCGCCCGTCACGCGGCGTGGAAGGCGAGACTGCCAAACAGCGACAAGGAACTCTGGGCGGCTCTGACGGCAATGGACGGGACTGCCCAGGCCGAGCTGTTCGCACATTGCGCCGCGCAGGCAGTGAACGCGATTATCGAGCCGGCCAACCGAGTGCATCAAGGCCGCCTGTCAGCCCATGGCGTTCGTGGACGCCTCGATCAGGCCGATCGTCTGTCGCGTGCCGTCGGCCTGGATATGGTCCGCGCCGGCTGGAAGCCCTCGGTCGACAACTATCTCGGTCGTGTCACCAAGCACCGCATCCTGCAAGCGGTTCGCGAAGCGAAGGGCGAGGCTTCGGTGCAGCTGATCGAGCATCTCAAGAAGCCGGACATGGCGCGCGAAGCCGAGCGACTGCTCGAGGGCAGCCGTTGGTTGCCGGAGCCATTGCGCGGCTCGGAGGTCGAGATGACGCAGACGGTCGAGGGGGGCGATGCCGATAGCCTCCCCGCCTTCCTCAGCGAAGATGACGAGGCGACAGAAGGCGCTGACGAGGTCGAGGAGATCGTCGCTACTGAATAATCAGCCTTGCCGATACGGCTGAGCGCCAACCTGAAAAAACCCAAAATGAAGCCCGGCCAGATCGGCCGGGCTTTTGCATTGAGGGTGCCGTCTGGTCGACCGGGTCGAGAGGGAGAGAGGCGGAGCAGCGCGGGTGAGGCCGCCGGATCAGAGAGAGCGTTCGGCGGAACTCCTGCGCATTCCGCTCTCCTTGAAGGTTCCTCGACATGATCACCGAGACGAATTGCACTGCGGCGCCCTTTGCGTTGCTTGCGCGCTCAAAGGCCGTCCTTCGTGCAGCCGAGCTGCTGCTGCCAGGACTTGCCCGCGGCGAGCGTATCGATGCGAGATGCCTGCGTCGTGCCATGCAGACTGCGTTCGGCGGCAGCGATGCCGATGGCAGCTGGGATTGGAAGACAGCGTACGAGGCCTGTGAGATCGCCGCGGTCCTATTCTTGACCAAGTACGGTCCGGCGATGATCAAGGCCAGTAGCGGCATGCCCACCGCGATGCTGCCGATGGTCGCAAAGGTCGCGGCTCTTCTGCCGAGCCATACCAGGCGCTCGCTCGAGAGTCAGAGCTTTCAGCAGTTCTCGACACCGCTGCCATTGGCACTCGCGGCAGTCGCGGCAGCGCAGGTAACAGCGGCCGATCGTGTGCTGGAGCCCTCGGCAGGGACGGGGAGCCTGGCCGTCTTTGCGGAGCTTGCCGACGGTTCGCTCCTGCTCAATGAGCTCGCCGCAAGCCGCGCCGCTTTGCTCGATCTGGTGTTTACGGGTCTGACCGTCACCCGCTTCGATGCCGCACAGATCGATGATCATCTCGATGCGGCCATCGTTCCGAGCGTGGTCTTGATGAACCCGCCGTTCTCGGCGACCGCGAACGTGGATCGTCCCCAGGTCGATACGACGTTGCGCCATGTGTCCTCGGCGCTCGCACGGCTTGGAGAGGGTGGGCGACTGGTCGCGATCACCGCTGCCAGCTTTGCGCAGGACAATCCGACCTGGACGGATACCTTCGTGCATCTGCAGGAGCGCGGCTGTCTGGTGTTTTCAGCTGCGATCGATGGCGCCGTCTATGCGCGGCAGGGGACGACGACGGCCACACGGATGCTCGTGATCGACAAGCAGCGGGCGACGGACCCTCGGGTGTTTCCGCAGTCGGCCGGAATGGCACCTGACGTCAAAACCTTGCTTGGCTGGATCACGGCGCTCGTGCCGCCGCGACTGCCGATGGCTGGCCAGTTCGTGGCTCAGGCGGGCCAGCAAGCTCGTTCTCGTTCGAGAGAGCGACAGGCTCTGAATTCTGCGTGCTCCTCTTCACCGTCCAGCTCGTCCGAGCCTGAGGGCCGCGAGCTTGCCTACGAGCTCGTGGACGCTGTGGCTGATGAAGAACCCCGGCTGACCGATGCGCTTTACGAGACGTATCAGCTGCAGTCGATCCGAATTCCAGGCGCGAGGCCTCATCCCACGAAGCTCGTGCAATCGGCCGCGATGGCCTCCGTCGCGCCGCCTAAGCCGTCCTATGTACCGCATCTGCCAGCCAGGATCGTCGCCGATGGAGTGCTGTCCGACGCGCAGCTCGAGAGCATCATCTATGCAGGCGACGCGCATGGCGGCTTTCTTGCCGGGTTCTGGACCGTCGACGCGACCTTCGATCATGTCCGCGCGGCCAGCGAGGACGCCGAGGGAGCGGTCCGCTTCCGGCGCGGCTGGTTCCTCGGCGATGGCACCGGCGCGGGAAAGGGCCGCCAGGTCGCGGGCATCCTGCTCGATAATTGGCTGAAGGGCCGGCGCCGGGCGATCTGGGTCAGCAAGTCCGACAAGCTGATCGAGGACGCACAGCGCGACTGGGCGGCGCTCGGCATGGAGCGGCTGCAGGTCACGCCGCTGTCGCGCTTCCGCCAGGGCGCGCTGATCCGGCTGGGTGAAGCCATCCTTTTTACCACCTACGCCACGCTACGGACCGACGAGAAGGCCGAGAAGCTTTCGCGCGTCCGTCAGATCGTCGACTGGGTGGGACGGGACTTCGATGGCGTGATCATCTTCGACGAGAGCCATGCGATGCAGAATGCCGCAGGCAACAAGGGCGATCGGGGCGAGCAGGCGGCTTCACAGCAGGGCCGCGCCGGCCTGAGGCTGCAGCACGCGCTGCCCAATGCTCGCGTCGTCTACGTCTCGGCGACTGGTGCGACCACCGTCCATAATCTCGCCTATGCCCAGCGGCTCGGATTGTGGGGCGGCGCGGACTTCCCATTTGCGACGCGGGCGGATTTCGTGGCGGCGATCGAGGAGGGCGGGGTCGCGGCGATGGAGGTGATGGCCAGGGACCTCAAGGCCCTCGGCCTCTATGCAGCGAGGTCGCTGTCCTTCGAGGGCGTCGAATACGAGTTGCTCGAGCATCGACTCACGGACGAGCAGGTCAGGGTCTACGACGCCTACGCCGGGGCATTCGCGGTCATTCACACCAATCTCGAGGCGGCGATGCGCGCGGCCAACATCACCAGAGCAACCGGTACGCTCAATGCCCAAGCCAAGTCGGCGGCTCGTTCGGCCTTCGAATCGGCCAAGCAGCGGTTCTTCGGACACCTGCTAACCTCGATGAAGACGCCGACGCTGATCAATGCGATCAAGCGTGATCTCGACGCCGGCTATGCCGCGGTCATTCAGATCGTTTCCACCGGTGAAGCCTTGATGGAGCGGCGGCTGGCGGAGATCCCGACCGAGGACTGGGGCGATGTCCAGGTCGACATCACGCCGCGCGAATACGTCCTCGACTATCTCGCCCATTCCTTCCCAGTCCAACTCTACGAGCCGTTCACCGATGGCGAGGGCAATCTGCTGTCGCGTCCCGTTACTCGCGACGGTCAGCCGGTCGAGAGCCGCGAGGCCGTCGCGCGGCGAGATGAGATGATCGAGCATCTCGCGTCGCTTCCGCCGGTGCCGGGCACCCTCGACCAGATTGTTCAGCGCTTCGGCACGGACGAGGTCGCTGAGGTCACGGGCCGGTCGCGACGGATCATCCGCATCCGCGACCGGATGGCTGTTGAAACAAGACCGGCATCCAGCAACCTCGCTGAGACCGCAGCCTTCATGGATGACAAGAAGCGCATCCTGGTGTTCTCGGACGCTGGCGGCACCGGCCGTAGCTACCACGCCGAGCTCTCGGCAAAGAACAAGCGGCTTCGGGTGCATTATTTGCTGGAGCCGGGCTGGAAGGCGGATGCCGCGATCCAGGGGCTTGGGCGGACCAACCGCACGAACCAGGCCCAGCCGCCGCTGTTTCGCCCGATCGCAACCGATGTGAAGGCTGAGAAGCGCTTTCTCTCGACGATCGCGCGCCGGCTCGACACGTTGGGCGCCATCACCCGTGGCCAGCGCCAGACCGGCGGACAGGGGCTCTTCCGCCCCGAGGATAATCTCGAAAGCCCGCACGCGCGCGATGCGCTGCGTCAGCTCTACGGCCTCCTGGCCCGCGGCCAGGTCGGCAGCTGCTCACTGCAGCGCTTCGAGCAGGCCACGGGATTGAAGCTGACCGACGAGAATGGTCTGCGTGACGAGCTGCCGCCGATCACGACGTTCCTCAACCGGCTGCTGGCACTGACGATCGAGCTGCAGAACATCCTGTTCACGGTGTTCGAGCAGTTGCTCGCGTCGCGGATCGAGGGCGCGATCGCGTCCGGGACTTACGATGCCGGCTTGGAGACGCTCCGAGCCGAGAGCTTCGTCGTCAAGGAACGGCGCACGATCTACACTCATCCCGCCACTGGCGCTGAAACTCATCTCGTCTCCATCGTCCAGCGCGAGCGTAACCGGCCAATGTCGCTGAACGAAGCCTTGGAGCGGCTGCTGCAGCGCCGATCCGTTCCGCTGCGCAATACCCGCTCCGGGCGGGCGGCGATCCAGGTGCCCGCGCCGAGCTGGCTGCTCGACGACGGCGAGATTGAGCCACGGGTCCATTTGATCGGACCGATGGAACGCCGCACTGTGCCGCTGGCCAAGCTGGTCGAGCATGATTGGGGCGAGACGGACCGTGAGCAGTTCAAGTCCGCCTGGAGCGCGGAGCTCGCGTCCATTCCGGAGTTTGCGACCACCACGATCTACCTGGTCACCGGCCTCCTACTGCCGATCTGGAAGCGGCTCCCTCACGAGTCGACGAGGGTCTACCGTCTCCAGATGGACGCCGGCGAGCGCATCATCGGTCGCAAGGTGCCGCTCGGTTGGGTTACAGCAGTGTCCACTGATGCGCCGGCGCTCGGTCCCGAGTACGCGTTCACGGCTCTGCTGCATGACGGCTGCGTCCTCGATCTCCAGGAGGGGCTGCAGCTACGGAGAGCGCGCGTCATGGGTGTCAATCGGATCGAGCTGTCGGGTTTCTCAGACGGCTTGAGGGATTGTCTCAGGGCCTGCGGACTGTTCGGCGAGATCATCTCGTGGAAGCTGCGGATGTTTGTGCCGACCGATGCAAGTGGCCCGGCGATCCTGGCCAGGGTTCTGGAGCGGTTTCCGATCGCTGACGTTCGTGGACGGGAGCCATCGTGACGGCAGGCGACGCGTCAGAACTGGCGCGCCGCCTCGCGCGTGAGGCCGAGGCGGTGTGCCGACATTATCTATCCAACGGCCGACGTGAGGGACGCTATTGGCTAGTCGGCGATATCAACAACACGCCCGGCCGCTCGCTGTTCGTGCGGCTACATGCCTCATCGAAGGGACCGGCTGGCAAATGGACCGATGCCGCGACCGGAGAACATGGTGATCTGCTCGACGTCATCGGAACGACGTGCGGCCTTCGTAGCTTTCGTGAGATTGCCAAGGAGGCGCGGCGGTTCCTGAAGCTGCCGGCCTTGCAACGTGAACCGCCGATCGATGCTGAGGCAGCCCGGCGTCCGCGCAACTCCACCAGAGCGGTTCGCCGGCTGTTTGGGATGGCGCAACCGCTGCCTGGTACGCTCGGCGAGGCCTATCTTGCTCATCGCGGGATCGATTTGAGCGTCAGCACTGACGCGCTGCGCTTCCATCCTCGCTGCTTTTATCGGCCGGACGGCGCCGCCGATGTCGAGACATGGCCAGCTCTGATTGCCGCCGTGACGGACCTCACGGGCCGCATGACCGGCGTCCATCGCACCTGGCTCGATCCTGAGGGCTTTGACGATCGCAGGCTCGGCAAGGCGCCGATCGATACGCCACGGCGGGCGATGGGCGATCTGCTCGGACATGCCGTTCGCTTCGGGACCGTCGACGATGTGCTCGCGGCTGGGGAGGGCATCGAGACCATGCTGTCGTTGCGCACGGTGCTGCCGACCTTGCCGGTAGCCGCAGCGCTCTCGGCCAACCATCTCGCGACGATGCTCTGGCCGGCCACTGTGCGCCGCCTCTATGTCGCTGTTGACGCTGATGCTGCGGGCAACAACGCGGCGAAAGCGTTGACGGCTCGTGCGCTGGACGCCGGCATCGAGGCGATCGCTTGGTGTCCCCGCCTGGAGGACTTCAACGAAGATCTGCGCGCCTTCGGAGGGACCAAGCTCCGGGACGTCTTGCGCCAACAGCTGCTGCGTGACGACGTCGAGCGTTTCGCGGGCACGATCCCGGAGTAGACCGTCGCTCGACAGTGGAGCGTCGCACGGCACTCACCGCACTGGCAGGGGCAAGAGGATCTCGCCAGAGCTCCGAGAGCGGCGCCGGGGCCTTCTTCAGAAGCGATCGGACGGCAGGCGGTCCGGTCCGGCAATGGCGGTGCGCAGCTATTTTCCGCCGGCCCGAAGGCGGGCCTTTGCATCGCGAAGCAAAATAGCTGCGCACTGCCATCCTCCGCTGTCGCTCCGGCCCGCTGCTCGAAGCGATCAGCGGGTTCTGGTCCGGTCCGCCCGCCGTCTTGGGGATCGCTATGGAAGGCCGCGATCGGCGCGGCACCGAGCACAGACGAGACCCACATGTCCGACCAGCACGACGAGATGCGTGAGCCGCACGACACCCGGTCGACGACCGACGACGCCTTGGCCGAACTCCAACTGTATGGCTACCGGCCCTTTGACGACGAGCCTGATCCGCGGCCGCTGCCGGAGGGCAGGGCCATCACCGGTGCGGTCGCCGACATCTTCGACGCCCTGGTGGCGACGCTCTCCGACACTCGCCTTGAGCCCGAGCTCAAGGATCTGTTGTGGTCGGCGGTCAACCTATTTCACCGTGCGACGATGCGGATCGAGCGCGAGCTCGACGACAACGAGCAGGCGCAGCGCTCGAGTCAGCGTGAGCAGAACGGCTCGGAGGTCCGCTCCGTCGAGCTCGAGCGGCTGACGTCGGAAGGACTGTCGCTGATCGAGCGCCGGAACGTCCTGGAGCTGTTTCGTGATCTCGCCGCGGAGGCCTTCGAGCTGCATACGCGATCGCCCTGGCGCCCGCGATCGGGCTCGCAGGTCAACCACCGCACGCTGACGGCCGCCATGATCGACTCCCGCGACTTCCTCGCCGCCAAGCGCCGCGCCGACACCGAGATCATGCTGCCGCCGGGTCCGAAGATCGCACTCACCGGCGGACCTGACTTCAATGACGTCGCGCTCTTGTGGGACCGGCTCGACAAGGTCCACGCCAAGCATCCCGACATGGTGCTCCTGCACGGTGGCTCGCCAAGAGGCGCCGAACTGATCGCCTCCAAATGGGCCGCGAACCGGAAGGTGCCGCAAGTCGCCTTCAAACCGGACTGGACGAGGCATAACAAGGCCGCCCCCTTCAAGCGCAACGACGCCATGCTGGAGACGCTTCCGATCGGCGTGATGGTCTTCCCCGGCTCCGGGATCCAGGGCAACCTCGCCGACAAGGCCCGTCGCCTCGGTATTCCCGTCTGGACCTTCGGGAAAGGCGGCGCGTGAGCGCCGTCAACTCCTCAACGCTCTGCCGATCTCACAACGCGTCGGACGCCGCTCGAGCGTCGGCATGACTCTCCGTAACTTTGTCCAAATCAGGATTCATATTGTTCGGATCGCGCCGCGGTGGTGGTGGAAGGCGCATCCCGTCATAGCTTTGCAGGGAGGCCACCGCCATGCCCGCGATTGCTCTCATCCTTGGACTGTTCAGCGTCGGACTATTGTGCCGGGCGCTATTCAGGCTGGCTATTCACGCTCTCCCGTTCTTCGTTGCGGTCAGCACCGGCATGGCGGCCCTGAATGCCGGCATCGAAATCGGGTGGGCATTTGGGGCCGGCCTGATTGCGGCAGTTGTTACGCTGGCCGGCGGTCAATTTCTGTTCGCCGCCTCGCGATCCATGCTGGTGCGCGGGATCGTTGCGGCTGCTTTTCTTGTTCCGGCCCTTGTCGCCGGCCATCATGCGGCCAAGGGACTTGCTTTGCTTGCCGGGCCTTCAGAGGTTTTGGGCGAGATCATCGGATGGTCAGGGGCACTCCTCGTCGGTGCGGGCGCATTGCGCCAGTTGCTTGGACCCGATCTGCCTCGCCGGTTTCGGTCCGATCAGGTTGGCGATCAGCCTCACCGTTCATCGCGGCTATGAGCCTGACGGCGCCGCCGGGCCGACCGCTGTTCTGCGTCAGATCGAGGATTGCCCCGCGGTCGAGACTGCGTAGCGCATCCGTCCGCGGAGGTCTGCGGTCTTCTTCCAGGCCAGCGCATCGCCCGACGCCGAGAACGATCCCGCTGCTGCTGTAAAGGTCTTCCTTTTTTAAGACAGAAGGGCCTTTGATCGTTAGCAGCGCCTTCGAGTCGGCTACTAAAGAGTAGATATAGTAAGCTGCTGGGCAGCAGAGCTGACGCTCTTGAATAGTTCGTCAACCAGACGCGGAGCTCGAAATCGATATAATCGGGCCAGGACCAGGTTTTGAGGCCGGTCGACATCCGCGAGCGGTCGCGATGTCAGTGTCCCGTGACCGTGGACGTTGTAGGGTGGCACGAAGTTGAGAAGTGAAAACCCGAAGCCATTCGCAACCAAGCTGCGTACCATCTCGAATGAATCGACACGGTGCGCAACATTCGGACTGAGCCCGCGGTTTCCGAACAACGACAGGAAATAGTCGCGAGTCCGCGGCTGATCGAGCAGCACCATCGGCAGGCCGACCAGATCCGACAGGGAGCAGCTCTGACTGGACGCGAGCGGATGATCGCTCGGCAGCACCACCTGGACCGGCATCGATCGTAGTGGCGAGGGGTGCAGCGTCGTCGGAATATCGTAATCGTAGACGATGATCAGGTCGAAGCTTCCGTTATGCAGGCCGTCGAGCAGCGCTTCGTGCTTGTCGGCGCGCCAGCGCATTTCGATCTCCGGATGCGTCTCCTGCAGGTCGCGCAGCACCGGCGGGATCAGATAGGGCGCGATGGTCGCGAGGCATCCAACGCTGATGCGGCCCGCGGCTCGAAACGGTCCCCGCTGTGCGACGGCTTCGATCTCGCGGGCATGGAGGAGAATGTTCCTGGCGTGTGCGGCGAGATCCTGTCCGGCCGAGGTCAGCACGAGGCCGCGCGCGTGACGCCGGATGAAGAGCTGCGTCTGCAGGAATTCCTCGATCTGGGAGATCGCCGTCGAGATTGAAGCCGACGACACGTTCAGCGTTTCCGAGGCGCGCAACACGCTTTCGCTGTTCGCGGTTGCGAGAAAGTACGTGAGCTGGCGCAGCGAAAGTTTGGGGACGGCCTCTCCGACCTCGATCTGGTCCTTGTATTTATCGCTCGCCAAACCGGCCTCCGTTCCTCAAAGGCGTGGGTTTCGAGCAATCTTTGCCCTATTCGTGAGCGTTGTCGCTGCAAACTTGGGCAGTTCAAGATTTCCAAACTGATCGTGCATGTAACTATTATTGGCAGAACCAGCGCCCCGCACAATACTCGAATGAGACAAATTCCAACGACCCGCGCGAGCGGCACGAGGCGGCGATGGTTGCACAGAAACAGTTTCTCACGACGGCCTATGGCGGCTATCTCAAGCAGGAGACGCCCGGCGAGAACGTCGAACTCACTCATGTGGAGAAGGGGGCACCCGCCGGCGAACTGCTGCGCCGCTATTGGCAGCCGATCGCGTTGACGTCCGAACTTGGTGATGTCCCGCTCGGCTTCCGCATGTTCGGCGAAGACCTGGTGGTATTCCGCACCACCAAGGGAGAGTACGGCATTCTCGACCGCCACTGCAGCCATCGCGGCACGTCGCTCGAATTCGGTCTGCCGACCGAGAACGGATTGCGCTGTTGCTATCACGGCTGGCTGTTCGGTGTGAACGGGCAGGTCCTGGAAACGCCCGGTGATCCGCCCGGGAGCGCGCTCAAGGACCGGCTGTTCCACGGGGCCTACCCCTGCAAGGAGTACAAGGGTCTGATCTTCGGCTACTTCGGGCCGCCCGGCAGCATTCCGGAGTTTCCCATCTTCGACAGCTACGACTATCCGGGCGACAAGCTGGTGCCGTATTGCGTTACCTATCCGTGCAATTGGCTGCAAGTGCAGGAGAACGTCATGGACCCGGCGCACGCCGTGTTCTTGCACACCCGCGTCACCTTCTCGCACTTCTCCGACACCTGGGGCGAATTGCCGGTGATGGAGTTCGTCGAGACGCCGACCGGCATGATCTACGTCACCACCCGGCGCTGGAAGGACAAGGTCTGGGTCCGCTCCAACGACATCATCATGCCGAACCTCGCGCAGGTCGGGCACATCTGGGAGGATGGCCAGGACGCCAAGCAGTTCGGCCGCGTCGGCATCACCCGCTGGACCACGCCGATCGACAACACGACCTGCAAGGTGATCGGGTGGCGGCACTTCCACCCCGAGGTCAATCCACGCGGCATCGGCAAGGAGGAGGATTGCGGCCTGGAGAAGGTCGATTTCTACGGCCAGGGCGCCGGCGGCTCGTTCGAGGAGCGGCAGCGCCTGCCCGGCGACTACGACGCGATCGTCACCCAGCGTCCGATCGCGCTCCACGCGCTGGAGCACCTGACTTACTGCGACAAGGGCGTGGTCATGCTGCGCAAGCTGCTGCGCCGCGACGTCCGCAAGGTCGCTGCCGGCGAGGAGCCGCCGCGCTCCGCGCTCCGCTCCGGCGGGCTGATCCCGACCTACTGCCACGACACCGTGCTGGCGATCCCGCCGATCGCCGGTGTCGACGATATCGAGTTGCAGGAAGAGATCGGGCGCCGTGTCACCGAGATCGTGACCGAGGGCGATCATCACGCCGCCGACGATCGTCATGAAGCCGTGCGCAGGCTTCTGAGCGAATACGAGCGCGCCGCCGCATCGCAGGCCGCGGCCTGAGCTTCAAGGAAAGAGATCACGTGTCGAGCAAAAGTCCTATTCATTCTGGCGCCGTGGCCTGGACCGGTGAAAACCCCGGTATCTATCTGAAGGACACGCAGGATGGTCCTTGGACCGGGCTGATGTGCTTCTTCCGCATCTTCTATTCCGCGTACGGCATGGGCAGCGGCATCGTCGTGCTGGATCAGCCGGGCGTCGCCAAGGGCCGTCCCGAAGTCGACAATTTCTGCATCAGCGACAACGAACCGCTCGCCAAATATCTGATCGCCGAGTTCTTCTCGAAATTTGCGTCTTTCCGGGTGTCACCCGGTATCGGCGCGGTGACGCACCTGCCGATGATCGAGTGCCGCCGCGAAGGCAGCACGCTTTCGACCTATTCGGAGATCGTGCGCAGCGCCGATGTCGAAGTGGTCGCGACCTGGTCGAAGCTCAGCGCTCCCTACGCGGTCGATATGCCTGCGGAAAGCGGCCCGACCAAGATCCACCAGATGTACAGCCTGTTCCTCGACGCGGGCGAGGGCTCGGTGACCGTCAACGGCCGCCCGCTGGCCGGCAGAGTGATGCAGCGCGATTTCGCCGGCACACGCAAGAGCACTGCGTTCCTCGCATTTTCCGAATCCTGGATGCAGGTCTAGCGCGCGAAGGAGGACCGATGTCCGACGCCTTACAGTTTCTCATCAGTGGACTGGTGGTCGGCAGCATCTACGGGCTGATCGGCGTCGGCTTCACCTGCATCTACAACGTCACTGGCATCGTCAACTTCGCGCAGGGCGATTTTGCGATGGTGGGCGCGATGAGCGCGATCGCGCTGAACGTCGCCGGCGCGCCGCTCTGGCTGGCCATCCTGCTCGCCATCGTGATCACCTGCGCGGTTGCGGTGCTCATCGAGCGCATCGCGATCCAGCCCGTTCGGGGCGATGTGATGCGCGGTATCATCGTCACCATCGGGGTCGGTGTCGTGCTGCAAGGGATCGCCGCGATCATCTGGGGCACCGACGCGCAGCCGATGCCGGCGTTCTCCGGCGAGAAGCTGATCCACCTGCTGGGCGCAACCGTGATGCCGCAGTCGCTGTGGGTGATCGGCATCGGCATCGTGGCGATGGGCGGCCTCGATCTGCTGTTTCGCCGCACCTATCTCGGGCAGATGTTCCGCGCCTGCGCCATGAATCCGTTCGCCGCGCGACTGGTCGGCATGAAAGTCGAGACTATGAGCCTGGTCGGCTTCGTCATGTCGGGAGCGCTTGGTGCAATCGCCGGAATCGTGATCGCTCCGATCGCGTTGACCCAGTATGACACCGGCCTTCAACTCGGCATCAAGGGCTTCGTCGCCTGCATCGTCGGCGGCTTCGGCGGCCCGATCGGCGCCGCCGTCGGCGGCCTCGTGCTCGGCGTGCTGGAGGCGTTCTCTGCGGGCTATGTCAGCTCGGGCTACAAGAACGCGATCGCCTTCGCACTGCTGCTCGGCTTCTTGCTGTTCCGTCCCGGCGGCCTGCTTGGCGACTATGATCGGGTGCGCGCATGACATCGTGGCGTATCCTCGCTCTGATCGTCGCTCTGCTGGCCTGCGCTGCGACCGGCAACGGCTATCTGGTGAGCCTGCTGGTGGTGATCGGCCTGCAGGCGCTGCCCGCCATCGGGCTCGCGCTGATCGCTGGCTTCACGGGCCAGATTTCGCTCGGCCACGCCGCCTTCTACGGACTCGGAGCCTATGGCGCTGCGCTAATCGGCAAATGGCTCGACATTCCCGGCTGGCTCGACATCCTGCTATCGACCGCCGTGGTGGCCCTGCTGGCCTGGGGGATCGGCTGGCTCGTATTCCGTCTCAAGGGCCACTATCTGGCGATGGCGACGCTGGCGTTCGGCATCATCGTTCAAATCTGCTTCGTCGAAATGCACGGAGTCACCGGAGGTCCGGATGGGTTGACGGGCATCCCGCCGCTCCGCCTGATCGGGTTCACCCTAGGCAACGATTTCGCCATGCTGCCGGTCGTGTGGCTGGCGACGATCGCCGCAATCCTCGGCGCGCAGAATCTCGTGGCGTCGCCGACCGGCCTCGCGATGCGGGCGATCTCGGAAAACGAAGCCACGGCGCGTTCGGTCGGTAACGACGTGCAGTCGACCAAGCGCTCGATCATGATGGTCAGCGGCCTGTTCTGCGCACTCGGCGGCGGACTCTACGCTCACTACATTGGCTATCTCAGCCCAGGTCCGTTCGACGTCGGCTTCTCAATTAAGCTCCTGCTGATGGTCGCGATCGGCGGTTTCGCCGATGTCTGGGGCGTGCTGATGGGCGTCATCTTCATCACCTTGATTGGCGAACTACTGAAGCCGCTCGGCGCGTACGACATCGTGGCCTATGGCGCATTGCTCGTTGTCAGCGTGATCTACTGTCCCGACGGATTGCTGCGCGGCATCGCGACGCTGGCGTCGCGCGCTCGGCGGACGGGCGCGGCGGGGAGCATGCGATGAGCGGGCCGCTTCTCTCGATCCAGGCCGCATCCGTGCAGTTCGGCGCCTTCCGGGCGCTCACCGACGTCAGCTTCGACGTCGGCGCCGGCGAACGGGTCGCGCTGATCGGCCCCAACGGCGCCGGCAAGACCACGCTGCTCAATGTCCTCTCCGGTGAGATCACCCCGCAGACCGGCTCGGTGCGGTTCGACGGCGAAACGATCACCGGCGAAGCACCGCACGATATCGTCGCGCGGGGACTGGCACGCACGTTCCAGGCTGCCGAACCGTTCCAGCGGCTCTCGGTGCGCGAGAATGTCATGGTGGGCGGTGTCCCGCGTCATCGTCTCGGGTTGCTGCAGTCGATGATTGGCCGCGGTGCGGCGCTTCTCGGCCATGGCAAACTGCGGCGCGAGGCCGATGCGCATCTCGCCGCGGTCGGTCTGTACGAGCTCGCCGACCAGTCCGCATCGATCCTGACCGCCGGGCAGCGCCGGCTGCTCGGCATAGCACGGGTGCTCGCCTCGGGCGCGCGTATGCTGGTGCTCGATGAGCCCGGTGCCGGCCTGAACGATCTCGAAAAGCGCGCGCTCGGCGACATCATCCTGTCGCTCTCGCGTGCCGGCAAGACCATTCTGTTCATCGATCACGACATGCCGCTGGTGAGCCGACTGGCGCGGCGCATCCTGGTACTCGACCAGGGCCGCATCATCGCCGACGGCGAGCCGGCAGCGGTGCGTCGAAATCCGCAGGTGCTCGAGGCGTATCTCGGCCGCCGCGACACTGCGCCTGAGGCGCCGAAAGTGATCCGCGCCGTCGCACCGCCGCTGCTCCAGATCGGCGGCCTCGATGTCAATTATGGCGGCCTGCGAGCGCTCGATCGCGTCTCGCTCGTCGTCGGCCGCGGAGAGATCGTCGCGCTGGTCGGCGCCAACGGCGCAGGCAAGAGCAGCCTGCTGCGGGCGGTCGCTGGCGTGGAGCCCTGCACTGCCGACGGGATGACGTTCGACCATGTCGACCTGCGCGGGGTCGCGGCGGACCGACGTGTCGCGGGCGGCATCAGCCTGGTGCCGGAGGGGCGCGCGCTGTTCGGCTCGCTCACGGTGCTGCAGAACCTCGCTGCGGGCCGCTACGCGCTGCGCCGGACGCGGGGCTTTCACCATGTGATCTGGCGCAGCGCTGCCGAGCGGCGCGGCTTCGAGCAACGGCTGGAAACCGTCTATCAGCTGTTTCCGGTGCTGAAGGAGCGTGCCGATCAACTCGCTGGGACGCTCAGTGGAGGCCAGCAGCAGATGGTGGCGATCGGTCGCGCCTTGATGGGTGAACCCAAACTGCTGATGCTCGACGAGCCGTCGCTCGGGCTGGCGCCGCAGGTGCTCGCCGAGATCCTGCGCTGTGTCGAACGGCTGCGCGATCAGGGTCTGACGATCCTGCTGGTGGAGCAGAACGTGACGGCCGCGCTGTCGATCGCGGATCGCGGCTACGTGCTCGCCAACGGGCGGGTCGTTGCGGAGGGGCCGGGTCGGACGCTGTTGCAGGACCGCCACCTCACCGAGGCCTATCTCGGCTCGAGCCAGGCCGAACCGTACGGCGCGGACGCAGGCCGCAGCGCCGTCGCGATCAACGGAGGCTGATTTGTCCGAGCATGACCCGGCTGCGATCGCGCGCCCAGCCGAGACCAGCCTTCACCCTGCGGACCGCGCCGCACTGGTGCGGATGCACGCGGTGCGTCCGGTCTGGCGCGGTGTCGCATCTGCGCAGGACGTCATCGCGTTTCCGGACCGGACCATTCTTCATGCCGGACCGCCGGTGCGCTCTGGTGCGATCGCAGCGCCGATTCTCAACAGCACCGTGATGGCGATCCTGTTCGAAGGTTGGGCCAAGGACGAGACAGCGGCCCGCGCGATGCTGACGCACGGCGAGGTGCAACTGGCGCCGGCGCAGGATGTCGGCGCAATGGTGCCGCTTGCGGCGGTGCTCTCGCCCAACATGGCGGTGCAGATCGTGGCCGACGCCGCCGATGCGGCGAACACCACATATAGTCCGCTCAATGGCGGGATAGCGCTGGCGCAGCGGCTAGGGCTGTGCAGTCGCGAGGTGCTGACGCATCTGCGCTGGATGAACGGCAATCTCGCCGCGACGCTTGAGATCGTTGTCGACAACGACATTCCGCTGATCGAGATCGCCGACAGCGCGCTGATGGAGGGCGACGATTGCCATTCGCGCACGTCTGCGGCGACGCGCCGGCTGATCGAGCGGATCGCGCCGCGGCTCGGCGGCGACACGCCGGAGCGCCGATTCCTGGACAGGGCTTCTGCGTTCTTCCTCAATCTCTGGATGGCCGCGGTGAAATGCATCGCCAACGCCGGGGTGGGCGAGGGCAGCAGCATCATCACTGCGCTCGGCGGCAACGGCGTCGATTGCGGCATCAAGCTTGGCGGCAGCGGCGAGCATTGGTTCGTCGCACCGGCGGAGCCTCCCGAAGGCAATCTGCTGCCAGGCTTTCAAAGCAGCGATCGCCTCGGCGCGATCGGCGACAGCGCGTTGGTCGATGCCGCGGGTTTCGGCGCCATGACCGCAGTGTCGCTCCCGCAAGCCCGCGGCCCCGCGAGCGATCGCGAAGACATGCTGCCCGCGGTTCATCGCGGATTCAAGCGCAGCGGGATCAAGGTCGGAACGGTCGCCCGCGCCCTCGTGAGAGGCGGTACGCCGCTCGATATCGTGCTCGGCATTCTCGATTGCAACGGACACAACGGCCGCATCGGCGGCGGAATCTACCGGCCGCCGCTGTATCCGTTCACCGCCGCGGTCGCTTCGCTCGCACCCACGACCTTACCAGCCCAGGGGATCTGACGATGAATACCAAAGCCATGCTGGCCGCGCTGATGCTCATGACGGCCGCCACCGCCACCCGCGCGGACGACACCATCAAGATCGGTGGCCTGCTCGAGACTTCCGGGCCGCTCGCCTCGCTCGGCCAGCCGGGACTCGAAGGCGCAATGCTTGCCATCGAGCAGATCAACGCCAGGGGCGGCATCGCCGGCAAGAAACTCGAACTCGACAACGTCAACACGGAGGGCGACAACACCAAGTCGGTCACCGCCGCCAAGCGGCTGCTGGAACAGAGCGGCGTGGTCGCGCTGGTCGGCCCGATGAACAGCGGCTCGTCCTATGCGATCAGCGACACCGTGCAGAATGCGTCGACGCCGATGATTTCCAATGGCGGCTCCCGCGGCATCGTCATGCCTGCGCAGGACAAGAAATGGCTGTTCCTGTCGCCGCTCACCGACGCGTTGGTGCAGAGCGTCATGATGACGGACATGCAGAAGCGCGGGGCCAAGAAGATCGCGCTGCTACACGCCGACTCGCCGTTCGGTACGAGCGGTCGCGACCAACTCGTCAAGAATGCGGAATCATTCGGCCTGACGATGGTCGCGCAAGAATCCTACGCCAATGCCGACAAGGATATGACGCCGCAGCTCACCAAGATCCGCAGCGTGCAGCCGGATGCGGTCGTGATCTGGGCGACCGGTCCGGGGCAGGCGATAGCGGTGAAGAACTACCGCCAGCTCGGTCTCACCGCTCCGTTGTACATGTCTCACGCGGCCAATGACTTCAATTTCCTTAGGCTCGCCGGTGGATCGGCCGATGACGTGCTCATCCCGTCGTCGAAGATCTACGTGATCGATTCGCTCAAGGACTCTGATCCGCAGAAGGCCGCGCTGCAGAGCTTCGTGACCGATTACCAGAAGAAGTATGGCAAGCCGCCGGCGACCTTCGCGGGCAACGCCTATGATGCTGTCAACATGATTGCCGCTGCGATCGGCAAGGCGGGCGCGGACCGCGCCAAGATCCGCGATGCCATCGAAGGCCTGAAGGACTTTGTCGGTGTGACTGCGGTGTATTCTTACGGCCCGGACGACCATTTCGGCGCCAAGGCCGACAGCGTCGTGATGCTGACGGTGAAGGACGGAAAGTTCTCGCTCGCACAGTGAGCGCGTGCAGCCGACTGGAGTGAACCGATGCCCACCGTTTCTCTCATCTTTGTGGATGGCGATCGCGCCCGCGTCGAGGCGAAGCCCGGCGAGACCATTCTCGCCGCCGCGCGCCGCAGTGGAATCGCGCTCAGTTCGGACTGCGAAGTCGGCGACTGTCAGACCTGCCGGGCGACGTGCCTGGGCGGCGATCTGGACTACGAAGAAGGAACCTCGGTGTCGCTGTCGCAGGACGAGATTGACGCCGGCGAGATGCTGCCCTGTGTTGCGCTCGCCCGCAGCGACGTGCAGATCCAGTTGCCCTATGAGCGCGCCAAGCTCATCCCGGCGAAGCCGTTTTCTGCGAAGATCGAAAGCGTCGAACGGCTGAGCGCGTCGGTGGTCCGGGTCGTCTATCGGACGCTCGGACTGTCGCCGGTCAGATTCCTGCCGGGCCAATACGTCAATCTGCAAGTGCCGGGGACGGCGGAATGGCGCTCCTATTCGATGGCGAACTCGCCTCGCGACGACCGCGGCTTGGAGTTTCTTGTCCGTCTGATCGACGACGGTGCAATGTCGTGCTATCTGACCGAGCGGGCCGCATCCGGCGATGTTGTTCAATGCCGTGGCCCGCAGGGTGTTTTCTATCTGAGGTCCAGCGATCGGCCGGTACTGATGGTGGCCGGAGGCACGGGCGTGGCGCCGATGGTGTCAATGCTGCGGCAGATGAAGGCGACCGGCGAAAGCCGCGAGGTCACGCTGTGCTTCGGCGTCAATACCGCCGGTGATCTGTTTTTCCTCGACGAGCTGCGCGAGATCGCGCGTGCCATCTCCAAGTTGGATTTGCGAATCTCGGTTGCTACGGGGCCGTGCCCAGCCGACATCAGCCAGGGGGTGGCACCCGACCTGATCGGGCGACGATCCCTGGATGGCTACGATGTCTATCTATGCGGCCCGCCAGCGATGATCGACAGTGCGCGCCGCGTCGCAATCGAGCTGGGGGCTGCTCCCGACAGCATCATTGCCGAGCGGTTCGTGGCAGCCGGCGTCCCAAAGCGAGCAGCCTAGCTTCCGAGTATGAGCCACGTCGTTCTGGAGATTGCGACCCACCGCGGACGATCTTTTCCAGCCCAAGGCATTGGCTGATAGGCGTGAGGCATGTCTCTGGAAACGGGACTGAAACCGTCACGCCCTTTTCTTGTCGACGCCTTCTGATCGTACGCCTAGCCTGTCCGCCGTCTTGTGCGGCCGCGGCTCACCATGTCTCTCCTGGAAGCTGATCGGGACGGCAACGCACCTTGCCTCGTGATGGCTTGATCTGGCCGAAGGCCGGCTGCGCCTCGATCGCCTGAGCGCAACGCCACCGGCCAACTTTCTTCCCCTGGGCGGAGCGGCCCATTCCTCGCGGGACAAGAAAGTTGTCCGGCGCCGTCCTCCGCTGCCGCTCCAGCCCTGCGGGTGCGCCGTCGATCGCCGTTCGCCCGAGATGCGCCATCGAGGCCGCGGTGGTCGCGGCCCGAACCAGCCAAGGAGAAACAACATGGCTTCCATCGGTTCCTTCAAGAAGGTCGGCGACGACTTCCAGGGCGAGATCATCACCCTGAGCCTCAAGGCCAAGGGCGTGCGCATCGTCCCCGAAGCCAACCGCTCCAGCGAGAACGCGCCCAGCCACCGCGTCTACGCAGGCCGAGTGGAGATCGGAGCCGCCTGGGCGCGCCGATCCGAAGAGGGACGCGACTATCTCTCGCTCAAGCTCGACGATCCCTCGTTCAACGCCCCGATCTACGCCAATCTGTTCGACGACGAGGGCGGCGAGGGCTACACGCTCCTCTGGTCGCGGCCGCGCAAGACGGCCGAGTGAGCCGATCGCGCCCCGTCCGGACCTGCCGGGCGGGGCGCATCGTAGGTGGTTGGCCGTTTCGGCTGCGCGGACTGCTCCTTGCCGGTCTTACCTTTGAAGTAACCGAGAAGTTATTGCCCCAGCGGGCATTTGCCGTCGGCCAGAGAGCGAAATGCGCGATCGGCTGGGATCGTGGAAACCACCTTGTAGTAGTCGAATGGCTTTTTCGATTCTTCCGGCTTCTTGACCTCGACCAGATACATGTCGTGAACGACCCGGCCGTCGACGCGTACGGTCGTCTTGCCAAACAGCGGATCATCGAAGGTGCCGGCGTCGCGCATTGCCGCTACGACAGCGGCGCCGTCCTTGGCGCTCCCGACCTTCTCGACGGCCCGCAGATAGGCCAACGTGGCGGAATAAGTGCCGGCCTGGCTCATCGACGGCACCTTGCCGTTGCTGCGCTTGGCGAAGCGCTCGGCGAAGGCGCGAGTCTTGTCGTTCAGGTCCCAGTAGTAGGCAGTGGTCAGCATCAGGCCGTTCGCTGCCTTCAGGCCGAGCGCATGAATGTCGTTGATGAAGAGCACCAGGCCGACCAGCTTCTGCCCGCCGGCGACGATGCCGAACTCGCCGGCCGTCTTGATGGCGTTGATCGTATCGGTGCCGCCATTGGCGAGGCCGATGATCTCCGCCTTTGAGGCCTGGGCCTGCATTAGGAAGGATGAGAAATCCATGGCGTCGAGCGGATGCCGCACGGAACCGAGAACCTGGCCGCCATTGGCCTTGACGACGTCCCCGGCTTCCTTCTCCATGGTCGTGCCGAAGGTGTAATCGGCCGTGAGGAAGTACCACCTCTTGCCGCCGTTCCTGACGATCGCGTCGGCCGTGCCGTGGGAATTCGACCACGTATCCCAGGTCCAGTGCAGGGTGTTCGGCGTGCAGGATTTTCCGGTCAGCTCGGACGTGCCCGCCGTGGTCGCGATGAGAACCTTGTTTCTCTCCTTCACCAGTCCCGCAAGTCCGAGCGCGATGCCGGAGGTCGGGATGTCGACGATCATGTCGACGCTTTCGGCATCAATCCAGCGGCGCGCAATCGCTCCGGCGATATCGGTCTTGTTCTGCGCGTCTCCCGAGACGAGCTCGACGGACAGCTTCTTCGAGCCCGCGTTGAAGTCCTCGATCGCCAGCTTGGCCGCTTCCAGAGACCCAGGGCCGCTGAAATCGGAATACGGCCCTGACATGTCGCTGAGCACGCCGATCTTGACCGGCGTCTGGGCGGCGGCGCTAGAGGCGCCGAGCATGAGAGCGAATATTGCAGCACTCGCCGTCAGAATGGTCTTCATCTGTTTCCTCCTGTCATTATGATTTTGATTGCCTTGACGGCGCCGCTGCGAGGAGCTCAGTTGAATGCAGCAATGCCCGTGATCGCGCGACCGACGATGAGCGCGTGAATGTCGTGTGTTCCCTCGTAGGTGTTGACGACCTCGAGATTGACGAGATGGCGGGCGACCCCGAACTCGTCGCTGATGCCGTTGCCGCCCATCATGTCTCGTGCGGTCCGGGCGATATCGAGCGCCTTGCCGCAGGAATTGCGCTTCATGATCGACGTGATCTCCACGGGAGCAACGCCCTCGTCCTTGAGACGGCCGAGCCGCAGGCAGCCTTGGAGCCCGAGGGTGATCTCCGTCAGCATGTCCGCGAGCTTCTTCTGCACCAGCTGGTTCGCCGCGATCGGTCGGCCGAACTGCTTGCGGTCCATCACATATTGGCGGGCGCGCAGGTAACAGTCCTCGGCCGCGCCCAGCGCGCCCCAGGCGATGCCGTAGCGCGCGCTGTTCAGGCAGGTGAACGGTCCCTTGAGACCGCGCACCTCGGGAAATGCGTTCTCCTCTGGACAGAACACGTCATCGAGCACGATCTCCCCGGTGATCGAGGCGCGCAGCCCGACCTTGCCGTGGATCGCCGGCGCGCTGAGGCCCTTCCAGCCCTTCTCCAGCACGAAGCCGCGAATGGCGCCTTCATCGTCCTTCGCCCAGACCACGAACACGTCGGCGATCGGACTGTTGGTGATCCACATCTTCGCGCCGGACAGGCTGTAGCCACCGGCAACCTTGCGCGCCCGTGTGATCATGCTGCCCGGATCGGAGCCGTGGTTCGGCTCGGTCAGGCCGAAGCAGCCGATCCATTCACCGGACGCGAGCTTGGGAAGATATTTCTGCCGGGTGGCCTCGTTGCCGAACTCATGGATCGGAACCATGACCAGCGACGATTGCACGCTCATCATCGAGCGATAGCCGGAATCGACCCGCTCGACCTCGCGCGCAATCAGCCCATAGCAGACGTAGTTCAGGCCCGCGCCTCCATACTGCGACGGGATCGTCGGACCGAGCAGCCCGAGCTCGCCCATGCTTCTGAAGAGACGGGGGTCGGTCGTCTCATGGCGGAAGGCGTCCAGCACCTGCGGCAGCAGTTGCTCCTGGCAATAGGCATGCGCGGTGTCGCGGACGGCGCGCTCCTCATCGGTGATCTGCCCGTCGAGGGAAAGAGGATCGTCCCACTGGAAGATCTGGCGGGCCGTCATGGACATCGAGTGCTCCTGTCGAATGGAATGGAAGGGATCACATGGCCCGAAGCTAGCGGTGGACGAAGACGGGCTTGCGCTTGTCCAGGAAAGCCTTCATGCCTTCGCGCGCATCCGCAGTTGCAAAGCGGGCGTGGAGTTCGCGACGTTCGAAGAGCGTCCCTTCCCTCAGCGGCTGCTCGAAGGCGCGGTTCACGCATTCCTTGAGCGCCATCAGCGCTGGCGCGGAGAACGAGGCGATGCTCGACGCGAGCCGCAGGGTCTCCTCGCGAAGTCGTTCGTCGTCGACGACGCGGGCGACCAGGCCGTAGCGATCGGCTTCGTCGGCGTCGAGGGTGCGGGCCGACAGGCACATGTCCATGGCCTTCGCCTTACCGATCGCGCGAGGAAGCCGTTGCGTGCCGCCGGCGCCCGGCAGGAGACCGAGCTTGATCTCCGGCAGGCCGAACTTGGCGCTGCGGCCGGCGACGATGATGTCGCAGGCCAGCGCGAGCTCGCATCCACCGCCCAGCGCCAGCCCGGCGACGGCGGCAATGACGGGCTTGCGCACCCGACGAATGGTTTCCCAGTTGCGCGTGATGAAGTTGGAATTGTAGACGTCGCTGTAGCCCCAGTCCGCCATCGCTGCGACGTCGGCGCCGGCTGCGAATGCCTTTGCCGACCCCGCAATCACGATGACGCCGATCGCATCGTCGGCGTCCAGATCCAGCAAGGCCGCGCCGAGTCTGTCCATCAGCTCGTCGTTCAGCGCGTTCATCACCTTCGGACGGTTGAGCGTGACGATTCCGACGCGTCCGTCTCGTTCGACGAGTATGACTTCCTCTTGCACGCGCGTTCTCCATCGCGCCAAAGGCGCGTCTTGATTGGCAGGTTTGAAACGGGCGACCCGGAGTTCGGGACGCGTGACCGAGCCTAGAACTCGCCGGCTTTCAGCATGTCGCGCAGGCGGAATTTCTGGATCTTGCCGGACGGCGTCGACGGCATCGCGTCGCGCACGATCAGCTTTTCCGGAATGTACTGGATCGCGAGCTTGTGTGACTTGAGAAATTCGACCATCCCGGGGAACTCGATGGTCTGTCCGGCCTTGGGTACGATGACGGCGCATGCCCGCTCGCCGAGGCGCTCGTCGGGATAGGCTACGATCGCGACCTGTGCGACTGCGGGATGTTTGTAGAGCAGCGCCTCGAGCTCGACGACGGGAATGTTTTCTCCGCCACGAATGATGACGTCCTTCGAGCGTCCGCTGATCCGGATGTAGCCGGCGGGCGTGATGTAGGCCAGGTCTCCGGTATCGAACCAGCCTTCGGCGTCGGTGCCGTTCCACTGCGGCCGCTTGAGGTAGCCGCCGAAGTTCGAGCAGGCTCGCACGAGGAGCTTGCCGGACTGTCGCGGCGGCAGCGGCTTGCCGTCGGCGTCCACCACCTTCAGCTCGACGCCGGGGAGAGGGCAGCCATCGGTGGTCGAGGCGAGCTTGTCGTCGTCATCCAGGTTGATCAGCGTGACCGCGCCATTCTCCGTCATGCCCCAGGCCGAGACGATCTTGGCGCCGAGGCCCGCCTGGGCCTGCTCGGCCAGCGGACCTGGGATCGGCGCCCCCGCGCACAGGAAGCTCCTGAGAGAGGGCACCGGCTTGCCGGTCTCGGTCACGGTGCGGGTCAGATCCGTCAGGAACGGCGTGGACGCCATCGTGAAGGTCGCTTTCTCGGCGCGGATCAGGTCCACCGCCCGGTTCGGCTCCCAGACATCCTGCAGGACGGCGCTGGCCTTCAGCATGATCGGCATCATCAGGCCGTACATGAAGCCGGTCTGATGGGCCATCGGGGAGGCCATCAGGACCACGTCGTCGGCGCCGAGCTTCAGGCGCTGGGCATAGGGAATGATGTTGGCCATCAGCGTGTTCGCGCTGTGCATCACGCCTTTCGGCTCGCCCGTCGTTCCCGACGTATAGATGAGCTGCGTGATGTCGTCCGGGCCGGGCCGGGCCGAGCCGAGGATGGCTTTCGCATCGACCGCCGTCTCCCATTCCGGCACCGTCAGCAACGCGTCGAAATCGTCGGCGCCGCCGCCACCGATGACGACGAGCCGCGCAAGCGACGGAAGCTCGGGCATGAGCCCCCTCAGCATCGCCTCATGGTCGAAGTTGCGGAACATCTTAGGGACGATCATCACCTTGGCTTCGCCGTGCCGAAGCATGAAGGAGAGCTCGCGCTCCCGGAAGATCGGCATCAGCGGGTTGATGACGGCGCCGATCCGGCTGCAGGCAAGGTAGAGCAGCGTGAACTGCCACCAGTTGGGAAGCTGCATGGCAACGACGTCGTTGCGGCCGACGCCGAGGCGCGACAACCCGATCGCCATCCGGTCCGCCAGCGCTGCCATCTCGCGATAGGTGAAGCGACGCACGGTGTCGGTGTCGAGGCGGACTGCGGTCAAAGCGATCTTGTCCGGGCACGTCGCCAGACAGGCGTCAAGATCGTCGTTGATGGTTCGGTCGTGCCAGTGGCCATTGGCAATGCTGGCCGCGCGGCGCGGCCCGAGCAAGACGGCGTCGAATTCCATGGCTTCCCCTCCCGTTCGTTCGTTGTTTTGAAATCAAGCAGGCACGGCCGAGCGTCCCGCGCGCGCGCGTGCGATGATCGTCTTCATGATCTGCGCGGTGCCGTCACCGATCTGGAAGCCGAGCACGTCACGCAACCGCTGCTCCATGACGCCGCGGTCATAGCCGCCGTGGCCGTGCATCAGCAGGCATTGATGGATCGCGTCATAGGCGAGCTTCGGCGCCCACCACTTGCACATCGCCGCCTCGGCGCTGTGCGGAAGTCCCTTGTCCTTGAGCCATAGAGCCTGCAGGCAGAGCAGCCGCGCAGCCTCGACCTGCGTATCGAAATCCGCCAGAGGATGCGAGACGCCCTGGAACGCCGACAGGGTTTTGCCGAACGCCTGCCGCTGCGCGACATACTGCCAGGTCTCGTCGAGCGCCGCGCGCGCCACCGCCAGCACCTGCAGCCCGATCAGCGCGCGCGAAAAGTCGAACCCCTGCATCACCTGGACGAAGCCCTTGTTCTCGTCGCCGAGCCGGTGCGAGCCGGGGACGCGTACGTTCTCGAAGAACAGCGACCCGCGTCCAATGGCGCGCTGGCCGTGACAGTCGAACCGCGAGCGCGTGACGCCGGGCAGGTCGAGCGGGATCAGCAACGCGGTTATGCCATGTGCGCCGGTTTCGACCGTACCGGTCCGGCCGAACACGACGGCCGCATCGGCCTGGTCCGCAGCCGAGATCGAGGTCTTCTCGCCATTGACGATGTAGTCGTCGCCATCGCGCTCGATCCGCAGCCGCAGATTGGCCGCGTCGGATCCGCCGCGCGGCTCGGTGAGCGCAATCGCGAACAGGGCCTCGCCGGCGACGAGCCGCGTGAGCCAAGGTGCCACGATCTCGGACTTGCCGTGCTGTGACAGGATCTGCCCGTTCAGCGAGGCCAGCAGGTTGACGTATGACATCGACAGGTCTGCGCCGGCAATCTCCTCATGGATGACGCCGGCTGCGAGGGTCGCCATGCCGAGGCCGCCGAACTGCTCCGGCAGCTCCGGCGCGATGAAACCCATCGCGCCCATCTCCTTCATCAGGCCGCGATCGAGCACGCGGGTGCGGTCGCGCTCCTGAAATCCGGGAGCAAGCCTGTCCGCCGCGAAGCGGCGTGCCTGGTCGCCAAGCGCAACGAGGTCCTCGTCGAGATATGGATTCATCGGCACGTCCTCCAGGATCTGGTCACGTTCACACGCTTCCACCCCGGAGACGTCTCCGGGGCAGATGACACGGCATCGCCAGCGGCGATGCCGCCTGGGCTGCTACTTCACGAACTTCCGGAATTCCGGCTTCCGCTTTTCGGTGAGTGCCTTCACACCTTCGCGGGATTCCTCGGTGTCGTAGTAGAGCTTCAGGGCATACATCCCCATGCCGGCGATGCCGGCCTGGTGGGCCGTGTCCATGTTGAAGGAGCGCTTGGCGATGGCGATCGCGGTCGGGCTGCGTTCGCAGAGCTCCTCGCCCCACGCCTGCACCGTCCGGTCCAGCTCGTCGTGCGGCACGCAGAGGTTTGCCAGGCCCATCGCCTCGGCCTCTTTGCCGGAATAGCGCCGGCACATGTACCAGATCTCGCGCGCCTTCTTCTCCCCGACGACGCGCGCGAGGAAGGCAGTCCCGTAACCGGGGTCCACCGAGCCCATCTTGGGACCGACCTGACCGAAGATGGCCTTCTCAGAGCAGATGGTCATGTCGCAGATCGTCGCCAGCACGTTGCCGCCGCCGATCGCAAAACCCTGGACGCGCGCAATGACGGGCTTGGGAACGTCACGAATGGCCGTGTGCAGCTCCTCCATCGGCAGGCCGATCGTGCCGCGTCCGTCGTAGTTGCCGTCGTGCGCCGATTGGTCTCCGCCGGTGCAGAAGGCACGGTCGCCGGCGCCGGCGAGCACGATACAGCCGACATCCTTGTCGTAGCCCGCCTTGTACAGGGCCTTGATCAGCTCGTCGCAGGTCGTGCCGCGGAAGGCGTTCATCTTGTCGGGCCGGTTGATGGTGATCCAGGCGACGCCGTTGCGGACCTCGTAGATCAGATCCTGAAACTGCATGGTGTTCCTCCCGTCTTTGCTGGTTCAGCCGTTCATTGTCAGTCCGCCGGACACGCTGAGCACCTGTCCGGTCACGAATGCGGCGTCATCGCTGGCGAAGAACAGAATGGCGCCGGGCAAATCATCCGGCTGGCCAATGCGGCCCAGCGGGATCGAGCGCGTGAAGGCCTCGACCAGCTTCTCCGGATTTCCTGCCCCCTGCTTGTAGTCGGCGAACAGGGCCGTATCCGTCGGTCCTGGGCACACCACGTTCACCGTGATGTTGTGGCGGGAGTGCTCGCGCGCGATCGTCTTGGAAAAGGCGACGAGCCCGCCCTTGCAGGCCGCATAGACCGCCTCGCCCGAGGAGCCGACGCGCGCAGCGTCCGATGCGATGTTGACGATCCGGCCGGATCGGCGGGCCGCCATGCCGGGCAGCACGGCGTGGTGCATGTGCAGCGCACCCGTCAGATTGATCGCGATCAGCCGCTCCCAATCCTTCGGCTCGGTCTTGGTGAACGGCTTGAAGATGTCCCAGCCCGCATTGTTGACGAGGACATCGATCGGGCCGAGCTTTGCCTCGGCGGCAGCGAGCGCGGCATCGACGCTCGCGCGGTCGGTGATGTCACAGCGAAAGGCCTCGGCCGTTTGCCCGGCGGCGCGTATGCCGGCCGCGACCGCTTCGGCAGCTTCGGGGTTGAGATCGAAGACAGCGACCTTCGCACCTTCGGCCGCGAACCGGCGGCATGTCGCGCCCCCGATTCCACCGCCGCCGCCGGTCACGATGACGGTCCTGCCGTTGAAACGTGCCATCCTCACATCCTCCCGTATTGAAATTGCCGGAGTCGCCTTTTTGAGCGATCTTCGCTTGAGCAGCGACTAATTATGCAACATATTGTCGTATCTATCATGCGCCTAGGATGGGCGCAAGTGGAGCATTCATGGAAAATCCCGCAGTTTCGACTGAAAGTACTCGAGAGACCAAGATCCAGTTGGCTAACCGATTGTTTTTTCGGCTCTATCAATGCGCTAATATGTTGCATAAAACGGGGTCGCGGGCCGTGCAGGAGGAGGGGCTGACGACCCAGCAATGGGCCGTGCTCGGCGCGCTGTCCCGCCCCAAGGCACAGAACGGGATGAGCATCGGCGACCTTGCCGAATACCTCATGGTCAGCCGGCAGAACCTCGCGGGACTTGTCGGCCGCATGGAGCGCGACGGACACGTGACGATTGCTCAGGACGAGCGCGACCGCAGATCACGGCTCGTCATGATGACGGAGACCGGCCGCCACGTCTGGCAGACATTGGCGCTCCCGAAAATCCATACCTATTACGATCACGTGCTGGCGGATTTCTCCGTCAACGATACGGTGCACGCTCTGCATTATCTGCTGAAAATCCTCGAGAACATGAAGAAGCTCGACGAGGGCGACAATCCATCCGAAGACGAATAGACGTGAGCGCTACAAGAATAGAACCGCTTCACCGGAGTTGAATGCAGAGAAAATCGATAGACCTCGCCGTAGGCTCGGAAGCTCTGAGCTGAGTCGCTACCAGTCATTCGGCTGGCTCGTTGCCCTCAACCAGCTCATCCGCGCTGGCGGCTGCCAAAAGTTGGACGGATCAACTGAGGGAATTGTCTTCCTTGGCGGAGCCGCGTGCGACAATCTGCAGAGCATGATCGGCCAATGGGCGCTGCAGCGCCTTGGCCTCGTCCCACGGCGCCCGCAACCAGACGTCGCGCTCTTCATCCGTCGTCAGGATCACCGGCATCGCCTTGGGGTGGATCGGAGCCACGACCGCGTTGGGTTCTGTCGTAAGAAAACCGTAGACCAGATGAGGGCCGGGGATCGGCTTGGACTTTGTTCCGCGGTCGCCTTTGAACTCGGTCCATATACCGGCGAAGCTGGTCAAGGGGCGATCATCGGACAGCGCAAACCAGACCACATCCTTCTTCTTCGTCTCGGGGTTCGGCTCCGGCGCATATTCGGCAAAGCTGTTGAAGGGCACGAGACATCGTTGCTCTGGCTTCAGCCAGCCGCGCCAGTGGGTCGATGAGGTGTTGCGGATATTGGTCACAGGTGGCCCGCCGGTCCGCGGAGGTGGCGGCATTCCCCAGCGCATCATCACCATCTCGCGGCCGTCTCCGTTGCCGCGGATGACCGGGGCAGGGTAGTCCGGGAACACACCGGCCATTGAGGGGAGATTACCCTCGTATCTGCGGACAACCCGAAACAGTGCTGCGATGGCAGCCTGGTTCGTCGTGATCGAATAGAGATTGCACATCAGTCGCGAGGCCCGGGATCAAAGGTTGTCGCGGACGGCATATGGCTGGCACGGATGTGCACGACTGTCGTCGTCAGGTCGATCACCGCGCCGCAGAAGCAGCGCGAGCGGCCCGATGGGGTCTGCGTCGGCAGTCGGCACCCAGCGTCCCACATCGCGTATTTCCAGGCTGTGAAGGCGTGATCCTTACGCCATTCATCGAAGTCTTGTGGCGAACGGTTGGACAGGAAGACGCGCCATGACGCCTCGAACGCCTCACGCGCCTGGTCATAGCTGCGAGCGCTGCCGACCGTCTGCTCGCCAGGATGGCTGCCCGGATAGAAGCCGCAGAACCATTGCCAGGACGGCGAGCCGGAAGGACCTTCCGTGCGCTTGGCAATCGTGCCGGCCTGGACATCCCCGAAATAGATGCGCCAGGTCTCATTCGGTGCTTGTGGATCGCGGCGGCGGGTCAGGCTGGTCATGCCAGCATTGATTCCAGCGCCGCGGCGGAAAGGAAAGCCGCTAACTCTGGGGGCGCCATGCCTTGTGTCCCCCAGCAATTGGCTGAACGGGCTTTTCGGAACTCGGACGGGACCGCCAGGACGCTGCCGCGGAGGGCCAGACTGCCAAACTTTGAGCATGCTTTGGCATTATCGGTTCTTGATACGTCGCCCCTTCTTGTTGAGATCCACTGCCGGCGGCGTCGGCTTCAACAGGTCTGCCGGTTCGACACCGAGCCCAGCCGCGAGGGCGGCGAGCACGTCGATCGAAACGGCATTGCGGCTTCTCTCAACCAAGCTGATATAGGTCCGATCGATGTCGGCGCGGTGGGCGAGCTCCTCCTGCGAAATGCCTTTGGTTCGGCGCAGGCGCTTCAAGTTGGCGGCCAGGACGTCTCGGATGTTCATCTCCAAGACAGCACAGGCTTGTCGAGTATTTAACCACGGAGTATTTTCTGCAATTCGGGACCAAACGATTGATTACGTTGGCTAATGGCTTGGTCCACATCGGTTGTAGAGCTACTCGCGTTTGCTGTCGGCCAAAGCGAAGTTGTGTTTGCCTTTGTAGGTTTCTGACCGATGTCCTTTCCCCCGCTCGATCCCGATGTCGCTGACGTGGCTCCGTCCGATCCCGTCCTGACGTCCTATGACGAGGAGCACCTCGTCACTTATCTCCGCCTTCTCGATGCGCAGAAGGCAGGTGCGGACTGGGAAGAGGTCGCCCAGATCGTTCTGCACATTGATCCGGTCCGCGAACCCGAACGTGCGCGCCGAGCGTTCGATACGCATCTTGCGCGGGCAAAGTGGTTGTCGGAGGAAGGCTACAAGGGCTTCCTACGTAGTCCTCCAGAGACCTGAAGTTGTGCAACCAGGACGGAACTCGATCGCCTCAAGCAATCGTGTAGTTGGTTGTGGCAGTAGTCCGCATCCATGTACCTGCACGAGTCGAGAATCTCTTCAACAATCTTAAATGGCGCCATTATTGGCCTATTGCGTTGCAGTCCTAACCTGATGAGGACAGCACGATGTCGGAATTCGATTGGCGCGCACCCAAGGCCTACGCGAACATTCATCGCGCGGACCGCCCAGGCTTCGCTTGGGAGAGTGTTCGCCGATCACCGAACTATTGTACGCAGTTCTCGGCGATAGCTCATCCTGATCGCAGCGCGCCTGCGAGCTTCCGGAAGCATTGGGGGTTGATATTTCGCCGCTGATCCCGCGCTGCCGTTCGATGCCCAGCCCGTGTTCTGGGCGCCTGAGGAGTTGTCGACTGTTTTGGCGCTTGTCGAAATCGGCACGCGTGTGCCGGCCGTTGCGCCGACCGTAAAGCTGCCGTCGTTCGCGCCGGACCAACTGCGCCGTGCGAGAGACGGATGGCATGTCGTCGTGCAAATCGGCGCGAGCCAACACCGCGTCTGGCTGCGGAGGAAGCCGTTGAGCACGGTGTCCTACGCGGTGCTGCTGCCCTACGATCGCGACTTCAAGATGCGCAACGAGGCTGCCAACCGTCTCTGGCGTGCCCTGCGTGCGCAGCCGCTTGGACCCGCCTCCGACGGCTTGACGGAGCAGCGCCGCACGCGCCTGGTGCTGATCTTGCGCGCGCTCGACGGCTGGCAGCAGGGTAATAATCATCGAACGATTGCAGAAGTGCTGTTCGGCGCAGCGCGCATTCCTGCGCGCACTTGGAAAACGAGCGAAGTGCGCAGCCTCACCCGACGTTTGGTTGAGGACGGCCTGTCCTTGATCCGCGGAGGATATCGACAGTTCCTGCGGCCGCCGCGCAAGGACGACTAGCTTTCCGCATTCTAAGGGAGGTGGCCGGAAACGGTCCCCTCGACCTGCGGCCTCCCCCTTCGCCGGCCTACGCCTCCATCATGGCCGCCGACACGCAACGTCGCTCGATCGTTGCGCGAGGCTCTCCTGGAGGTGCAAAATGCCCGATCCCGTCGCCGGCCTGCCGCCACGGTTTCTCCGAACGCCCGAAGCTGCGCGCTATCTCGGCCTGTCCGGCCGCACCCTCGAGAAGCACCGGACCTACGGCACCGGTCCGACCTATCGCAAGATCGGCGGTCGCGTTGTCTACGCGCTCGAAGACCTCAAGGCTTGGGCCGACCGCGGCACCAAGACCTCGACCGCCGATCCAGGGCAGGGCACCGTGCTGCCGGCCAAAAAGCATTCAGGCCTCGTGCGATACGCCGGCTACGAACCGCCCGCGCAGCGCTCGAGGGGGGCTTAGCGATGCGCGACAGCTGGCGCGCCGAGCGCGAGCAGCTCGAGCTGTTTCGTGCGCTGCCGGGCGATCTCGCGCCTCGCGACGCGCAGGATCTGATGGCCTATCCGTTCTTCTCGCTTGCCAAGAGCAGGCGCGTCGTCCCGATCGATTTTCGCGCAGGGACAATCACGATCCGCGTCGAGGCGGTCCCGGAGCACGGGATGGCGACGATCTGGGATGCGGACGTGCTGATATGGGCGGCGTCGCAGATCGTCGAAGCGCGCGATGCGGGCCTGAGAACCTCGCGTCTGATGGCGGCGACGCCGCACGAGATCCTGACCTTCGTCGGACGCGGGACCGGCGCACGCGATTACGATCGTCTCAAGGCGGGGCTCGATCGCCTGCAGGCGACGACCGTGCTGACGTCGATCCGCCAGCTCACGGAACGGCGGCGGCATCGTTTCTCCTGGATCAACGAATGGCGGGAGACGGCGGATGCCCATGGCAAGCCCTCCGGTCTGCAGCTGATCCTGCCGGACTGGTTCTATTCGGGCGTTCTCGACAACGCGCTCGTGCTCACGATCGACCGCGCATATTTCGACCTGACGGGCGGGCTGGAGCGATGGCTCTATCGGCTCGTGCGCAAACACGGCGGACGCCAGGAAGGCGGCTGGAGCTTCGACGTCGCGCATCTGCACGCCAAGTCGGGCAGCCTGTCGCCGCTGAAGCATTTTGCCTACGACCTGCGTGACATAGTCCACCGTCAGACGCTGCCCGGCTACCGGCTCGCCATCGAGCCCGGATTGCGAGACCGGGAGCGGCTCTCCTTTGCTCCCGTTCCCGAAGACCGGTTCGCCGCGCGTCTGCGCAAGCGCGGCATCAGCACTGCCTCTGGGGAAAACCTGTGAATCAGCTCGTGCTATCGGGGACCAAAACCCTCGTGCTATCGGGGACCGGATCCTCGTGCTATCGGGGACCGAAATCGGTCAAAACCGGCGTCAGTTCAATTGCTTGGCCGGCCCTTAACTTTACTAACAAGGAATCCTTCGGATTCCTTCTAACGGACAGCGCATGTTGCACGCCTGGTGATGACCAGCGCGCGCAGCCTCGGCGCGGCGTCCCTGGGCTTGATCGGGCCCGGAACCCTGGGGGCGGCTACACGGTCTCGCCGGCCGTCCGGGATTGCGCAGATCAGTCCATCTGCTCTCGCCGGAGGGCGGCATGAGCGACCTCACACAGGTGGAGTTGCTCTGGCTCGAGAAGCGGATCGAGAACTGGATTCGGTTCGGCCATGCGGTCGAAGAGACCATCATCGACAAGCGTCGGCGCGTTCTGTCGTTCGCGCCTGGCAGCATCTTCGCGTTCGTGCGGTGGGCATCGAACGACTTCGGAACCGTTGTCTCGCGTATCGAGATCGTCAGGGCAGTCGCACCGGGACAGGCATACACCACCGTGCCGTTCGTCCGCCCCGGCGGCGAGATCCTATTGCGGCTTGCCGGTTGGCCGAAAGTCGAAGCCGTGTTGCAGCGGATCGACAGGGTAGAGGCGCTCGGTATCGATCCAGCCGAGGCCGCGCCTGACTACTGGCAGCACATTCACAACCGCCTGTCCGCTCACGACGTGCCGCGCGACTACACGCGCGGACGGCATCAGGCGTGGCTGCACCGGCGGAGGTTTGCGCGATGACGACAGATGCTGTGCTCCGCCTTGCGCTCATCGGAGTGGCTGCCATCGCCGTGTCGGCCGTGCCGCAGTCGTCGACCGTCCGCTTTGTCTGGAACCTCTCTGCAAGCGTCCCGACGGGTCTCTACCGTCTGCACTCTAGCGGCGATCGCTCCATCGGCGAGATCGTCGCGGTGCAGCCGCCGCAGCCGCTCGCCAATTTCCTGGCGAGCCGAGGCTACCTGCCGCGCGGCGTACCGATGATGAAGCATCTCGCGGCTCTGCCCGGACAGGTCATCTGCAGGCACGGATTCGCGATTCTCATCGACGCAGTCGAGGTGGGCCAGGCGCAAGAGCGTGACAGTCAGGGGCGGGCACTACCGGTGTGGCAGGGCTGCCGAACTCTTGCCAAAGGCGAAGCCTTCCTGATGAACACGCGGTCGGCCATCTCCCTTGATGGGCGGTATTTCGGCGTACTGCCGGCGTCCGCCATCATCGGCCGCGCCGAGCCGCTGTGGGTGAGTGGGGAGCAGTGACAATGCACCACGGTCGCCGGCCGTTCGATGCTCGTTCGATCGCTCAGACGTCCGCTGGGTCGTTCGTCGCGGTCAGGTCTTGGGTCGTCGTCCGGAGCCACGGGCAGGGCATCATCATCGCTGCAGTCCTCGCATGGTCGGTTGTCTTCGGCGCGACAGCACAAGCCTCGCCGTCGGCCTCCCGTCTGCACGCCGTGAGCAGGTCCTCTGTTGAGGCATTTGCAGGTTCTGTGAGCGAAGCTGCGCATCGGTTCGATATTCCTGAGCGCTGGATCTACGCCGTCATGCGCATCGAAAGCGGCGGTGATCGGTGGGCGCGCTCGTCGAAGGGCGCCATTGGCCTGATGCAGATCATGCCGGAGACCTGGCGCGATTTGCGCGCCCGTTACGGCCTTGGGGCTGATCCCTTCGATCCTCACGACAACATTCTGGCGGGTGCAGCCTATCTTCGTGAGCTGCACGACCGTTATGGATCGCCGGGGTTCCTCGCAGCCTACAATGCGGGTCCAGGGCGGTATGAACGTCATCTGGCGACGGGCCGGCCGCTGCCGGACGAGACGCGAGCCTACGTCGCGAAGCTCTCGTCGGCCGTCGCCGGTGTGCAAGCCCAACGCCCTGTCGATGTTGTCCGAGCGGCAGCTTTCTCGCTTGCGGATTTGTTCGTCCCGCGCGGTTCGCAACGCATGGCCGACGATCAGACTGTAGCCGGCAAGCGCTCGAACAGATCATTGCGTGTCGCCCGCCGCGGCGATCTCTCGTCTCTCCTGCCGCAGTCGCATGCGTTGTTTTCTCGGCATGCCGGCGGAAATCTCTGGCGATGAGCGAACGCACCCCTCTTCGCGGCCTGTCGTAGATCATCGCATGTTGGAGAGGAATCAGGTGAAGGCCGGAAAGCTCGACCACGGATTGCGAGATAAAAGCGCCGACGGCCGTCGGGCGCATGTGGTTGGTTGGACTCGTGTTTCAGGCGTGATCCAGATCAGGCCGGCTGGCGCTTCACGGCGAAAGCATCGGCAAATCAATCAAGCGAGCGCCGTCGGCCAAGCCGGCCTGTCGCCGAGGTCGACATGAGCCGGGACGAGAGCGACTTCCGTGTTCGTCCCGGTCGGATCAGGAACGCCGGCCGTGGCCCAGCCAAACCGAAGAGCTTTGTTGGCCAGGTCATGCGGGCTGCGAGGAAAGCTGGCCACACCGGCAAGGGCTTTGGCCGGGAGGGACGAAGGGCCGGAGCGCGGTTCGGGCGCGGGCGGTCTGCTGCCCTGGCATTGTCACTGCGTTCGCCGACGCGCCGGGTCGTGATCAAGGCGCGCGTGGTCCGGCACAGGGGTACGAAGTTCCGCTTGGCGCCGCTCGCCAAACACATCAGCTATCTCAAACGCGACGGCGTCACGCGCGACGGCGCTGATGCCGCCATGTTCGACGCGCGATCGGACCCGGCCGATGAGCGGGCGTTCGCTGCCAGCGTCGAAAGCGACCGTCATCATTTTCGCTTCATTGTCTCGCCGGAGGATGCCGCGGACATGCAGGATCTGCAGGGCTTCACCCGCGAGCTGATGCGCGATGCCGAGCGCGATCTCGGGACGCGGCTGGAGTGGATCGCGGTCGACCATTGGAACACGGACAATCCGCACGTCCATGTTCTCGTACGCGGCCGGAGCGATGACGGCCAGGATCTCGTCATTAGCCGCGACTATATCAGCCGCGGATTTCGCGAGCGGGCAGCGGAGCGTGTCGGTCTTGAGCTCGGGCCGCGCAGCGAGCACGAGATCAAGTCGGTTCTTGAGCGCGAGGTCGATGCCGAGCGCTGGACCGGGCTCGATCGCACGCTTCGCGCTGTGGCCGACGAAGGAGCTGGCGTGGCCGATCTTCGCCCAGCGGCCCGCGGGGAAGATCCAGAGCTGCGAAGCCTGATGACCGGCAGGGCGGCCCGGCTGGAGCGTCTTGGTCTCGCCGAGCAGATCGCGCCGGGGCGTTGGACGCTGAAGCCGGGTCTCGAGGAGACGTTGCGCGATCTTGCGCTCCGCCGCGATATCATCAAAACCATGCACCGGGCCATCGCCGGCTTCGGCCGGGAGCCCGACGTCGCGGGCTTTGCGCTGCATGGCGATCAGCCGGCCGATCCAGTTCTCGGCCGCCTCGTGGCGCGTGGTCTCCACGACGAGCTCAAGGGCTCGGCCTATGCCATCGTGGACGGCGTCGATGGCCGAACCCATCATCTCAAATTCGCCGATCTCGAGCTGACCGGCGATGCTCAATTGGGAGCGATCGTCGAGGCGCGGGTCTACGACGATGCCCAGGGTCGCAAGCGGCTATCGCTGGCGACACGATCAGATCTCGCGCTCGACGCCCAGGTGAGGGCGGATGGTGCGACATGGCTCGATCGGCAATTGCTGGCGCGCGAGCCTGTTGCTGCTGCCGGGGGCTTCGGGGCGGACGTCCGGGCCGCCATGGAACGCCGGATCGATCATCTGGCCGCTGAGGGTCTCGCTCGCCGGCAAGGGCAGCAGGTCGTGTTCGCGCGCGATCTGCTCACCACCCTGCGCCAGCGCGAGCTGAATGTCGCCGCATCCAGGCTTTCCGCCGAGACGGCGCTGGCCTACCGGCCGATCGGCGAAGGCGATCCCATCGCGGGCATCTACCGTCAGCGCGTGACCTTGGCGTCCGGTCGCTTCGCCATGATCGACGACGGGCTCGGCTTTCAGCTCGTGCCTTGGCGTCCGGCACTTGAACAGCAGCTCGGGCGCGAGGTGCGCGGGATCGCCATCAGCGGCGGCGGCGTAAGCTGGAGCTTTGGACGCAAGCTCGGCCTCGGCCTCTGATCGCCCCTGAGATATCGAAATGGCATGGGGCTGACCACCAGGGAGGCTTGGACGCCCCGGTTATTCCGCGAGATTCTGCGCAAGACTACGACGAGCATCGTTGAGGCATTGCCTCGCTTGTATCTCGTCGGCTCCTTCGTCCCACGAGCGCAGATATGTAACGGGGGACGATCACGATGCCGTATATCGATGCTGGCGGGGTCAAGCTCTATGTCGAGGAAACCGGCCAGGGCCGTCCGATCATTTTTGCTCACGAGTTCGGCTCCGACTTGCGAAGCTGGGATCCGCAGGTCAGTCACTTCGCGAAAAGCCACCGCTGCATCGTCTACAACGCACGGGGCTACCCGCCCAGCGGTGTTCCTGAGGATGCCGCGCTGTACGGCTGGGAGCATGCCGTCGGCGATATCGATGCGGTGATGCGCGGACTTGGGCTCGACCGGGCTCATCTGGTCGGGGCCAGCATGGGCGCCTATGCCGCCCTGCAGTTCGGACTACGATACCCGGGACGGGCCAGTGCCATCGTTGCCGCAGCCGCAGGATCCGGCTGTTCGCCGTCGCAGCGCGAGCAATGGCTGAAGCAGACATCGACACTGGCGCGATCGCTCATCGATCGCGGTCTGGATGTGACGGCGGACAGGATCGCGCACAGTCCGACGCGCATTCAGCTCAAGCACAAAAATCCCCGGGCATGGCGGGAGTTCGCGGACCGGCTTGGGCGGTTGTCCGCACGGGGACTGTCGACGACCATGGTCCGCTATCAGATGTTGCGTCCGTCGCTGCACGACTCCAGGGACAGCTTGGCGACATTGGCGATCCCGGTGTTGCTCGCTGTCGGTGACGAGGACACGCCCTGTCTCGATACCAACCTGATGCTGAAGGCGTGCCTGCCCGACGCCGGCCTTTGGATCTGTCCGAACACCGGCCACACGATCAATCTGGAAGAGCCGGCTGCGTTCAACGCGCAAGTTGAGGGCTTCTTGGATGCCGTCGAGCGTGGCTGCTGGCGTCGTGGCTACTCCCTATCGGTAGAGCGCTACCGAGGTCCCGACGTCAAGCACGCCGGTCCCTCAGTCCCTGTGGCGCAGCGCCGATAGCGCAGAGCCGTCGATCGGCTCGCGGGCAGCGTGCGGACGTAGCTGCCCATCCTTTGATTCCGTTTAGTTGTGCAGGCGTGACGCTATGAAATCCAGGATCGGCGTTTATCTCTCCCAGGACGTCGCAGCACGCTTGGCAGTCGCCGTCGCGGTTCAACGTCCGGGCCAGTCGAGGTCCGCGCTCGTGGAAGCCGCGCTTGATCGCTATCTGGGCCCCGACGAAGACGACGGAGAGTCCGTGCGCGATCGTATCGGCCTCATGAACCGGCAGCTGGAGCAGCTGGCGGCTGATGTCAGGCTCGTCAGCGAGGCTGTTGCGCTCCAGGCGCGTTTTCAGTTTGCCATGGCTCCACGCCTCCCGGCTGCTGCGTTGCACGAAGCCTGCCAGCGGGGGGCCGAGCGCTTCGACGAATTTGCGGCGCAGGTCTCCGCCCGCGTTCATCAGGGTCGCTCGTTGGTCCGGGAGACGCTGGACCGGCTCAGCGCGGCGGTCCAGAGCGTGCCGGAAGACGATTCTGAGGAGACCGTGCGCTCGCAAAGCAGTGCCGGGTCCGCTGCCGATGATTGCGATGTCACGCGTTCCATAGACGATTTGCAGGCTCATGCGAAGCCGCGCCAGGGAGGCACAGGCCAATTGTCCATGTGGCAGCTGACCCTCAGGGTGTTTCTGCCATTCGTTGGAGCCTACTACCTGTCGTTTCTGTTCCGAACTATCAATGCGACGATCGCAGGGTCGCTCGCCACCGAATTCGGCCTCAGCGCCGGCAATCTCGGTCTGTTGACGTCGGTGTACTTCCTGACCTTCGCTGTAGCCCAGATCCCGATTGGCATTCTCCTGGATCGATATGGTCCTCGGCTCGTTCAGAGTGCGGTGCTGTTGGCCGCGGCCGCCGGCGCGGCGCTGTTTGCGGTCTCGGATCACTTCCTGCTCCTCCTTGCCGGCCGCGCCCTGATCGGCCTCGGCGTTGCTGCCGCAATGACGTCCGGCCTGAAGGCGCTGCTGCTCTGGTTTCCGGGCGAGCGGGTGCCGTTGCTCAATGGCCTGATGATCATGATGGCAGCATCGGGAGCGGTCACTGCGACGCTGCCGGCGGACTGGCTGGTCGCCTCGATCGGCTGGCGTGGATTGTTCAATCTTCTCGCGCTCGGATCCCTTGGCTGCTCGCTGCTGATCTTTCTGATCGTGCCCAAGGTCGTGCCGGTCTCGCCATCTGCTTCAGGTGCGGCCAAGATCGGCCTGAAGACCATTTACGCCGACCCCCGCTTCTGGCGGCTGGCGCCGCTTTCGGCCACCTGCATCGGGACGGCCTGGTCGCTCCAGGGGCTTTGGGCTGCATCATGGTTCAGCGATGTCGACAGCCTCGGCCGGCCGGCCTTGCTGCAAAACCTTTTGATGATGGCGATTGCCTTGAGTCTCGGCGCGCTCGTGCTTGGCGTCGTCGCCGATCGATTGCGTCGGCGCGGCATCGGGCCTGGTCAGTTGCTGTCGTCCGTTGCGATCCTGTTCATCGCCGCGCAATCGGCGCTGATCGTGCGCCTGCCGCTGCCATCGTGCATTTCCTGGGTCTTCATTGCCGCCGTTGGGGCGGCGACCGTGCTGAGCTACGCTGTACTGGCTGAGTACTTCCCGAAGGAGATCGCTGGACGAGCCAATGCGGCACTCAACGTGTTCCACATCGGAGGCGCGTTCGCCTTGCAATGCTTGACGGGGCTCGTGGTTCAGCTCTGGCCGGCGGTGGGCGGTCACTATCCAGCAATCGCGTACCAGGCAGCTTTCGGCGTGAATGTCGCTCTGCAGATCGCGGCTGCGATCTGGTTCTTGCTTCCGTCCCGGACCAGCGAACAGAGCGGGGAGGAATACCAACGGTTCGTTGAGCGGGATCTGCGGCGTGCTTGACAGCATTGGGAGGGACTTTGTGCACGAGGTCTTGCCAAGGGCCGGTCTGCTGCAGTCATCGCCTGCCGAGCATCGAGTCATGCGTCGAACGAGGCGGCCGTTCGCCGACTGTTCGCAGCCGCCTTCGCCCGGCGTTCTCGGTGTCTGACCCGCCCTGATGCCTGGCACGAGAATCCTCTGGGGGCAGATCACGGCGGTCGTCGCGATCGTACTCGTCACGATGTGGGCCGCGACGCAGTGGACGGCGTGGCGGCTAGGGTATCAACCGCAGCTTGGGCCGCCCTGGTTCGAGCTGGCGCGGGGCATGCCTGTCTATCTCCCGCCTGCGTTCCTCTGGTGGTGGTTTGCATATGATGCCTATGCGCCCGAGGTGTTCGCCGAGGGCGGTTTGATTGCGGCGTTCGGCGGCGTGGCCTCGATCGTGGTCGCGTTCAGCATGTCGGTGTGGCGGGCGCGAGAGCCGGCGGATGTCTTCACTTACGGGTCTGCGCGATGGGCCACGCTGAAGGAGATCTCCGCGGCCGGCCTGCTGGGAGCGGACGGCGTGGTGCTGGGACGGCACGCGGATCGCTATCTTCGTCATGACGGTCCGGAGCATGTGCTGTGCTTCGCGCCGACCCGCTCGGGCAAGGGCGTTGGCTTGGTGGTGCCGACCTTGCTGACGTGGTCGGGCAGCTGCATCGTCCACGACATCAAGGGCGAGAACTGGCAGCTAACGGCAGGCTTTCGCGCGCGGCATGGCCGGGTGCTGCTGTTCGATCCGACCAATGCGCGATCGGCGGCTTACAATCCGCTGCTCGAGGTGAGGCGAGGGGAGTGGGAGGTTCGCGACGTCCAGAACGTCGCCGACGTCCTGGTCGATCCTGAAGGCTCGCTGGAGCGGCGCAATCATTGGGAGAAGACGAGCCACGCGCTGCTTGTCGGCGCCATCCTCCACGTGCTCTACGCAGAGCCGGACAAGACTCTGGCGGGGGTGGCCAACTTCTTGTCGGATCCCAAGCGGCCGATCGATGTCACTCTGCGCGCGATGATGACAACGGCGCATCTGGGGGACGCCGGGCCGCATCCGGTGATCGCATCCGCCGCCCGCGAGCTCCTGAACAAGAGCGAGAACGAGCGTTCGGGCGTGCTCTCGACTGCGATGTCGTTTCTCGGATTGTACCGCGATCCTGTCGTGGCGCAGGTGACGCGCCGTTGCGACTGGCGGATCCGTGATCTCGTGGCAGGCGAGCAGCCGACCACGCTCTATCTCGTGGTGCCGCCCTCCGACATCAGCCGGACCAAGCCGCTGGTACGGCTCATTCTGAACCAGATCGGCCGCCGCCTGACCGAGGATCTGCAGGCCCGCGAGCGGCGCCACCGGCTGCTTCTGATGCTCGACGAATTCCCGGCACTCGGGCGGCTCGATTTCTTCGAGTCCGCGCTCGCCTTCATGGCCGGCTACGGTCTGAAGAGCTTTCTGATCGCCCAGTCGCTCAATCAGATCGAAAAGGCATATGGCGCCAATAACGCCATCCTCGATAATTGTCATGTGCGGGTGTCGTTTGCGACCAATGACGAGCGTACCGCCAAGCGTGTGTCGGACGCGTTGGGCACCGCGACCGAGATGCGGGCAATGAAGAACTATGCGGGCCATAGACTGAGCCCCTGGCTGGGACATCTCATGGTCTCACGCCAGGAGACGGCGCGTCCTTTGCTCACGCCGGGAGAGGTGATGCAGCTGCCCAGTGATGATGAGCTGGTGCTGGTCTCCGGCGTTCCGCCGATCCGCGGCAAGAAGGCCCGGTATTTCGCAGATCCGCGGCTGGTCGATCGGGTGTTGCCACCTCCCGATCCGGTTTTGACGGACCAAGACGACGGCATGTTGGCGGACGACTGGAGCAGGCTGCCGCCGATCGCTCGGACGATCGCAGCAAAAGAGCAGGTGAGGCCGCCTGCGCCGGATGCAGCCGGTGACGCCGAGAATGCCGGGGTCCGGAGGGAGCCGGAGCTTCCCGAGCATGAGGAGATCGTGCCGGAGCAAGCGCGGCCTGCGCAGGAGTTCAACTTTGACAGAGAAGTGGATGACGAGATGGTGCGCAACAGCGTGCTCCGTGACCAGCTTCGCGGCTTGCCGCGCCAGGCTGCGCTGGACCCGGACGATGGACTTGGGCTGTAGAGGAGGTTCGTGATGCGGACCAAGCACACCTTTCGGCTGCCCCCAGACCTCGCAGGTCAGCTCGCTGATTACGCCGGCTGCAAGCGCGTGCCGCAGGCGCTCGTCGTTGAGACCGCGCTGACATCCTATCTGTCGCCTGACAATGCCGAGCGGATGGAGGCAGCGCTAGGGCGGCGTCTCGACCGGCTGACCCGGCAGGTGGAGCGGCTCGAGCGTCACGTGACGATCGCCAACGAAGCGCTGGCGCTGTTCGTGCGGTTCTGGCTGACCGTCACCCCGCCGCTGCCGGATACGGCTCAAACCGCCGCGCAGGCCAAAGGCCGCGAGCGCTACGAGGGGTTCGTCGAGGCTCTTGGACGGCGGCTGGCCAAAGGGCAGACACTGGCCGCGGAGATCGCTCAGGATGTCGCGGCCAGAGACGCGCAATCAGACGAGCCCAGCCGCTCGTCCTGACCTCATCCCGCCAATCGTTTCTCTTTCTACGCCAGAACGCGAAGCCTTCGATGAGCACATTGCGGAGCTTTGCCGGTTGCCCCTTCTGATCATCGCTGTGAGCGACGCGCGAGGCGCCGTCGCCGATCACGGGGGTGATCATGACGGTTCATTCATGGCGGACGGAGGCAAGCTCGCGCGGCGCGCGGATGTTGCGCACAGCGCTGGGGCCTGCCATCGCCGGCTGGCTCGATGATCCCGCCGTCGTTGAGGTGATGCTCAACCCGGATGGTCGGCTCTGGGTCGATCGTCTCGCTTCGGGTCTGACTGCAACGGGTGAGACGCTTTCGCCCGCCGACGGCGAGCGCATCGTGCGTCTGGTCGCGCATCACGTCGGCAGCGAGGTGCACGCTGGTGCGCCGCGTGTCTCGGCCGAGCTGCCGGAGACCGGCGAGCGGTTCGAAGGTCTACTGCCGCCGGTCGTGATCGCACCAGCGTTTGCCATTCGAAAGCCCGCGGTCGTCGTGTTCACGCTCGCGGATTACGTCGCAGCCGCGATCATCACGGAAGAGCAGGCCAACCTGTTGCGAACGGCTGTGGCCGCGCGCAGCAACATCCTCGTCGCAGGGGGCACCTCGACCGGCAAGACCACGCTGACGAATGCGCTGTTGGCTGAGGTCGCAAAAACTGATGATCGCGTGGTGCTGATCGAGGATACGCGAGAGCTGCAATGTGCAGCGCCGAACCTCGTATCGCTTCGGACCAAGGACGGCGTGGTCACGCTCGCCGACCTCGTACGTTCCGCGTTGCGGCTGCGGCCTGACCGCATCCCCATTGGCGAGGTCCGAGGCCGGGAAGCGCTTGATCTCCTGAAGGCCTGGGGCACCGGTCATCCCGGCGGCATCGGCACCATCCATGCGGGCTCCGCAATCGGCGCGCTCAGGCGCCTGGAGCAACTGATCCAGGAAGCCGTGGTGACCGTGCCGCGTGCTCTGATCGCCGAGACCATCCAGCTGATCGCCGTGCTCGCCGGCCGCGGCGCCGACCGGCGATTGGTCGAGCTCGCCCGCGTCGATGGGCTGAATGCCCATGGCGACTATCAGCTCACCCAGCTTTCGCTCTCGTCAGGAGAACAGCCATGAAGCAGCTCTCTCGTTCTTCCGCATTTGGGGCGGTCGCGGCTTCGGCTGTGACGTTCGCCAGCTTTACGACAAGCCCAGCCTGGGCGGCTGGCTCCAACATGCCGTGGGAGCAGCCGCTCAATCAGATCCTGCTCTCGGTCCAGGGGCCGGTCGCAAAGATCCTGGCAGTCATCATCATCATAAGCACGGGCCTCACGCTCGCCTTCGGCGACACGTCGGGAGGATTTCGCCGGCTGATCCAGATCGTCTTCGGACTCTCGATCGCGTTTGCGGCCTCGAGCTTCTTCCTGGCGTTCTTCTCGTTCGGTGGCGGGGCAGTGATCTGATGGAGGCTCCGCTCCATGCCGATCAGCCGCTTCCCGGCTTTGCGATCACCGTGCGCCGCTCGTTGACCGAGCCGATCCTGCTCGGCGGTGCGCCGCGCGCGATCGCGATCCTCAACGGTACGCTCGCTGCTGCGCTTGGCTTGGGGCTGCGGCTCTGGATCGCGGGGCTTCTGTTCTGGGCGATCGGCCATGGCGTGGCGGTGTGGGCCGCCAAACGCGATCCAGACTTCGCCGAGGTGGTGCGCCGGCACCTGCGCATTCCCGGTCATCTCAATGTGTGAGGAACAAGCCATGATGAACTTGCGCGAATATCGCAACAGCAATGCGCGCCTGTCCGATTATCTGCCGTGGGCCGCTCTGGTCGATCGTGGCATCGTCCTCAACAAGGATGGCTCGCTGCAGCGGAGCGCGCGATTTCGGGGGCCGGATCTGGATTCGGCTGTGCCGGCCGAGCTCGTGGCTGTGGCCGGTCGGCTCAACAATGCGCTCCGCAGGTTGGGCTCTGGTTGGGCTGTCTTCGTCGAGGCCTTCAGATATCCGTCTCAGCTCTATCCCGCGAGCCAATTCCCGGATCCCGCCTCCGCACTGGTGGAGGCCGAGCGCCGGGCGCAGTTCCAGGCGCAGGGCGCGCATTTCGAGTCGAACTATTTTCTGACCTTCGTCTATCTGCCGCCGTCCGAAGATGCCTCACGCGTCGAGCGCTGGCTGTATGAGGGACGCGCGCAAGGTGAGGGCAGTGATGCCCAAGAAATCCTGCGTGGTTTTGCCGACCGCACGGATCGCATCCTGCAGCTGCTCGATGGCTTCATGCCGGAGTGTCGCTGGCTCGACGACGAGGAGACGCTGACCTACCTGCACGCGACCATCTCGACCAAGCTGCAGCGTGTCCGCGTCCCCGAGATTCCGGTCCATCTCGATGCGCTGCTTGCCGATCAACCTCTGACAGGAGGCCTCGAGCCGCGGCTGGGCGACGCTCACCTGCGGGTGCTGACGATCGTCGGTTTCCCGACCGCCACGACGCCCGGCATTCTCGATGAACTGAATGCGCTGGCGTTTCCCTATCGCTGGTCGACCCGGGCGATCATGCTCGACAAGAGCGATGCGACCAGGCTCCTGACCAGGATCCGGCGGCAGTGGTTCGCCAAGCGCAAGTCGATTGCCGCGCTCCTCAAGGAGGTCGTGACCAACGAGGCCGCCGCACTTGTCGACACCGATGCCCACAACAAGGCGCTCGACGCCGATGCGGCGCTTCAGGATCTTGGCTCCGATCTGATCGGGGAGGCCTTGGTCACCGCGACCATCACGGTCTGGGATGAGGATCCGCGAGTAGCCGACGAGCGATTGCGGCTCGCCGAGAAGGTGATCCAGGGCCGCGACTTCACCTGCATGGTCGAGACGGTCAACGCGGTCGAGGCCTGGCTGGGGTCGCTGCCTGGCCATGTCTACGCCAATGTGCGCCAGCCGCCGGTCTCGACCCTGAACATTGCCCATATGATCCCGTTATCGGCGGTCTGGGCTGGCCCGCAGCGCGATCAGCATCTCGGCGCGCCGCCGCTGTTCGTGGCGCGCACCGAGGGCTCGACGCCGTTCCGGTTCTCGCTGCATGTCGGAGACGTCGGGCATACGCTCGTCGTCGGTCCGACCGGTGCTGGCAAGTCGGTGCTCCTGGCGTTGATGGCCATGCAGTTCCGCCGCTATCCCGGCTCCCAGGTGTTCGCCTTCGATTTCGGCGGCTCGATCCGCGCGGCCGCGCTTGCCATGGGCGGCGACTGGCATGATCTCGGCGGTGCCTTGTCGGACGAGGCATCGGAGCCGGTCGCGCTGCAGCCGCTTGCGGCTATTGAGGACGTGACTGAGCGCGCCTGGGCGACCGACTGGATCGCGGCCATGCTTGCGCGCGAGCAGATCAGCATCACGCCTGAGGTGAGAGACCATCTGTGGTCGGCGCTCACGTCGCTAGCGTCAGCGCCGGTGTCTGAGCGGACACTGACGGGCCTCTCCATCCTGCTGCAGTCCAATGCGCTGAAGCGGGCGTTGCAGCCATTTTGTCTCGGTGGCGGCCCTTATGGCCGGCTACTCGATGCCGACGCCGAGCGGCTCGGTGATGCGTCCGTCCAGGCATTCGAGACCGAAGGAATGATCGGCACGGCGGCAGCGCCTGCCGTGCTCGCCTATCTTTTTCACCGCATCGAAGGCCGGCTCGACGGCCGCCCGACGCTTCTGATCGTCGACGAAGGCTGGCTCGCGCTCGACGATGACGGCTTTGCCGGCCAGCTCCGGGAGTGGCTGAAGACGCTGCGCAAGAAGAACGCGTCCGTCGTCTTCGCCACACAGTCGCTATCCGACATCGATGGATCAAAGATTGCCCCCGCCATCATCGAGAGCTGCCCGACCCGATTGTTGCTGCCGAACGAGCGCGCGCTCGAGCCGCAGATCACAGCCATCTATCGACGGTTCGGCCTAAATGACCGCCAGATCGAGATCCTGGCCCGTGCCACGCCGAAGCGGGACTATTATTGCCAGTCGCGCCGCGGCAACCGGCTGTTCGAGCTCGGTCTCGGCGAGGTCGCGCTGGCGCTGATCGCTTCGTCCTCCAAGACCGACCAGGCCGACATGACGCGCGTCCTTGCCGAGCACGGACAGGATGGCTTCCTCGCGGGCTGGCTCACCCATCGCGGCCTGTCCTGGGCGATCGACCTCATTCCCCATCTGAATGGCCGAGAGGTCCTCGCATGACGGATCCCCGTCGTCTCGCCCGTGGCGCTGCGGCGGCTGTCGTCATCTGGGCAGCGTCGGTTTCCATATCGTCAGCGCAGCTGGTCGTGTTCGATCCAAACAATTACGCCCAGAATGTCCTGACCGCCGCGCGCGAGCTGCAGCAGATCAACAATCAAATCATCTCGCTGCAGAACCAGGCGCAGATGCTGATCAACCAGGCGAAGAACCTTGCGAGTCTGCCGTATTCGTCGCTGGCGCAGCTGCAGCAGTCGATCCAGCGCACTCAGCAGCTGCTTAAGGAGGCCCAGCGCCTCGCCTATGATGTGCAGCAGATCGACAAGGCGTTCGCGACCACCTATGCGCCGGCGAGCAGCAGCCAATCGAGTCAGGCGCTGATGAGCAATGCGCAGGCGCGCTGGCAGACCTCCGTGGCCTCGCTGCAGGATGCCTTGAAGGTGCAGGCCGGCGTCGTCGGCAATCTCGACACTGTGAAAATCCAGTCGTCCGCGCTGATTGCGGCGAGCCAAGGCGCGAGCGGAGCGCTGCAGGTCACCCAGGCCGGCAACCAGATCCTGGCGCTGCAGGCTCAGCAATTGGCCGATCTCACCGCGAGCGTGGCCGCGCAGGGCCGCGCCGTGATGTTGGACGCCGCGCAGCGTGCCGCCGCTCAGGATCAGGGTCGCGAGCAGCTCAAGCGCTTCCTGACGCCAGGTCAAGGCTACCAGCCGTCCAACGTACAGATGTTCCATTGATGCAGAGAAGTCCTATGAAATGGCCACGGCTGATCGCTGTGGCAGTTGCCACGCTCGCTGTTCTCTCCGCCTGCACGATCCCGCTGCGGAGCGGGCAGGATGCGGAGACGCGGCAGCCAGCGCCAAAGTCCAACACGCTCGATGAGACGCTTACGCGCTGCCGCACGGTGCGTCCCGAGCAGGCTGACGCCTTCGCGGAATGCCGTCGGTTGTGGTCGGAGGGCCGCCGCCGCTTCTTCGGGACGATCTTGCCGGCCACACCGAGCAGTGGCTCGCCTTCGCCGGCGCCCGAACCTGTGGAGCGGACGCGGTGACCGGGACAGGAATCATCGACCAGTTCCTGGAGACGTTCACCCGCACCATCGACTCCGGCTTCGGTCTCGTCAGCGGCGATGTCGGCACGCTGGCGACGACGCTGGCTGCGATCGATCTCACCCTCGCTGCTTTGTTTTGGGTCTGGGGCCGCGACGACGATGTCATCGCACGCCTTGTGAAGAAAACGTTGTTCGTCGGCGTCTTCGCCTATTTGATCGGCAACTGGAACAGCCTCGCCCGGATCGTCTTCGAGAGCTTCGCTGGCCTCGGTCTGAAGGCGTCGGGCTCCGCGCTCTCGGTTGCCGACTTCCTGCGCCCGGGCAAGATCGCGCAAGTCGGGCTCGATGCCGGGCGACCGATGCTGCAGGCCACCGCCAATCTCATGGGCTATGTGAGCTTCTTCGAGAATTTCGTCCAGATCGCGGTCTTGCTGTTCGCCTGGATCGTGGTGCTGCTCGCCTTCTTCATCCTGGCAATCCAGCTCTTCGTCACCCTGATCGAGTTCAAGCTGACGACACTTGCGGGCTTCGTGCTGATTCCGTTCGGACTGTTCGGAAAGACGGCCTTTGCCGCCGAGCGCGTGCTCGGCAATGTCATATCCTCCGGCATCAAGGTCCTGGTGCTCGCCGTGATCGTCGGCATCGGCTCGACCCAGTTCTCGCAGCTGATCTTGGCCGGCAACGGTGATCCGCCGACCATCGAAAGCGCGATGACCTTGGTGCTTGGTGCACTGGCGCTGCTCGGCCTCGGCATCTTCGGTCCTGGGATCGCAAATGGACTCGTCTCCGGCGGACCGCAGCTCGGCGCCGCATCAGCGGCAGGCTCGGGGCTCGCGGCAGGCGGTCTCGCTGTTGCCGGCTCAGGGCTCATTGCGGGCGGTGCCGGTCTTGCCAGCGCGGCGGCGGCCGGTGCGGGTCGTGGCGCGTCGACGCTGAGCGGCGGAGTTGTCCGAGCGCTGCGTGGTGGCGGAGAGCCATCCCCGTCGGAGGCTTCCGTCGCCAGTCCGTTGCGACAGGCCGCTGCGGCCAGCGCGGGCGGCCCTTCGTCCGCAGGTTCGGCGGATGGCGGAGGGGCCCAATCGGGCTCGCCGCGATGGGCCGAACAGCTGAAGGCTGGGCGGACCATCGGTCAGGGCACCTCAGCGGCGATGCAGGCCGTGCGCGGCGCCGGACAAGGCGGGCAGGGCAGCTCCGTCGATCTCTCGGAGGACAAATCATGACGATGTTCAAACGTCCCGCTGTCCATTATGGCCGCACGCCGCAACCGGTCACGCCGTATCAGAAGGCTGCGCAGGTCTGGGATGAGCGCATCGGCTCGGCGCGTATGCAAGCCAGGAACTGGCGGCTGATGGCGTTCGGGTGCCTGATGCTGGCGAGCGGCCTGGCCGCGGCCCTCGTCTGGCAATCGGCACGGGGCAGTGTGACGCCCTGGGTGGTGGAGGTCGGCCATCTCGGCGACGTCCAGCGGGTGGCCCCCGCGATTGCGGAGTATCAACCGACCGATCCGCAGATCGCCTATCATCTCGCGCGCTTCATCGAGGACGTGAGAAGCCTCCCCGCCGATCCCATCGTGCTCCGCCAGAGCTGGCTGCGCGCCTACGACTTCACGAGCGATCGCGGAGCAGCCGCGCTCAATGACTACGCCCGGACGAATGATCCGTTCGCGAGGCTCGGCAAAGCACAGGTCTCGGTGGAGGTTTCCAGCGTCATCCGGGCCTCGTCCGAGAGCTTTCGCGTGGCCTGGATCGAGCGGCACTACGACAATGGCGCGCTGAGTGCGACCGAACGCTGGACCGCCATTCTCACCATCGTGCTCGCGATGCCTGACGACGCCGACCGGCTACGCAAGAACCCTCTCGGCGTTTATGTCTACGCCATCAGCTGGTCGAAGGAGCTGTCGCAATGAATGGCCGCATCCTCACTGTGACGGCGCTTTCGCTCTTGCTGAGCGGCTGCGCCACGTCGAAGCCGCCGGAGATCCGCTATGACGCCGAGGTGCCACCATTGCCTGCCGCGCCGGTGGCCGTTGATGACACGCCGCGGGCACTCCATGTGCCGCCGCCATGGAAGGTGGCCTTTGGTGGCAAGGCTGGAGCGAAGGAGGAGGGAGATCCTGTCGATCGGATCGAAGCGGCCAATGGTGCGGCCCGCGTCGAGCCGCGCAAGAGGGGCTATTACAACGCGGCGCAGATCTATGCCTACAGTCCAGGCGCGATCTATCAGGTCTACGCAGCGCCAGGACAAATTACCGATATCGCGCTCGAGCAGGGTGAACAGCTCACGGGATCAGGCCCGATCGCGGCCGGCGACACCGTGCGGTGGGTGGTCGGCGATACCGAGAGCGGCGCGGGCGACACGCGTCGCGTGCACATTCTGGTCAAGCCGACGCGCGCAGGTATCGAGACCAATCTCGTCGTCAACACCGACCGCCGCACCTATCTGATCGAGCTGCGCGCTCGCGAGAAGCCTTATATGCCGGCCGTGGCTTGGTACTATCCGGAGACGCCTGCTGCGCGGGCGGCGCTCGTGACCCTGAAGCCCGTCCTGCCAGACCCCGCGCAGCGCCGCTTCCGCTATCGCATCGAGGGCGATGATCCGCCGTGGCGGCCAGTGACCGCCTATGACGACGGCCGCAAGGTCTATGTCGAATTCTCTCCCGGCATCGTTCAAGGCGAGATGCCGCCGTTGTTCGTGACCGGCTCCGACGGCAAGCCGGAGATCGTCAACTATCGAGCTTATGGCAACGTCTTGATCGTGGACCGGCTGTTCGCGGCAGCCGAGCTGCGCCTGGGCGGCGAGCCGCAGCAGACCGTGCGGATCATTCGCACCGACGGACAGGTCCGGCCATGAGCGCGGAGGACAAAGGCACGAGCGCACGGCCGAACGATCCGAAGCGGGATGCCGATCCTACGGCGCCCTTCCGCCTCGGCGGTGAGCCGCCACGGATCACCCGGTTGTCGCGCAAGATGCTGGCTAGCGGCAGCGCCGTGGCGCTCTCGCTGATAGCAGGCGCAGTCCTGTGGGCGCTGCAAAGCCCTGGCGCGCGCAAGCCGGCGGCCCAATCCGAGCTCGCCAGTTCGGGGCATCGCGAGGTCGCGGACGGCGTCTCCAGCCTGCCGCGTGACTACACGCAGGTTGCCAAAGATGTTCCGGTGCTCGGGCCGCCGTTGCCCGGCGATCTCGGACGGCCAATCCTTGCCGCCCAAGGCCAAATGCCTGGTTCAAGTCAAGACCAGGACCAGCAGCGCCGCGAACAGGAGCAGGAGGCCGCGCGCGTCAGCCGGTTGTTTGCGACGACCACGACGACGGCAACGCAGCCTTCACCAAATGTGGCTCAGGGCGGCGGGCTTGGAGGGGTGCCGCCGGCCACGGACGACGCCTTCGCGCAGAACGGCCAGGACCGAAAGCTCGCCTTCGTGAATGGACCGGTGGATCGGCGCACCACGAGCCCTGATCGCATCACGCGGCCGGCGTCACCTTACGTCGTGCAGGCTGGCACGGTCATTCCGGGCGCCCTTATCACGGGAATCCGCTCGGATCTGCCCGGTCAAATCACGGCCCAGGTGACAGAGAATGTGTTCGATACGCCGACAGGTCGGTTACTGCTCATTCCTCAAGGAGCTCGGCTGATCGGAGCGTATGACAGCCAGGTGGCGACCGGCCAGTCGCGTGTGCTTCTGGTCTGGACACGGCTGATCCTGCCGAATGGCCGCTCGATCGTCCTGGAGCGGCAGCAAGGAGCGGATTCCGGTGGCTATTCCGGCCTCGAGGATGAGGTCGACAATCATTGGAAACAGCTGATCGGGTCCGCTCTGCTGTCGACACTGCTGTCCGTTGGCAGCGAGGTGAATGCGGGAGCCAATGGCAATGCCAACAATGGGGCCCTCGTTCAGGCGCTGCGGCAAGGTTTTGGCAACGCGATGAGCCAGACAGGGCAGCAGCTCGTGCGCCAGCAGATGAACATCGAGCCGACATTGACGATCCGGCCGGGATTTCCGGTGCGGGTGATGGTCAATCGCGATCTCGTGCTCGAGCCTTATCGGGGATAATGCAATGGCGACGAAGCTGAAGATATCAGCGGTTCCAGACGACAAGCTTGTCAAGCTGACGGTGGAGCTACCCGCGAGCGTCCATCGTGACCTGCAGGCCTACGCGGCGATCTTGTCGAAAGGAGCAGATCAACCCGGTCCCGATCTGCCGCGCCTGATCGTGGTGATGGTGAAACAATTCATGGCCTCGGATCGCGTCTTCGCGAAGTCGAAGCGACAGATTTAGCCCTCCGCCCAAAACCGTGTGCGATCGAAGGCGAGCTTCTTCGAACCGAAGCCCTGCATCAGCCGAACAGGTCATCTTCCGGCGCCGACTTCGCGAGCTGTACGACCGCGTCGTAGACCTTCACGTCGCCCTGGTTGGTGACGTAGAGCGCCATGACGTCCTCGTTCAATGTCTTGACCGCGGCGGCGACAGAAAGCGGCTTTCGTCCAGGGGGGACATCGATCCAGATATTGCGCAGCTCGATCTTCGGGAATGCGGCGCGAGTCGCCTCGATTGCGCGCTCGATGCTCCGGCTACGTAGTCGTAGTCTTCGTAATCGCGGCTTTCGGGAGTATCTTTGGGCCGGACGCTATGCTGATAAAGCTCGCCGCTCTTGTCCGGGACCGGCTCGATCGACAGCCCAGGGAGCAACACCTGCATGAACTCCTTGAACTGCGCGAGCTGATCCTTGGTGTCGTGTGACGGCAGCACATACACCCGCCGCAGCGAGTGGCGCTGCGACCAGCAGGCGCGGAAGCCCTGTTGCCAGGGACCGAGATTGGAGCGCTCGCCGCTGATGGCGCTGTTCGCCGCCCTCGTCGTCGAGGCGATCAAGGAGGCCAGGATCGAGGGGATCTGGTACGGCGCCCGTGAGCTCGGCCGCAACCGCGCCGCCGCGCCGGTGATCCGGCTCGATGGCCTGATCGCGATCTCCCGCTGGATCCGCGGGCTGGCGGCGTTCGATGCGTCGGGAGACTTGCGCAGCCTGGCCGACCTGCTGGCGCCCGGTGATCGCGCGGGCGCCGAACGCATCGATCGCGCGGCCTATCGCGAGCGCATCCTGCGTCTCGACGGCATCGAGATGCAGATTCGCGACGTGCTGAGGACGGTGGGAGAGCGGCCGGATCCGGTGATAGGACTGTTTCAGCCGCATCTGCGCCGCCGGCTGAGCTGGGTCAGGGGACCGACCCTGGCCGCCCGGCAGCATCGCCTCGCCCGTATCTATCTCGATGCGGGGGATTACGTGCGCGCCGCCATTCTCGGCCTGGAGGCCGTGGTCAGCCAGGAGATGGCGAAGGATGGCCGCTATTCGGAGCAGGATCTGGTCGATGACGACAAGCGTTCGTCGTTTCAGTCCAGGCTCGGCAAGGCATCGTCGGAATGGCGGACCCGGGCCGCGCGCCGCGGAGATGCCGAGGTCGTCGCCTGGGTCACGGCCTTTCATGACCTCAAGGAGATCCGCAATGCCTTCGCCCACGCGTCAGCCGAACAGGACGCTGCAATCCGCGCCGCGATGGCTGATGAGGCGCATATGCGCGGCTTTCTGGTCAGCCTGTTCGAGACGTTGTTTGACGACGTGCCGGAATGAAGGGCAGTGGGCCGTCACCAGCGACGCAAAAATAGAGAACAAAAAATGAACAAAAGGGATCTTTTTCGTGTCAAGCCCATGGCGAAACTATTTCTTGGAATCGGCCCTTGCAACAGATTGGAAGTGCGGCACAATTTGAGGGTGAGGAGTCTTCGACAGAGCCCCGATCTCATGGGGAATGAAACGTACCGCACCTGCACGGTCACAGGCTGTCCGCGTCTTCGACAGAGCCCCGATCTCATGGGGAATGAAACCGGTAGCCGTGGCGGATGAACAGGGCGAGGTAGGTCTTCGACAGAGCCCCGATCTCATGGGGAATGAAACTTGCGTTCCGCGATCATCTGCTGAAGTTGGTTCGTCTTCGACAGAGGCCCGATCTCATGGGGAATGAAACTCTTGCGTTAATCTTGCCCTAGCGCTGGATTGGTCTTCGACAGAGCCCCGATCTCATGGGGAATGAAACCTGACTTTCGACGCTCAATGCTGCCTCCTGGTGTTCGACTGAACCCCGGTCTCAAGGGGAATGAACCAGCTGCGCCTTGAGGCTGGCGATCTCGTCGGCGGTTTCGGACCAAACCCCGAGCTTGAGGGGATTGAGCGGGCGCAAGGCGCCGCCCCGGTTTTGACAGCGTCTGCGCGGATCGGTGAAGGCGTTGTCGATACGCAAGGGGCGGCTTCGGCTTGCGATCAGCGTACGTCGTGCACGCCCCCGCTGCGCCGGCCGCTCTGTCTCACAACGTTGTCGTGCTGGCGGCGCGGCTGGCCTGACGCCAGATTGGCGGCATGCCCCAGCGTGATCTCGTCCTGCTCGCCTATGACATCGTCTGCGACCGGCGCCGGGCGCGTGCGCTCGAGGCGGTGCGCGGCTTCGGTGTCGACGCCCAGCTCTCGTTTCACGAATGCCGCTTCACGCCGGCCGAGCGGCGCGAGATGTGGCGGCGGCTGACGGCGCTGCTCGACGCCGACGAGGACCGGCTGCTGCTGCTGGTGCTCGATCCGCGCGCGCGGATCGAATCGCTGGGCACGCCGCGCGTCACGCTCGATCCGCAGCTGCACTATATCGGGTGATCGCCATGACCACTGTGCACATCGATCAGCGTGGCGCGGAAGTGGATGTCGACGGCGACCGCCTGGTGGTGCGGGTCGGCGGCGAGCGCAAGGGCACCTTGCCGCTCCAGCTCGTGGAGCGGCTGGTCGTCTCCGGCGTGGCGCATCTGACGACGCGTCTGCTGACCAGGCTCGCGGAGCGCGGCATCGGCCTCGTGCTCGATCGCATCGGCAAGGGCGGCAGCGCCACCGCGCTGCTGTCGACGCGCCCCGACCGCGCGACCCGGCTCGCTCAATACGATCTGCTGCTCGATGCCGCCGGACGGCTCGAGCTGGCGCGTCCCCTGGTGCGCGACAAGATCGAGGGCGGCATGCGGCTGCTGGCCGAGCTCGAGTCGGCCGGCGCCGGCGCGGCGCGCGAGCTTGCCGGAGCGCGCCAGCGCATGGCGGAGGCCGCAGCGCTCGCCACCGACCCCGCCGCGACGCCCGCGATCGACGTGCTGCGCGGACGCGAGGGCGCCGCGGCGCGCAGCTTCTTCGCAGCCTTCGCAACCGCCTTCGCTCCCGCGCTCGATTTCAGCGGCCGCAACCGCAGACCGCCCCGCGATCCGGTGAATGTCTGTCTCTCGCTCGGCTATGCGCTGGCCCATGGCGAAGCGCTGCGCATCGCGGCCCGTCACGGCTTCGATCCGATGCTCGGCATCTATCACGACCTCGCCGGCGAGCGCGAAAGCCTCGCCTGCGATCTTGTCGAGCCGGCCCGTCCCGTGGTCGACCGTTTCGTTCACCGCCTGTTTGCCGAAGCCGCGTTGCGGCCGGAGGATTTTTCCGGTCGCGGCGCCGCCGGCTGCATGCTCGGAAAGAGCGGCCGCCGGACCTACTACACCGCGTTCGAGGAAAGCTGCGCTGCGGCCGTGCGCGAGACCCTCGACCGCACCGCCGCCGATCTGTCGGCGCGCTTGCTGGCGCGGCTCGCCACGCGCCCAGTCGCCGGCCTGCTGCCGCAACCGGGTGCGGCCGCATCCGAGCCGCCGTTTTGAACGGCCGCCGGACGCATCTCATCGCCTATGACGTGCGCAGCCCGCGGCGCCTTGCCCGCGTCGCGCGGGCATTGACCGAATGCGGCCATCGCCAGCAATATTCGGTGTTCGCGGCCGACCTGACCGAGCCGGCGCGCGCGCAGCTCATGGCGCGATTGCGCAAGCTGATCGATCCGGCCGCCGACGATCTGCGGATCTACCTGATCCCCGATGCGCCCAGGGGTGGCTGGTTCGGCCGGCTCCCGCAGGATGACGCGGCGGCCGTGCTCGGCGCCGCCGCGGCCAATCTCGCCGCTCGCCTCAAGATGTCGGGTGGTCAAGTCTGAAGGGTTCAAAACCAGAACGAAGTCAGGCTTTTTCATGTCAAGTCCGCGGCGAAATTATTTCTTGGAATCGACCCTTGCAACAGCTTGGGAATGCGGCAGAATTCGAGGGTGAGGAGTCTTGGACTGAGCCCCGATCTCATGGGGAATGAAACGCGATGTTGCGCATCGACTGGCGCACGACCGTCTTGGACTGAGCCCCGATCTCATGGGGAATGAAACGTGGTTTCGATCCTCACCATCGCCGCCGTGACGTCTTGGACTGAGCCCCGATCTCATGGGGAATGAAACAATAACAGCAATCGTGATGTTCTTGATCATAGGTCTTGGACTGAGCCCCGATCTCATGGGGAATGAAACACCACGGCGGGGACCTCAGCGACGATCCCGAAGTCTTGGACTGAGCCCCGATCTCATGGGGAATGAAACGAAAACCCTTGATCTCTTCGGCTAGTTTGGTCTTGGACTGAGCCCCGATCTCATGGGGAATGAAACACTGAAGCTGACGCTCCTGCACCCAATTGGCGTCTTGGACTGAGCCCCGATCTCATGGGGAATGAAACGTTGGCCTTGGCCTAGCCCTTGATGAGGATCGGTCTTGGACTGAGCCCCGATCTCATGGGGAATGAAACCCTCGGCCGTCTGGGCCGACGGGGCCCGCTGGGTCTTGGACTGAGCCCCGATCTCATGGGGAATGAAACCACCCTGGTATACGAAGAGTTTGCTCCCTCCGGTCTTGGACTGAGCCTCGATCTCATGGGGAATGAAACAAGAAGTCCCACGCGGACATCTCGGGATGGTGTCTTGGACTGAGCCCCGATCTTATGGGGAATGAAACCGGACATAGTCCGCATGGTAGTTGACCGACCTGGTCTTGGAGTGAGCCTCGATCTCATGGGGAATGAAACGCAGCGGTGAATGCTTCTCGGTCATGGCGTCTTGGATTGAGCCCCGATCTCATGGGAAATGAAACCACCGGCTCCGCGCTGGCAGCGGCGGCGCTAGGTCTTGGACTGAGCCCCGGTCTAATGGGGAATGAAACCTCCAGCGCCTTCCTCGCGCTCGCGAGCTTGACTGACCCCGATCTGATGAGAACCAACGCACCGTTAGCGGCGGCAGTAGCGTTCGCGGCTAGGATAGGTGCTGCGTTCTGGCAAGACCTCGACCGGTCACTCGGCCGGCCGACGGTTTGCTCGTCCTCGTTTGCCTGAAAATCGTCTGTGAGTGGCTATGCTGCCTCTTGCAGCCGCGCCGGAACTCTGCACAATCAGAACGAGCAAGGGGCTGCCTCGCTCATTCGGTCGCGTTCGATTGCAGGAGTGTTAGTCCCTGCGTGGGCGCGGCCGGCAGGGAGGCAGATGCGTTGTCGTGGCGCGGGCCGGGCGACCGGCGTCGCTCCAGCTCATTTTTCCGAGACTGTTTTCTGCGGCGGCCACGCCGCTGCCTGATGTCGTGACGTTCTGCGTAGCTTCGTAACTGCAATATTAGCATTGAATCGATTGTGATGACGTCGATCGCTTTCCTATCCAGGCCGCCGGTGCGACCGGTCTACTCGCATATCATCTGCGCGCCAACGCAGCCGTTCATCGTGCGGCCTCCCCCGATGCATGGCAGCGGCTGCGCGCGACAACCTTGTCGTCGTTGAGCCGCGCACCGCAGGGCTCGATCATCTGAACTGACGGTAAGTTGAGGAGACGTGGGGCGCGGAGATGGCACGGCTGGTCTTGATCGAAACCGGGGGCAACCAGGACTTCGTGTTCGCCACCAACAAGCTGCGGCAGAACATCGGCGCCTCCGAGCTGATCCACCGGATCGGGACGACCTTCGTGCTTGCAGCGGTGGCCCGGCACGCCGAGCCCTATCGCAAGGGGCAATGAAGCGATCTGAATTTCGCCGTTCATCATCCTCGCTCTCGGTCTCGGACTGAGCCCCGATCTCAAGGGGAATGAGACGAAAGGGGAATGAGACAAAGCCCTTCGCGGTCCGGAGGTGATGCTCCGTCTCCGGCATAGCCAAATGTAAAGAGGATCAAGTCGGCTGCGACTGGCGAGCTGTTCGCGATCTTTATCTTAGACTACGTGCTGGCGGCCCTACTGATTCCTTCGCACTCCCCCCGCCTCGAAAATCGTTCCGAATAGTCAACGCAGCCTCTTGCGGCGACGCTGGAACTCTGCACAATCAGAGCGGGCAAGGTGCTGTCTCGCTCTTTCCGTCGCGGCGCTGCCGGTCGTACGAACTGGGTGCCGGTCGTGAGTGCGGGGACGTATCTGTCGTCGCGGCGAGACGTAGAACGCCGGGCATTTTTTCAAGCGTTCGCTGCGGCAACGCCGCTGCGTTGATCTAGTTGTTGTGAACTCGCCACCGCAATATTGGCATCGAAGCTGATTGTGATGACGTCCGTCGCTTATTTCACTCGGTTGCCGGCGTGCCCGTCACCGTTTTCATCCGGACATAGCTTTGGTCTTGCACAGCGGAGGCAAGAAGCTGAGGCATGCGAGGCGCCGCGGTGACAAGAGCTGCAGTTGCAAAAGTTGGCTCGACCCCGATCGACCGATTGGCCGTGCGCATCGTTGACCGTTGCGTCGTGCCGTTCGTCGGCGCGGGGTTCACTTACGGTGCCTGTCATCCGAATGGCTGGACCTCGACTCCGGATCTGATGCCCGAGCAACTGACCGAATTGAAGCGTTCTCTATCGGAGAGCGCTCCTGCCGAGGGGCTCGCCCGGCTTGCCGAACAATGCAGCGCGCTGGCAGGGCTTCGCAAGGTGTGCGAGGCCATACGGATCCACCAATACGCCGAGTTGATGCCGGAGCCACAGCACCGTTACCTCGTCTACCTGGCGCGAGAAGGCCTGATCGGAGAGGTCGTTACGACGAACTACGACTGCTGCATCGAAAACGCCTTCAGCCAAAGCCTCGCGCTCGACAAAGGCGATAAAGAGCCCTGGGCGGTGGTCCGTGGCCTCGACGAATACCGGTACAATGCGCGCCGGCATGCCATTCCAGGCCATCTTCTCATCTACAAGATCAATGGATGTGCTGCGGCCTATGCGGGGGCGCGTACGCTGGCCGAGATGAATCGTTCTCCGTCGACGCATTCGGCGTGGGAAGCCGCTGCGGATCGGATCGTGCTGACCGAGCGCCAACTCCAGACTTTCCGTCGAGAGGGATGGGCTCGCGACCTGTTGCAGGACAGGTTGCGCACCCGAAACCTGTTCTTTTCCGGCTTCGGAAGCGAGGAGCCTCAGGTTCGGCACACAGCGCTGGCGTTGATCGATGAATTCTCCACCGCGACAGCGAGCGTGCGCTCCGAAGAGATCATGGAGCACACCAATGCTCCCTTTATTCATGTGTACGGTCCGCTGACCTTCTATCAGGAGCAGATCATGCGCGCCTTCGTGGACGCGCACATCCCGAATGCGACCCCTTTCGATCATGCCACGCACATCCGTGAGAACACCATCACGCCGGCAGAAGGAAAGTCGCTTCCGGCTGGCAGCATGATGCACGCTCTGTTCTGTCGCGTGTTCGAGATGCTGATGTCGAAGGAGCTCTCGCCAGACCAGGCGCTCGCCCAATGGCTGCGGGAGAATACGCCGCATTTTCGGCTCTGGCTCGATCATTTGAAGCGCCACCTATCGACTGCCTCCGAGCCATCCGACATCGGCGCGGATCAGCCACCGTCGTCGCAACAGGGGCGTTCCGGTTTCATCGCCCTGCGTCCGCTTTTGACACCGACCGTGGAAGACGGTGGCTTTCCTCTTCCTCTTTACCGCAACCTCTGGGCGATCTGTCATCCGTCGCAGCCGCTGCCGAACGACTGGTATCTTCCTCTGCGCGAAGATTCACTCCTGATCGGCGTCGTGCTCTTGATGCTGTCAACGATCGGGCTGCAACACAACGCCCCGTCTCCGTTCGGCTTGAAGGGCTTCGTCGGAGACGATGATGGCTGTGTCGTTCACCTGATTTCCGAGAACGGGATGCACGAGTTGATCTCGAAGAGGGACGACGAGACTGCGACCCGACTGTTGCGTTTGATCGTCATCCCATCCGCAAGAGGATTCTCAACGCGAGGAGCTTGGCGCCGGTTGAACCCTGGGCGGGGTGGTCGACTGCCGGTGTTGCGGGTTGGGACCTGGGTCGCCATTGCGGCAAATGACCTCGTGCGCTCCGCGGTGCGACCTGAACACACGCAAGCCGTTTTGAAGAATTGCTTCGCCGAGGTACGGCCCGATCGCAAAGCCCGCCTCAGGGTGCTCTACAGATCGGGGGCAGCCGCGTGACAGGATCCGCTGCCCAGTCGAATGAAAGGCTTGCGAAGTTTTGCCGCGTCGGGGCGGAGCCGAACGACAGCATACCGGTGTCGCGCCGTCCTTGGCGTCGTTTCGGTGTCTATCTCAGCAACGTCGCAATTGCCGTCCATCTGACGCCGGTCACGGGCGCTCACTGGAGCATCGCCGAGCAATTCTCGGCAAAGACAGCGCTGTATCGCTATCTGAGCCGTCTCCGCCAAACCATCCAGGAGTTCGGGATGGTCTATCCAGTGATGTGCGTCCTTTCGAACGACGATCATCATGACAAGCTCATTCGCGATGTGGGAAGCTGGTCCAGCGATCAGGATTGGCACCGCGGCGATTTCATTCTCTACGTCGAAGAAACGCGAAAGTCGGCCGAGGATCTTCTGGTCGAATTGCTCGATCCTGATCTGGAAGAGCTGCCGCAAGCGGAGGAGGCTCGCAGCCTTTCGTCGTATCTCGCAGAGCTTGAGGCCTGGGCCCTGGACCAGCGGAATTCTGCCGGCGAACATCGATCGTTGGCAGCCGAGTTTGCATCGCTGTGCGCCCAATTCATCAGGGCTTCGAGCGATCGCTACGACCGTTCTCCTGAACAATTATCGGAATTGGAGAAGCAAAACGTTCTCACGGAGTGGACTGACAGGATCGTGAGCGATGCGCGCGCTTTGGCCGTCGGGGGACGAGGAAATTGAGCGCGACTGGACCAGGGAATGCCGTTGTTTCGCGTGTCCGGTCGCTGGCCATTGAGAATTTTCGCGGTTTCAAGTCTCGGCATGTGATCGACACCGACGCGGATGTGGTGCTGATTTCTGGTCCGAATGGATACGGCAAGACGAGCTTCCTGGAGGCCCTCCTGCTTCTTCTGAGCGGCTGGCACCAGCCTGAGATCGATCCCGTCTCAGCGCTTCTTTCACAGCCGACGAACGCTGACGGTGTGAGCTCACCGGGCGCCTGTCGTCTGTCTTGCGATATCGCCATGTCGGACGAAAGCAAAAAGGTGCTCGATCTCGGTTGGGGACACGATCACCAGGGGGCGCTGCCGCTCCCCGGGCTCGCCGAGCGCGACCAAATGGGGGGCCTCACGAGGTCCGGCGGCGCGCTGGCGTCGCGTCTGAGGAACGAGGCGGACGGTCTTTCCGGCCGCGAGCTAGAAGCGCGCCTGACCGCCTTCTTCCAGGACCGGGTCGCGGGTCTGTTTGACCAGGCCGCGAGCGGACGGACGATTCGCGACGTGCTGGAGCCGTTTCCCGTCGAGATCATGATCGCGCAGGACCGCATACTCCCGTCGCTCAAGCGCCGTCTGGACGACGAGTTGCAATCCGAGATCTATGGCGATGACTGGAAGGGAAGACCGATCGAGGACATCGATCGGGAACTCGCCGCCGCTTGGCGCGAACTCGGGGCGTTGTTGCGCAAAGCAGAGAACCTGCGGATCCAGGATTGGCCGACGGTTCCTGATGCGCCGGATTTCACGATCGACGATCGTTGGCTCCACGAGTTTGCACGCAACGTCGTCGCAAAGGTCCGTGGGCAGATGAATGCGGCGGATCACGGCCGCCTGCAGGACGAATTTGCATCTCTCATAAGAGACAGCCTGCAGAAAGCGATTGTGACAGCAGAGCGCGAAGCCAGGGGTTCGACCGAGGAGACGGAGCAACTGCTGGCCGAGCTTGAGGGTGTCCAAGCCCGGCTTGAATCCATCCGCAGCAGATTTCCAACTCTCGATGAAGACGTCAGGCGGTTCGCATCCGATGACCCGGCTCTTCCCGATGCGCTCGGCATTTTCCGCTCTCTGGTGCTGAATGCGCAAGGGTGGGGCCGAGCGCTGGCGGCAGACATCTCCGAGATGCAGGATGTTCGGACGCAGTTTGCCAGCGTGTCGATCGACGAGGCCGCCAAGTGTGTTGAGCTGCTGGATGCGTTCTTGCGCAATCGAATTGCTGTACTTCGCGAGCGAGCGGATCTGCAGAAGGAAGAAGCTGTTCTTACTGCGCGGATCGACCGCAGTCGCATGTCCGACAGACTCGCCCGCCTGCGCGACCTGGAACGCCAGATTGAACAGCCGCTTCGGAGGTTCATCTCTGCTTGGGAAACTCGCCGCCGCTATAGTGACCACTTAGAACTGGCGGGCCACAGGCAGCGCGCGCGGGACTCCGTCAGTGCCGCGGGTGATGCCATCGACAGATGTGCGGCGGTGCTGACTCGCTTGACCGGCCCCAGTCAGTCGATCATGGAGGGTCTCCGGGTTCGCTTCCATCAGATCCTCAGACGTTTCTGTCTGGTCGACGGTATCTTGCCGATTGGACTGGTTGCCGACGAAAGGGATCTGGGCGGTCAGCTTCGCCGTGCCTATCGCATCCGGACCGCGGATGGGCGAGGGTTGGAGCATCTTTCGACCGGCCAGCGCGCGCAAGCCGCAGTGTCGTTGCTCGTTGCCCAGAATCTCGCAGTGTCCACATTGCTCCCCTATCGCGTCATTCTGCTCGATGACGTGACCACGGCCTATGATCTTTCCAACCTGACGCGTGAAGCTCTGCTGTGGCGACAGTTGGCCTACGGAGAGGGTGAGCGGAACAAGCGCCAGGTTTTCATCTCGAGCCATCACGAGGATCTCTCCAATCATCTGCTCGATCTGCTGGCGCCGCCACACGGCTGCAGCATGCGGCTCGTTCGGTTTTCCGGCTGGTCGCAACAAACGGGGCCGACCTACGAGGTTTGCGAGGTCGAGGCCAACGCGCGGCCGCCGATCGATGACATTCGTAACGCATTGGCAGAATTGTGAGGCGGGGCATGCCGGCAGCTCGGTCATTGACTGCGGAGTTCGAGGTTCTGACGCCGTTGTTTCTCGGCGGAGCCGATCAATCGCGCGCCGAGCTCAGGCCGCCCTCGTTTCGCGGTCTGCTGCGCTTCTGGTATCGGGCCGCCGATCCCGCTTTCCGGAGCTGGGAGCCTCGGCTGTTCGGCGGTATCGGCGAGGGAGAAGGCCAGGGCGCAGTCCTGCTGCGGATCACGTCCAGGAGGCCTCCACAACTGGTCGAATGGGGCAGTTTCCGGGCGGATCGTTTCAAGCAGGGGCAGGGGCGGGACACGCGCAACGGTCTCGTCTATCTCGGTTTCCCCTTCCAGATGAAGGACGGCGGACGCAGGGCCATAGCGACGGGGCATCGGTTCGAGCTCCGCTGCCTGTTGCGGCACGCGCAGGGCGCGAGCGACAACGAACACGTGCAGATGCAGCGGCGGCTTGCCGCGGCGGTCTGGCTGCTGGCGCATTTCGGCGGCGCCGGCAGCCGGTCGCGACGCGGCTTCGGCAGCCTCGCCTTGCGGAACTGGTCCGATGCAGGAGGCGACTGGCTGGAGCTAGATCGATTGCCGCTGGTGTCCGAGGCGGCGAGCGTGCAGGACGCGCGTGCGAGGTTGGATCGCGGGCTTGCGACCATCAGGGAGTGGTTCGGTCCGTGGGAGCAGCCTGACCACGCCGGTCAGTCTCCGCAACATCCCCATTTGGGCCCGAGCTTTCGCCATGCTCTGCTCGACATCTCGCAGACGGATTGGGCGCAAGCTCTCGCGGGCATTGGCGGCTTCATGCAGAAATTCCGGCTGCGACGCGCGCCGGACTACCAGAGTGTGAAGGATCATCTGTTGGCGAAGACGGGACAGGGGGGAAGCCTGCTGTCCGCCGCTCCCGAGCGTGCAACGTTCGGTTTGCCGCTCACTTTTCGATACTCGTCGATTCCGCGGGAAACGGCTCAGCTGCTCCCGCAGGGCGGCGAGGGGCAGATGCCGCTGGAACGGCACGGCAGTTTGCTGCTGCTGCGGCTCGCAGCGATCGGCAAGCAGCTTCATCCGCACTACGTCCGCATGGACGGCGCCGTGCCCGGCGTGACACCGCGCGCAATCGTGCGCGGAACCCGTCGTGCACTGCTGGAGCCGTCCCGGAACGCGATGGACGCCTTCTTCGATTCCCTTCCTTCCGTGAGGCGGTGAGCGCGATGGACGATTTCGCCTTCTGGCAGCAGAAATTGATCCAGTTCTTTCACGATCCGCCGGCCAAGCCGTTTGCAGGCACGCCCAGGACGGGACGGCATACCAAGGTCGCGCAGAACCTGTTCGATGCCTTTCAGCGCCATAACGAAGGCCGCAAATGGCGTCCCTATTTCAGGGCAGCGGATTGGGCCGCCGCGGGGGCCGACCGCCCCTTGCTCTATGTCCCTCGCCAGCCCGGCGTCGGTGGGCTCGGCGCGGTGCGGTGGCCGAAGGCTCCTGTCATCACTCACCCATTGTCCCCAAACTTTCGCATGGAGCTGCCTCTGGACAGGGCGTCTGCCGAGTCGGCAGATCCGTTCGAGGACGAAGACGGACAGCCGCGCGATCTGTTCGAGGAAGAGACCGCCGTCGTGGAACAGCTTGCTGCCACCATTCCCGATTGGACCCGGACTGACATGTTGCAGCGTGGGTTCGTGACTCTCTGGCGCCGTTTCCGCGATGAGCTGGCCCGGCCGGAGCAGGACAGGCCAAGCGATCCACTCTGGCTGGAAATGCCCGCCGATAGCCGATGTCCCGATCACTCGATCTGGGATCATCTGAAGATCACGACGGCGCTTGCCTTCCTGCGACATCACAAGCTCGATGAAGCCGTCGGAGACGAAGGCGAGCGCGCGCCCTGGATGCTGCGGATCGCACTTGGACCCGTCAGCCAGTTCATCGGCCAGTCGCGCACCTCGCGCGATCTGTGGATCTCGTCCTACATTCTGTCCGATCTCGTTTGGCACGCGATGCAGACCGTCGTCACGCGGTATGGACCCGACTGCATCGTCTACCCCGATCTATGCGCCAATCCCCGTGCAGATAGCTGGCTGTTCGATGCCTTTCCCGAAGCGCTGCCCCGCGATCTGAATCCCGCAACCTTTGCTGCGGTCTTGCCGCAGGCCTTCGTGGCCCTGGTGCCGCGCGGAGGCGCAGGGCACCTGATCACGATCGAGGCGCTTGCCGAAGAGGCAAAGGCCGCAGTCGCGAACCGCTGGCGCCAACTGGCCGATGTGGTGGAGGAATGGCTCGCCTCGACGGTCAGACTCCCCGGTATGTCCTGGCGCAGGATCTGGAAACGTCAGCACGCACGCTGTCCGATCCATGTCACCTGGGTCGCAGTTCCCTGGTCCCCGATGGAGCGCATCGATGATCCGGCGTCGCTGAGCGACCGTGCTCTGCCGGCGAGCAGCAAGCCGGCGCCGACCTCGTCAGACGATCAGAGGGCGATCGAGCAGCGGCGACGTCGGCTTGCTCCATGGATGCCGGTGGAGACATGGGCTCACTACGAGCTTGCTCGCACCGTCTTTGCGAGAAGTCGTCTCGACTTTCTGCAAATGGAGCGCGGCTTCGACTATGCGTTGACGCACCACCAGCTCCGCATCCGTCACGCGTTGCGACTGGCGAGCGATCCGACGCCCTTTGTCGATGACGAACCCGGCGAGAAATGCACCTTGTGCGGCATGCGCGAGGCCTTGCACGACGACGACGGCGCGGGCGACAGGCTCGGGTCACGCCGGCATGGGACCCGAAAATTGTGGAGCAATCCCAAGCTCGATCCGGACGAGACCGGCTCCGAGCGCCTGTGTGCGGTGTGCTCCGTCAAGCGTTTCCTTGTCAAAGCGGACGACGAGGCCTTGTTCAACCGGTTGTGGTCGGGACCCACCAATCCAGGGGAGGCCCGCGACCGCGACAACGCATTTCGTGTTCCGTTTCCGTCGACGGCGACGATCGCGGCACAGCGCTATATCGCCGATATCGTGACGAGTGGCCGCTATGAGGCCGAGATCGGCAATGTGGTGCGCGCCTGCCGCGCGGCGGGCCTGCCACAGACCAGCTTTCCCCGCGCCTTGCCGCAACTCGCGGCCCTCATCAATGGTCGCGGTGCCATCATCCGGGAGTTCCTGGAGTACGAAGCCCAGGACGTGCTGTTTCCGGAAACGGCAGATGCCAAGAAGCGCGCGCGCGAGGCGCGCAAGCTGGCTACGAGCGGCTATCGCGAATTGAAGGCGGCGGTCGAGCGGTTGCGCAAGGCCACGAGCGACGCGAATGAGGGCAAGCCCAACAAGCGCATCGCGGTCATCCGCCTCGATGGCGACAACATGGGCGAGCTGCTGCTCGGCTCCGCCGACAGCATCGCGGCCAGATGGCGCGACGTCCTGCATCCAGAAGTGATCCGGCGCTTGATGGATCCGGCAAAGAACGCCTATCTGCGCGGCGCAGGCTGGACCGACCTGCTGGATTGCAAGCGCCTCACCGGACCGGCTCTGCATGCCTTCATCAGCCGCGCGCTCGGCCATTTCAGTCATCGGATCGTACCATGGGTCGTCGAACGCGAATTCTCGGGCCGGCTGGTCTACGCCGGCGGTGATGATGTGCTCTGCATTGCACCTGCGGATGAGGCCGTCGATCTGGCCGCGCGACTTCAGCAGTTGTTCAGCGCCGCCTGGATCGTCGATACCGACCCGCATGAAGATCCCTGGACTTGGCGACGCCGGGACTGGGATGGACACTACGATCAGGACAAGGCCCGAACGCGCTTCCGAATTCCGATGCCCGGGGAAAGCGGCGAGGATGGCTCGATTCGCCTCGGCTGGAGCGAGCAGCGTGTTGAACCGCATGTCTGCGATCCGCATCGGGGCGACGTGGCCAAGCCCAAGATGGAGCTCACGGGAGACCTCTTGCCGATGCTCGGAAGCGGCGTCAGCCTTTCGGCCGGCATCTCGATTGGCCATTACAAGACGCCGCTTTCAGTCCAACTCCAGCGTTCGCACAGTCTGTTGAAGTTCGCCAAATCGTCAGGCCGGTCCCGGGTCGGGATCGGTCATGGTTCGCGCGGCGGCGAGAAGACGCTGTTCGCGCTCCGGTGGACCCCAGCCGATCGGCCACCCGCGCATGATCTGATCGGTACGGTCACGCGGGGTTTTCGCGATGGGACGCTCCCGGGGCGCCTGCCCTATAAGCTCAGGCTCGTCGCGGAGTCACTGCGCTGCGGGCTGGAGCGGATCGTGGAAGCTGGCGGTGACGCCGCGCATCAGGCCGAGCGGCGGACACGGCTGATCGAAGGGCTGTTTCGCGCGTCGATCGACGAGGGTCCGAAAGACGTTCAAGAGGCTGCGCTTGCACTCTGGCGAGAGGGCATCGAACTGCATGGGCGCGACAGCGAAGGGGACGCCGAGGAGCGCTACACCGACGGTCTTCTGCTGTGTCGCGAACTGGCACGCGATGCCGCCGAGGAGGAGCAGGAGGCATGAGCGACTTTCTCATCGAGCCGGCGGAGCCGCTGGTGTTCGCGCCGCCTCGCTCCTTCGTGGCCGGCGAGGCGCATCGCGTGCGATCGCAGTTTCCGCCGTCGCCCTTCGCTTTCCAGGCGATGATCCGGACGCGTCTTCTGCACGCGGCCGAGCCGCCGCTCGACCTCGGCGCACCGGTCAGGTCCGAGATCGAAGCGCTGGTGGGGACCTCGTCGGAGCTTCCTCCCGGATGGCAGATCAAGGGGCCGTATCCGGCGCGACGCGTGCCGGGCAGGGAGCGCCGGGATGACGTCATCGAGCCGTGGATTCCCGCGCCCCGCTTCCTCTTGCGCCGGAACGCCCGGGTGCTGCCGATGCGCTGCATCGAGTCGGATCATGCCGCGCTGAGCGATCTCGGTGAAGAGGCGACGTGGCTCGGCAGGCCGGAGCAGGCGGGAGGCGAGATCCTCGACGGATGGGTAGGGCCAGCCAATCTTCGTGCAGCTCTGTCGACTTCAGACGACGAGGGCCTCAAGACATGGGACGACGACCAATGGCGGCCCGCAAAGCCGCCGTTCGTACGCGACGAATTCCAGCCTGGTCTCGCCATCGACACCGGCAGGTCGACGGCCCGCCATGGGCTGCTGTACTTCGCCGAAGCGCTGAGGTTCGAAGCGGGCGGCGGTCTGTACGGACATCTCGCCGGGACTCTTCCGGCCCGCATCGATCCCCGCGCCTTGAGACACGGCATCGGACATGTCGGACGCCGTGGCCGGTTGGCGACCTTCCGGCCGGTCGAGCGGCTGCATCCGGACTGGGTCCACGTCATGCGTGGCGACCACCTGCCGACAGCGATCGAGGATGGCGCCAGCTTCTGGCTGATCGCCGCGACGCCGGTGGCGCTGAAGGACAACCACAGGCCTGAAGCGCGCGATCCCCTGCCGGGCGGTGTGACGATGACGGTCATCGCGGCATTCACCGGCCGGCCCTTTCCACTTGGCGGACTTGAATACGTGACCGGTCGCGCACGGCCAAATCGGCTCTATGTGCCAGCCGGCAGCGCATGGGCCATTCGTCTTCGGGGCGGCACGCCAGAGGCGCGGCGCGCGGCTCTCTTTGCTTTGCATGATTGTCACCCGTTCGGGCCGGACAATGAGGCGGCAATGGGCTTTGGGCATATCCTCGCCGGGCTCGGTCCCCGGCCGGCTTCGACTATTGGGAGGGAGCCACGATGACGGTCTGGAGCGACTGCGCCCTGTTAGGCGTCTACACACTTTCCCCCACTCATTACGGCACCGGCCAGACCACGGGCGCAGTGGATCTGCCCATCGCGCGCGACGTCGTGACCGGTTTTCCGGTGCTGCCGGCCACGGGCATCAAAGGCGTCCTGCGCGACCATTGCGACAAGGCGCTCGGCAAGGATACAGACGTGCTGTTCGGTTCGGCGATTGGCGCGACCGACGCCGACGAGACGCAGGCTGGACGTCTGGCGCTGACCGAGGCGCGGCTGCTGGCATGGCCGGCGCGCTCGCTGAGCCGCCCATTTCTACACGTCACCTGCCCGTTGATCATCGAGCGCCTCGCGCGCGATCTCCGCGCCATGGGAGGTGAGAACCTGTTGGCCGTTCCCGAACTGCCCTTGCATCAGGTGAAGCGGGCGCTGGTCGCAGACCAGAGCTTGGAAGGCGGCATCCTGGTGCTCGATGATCTCATCTATGAGGCCGCGGAAGTGGTGCATTCGCCGGAGGCCAAGACCCTCGCTGCCGCGCTTGCGTCGCTTCTGCCGACCGCAGAAGCTTTGACGGCGCAGCGGCTCCAGAACGGGCTCGTGGTTATTCCTGACGAAGACTTCACTGCGTTGATGACGACCGCCGTTCCCGTACAGGCGCGGATCAGCTTGAACGAAAAAAAGACGACGACGGGCGGCGTCGGCAATCTTTGGTACGAAGAGTATCTGCCCTCTGACTGCCTGTTTGTCTCGTTCATTGGCGAGAAACGCAATGCCAACTCGGATGTCCGCCTATCGCGCCTCGACAGCGCGGCAGAGGCATTCAATGTCATCCAGATCGGTGGCAACGAAACGGTCGGACACGGCCTGTGCCTGTGTACGATGCGCCGTGGCGGCGGAGGCGCGTCATGAGCATCGCAGACAACCGCAGCATGTCTGCGCTACGGGCGCGCTTCTGCTTCGATGACGTGCAGCAATGGTCGCCAAGGTGGCGCGGCGAAGCAACCACGCGAGTGAAGTCGCTTCCGGTGCAGATCCGAAGCCAGGGCCTTCTGGTGACGCTGGCGACGCTGATGAACGAGGGCCGGGACCACAGCATGCCGTTGGTGGACGTTCTCGCAAGGTGGCTGCTGGAAGCGGCGCCAAAGAGAACGCTCCGCGCGCCGACGGGCCAGACAGATCGGACCAGACTGCTCGGTGCATGTTCGACAGCATCCCGGGCGGAATACGCGGCGGCGCAGCATGAGGCGATCCTGCTGTTCGATCAGATCAAGCTCTATGCCGTCGCGCTCCATGGCGAAAAGCGAGAGCATCATGGCTGAACGACTGCTGGCCTACGTTCCCGGCGGCGAAGCAACCCGCACGCAGGTGATGCGGCAGGCTGCGGGCCCTGCGGACTCGTCTCCGCCCAATGCCGGGCTCATATGGGATCGCTACCTTCCGATCTGGACGCCCTCGGGCGAGCGGAGCGAATTGCGTAAGCCGCTCGAAGCGTTCGTCAAGATGTTCAACGATCGTGTCAAAGCGCAACCGGAATACCTGAACGAACAACTCGCGCGCCACATTCGTGCTCTGGAGCAGCTTGCCAAGCAACCGGAGATCAGGCTCGGAACCGTCGAGTGTCAATTCAGCTGGCGTTTCGTGACCGGGACGGGAGCCGACCATCCCACCGAGAACGGCTTCACCTTCCACCGGACCACGGGGCTGCCCGTCATTCCCGGCTCGAGCATCAAGGGTCTCTGTCGCGCGGCGGCGGGGCTCGAAGGGATGTCCGAGAGCGAGACCGAGCGCCTGTTTGGTCCTGCAGAGATCAGCTCCTCACGGCCCGGCTTCCGGGGCGCGCTCTCGTTTTTCGAGGCCATCCCGAAGCGCCCGCCGGGTCTGTGCGTCGACGTCATCAACTGCCATCATCCCCGTTACTATCAGCAGGGCGGCAGTGAGCCGACGGAGACCGAAAGCCCGGTCCCCGTCTTCTTCGTTGCAGTCGATGAAGGGGCGCGTTTCGTATTCTCCTATCTGGCGCGGCAGCAGGCCGATCTGGAGACGGCGGAGCGTTTGCTGCGTCTCGGCCTCGAATGGATCGGGATCGGCGCCAAGACGGCGGCTGGCTACGGAGCGGGAGTGATCGGGGGATGACTGCGTTTGGTAGGGTGACGGACGGGCAAAAGCGGGCCGATGGGGCTCGTGTGGCGCAGTCTCTCGTGACCAGCGCGCGATAGGAGCGGTGAAGCCGTGGACCGCCGGCGTTTGCAGAAGCATTTTGAAGGACCGCGACGCACAGGAGAAATGACATGGCCAAGACCACGCCCGGTTCGGCCAATGGTGGCGGCTCGCTTCTCTCACCCGATGCGATGGGCGGTATCAACGCCAGCAAAGGCTTCGATTTCCAGCTCCGCTACACTGTGTGTCACCTGCCGATCTGGTTGCAGGATGGCTCGTTTCATCAGCTCTTCACGGAGGGCACCGGCGACATCGACATTCGTTATCTCGTGAACGGCACGTCCCGCCGCAAGCACATCCAGACGAAAGACCACGACGTCACGCCTGCGGAATTCAAGGATGTCATCGCGGCATTTCGTGCATGTGAGGCGGGCATGCCCGGCATCTATCAGGAGTTTCGGCTGGCTTGCCCTGGACTGTCGCAGCAGATGCGGCCGATCGAAGCCGGCCTGGCACGCTTCCGCAATGCCAAGCCCTTTTATGACGATGTCAATTCGGCCCTGGCTCGAACCGAATCCGACGTGGACGAGCGCTTGCGAAGCATAGGCCTCAGTGACGAGGACATCGCCTTCATCCACGAGAAGGTCTTTCTTGAGCTCGGGCTTGGCCTGTTGGCTCATGACGACGGCGCGCTGGATCTCTTCATCGCCAGAATGCTCGATCATCCTGAATATGCGACCAGGATACGAGCGATGGTCCAGCCCGCTTACGCTGAGCTTCTGCACAAGGTCGGCGCGAGCAAGGGTGTCGTTCTCGACCGATCGCTTATCGAGACTCTATTGCGTTCTGCGGTTCTCATCGACTTGTCGGCGGAGGCCAGTGTGACGGTCTGGATCCACAATTGGACGAAGGAGGCATTCGCGCCGCCTGCGGATTACGAGCTGGACTGGACGCACCTGTTTGATCGCGGATCGCGACAGGTTCCTTCAGCGGACGCCTGGACGAATTATATTGTCCCGCGACTTGATGCCTTGCGGAAGCAGATCATGGCGGCGGGCACCGTCCGGACAATTCGGCTACGCGGAAAATGTGCCCTCTCGACCGGTATTGCGCTTGGCGCAACATTCCCTGCGGTCGGCAGCTGGAATTTCGAAATCCCGCAGCCGCCCGCAAAGGATCTCTGGCGTTCGGACGCAACGCCGACACCTGGCTACGCGTTGCAGACGGACCTCGCAGAGGCCGACCCAAATGGCACCGACCTCGTTGTCGGCTTGAATATCCGTGGCGATGGCCGCGGCGATGTCCTGCGCTACGTTGCTTCCACCGGTCAGGCGCCCAATGCGTTTGTATTCATGTCGCCACCGAGCCAGGGGGCACAATCCATCGGCGGCGATGGCGACGCCGTCGCCATGGCGATCGCCGTCCGGGAGGAACTCGGCAGGTTGCTGAAGGAGCGTCAGCTACGCCTGACAAGGCTGTTCTTCTATGGCCCGCTCGCGCTCTCGGTTTTCCTCGGGCAGCAGCTCACATCGATCGGCCGAGTTCAGCTGTTTGAGTATCAGGACCCTGGCTATGCACCGAGCTGCCTTTTGAAGACCTGACCTTTCGATCGCTCCCGAGGTCGCGTGAGAGGCTGGCGATATTGCGGTCGAGTTGCCTGTTGAATTGCCATGGCGTCTGCCCGTCACCACCGGCACCGCCGCCATTGCGGCGGACACGGCGCCAGCCGGCCCGCAGGCTCGCCTCGGCCGTGATCGCAGCAAACAAAGCGGGAGCGTGTGCCGGCGTGACGATCATGATCATCTGATAGCGCATGCCGTGGCTCTGCACGCCCTCGACAACCTTGCCGCCGATGCGTCCACGATCGGCCGCAGGTAAGCTCGCATCGTTGATTTCAGATCGAGGAGGCCGTCATGACGATCTTGGATTTAGCGCGCACCACATTCGAGGCGCGCCGCAAGCGAACCGAACCCGAACTGGTCGTGCCTTACGACGCCGCGCTCGAACGGGCGGTGACGCTCGCGCCGGCGTTTCGTGCCGACCGCGAGGCGCTGGAGGCGATCGCACCATGTCTGGAGACGCCGGCCTTGCCGCCGCGCGTCCGGGGAATGGCCCTTGTCGTCATCACCGGACTCTGCGCGATCAGTCCGGTCCTGGTCGCATCGGCCTCCGTTTTGTCGATGCTGCTCGGCGCTCTGTTTGGACTCGCCATCTCATTCTCCGGCGATCGGATCGGGGCGGCAGTCCGACTTCTCTCAGGTTCGGTCGGTCTGGATCGGTCGGGACTGCTCGGCCTCTCGCTCGCCGTTGCTGAACTCGCGGCGGTCGTCAGCGGCGCCGCCGTCGCAAGCGGCTCGGCGTGGTCCGCTACGGGCTTGCTCACATTGGCTGCGGCCGCGGCTGCTCTCGGTTACCTGACACGTACGGCCGACGTCCACGCCGAACAGCGCGAGCTTGCGCGGCTGATCGCCCGCCGCAAGCTGGACCACAGCGAGCAGGCCATCCGGCAGGCGATCGACGCATTGCGGTCGGCTCATGCGGCCGATCTCAGTCGGCTCGCGGCTCAAATGGGACATGCTCCTTCAACGAGAGACGTCGAGGCTGTCGTTGCTCGCTGAGACCGCCTCTGGAACGAATCGTGGCAATCGTTGCCGGGCGTGCAGCCCGGCACTTTGCATTTGGACAGCAGCATTGCCAGGAAGCGGGTCCGCCGAATGGGGAGCGATAGAACTTATGAAGAACAAAATACGGCAAATTCACGTCAAGTCCGCGGCGGAAAAAATACTTGGAATCGCCCCTTGCAAGATTTTGAAAAAGCGGGAGAATTTTGGGGTGAAGAGTCTTCGACTGAGCCCCGATCTCAAGGGGAATGAAACGCCCTGGTCGACGAGGGGCTGGAGCAAGTCGCGTCTTCGACTGAGCCCCGATCTCAAGGGGAATGAAACAAATAAAGTCTTCCACCCGCCAGGTGGTGTAGTCTTCGACTGAGCCCCGATCTCAAGGGGAATGAAACTCTTATCCAACCTGCGCCAGCAGATTGGGTCGGTCTTCGACTGAGCCCCGATCTCAAGGGGAATGAAACCCATGATTCACCACGATGGTTTCAGGCTGACGAAGTCTTCGACTGAGCCCCGATCTCAAGGGGAATGAAACCTGCTGGGCCTTGAGGTTGGCCATGCAGGCTTTGTCTTCGACTGAGCCCCGATCTCAAGGGGAATGAAACGCAGAGGCCCCAACTGGGCATCAAGATACGTCGTCGTCTTCGACTGAGCCCCGATCTCAAGGGGAATGAAACGGTCGCGATCTGCTTGTACCAGTCGTTGAGCGTCTTCGACTGAGCCCCGATCTCAAGGGGAATGAAACTGAGACGCCGACGGTGAGGCCGAGAAAGATGCGTCTTCGACTGAGCCCCGATCTCAAGGGGAATGAAACACAATCACCTTGCGGTTACTATGCTCAGTATTGTCTTCGACTGAGCCCCGATCTCAAGGGGCATTTCAGTCGGGTCGAATGGCCGACGACGCGGTGGTGGCGGCTATCAGCATGACGCGCTAGGATGATTGTCATCGTTCGCAACCGTCCTGCCACTGGCCTGTATTGCGATGTTTCGCGTTCTCTCAGATCACACCCGGCTTGAGCCCGAGCTCGCGCAAGGACATTCGCCGGACGCTGATCGTCCGTCGAGCGATGTTCCGCGTCTCGCTGTGTTGCGTCTTCAACTGTCCTTCATGATGGAGGAGGCCGTCGTCATGCCCGCCAATCGGGGCAGCTTGTGGCGCGGCGTGCTCGGATCGGCGTTGAAGCGGCTCGACGAGGGCATTCTGCCGGGGATTTCGACCGGCCACGTTGCGCCGGGATCGCTCTACGATACCTTCTTTGCGTCGAGAGCCGCGGCAAGGGACGGCTCCGACATGCCGGGGGATTCCGCGCCGCGCCCCTATGTCGTCGATGCGCCGCCGGCCGGCGGCGTCCAGTCGCTGGCGCGAGGCACGGTCGAGACGATCGGCTTGACCCTCATCGGCCGCCCGGCAAGCGCGGTGGAGGCCGTGCTGGCGGCCTTCGACTTTGCAGCGCGCCGGGGTCTCGGCCCAAGGCAGGGCGCAGACCGCCTGCGTGGCCACGCCTATCTGTGCCAGGCAAAAGCGGTGTGGCGCAATGCTCAGGACGATGCCGTCGTGTTCGATCCGGCGCAGGGCTTCCGGCCCGTCGCAGCCGAGGTCCCGGTTGTGCCGCCCTGTCCGCCGCGTGTGAGGGTCATCCTTGCGACGCCCCTCCGTCTGGTGCGGTCCGGCATCGGTGTCGGTCCGAGGGAGTTCACGCCAGCCCTTTTGATCGGCGGCCTCATCCAGCGCGTGACCGCGCTGTCATCGCTCTATGGTGACATCCGTCTCGTCCCGGATCATGCAGTGCTCAAGCCGCTGGTGTCGCGGCTGATTGCGCGCGAGGCCGAATTCGTCTTCGCCGACCAGTTTCGCTGGTCTGGCAATCACCACCAGGAGATCGCCGCCGGCGGAATCGTCGGCAGCTTCACGCTCGACCTCGATGGAGCCGAGGCCCTGTTTCCGTATCTCTGGCTGGCGCAATGGCTGCACGCCGGCAAGGGCGTCGTTTCCGGGCTGGGGGCGATCAGGCTTCGGCCCGTGTAGCCGGCGCAGAACAAGGTTGTCGCGCTGGAAGATGCCAGCGGCGCCGTTACACTATGGCCTGCTTCAACCTTCCTCATATCGCGATGACACCTACTGAGCCAGATCGCAGATCTCCGCCGGATTACCCGCGGCGCATCCTGCTCGCGTCGCTCGGGGTGGCGCCGCAACAACTCCAGGCAAAATTTCGCGACCCACTAACGGACCGAAACACCTCCAAATCCTCAAGCGGCGGCCTATCGAAGCTCCGAATAGGCCTGAATCGGCGGACGCAGATTGCTGTCTTCGCTGGGCGTGAACAGGCCGCGATCGAGGTCGATCGTCAGCGAGAAGCGACTCGGCCGATCCACCATGCCCGAGCCCACGACGGCGCCTTTCTCATACGCCTCATCGGCAAAGTGCACATCGATCTCGTCGAACTGGAGCCCGTAGCGATACCGGTTCGTCCCCTTGGGAAGCTCGAACTCCGATATCCAGATCATTTCTGGATGGAAGAATTGCGGCGTCACGCGCTTGCTCTCCACGGCCTTTCCCCGCTCATTGTAGACTTGGATGCCGGAGGTGGGCTTGGAGTTGTCGAGCACAATCAGATGCACGTTCTGCAGCGGATAGCGGATGAGGCTGGCATATTCCGGCGGCAGCTTCCTCTCCTTGCCGAAGCTTTCCGGCACTTCTGGATTGCGGTTGGTGTAGCCGACCCCCTGGACGATCGTCCTAATATGCTTGTCCTCATGCATGATGACTTCGACGGTCCGCTTCGGCGTCACCTGGAATGGCTTCAAGTTCGTGATAGATGACAGGTGCAGGTGCGGATGGATGGTCTGGGGCTGATATCGCGCAACGGCGAGCTGGATCATCGGAGCATGGGCAGGGCCCGGGTCTACGCCGATATCGACGTAGAATTCACCGCACTCATCGTCGAATTCTGGCTTGTAGAGCAGCACCGAGACTTTCTGCGTGTTGTCATTCGGAAGAGGAACATTGCTGAGCGTGGAAACAAATCCCGAGAAGCGTTCTCTAGTGATCGTACCCGTCAGCGGAGTCGAGCGGACGGTGGAATCCGATCCCCATCGCGTTACGAGATCCGCGATCGGGCTGAGATATCCCGGCTTTCCGTCTGCACCCAGGTCCTTGCTCAGGGCCGAGGCGGGAATGTCCCGCAGCCGCGGCGCATTCAACGCTTCGGTCGCGCTCAGCGGCACGGGCTCGAGCACCGGCGGGGGCTCGGACTTCCGCGAATAGGGCCGGTCGCTTACGAGGTCGCCCGGCGCACATACGACGGCGAACAATTCGTCCGGGCCGGAAGCGTACCAATCCCGTCCAAGGTACAATCGCGGATAGCAGTGCTTCTCGATGCAAATCCGCCGACCAGGTTCGAAATTCGTGAGCCGCTCCGGCGTGATCCACTGCAGGCGCGTCACGCTCGGTAGCGGCGGTGCTGCGGAAGCGGGCATCATGACTTTGAAGAACCGGACGTTCTTCTTCTCCTCCTCGTTCATCTCCGTCATTCGTTTCGAATCAGTCGGAGGCCGTGTCTCCACATCGAAGCGACCGAGCGCGTCCTTTTCCGGATTGGCCGTTTCGATCGCGGGGAAATCGTTGACGAAGCGGGACGTCGCGACGACGCGCAAGCACAGTTCGCGGGCCGCGGTGTCGCTGAACGGAAAATTCAACCCCCGCAACGATCCGGTTTCGTCAAAGGTGAGGTCGAGACGGCCCTCCGGGTTGGTTCCTCTGTCCCGCGGAATCCTGATCGCGTCATGGAACAGCGGCCGGTCTCGCGTCGGAGGATTAAATCTGAACCGCGGCCCATCTTTGGTCGCTCCGGTCGGGTTGGCGGGTTGGATCGCCACCGCTGGATCGAAATCCGGCCAGCTTGCTTCGATTCGCAGTTCACCGGTCGAGGCGCGGTCGATCTCGATCTGGCCGACGAAATAGGCCGTGGCGCCTTCCTCTTCGCTCGGCAGATCGAGCGCCGACAGCAGGTCGGTCGGATCGAGCGTTTCGGCATATTTCTCCCACGAAGTGTTTCGCTTCACGCGCACGGGCTGGATGGCGAGAAGCGGAACGTCGCGCCCGACGGGGCGCGGGCGCATGGGAATCACCGGCACCATAAGCGGCTTTTCCACCGCATGGACGACGCTAAGCGTCATCCATGCGTTGATGCCGTTGTCCGGCGTCTGCAACAGGAGTGCCGCGAATGCCTGCGAGAATGCCTCGGTCACGGCCTGGCGTTCAGCGTTCCGCCCGTCCTTTTGTTTCTTGAGTGCCTTTTCGGGCGGCAATCCGTCCGCCAAGTCCTCGATGTATTGTTCGAGCGCTGAATCGAAGGTGAGGCCGCGAACCGTTGTCTGCGCGGCGGCGCGGATCACGGACATGAAGGATGCTTTCAGATCGCTCCGTCGGCGCAGGAGCTCGTAGCCGTCGGGTACGCTCCAGATCCGCAGATTGACCTCTTCCGCCGGCGCGATCTCAAGCGCCAGCCGCTCGATCTGCCGCGTTATGCCGCCGCCCTTGATTCTTCCCTTGGCATCGCCGAAGTTGACACGACCCCCGTTACGGCCCTCGGACCAGCGCCGGATCAGAAGCTCGATCGGCTGCGCGGTAACCGGAGAGGCGCCTTCTTTCCAGAACGCATGCAGGGGAAGATCGTCCGGAAACCCGGCAGGAACCGCGCCCGACCGCTCGAATCGGACCCGCAAATTCCGCGCCAGCGGATCGGGATAGTACGGGGCTCGCGGCTGGTACGCCGAGGTGCGCGGAAGCAATACGGCTGGCCGGCTCTGCTCCTGCTGAGGCTTCTTCTCCGTGAGCTTCGTCGGCATCGGCTCGCGCGTCGATTCACCGTCGGTGATGAAGTTGCCGTTTTCCTCATGCAGGGAATAACCGGAAAATGCGCCGGGCGGCTTGGCGTCGAATACGGAGTCGAACATTCCTGCCTGTTCGGCGCGCTCGAATGTCGTGCGCGGCGGCACTAGATAACGCCGCGCCACGTCCTTGTCGTCCGCGGGCTTGCTGGCGGTGCGCAGCACGATGCGCTCGACCTGCTCGCCGGCTCCCCGGTTGGTCGGGTCGGCGTTTTTCGATTTTGAGGGCAGGTTTTCGTGCTTGCGCCACAGGAGCGCCTCTTCCTGCGAGACCAGGATGCCGGGCGCCGGCGTATCGTGCGGGGGACCGAATTTGTAAGGGGTGACGGTAGAGCCGGTAGCAGAGGCGCCGAGTACGACGGTTTGATCCTTTCCGCGTGCATTGAACACACGTGTGATATCGGCCAGCGACGGGCTGCCGCCGTTGGGATAGACCGGCGCCAGGCCGAGCAAGTAACTGTCGCCGGTACGCAACGCCGGCTGCTTGTCGACATCCTCGTGCGAAAAACGGTAGGTCATCGCGAGCGCGAGATCAGTCTTTGGATCCTGCCCCGGCCAGTGCGTTTCTTCCGTCGGGTTTTCTCCCGGTGCGGCATCCGTACCTTCGCTCGCGCCGGCGCTAGTGCGCACATCTGTCGACAGCGCTAGGCTCGCACCCATCCAGGCAAACATCTGCTGATCGGCCGACGCCGTGGCCGGGGGATTGCCGGTGCCGGCGCCAACCAGCTTATGTGCCACGCGCACAAGACCATGATCGCGCCGCCGGACCTCGCGATATTCCTCTTGCTGGTCGACAGCGCGTAGCGCCTCGATACTGACGGTTCGCGCGACCAGTGAGCGCCATTCCTTCCCGTTCGTAACCTGTCCAGCATTGTCGACCGGCTGTTCTCCGTGTTTCCAGCGTTGGACAAAGGGACGGTAGCCGATCGCCAGATCCTCGGCAAAAAACGGATTCGCCGCGGTGCCTTTTGGATTGGGATTTCCCTCCGCGGCCACTCTTCCCATTGCGAGACCGGACACCATGTGCCCCATGACGCCGCGATCGATCAATTGCAGGCCTCTGGCCTGCCGTTCGGGCAGCTTGGTGGAAACGGTGTCCAGGAGGGTGCCGTCGCGCTGGGCCCCCTCGTTTTGCTCGGCCTGCATGCGCAGCGCGCCGATACTGTTAGAGATATTCAGCGTGACAAGTTCGAAGCGGTCGTCGGCGTAAAGATCGACCACGCCGTTCTTCATCGGAGGCAGTAGCGAAGGGGGCAGGCTGTTCTTTAGGCGGTGATTCCGTTGACCGCAGGGCCGGAAGTAGCGGCCACTCTTGGTATCGCATTGATAAGCGACGTAGTGTGGGCTGACCATACTCTCAGCCAGCTCGGCCTCCAGAGCTTGCGGACTTTTGTCGAGCTTGGACGTGAACCAGGCTACAATCAAGTCACAGCCGTCAAGCGGATTATTGAGCGGATCAGTGACCTCAAGCTCTACATCGATGATCAGCCGCAGATATTTGGCCAGCGTCGGTTGCGATCGAATTCCGAAGAATTTGCGCCGGACGATATCGTCCATCTGGTGGGCAGCCGACTTGGTCGCATGGCGCAGTCGTTCGACATCCTTGGCTCCGATGGGAGTACTTTGCCAATGGCGGTGATAAGCTTGAAAATTCTGTGCCGCCTGCATCCGATAGTTCGATATCGTGTCAAGCATCGCCCTCGTTGCGGGTTTGCCGGATTGCCGCCGGATGACGTCGCGGATCAAAGCCCGCATCATGTTTCGTCCCATTCCGGGGGGTTGAATGAAGCCGTCAGGCGCCGGAGTTTGCCGACTACTCTGCGCCCCAGGCCGTCCGATGATGCCGAGCAATGCCTGCTGGACCGCGTCCAGTTGCTGGCTTGAGAGCTTTTCCTTTGCGGTGACATTCGCCGCCTCGGGCGAAAGACGCTGCAAGGCGCCGAAGGCGTCGCCCGGAGGCGCGCCGATGCCCATGCGGGCCAGCTCATCAAGGATATTGCGGCGAAAGCTGGCGAGCAGCGTCTGCCGGAACGGGCGATCGAGATACATGGACGCAAGCGAATTTATCCAGGTCGAGTCCACAAGGCCGAGTGCCTCGCCGGCTCCAGTTTTCGAGACGCTGTCAGCCAGCCGGTCCGGGTCGAGCTTGTTCGAGCCGGTCGCAGCCATTCGCGTCTCATTTGCCACGAGCAGGCTTGCCAGTTTGAGAAACTGGGTTTCGCCGTAGAGCGATTGAAGCAATTCGGCCAGATAGTGCGTCTGCACCCAGTTCGATCTCGGCAGATTCACCTGATTACGGTGAATATCGACGATAAACTTGTCCTGGTTGTCTCGGAACGCCTTGGCGATGTCATCTGTGGGCTTCAATTGCGCCGTGAACGCCGGGGCGATATTGGGAGGTTGGTGATTTTCGGCGAGAATGTCTTTCAGCGTGGGGAACCCATCGGAGGGCTCGCGAAAAATTTCGCCCCAAAGCCCGTTGGCGCGGGCAGCAACAGGCTTGTCCGAAAGCGCGGCACCGGCACCAATCACGACTTTGGGGTATTCGCGTGAGCCATCGGCGCGCTGGATCGCGACAACGAGCTTGTTGGCGCCATCGGTAATCGCTTTCGGCCAATTCCGCAGGTCGACCGATCTCCCGAGTGTGTCGCCGCGGGTATCCGGCGTCAACACAATGCTGAGTCGGGCGTTGCCAGATGCGGAAAAGCCCTCTGGAATCGCGGTGCAGTGAATTCCGACCCGCACTGGCACTGGATCAGGCATGTAACCTCACAAACTTAGATATCGAAATTTTTCCGGTATTCTTTCCAATTGTCCTGCATAGCCGGCACCTCGGTGCGCACCTTGCGCCGCGCGACGGCAGCCGGTCTCGATTTTCTCCCCCGCCGCGCGGGCGGTAGCGCCGTCTGGCCGTAGGCATCTGCTGTGTCTTGCGGCAGAATCTGGGCCTGGGCGGAGCCGCCGCTTCCTTTGGTGCGATATCCGGCGGTCACCGAGTAGGTCACCTCGAAGAAGCCGACCTTGAAGCTGAACGCATAGGTCGAGCTGCCGGCCATCGACGAGTCGCTTTGCTGCGACGTCTTGATCTGGATCAGCACCGAGACCGAGAAGCAGGCGATGTTGCCTTCGCCGACCGCCTCCACGAAACCTTCGAGAATGCGGCGGCCGCCGGCTTCGGAAAGCAGGTAAATGCCCGCAGATATTCTTACGAAAGCCAGAAGTGGGCCGAACTCGATGGCGAAAGCGGCCCCGAACTGCAGCTGAATCTCGAAGGCGACGACGCCCCGGGCATTGGCACGCAGCCCAACGAAGCCTCCCCCACCGTAGGGCGTGGGAGGCGGCGCGCTTATGAAAAATGGCTTTTCACGGCTGGCGAAATTAAAGCGGAACTCGGCTTGCCGCCCGTCGAGCGGCAGGATCGCGCCGATGCCGAAGCCGATGTTCTGGAAGATCAGGCCGCCGACGATGAGAACGTCCTTGTTGAAGCGGTAGCCGACCTCGATCTGCGGCGGAATCAGCTGGATGCCGCGGTAGAAGCCGTTGCCACCCGAGGGGCTCATGAAGCTCTGGAGGGCCTGAAGGAACGACAACATCGAGCCGATCTCGGCTTCGCCGATGTCGGCTGTGAATTTCGTGTCTCCTCCCGGCGTCGTCTCGAACCGCGCGCCCTTGAAGTGGACTGTGGCGAGATCGAGCGAGTTTCCAAGCAGGTGGATCCGGAACGGCTTGATATATCCGACCGCTGAGACCTGGCGGTTGCCGCTGAGCAGATCGACCGTGATTTGCGTGCGCAAATCAAGGTCGTTGCGCGCGGGATCGGGGCCGTAGCTCCCGTACTTTTCCTTATCCATCGCGAAGATCGGATCGCTGGACGGGAAATCGCCGACTTCAGTGTCGAAATCGTAGTTGAGCGTCACGCGGGTCGGGATCAGGCCGGCTACGGCCTCGATCAACTGGTGTTCGAGCTCGGCCAGATCGAACAGCGCAGCAAAGTGGCCGGAGGCGACGGCATCGACGATGTTCCGCGCGACTTGCAGAGTCTGGATTAGGCCGGGCTGATTTTTCGCCCAATTGCCTTTCAGCTCGGTCAGCGCTTTGGCGATGGTCTGGGCGTCGAGAGGGGTCGCCGCACAGAGTTTCACGATGGCATCAAGGCTGTTCTTGTCGGCCGTAACCCGTGCCAGCGCGTTTTCCAGGGCCGCGCGCGTGTCGCGCGACACGATGTTCGACAGCAGCGATGGTGCGCCGCCTGCTCCCGGCTGGAACAGACCGACTACGGCCGTGAGCGTGGTCTCGACCGTACCGTTGATCACATTGAGGGCCTTGGCGACCTCGCCGAGTGATTTGGCTGTCTTCGCGAGAATGTCCGTCCAGAGCTTCAAAAGGGGCTGGGCGGCCTGGAGCACCACGCCGGCCAGCCGCCGGTCGTTCAATACGGTGAATTGCAGGACATCCTGGGCAAGCTTCAAGGCCTCGTGCGGTTGGTAGCTTGCCTTGATCTGCAGCCGGATCGGACTGTTGGGATCGGTAAGATCGGTGAACGGCTTCAGCGCAGCTTCGACGCCGGCTACTGCTTCCTTGGCGGACGCGGCGGCGTTCTTGAGATCCGTCACCTTGGCGTTGACGCTGGACCAGCTCGACGCATTGTTGGCGACGCTGCCCACCACGGTGATTTGAAGAACCATCTTCCCAAGGGCATCGGCGAGGGCCTTAAGGCTCGCATCGAGATCCGTCGCAGTTGCCGGAACGGATTTCAGGACGACAGAAGCGCCCGCGGGCGCAGGGGGAGCAGGCGGGGTCGCATTGACCAAGCGCGGCAGTACATCGACAGCCGTCTCGACGTGCGACAAGGCATCGACGATCGCCTGCGCGGAGCGCCGGCGCAGGTCGACCGAGCGCGCCGTGAGATCGAGCAGTTCCTTAGGTTTTTGGCAGAAATAGCCAACTGCATCCAGTTTGGGCTCGCCGGGCTTCTTGGGACCCGTGTCCGGGTCTTGCAGTTTCTTCCGTATCTTTTCGAATTCGAGGACGGCGCCCGCAAATTGTTGTAGGCTCCGTGTCAGGGAGGCATGCAATCCAAGAATGACATCGCGCGCGTCCTGCGGCGCATTGGCGGGTATTTGCAACTGGCCAAGCTGATTGTTGATGTTGGTGAGCAGATCGGTGATTTGCTTCGCATCGATCTTATCGGTCAGCCCGACGGCAAGGTTGTTGACGAAGGCGTAAGCGTCCTTGGCTGCGGCGCCGCAAAGATCGGTCAACGACTTGCCGGCGTTCGCCACGCTGACCGCGAAGGCGGAACGCAGCGCGGTATCGATGACGCCGTTGGCAAAGGCGAAGACGCGCTGTGCCAAGCCTTCCGCCGCAGCTTTCGCTTGCTCGCGCAATTTCGCTTCGAGTTCGGCTACGGCCGAGCGAATCTCCTCCTCGGCAACCTTACGAATTTCGTTGACGATATTCTTCAGTTCATCTGGAGGCGCAATCTCAACCGTAATCGTTTCGTTGTCGGTATCGATCTTGACGATCTTCAAGCCATATTTTGCCGCCAGCTTGGCATAGGCATCAGCCAGCTTTTTCTTCGAAGCCCAATATGCAAATGCTTTCTGATACTCGGCCTCGGTGGCCTCATCGATTTGCTTGAGAGCACGTTCTTTGACATCCTTCAGGGCAAGGTCGACGTCCTTCTTGGCTTTCTCGCGCCACAGCTTGATATCGTGTTGCAGCTTCTTGATCTGGCTATCCAGGGACTGCTTCGCCGCCGCCTCCAGTTTCGGCCCAATCTGATCGAGCGGCTCGTTGACGACGATGAGCGGGATCGCCGTTTCCATGTCGGCGAGGATCTGACATGCATAGTCGGGAAGCCCCTGCGCCTGCGCTTCGCCGATGCCTCTGCGCAGCACGGCGGCGATGCGGTCGGCGACCACGGCGCGCCCCCAGGCAACGCTGCCGGTTGCTTGCTGCTGCAACTGCTGGACGCCGGCGAGCAATCGGGAGAACGGTTCGGCAAAAACTTCGTAGAACAGCGCCTGCTGAAGCCGGGGCAGTACGGCTGCCGGATTTTTCACGAGCCGGACGCATTGCGCACGCACCTGCTCCGCGGTAGGCGGCGTACGCTGCGCCGGCTCCGGGAACGCGGTGAAGGCGCTGGCCGGATCGTCCAGCACGCCGAACACGAGTTGGAACGTGTCCGGGTCGAATTGCCCGCATAGCTGGTCGAACAATGTGCCGGGATCGAACACCGTCTTGAGCAGTTTCTCGATCGTCTCTTTGGGGTTATCGGCGAAGTTACGCAGCTGCTTCCATTGTTCCTGAAGAAGTGCCAGCTGCTCGCGGACGATCGTCGGCATGGGATCGCTCGCCAGCCGGCGCAACTCCGTGATGACAGTTTCGACGTCAGATTTGAACGCGCTCGCCAGACCGAAGAGCTTGTCGGCGTTTTCCGCCTTGGCATCGGTGTCCTCGAGGGCGGCGATCTTGGCCGCCGTGATCCTGGTCTGGTCGAGGGCCAAGGTGAATTTCGGATAGAGAGCCGACAGGCTCATCTGAGGGGTGCCCACGTCCTTGAGCTTGGCGTCGGCCTCCCGCTCGATCTTGTTGATGCTCTCGACAACCGTCTCGGCGGCGGGCTTTGCCACCTTGATAATCGCCTTGAGAGTCTCCTCAATCGCTTCCGTAGCCTTTGCCGCGCCATATTGCGCGGTCTCCACCAGCTTCGGCGCCGCGGCAATCAGCACCGCGCGCAGGATGTCCTTCAACGGCACGATGCCCAGCAGCTTGGCGTCCTTCAGCGCGCCGCCGAAAAACTCGATCGGATCGAAGCGGCCGGCCAGCGCCGAAGCCATGTTGTAGGGGCTGACGGGTTGCGACCCGGCGGGAGCCGGATTGGTGGCGGCGGCCGGAGCAAGCGGCGGTGCCACGACGACAGCCGCCGCCGGCCCAGCCATCGGCGCCGGTGTGGCCGGTGCGCAGGCGGGCGGACCATCGGTGCGCGGCTGGCAGGATGGTAACGCCAAAGGTGCCGCCCCGGTGCCGCCGATCAGGCCGGAGCGACGCGCAAGGCCTGCCAGCAGTGAATTCGTCGTTGCAACACCGCCGGTCTGGGAGGTGTTGCCGGCCGGGTCGAACTGAATATCCGGCCGCAGCACGTCGAGGAAAATTTCCGAGGGATTGTTGGTCGGATCGAAACCGTTCTTGACGTAAGTGGGATCGAACGTGACCTCGATCGCCGTGTTGGGCGCGCCGGTGAGGCGGTCGACCTTGTCGACGGTGATTCGCCCCTTGGTCATGATCGGATAGAAGGGCGGCTGGTCGCGTCCTTCCATGAACGCGTCCATCGTGAAATCGTCGCCTACCTCACCGATAGTGCCGCCGGAGATGTACTTTTTGGAGAAGGTTGAACCGACGAGGTCGACATGCTTGTCGTCGACGACCTCGACGCCGTTGACGACCTTAACGACGACCTTTTTGAATTCGAACACGTCGTTGGCCTCGTCGGTACCGAGCACGCCGGCAACGCGATACTTGGTTTTCGTCCTGAGGTCGGTGAATCCCGCCGAAAGGCTGCTCACGGTCAGCCGGATCAAGGCGCTGTCCGGCGCCTTCTCAGCGTTGGTGACGGTGATGACCGATGTGCTCAAGCGGCCGCGCGCGCCCAGAACCCATGCGGCGCTCTTGAACGAGCACTCGCCCTTGTTGATTTCGTCCGCGTAGCGTCGGGGCGTCTCGAACAGCTTGGCAACGCGCAGGAAGCAATCCTTGTTTTTGTCGGCATCGCCCGTCAGCAGATTCTGCTGCGGCAGCGCATTGTAATACTCCGTCACCACCTTCATCGACGGAGCGTCGTGCACTACCGCGTTGTCGATGAAGAGCAGCGGGGAACGCACCACGGGGCCGTCATCGATGGTGTACTCGAACAGCGCGTCGAGCCGGTCGGCGGATGTGCTGGCCGCCAGCTGCGGCCAGAACACCGAGCCGCCGGCGTCAAGCGGCCGGCACACGTCCGTCGGTAGGCGGCCGAGTGCCGCGATCGGTTCCGGGTCCGCGAGATCAGGCGTTCGAATGGTCTTGATCGTGACCTTCTTGGCCGGGAAGTCCCGGGACGCATAAGGCTGCGCGTAAGCCGGGAACGCCTTCTCCGGCTTGCGGACGACGATGTAGCGACGCTGGATGAGATAGGCGATAGGCGCGCCGTTGGGATCCCTTTTCTCGGGCCAGAATTCGCGCTTGGTGACTTTCAGAAGTGCGGCCCGATGACCGATCGGGAAGAGAAATCCCTTGTAGGTGACTTCGACGAAGGTATCGCGGCCATCCTGCGTCTGGTGGATATATTTTTCGATCGTGAATGCGGGCTTGAAGAACTGCTGGTATTTGTCGGGCCTCTTGCTGGGATGGGGTGCCGGCGGCTCGCCGATCCAGCGCGCGTCCATCGTGGCGGCACGGGCAAGCTGGAGGCGGAATGAATCGTCGAACGGACGCGCCAGCACGAAGCCCTCCTGGCGGGCCGTGATCGGCGGCGAGTCCACCGAATCTTCTTCTTTGGGGTCTAGCGCGCAATAATTCTCCTGCGGCAGGAACACCATCCCGTTCGGATCGTCCGATCCGGAGAGCGTTATTCGCCGCAGCGCGGCGATGCCGTAGACCGACATCATCTGCGCCAGCTGGCGCCGATCTTCCCGGTTCACGGAAGCTGCAAAGACCGGGTCGGATTTGAATTGACGCTCCGGTACATCCAGTTTATCGACGCCGGCCTCGAGGAACGATAGGTCCATGTCGCGCGACCACAACACGCGCACGGCGGTCGACTTCGGATTGGCCAGCTCCGCTGACCACATGGAGGGGGCTGCCGGCGTAGGGAGGCGGCGCGGTGTCGTCCAGCGCGCCTTGGCGTCTGGAGAGATGATCATCCGGTAGACCGGCTCGATTGCCGTTTCCTCCGGGCCGGGCGGCTCGGTGTTGGCGATGATCATTTCCTTGGCGTCGGTGCGGCTGGTGAGACGATTGATGCCAACCAGATCGAGCTGGTCGGCCAGCGTGGCATCCCGCGGCAACGCTCGCTTGTTGACGACGGTCGCAAGGTGAGACCATTCGGTGAGATAGCTCACGCTGAGCCGATCGCCTTTGGGCGAGCGATTAGTCTTGTCTGTCTCCGAGAACACGATCCGTGACGGACCGGACAGCCGGGTTTGCGCCAAACCGGGTGGCCTGATGTCCCTGAGATTGTCGCGGCCTGGCTCTGTGTAACAAATACTGTTGGGGGGCCTGTCCTGCTCTTTCGGCAGTTTCGCTGCGCACCCCGATCCGCCGTCCTCGGCGAAGGCTTGCTCAAGCAAATATTGCGGATGGAATTTGACGATTAGCAGCGGTTGATCGGGATCGACCGGAAGCGGCGGCTTTGCCCTTGCCCTTGGATTGCTGGCAGTTGCAAGCTGGGGACGGCGGAACAGAAGCGCGACGCCGTCCTCGACGCTCAGTTCGTATCGCTTGAATCCGAACGACAGATCGAGCAGATCCGTGCTGCGCTTGACGCGGAGATCGGCGTTGTCCAGCACCGTCTTGAAATAAGCGCGCCCATCGGCAATCTGGTAGCGTGCATCCCGTGGCACGCTGTCTGGCGCGATATTGTCCCGCTCCGGCTTGCCCAGGACGATCCGGACAATGCTGCGGCGGAAGTCGAGGTCCGCTGTGGACGCTCCGAGGATCGGAACGTGCGCCGCCAGCAAATGACTGTTGAAAGCGATCCTCTCGCTCGCCTTCGATCCGATGTCGAGCTCGATATCTTGTCGCGTCGTGCTGTAGCCGTCGCCCTGGACGACGATGGAAACGCGATCGCCTTCGATCGCGTGCGCAAAGCGCGCGACCCAGCCTGCCAACTTGGCGTCATGGTCGAGGCCATTGGCGCGCGCGACGACGCGCCAGTGCTCAAGCTGCAGGCGCGTTCCGATCGGTCCAGTGCCGGGCCCCGACAGAACCAACGCACCGTCGCCGTTGAGGCGCAACAATGCGTCCGCTAGCGCCGGGCGCGTGCCGGACAGATGGAAACCCACCATCACGGCTTCACAATGGTCGTAATCGATGTGCGCCTTGAGAGTTCGGCCGATCGGCCCCAGGTCGGCCTTGCCATGGCGAAAGCGCGCATCCTCGAACGCCAGGCTGGCATGCGGGCCTATCGCATGATTTGGCAGCGGAACACCGGCACGATTGTCCAGGAAAAGCCTGATGCCGGTGGCGCCAAACCGGAACCGCTTCGACGCGAAACGGAGGGCGCCCCGATTGGGCTCCATTGCAATTCTGGCTGCGAAATTCGCGGCGATCTCGAACTGCGCCGGGCGGCCTTCCGGATCGATCTTGTTTTCGCGGTTGTTGACGTTGCCGACAACGATGGCAGCGCCACGATACGCACTTCGGTAGTTGGTCCGCGTGTTTGCGTCCGGATCGATCCAGCCGGCGAATGCAATCTCGATCTGTTTCCAGTTCGCTTCGGCAAAACCGATCCTCAGATACCACTCTCCCGCGCGAGAATAGAGCTGGGCCTTGAAATCGGCGCGCAGCGAAAAGCCAGGAAAAACAGCGTTCTTGAGTTCTATCTCATGGGCGATCAGCGTCGGATCGTCGGCGCTCGTCGGCACGCCCGAACGGTATCGCCCGGTCGCATCGACCCATCGATACTCGGCCGTGGACGCCGGTCCGAACTTTTCGGGATCGACGAGCCAGGTGTTGCTTTGCAGAGTCAGGCGAAAACCTCGCCCGACCTTCTCAATGAGGAGACCATCGGCGAGCGCGGGCGTGACCGAAGCTAGATAGGCCGCGCCCGACCCAATCAGAAAATGTCGCCGATTGACCGGAGGCGACGTGAACTGCGTCGCACCTTTCCCGCCACTTGTTTCGTCGAGCAACAAGTTCGTCAGAACGTATCGATGCATGTGGCTCGCCCCCAGAGCCACACCAGTAAAATGACAACCACCCCCGCCGTCGCGCAGTATTGCGTTGCATACGCAGTTGTCCACAACTTTATAGCGCTATCTAAGGTTGGGCCTCTCGAATTCAAAATATTCAGTGGCATGATGAAATTCGGTCACGCGTTTATTGGGCTGCGATAAAATCGCTCGCCATCTTTGGGGGAGTCGTGTGGCGCTATATTTGACCCGCCGCCAGAAATTGTCGGCCTTCCTTGGCGCGCTCGGCATGGCCGTGTTGGGACGATCGGACGTTGCGCACGCCGATCAAACTGCGGTCGACCTGCTGATCGGGCAATTTGCAGGCGGAAAAAAGCCGATCGAGGATCGGATGACGCTGGATCTGCCGGCCGAGACCGATGATGGCGGCGCCGTGCAGATCACCGTCTCGGTCGACATCCCGACGAGAGAGAACACCCATTTAACGGACTTGCTCGTGGTTACCTCCGGGAACGCGCAGCCAACCATTGTCACGTTCCACTTTTCACCCACGAGCGTGGCTGAGGCGAGCACGCGGATCAGGCTCGCCAAGCCGAGGCCGTCACCGGAAAAGCATAGTGTGACAGCTGTTGCGCGGCTGAGCGACGGCACTTGTTACAAGATCAAAAGGGATGTGACCGTGAAAGAAGCGGGGTGCATCTAACAAATGTCACCTAAACCACGGATAAGGATCGACAAGCGAACGGTGCCGCAAGGCAATGCCGTCGAGGTGCAGACTTTCGTCTCGAATCTCATGGAGGCCGGGTCGCCCTCCATGCTGAAAAAGTTTAGCTGCGAGGGAGGCGGCAAGCATATCTTCTCGGTCGACCTGACAGCAGCGATTTCTGCCAACCCGTACATGCGCTTCAAGTTCAAGCCGCAGGCTCGCGGACCCTTGCATCTCCGCTTCACTTGGATCCGCGAGGATGGAAGCAGCATCGTTGCCGAAGAGCAAATTATGGTGACGTAGCGATCATCAGGAAAGGAAGCATTTGTTAGTACGGTTTAAGAGCTCGGGTTCGTTCTTGTGGAATGAAGTTGGAAAAGTGTATCCGGGATGCCTGGGATATCGTCGCTTCACACCAGTCAGACTCGCCAAGCGAGACCAGTCGCCAAACACCGATCCTCGAGATGAAGCAATCCGCTCGAACACAAAACGGTCAATTCATTGCCCCGACCGCGGAAGCAAAAGTCCCAAAGAATTTGTGACGGAGCAATTTGGCTTGCTGGGCGCGTTGGGCCGCGCCCGGACAGAAGTGATGGAGAGGCCCGTGAGGCTCCCGAACCAAAGGAGGAAAGAATGTCTCAACATTGCAGCCCGATCATGAAGGGACCGGCTGGCGTCTCTAGAAAGGCGCTTGCACTGGCTATCGTGTTCCTGGTCGCGATCGCGGGCGTCGCAAGCGCGGAAACCGTGGCGGAGACTTCGAATTTTACGACTGACACAAACAAGATCCCAGTCAGCGCCTCGACCAAGTTTTTCTTGCCTATTTGGACAGACGGTGACGCAACTCGCACCGCGCATCATGAGCTTCTGCATGCAACGGGTTTCGCAGCAGGCTATAGTAAGTTCAGTGTTCACGTGGATGGCGATCGAAATTTTCGTGAATCGGCAAGTGCGACCGGCACTATTTTCGCAACGCTTACACCTGCAAATCAGGGAACTCATATAGATCCCGGCGCCGGTACGGTTAACGGTCATGATCAATCCACAAGTGTCATGGGACCGAAACGTGTGACGGGACAACGAATGGGCCCTCAGGAGAAGTCTGTATTGAACGCAGCGGTCGATTGGTCCTCAAAGAACATTAATATTGTTGTGTCGTACAAGGGCACTTGGAGCACTGAGCAAAAGAAGCACATTGAAAACGCCGTCAGTTCGGCGAAGACCTTATTTGGAAGCAATGGGAGTGGTCACAAGTTTACCTGGACAGTTGAAATGGCAGAGGCATTTGTACCGCCTGCATTGCAGGCCCTTTCTTCAAGCAAGATTAGTGACTTGGCAGCGCAAATTGACGAGGGTGGAGGCTCACAGCGGGTGCTAGCGGCGTCAGAAGTTCTTAGCCGTGGTGTATCGGCGGTCCCGGAGCTCCGTGCTGCGGGTGCGCGGCCGATGTCCGGGCTATCTCCACGCAGAATCGATGTCCTTTACTCTATTCTAAGTGGCCAACCTGAGGGACGATATCGGACAAATGGATTTGGGCTACATGTCGAACCCGGTACGACCCGAGAGGAAATTGCTGCTCTAGGAGAGCGTCACGGCTTTGTTGTTCCAAGCGATCAGTCTATCGAGACTTCGAATTCACCGTGCTGTTACGTCGTGCTTCGAGAAGGCCGCGACTTGTGGGAAGTGATAGCTAGCTTGCTTTCGAGAGAAGCAAAGGTAGCTACCGTAAATTTGAATTACATCGAGCAATAGCAGTAGGCCTGGAAGCGAGTGGTTCAAATCTTTATATTCGCTGGCTTCAAGCACGCTGAGCGCTTCCATAAAATCCGCTTCGGGTGAAAAGCGGCCATCGCCAGAGAGTTCGTCCCCCGGGCGGCTTGGATCCGCAAGCGGATTTGGTCGGCGCTCATATGCACTCTCACCGAAGCGGACCGACCGACTTCGTCATCCGGGTTCGCCGCCCATTTGGACACGGCGCCGCTGCCAAGGAGCAACAGACGCACTTCAACCCTTTCCTCCATCCGGTATGACGACGCCAAAGGGCGCCCCCGCAGCAAAGTCTCATGGCTAGCACTTTTAGACCCTACGTTAGATCGAATCGATTTGAAGTGCCGCTTTTGTAAATCTGGATCGTCTTAGCTAACCCCGGCCAATGGGGCTTTTCACTACAACCAGAAGATTTCAACGGTTTGCGAATGCGACAGTCGTTGGCAGGCTATCGTGAACGTACCGCGCGAGGTTTAGCAATGGCCAACGCTATGGCACTGATGCTGGCCTCGGGCCCGCCGGCTGACGATGCGTAGCCGTCCCTTCTCCGTTTCATCGACGAAGCGTGGATCCTTCGCGAACTTCGGCGTCTTCGTAACCCTCCGCCGAGGGCCGCCTTGGCAATTTGGTGTTTGTGCTGAGAACTGTCCTTATGGACAGAGATAAGGACAGTGCCCCGATCGGGCGGCTTGAAGTGGTCGAGACGGGTCGGCGGCGGCGCTGGTCTGAGGATGAGAAGCTCCGGATCGTGATGGAGAGCCTGCAGGGGAGCCGGCAGGTTTCGGCAACCGGCCGGCGATACGGCATCTCACGTTCGTTGCTTCTCAAGTAGCGGCGGCTGTTCCGCGCGGAACAGAATGAAGCCGGGCCGCGAGTGGACTTCGTTCCGGCGACTGTGATCGCAGATCCGGTAGCGACACCTGATCCGGTCGTGCCTGCCAGCGGCGGCGCGATTGAGATCGAGCTTGTGGCCGGAGCCAGGATGCGGATCACGGGCGTCGTCGATGAGAGGACGCTGAAGGCTGCTATCGCGGCGTTGGCGGGCGTGCGAACGCGATGATCCCAATTCCGCCAGGGGTACGCGTGTGGATCGCGACCGGCCACACCGACATGCGTCGCGGTATGCAAAGCCTGGCGCTTGGAGTCCAGGAGAGCCTGAAGCGCGATCCGCATGCCGGCGATCTCTACATCTTCCGCGGCCGCCGCGGCGATCTGGTCAAGATTCTCTGGCATGACGGGCTGGGCATGTCGCTGTACGCCAAGCGCCTGGACCGTGGCAGGTTCATCTGGCCTTCGGCGTCGGACGGCGCGGTGTCGATCTCGGCGGCGCAGATGGCTTACATGCTCGAGGGCATCGACTGGAGAAATCCCCAGGCAAGCTGGCGACCGCAAAGCGCGGGCTGAGCCAATAAATCCTTAGGCTCGGGGCGTTTGGGGAGTCACAACACCTCCGATCTGTGATTCACTGCGCTGCATGAACGCTGAGCGCGACGCCGTTCCCGATGACATGGTGGCCTTGAAAGAGGCGCTGGCAGCCGAGCGCGCCAGGGGGGGTGGAGATTGCTGCGGAGCTGGCCGTCGCCCGTGCGAAAGCCTCGGAAGACAGCGCGCTGATCGCCCAGCAGAAGCTGCAGATTGCCAAGCTGAGAAATCAGATCTACGGACAGCGGTCAGAGCGCTCGTCGCGGCTGATTGAGCAATTGGCGCTGACCTTCGAGGAACTGGAGGCCGACGCCACCGAGGACGAGTTGTCCGCCGAGCAGGCCGCGGCCCGAACGACGACCGTGCGCGGATTTACGCGCAAGCGCGCGGAGCGCCAGACCTTCCCGGAGCATCTGCCGCGTGAGCGGGTGGTGATCAATCCGCCGTCCGCGTGCGAGTGCTGCGGCGGCAATCGCCTGCGCAAGATCGGCGAGGACGTGACGCGGACGCTGGAGGCAGTGCCGCGGCAGTGGAAGGTGGTCGAGACGGTGCGGGAGAAGTTCTCCTGCCGTGACTGCGAGAAGATCAGCCAGGCGCCGGCGCCGTTCCATGCCGTGGCGCGGGGATGGGCCGGTCCGAGCTTGTTGGCCATGATCATGTTCGAGAAGTTCGGCCAACATCAGCCATTGAACCGCCAGGCCGAACGTTACGCCTTGGAAGGCGTGCCGATCGCGCTCTCGACCATGGCGGATGCCGTTGGATCGGTCTGTGCGTCGCTGGAACCACTGCTACGTCTGGTCGAAGCCCATGTCATGGCGGCCGAGCGCCTTCATGCTGACGGTACGACCGTGCCGGTGCTGGCCAAGGGCAAGACCGATACGGGGAGATGCTGGATCTACGTTCGGGACGATCGGCCGTTTGGCGGCGCCGACCCGCCGGCAGCGATGTTCTATTACTCCCGCGACCGCAGGGGCGAGCATCCGCAGGCGCATCTGGCAGGCTATGCCGGCATCCTGCAGGCCGATGCCTATGAGGGATACACCAGCTCTATCTGGCCGGGCGCCGCCCTGGACCGATCCGGGAAGCGGCGTGTTGGGTGCACACCCGGCGTCCGTTCTTCATCATGGCCGACATCGAGGAGAACGCGCGACGCAAGGCTTCCGGCAAGAAGGACATCCCGCTCTCGCCCATCGCGATCGAGATGGTGCAACGGATCGATGCGTTGTTCGAGATCGAACGCTCCATCAATGGCACGAGCGCCGAGGAGCGCGTTCGGGTGAGGCAGGCCCTGAGCCTGCCTCTGGTCGAGGACCTGCAAGTCTACATGCGTGAGCAACTCGCCCGACTGTCCCGTGGCCACGACCTCGCCAAGGCGTTCAACTACATCCTCAAGCGCTGGACGAGCTTTACCGCGTTCCTTGATGATGGGCGGATTTGCCTCTCCAACAATGCCGCCGAGCGCGGTCTGAGGGGCATCGCTCTCGGTCGAAAATCCTGGCTGTTCTGCGGCTCCGATCGCGGAGGTCGGCGCGCGGCGGCCATGTACAGCCTGATCGTCACGGCCAAAATGAACGGCATCGATCCGCAGGCCTGGCTCGCCGATGTCCTCGCGCGCATCGCCTCTCATCCAGCTCACCGCCTGGACGAATTGCTGCCCTGGAAATGGACACCGGCATCAACGCTCTCCGCTCGCGCGGCATGACCATGCACGTCAACAAGGTTCATCACGTCACCACCATCACCCAGGTCGCGAAAAACCTCGGGGAAGACGAAGGCTGGCTGACTGACGTGGCCAACGAGATGGAGATCGAGGACGGCGTGATCTGGGTCTATGGCGTTGGAGAAGACGGCGTCCAGGCCTTCACTGACCAAGGGGTCGAAACTCTGATCGAGCTGGTGCGGATGCACAAGGAGAAGCCGGAGCTGCTCTATCGCCAGCGAACCGAGTAATCGACCCAGCCTGCGGCTCACGCCGGATGCTTACTTCGGCATGGCGTGTGGCGTTGCCTCAACGTGGTCAGTGGGCTCCTGAGTTGGATCGCCGGCCGTCTCTACAAGCTGGTCGATCTCGATGAACAGGCCGTTGAGCGGTACCTCCGACATCGAGGCGGGAAGCAGTCTATCCAACCCGGTGACCGAGCCGCGCTCAAGCGATGGCTGTCGGTGCTGCGCGCGGAAGGCGGCGATCGCGCCGTTGGTACTACCGCCTCTCGCCCCGCACGAACGGATCTTCAAGGAGTTCGATGTCTACCTACGATCAGAGCGCGGCTTGGCCCCGAGATCCATCGTCCGCCATCTCCCGGTCATCCGCAGGTTCCTGCACGAGGTGTGCCCCGGTGGCGCCGCCGCCCTGTGCAAGATCAGCCAAGAAGGGTGATCCGCTACGTTGAGCGCCACGCCCAGGATTGGAGCCCGGGAACAGGCAAGGCGATGCGCTGATCGTTGCGCGCCCTTCTTCGTTACCTCCACCATCAGGGGCTGAACGCACGCCCGTTGGCGGATTGCGTTCCATCGATGCGACGATGGAAGCTCGCAACTCTGCCGACCTATCTGCCTGCTGCACAGGTGCGGAAGGCTCTCGACGGTTGCGACCGAGAGACGGTGATGGGACGGCGGGACTACGCCATTCTGTTGTTGCTGGCCAAGCTCGGCCTGCGGGCCGACGAGGTCGTGACGCTAACCCTTGATGATATCGACTGGCGCACCGGCGTAATACTCGTTTGCGTCAAGGGCCGACAGCGGGCACGGATGCCGATGCCGCCAGACGTTGGCGCGGCCATCGTTGCATATCTGCGCAGTGGCCGCCTAAAGTCGGCGTGCCGACAGTTGTTCGTCCGCACACTCGCGCCGCGCATCGGCTTTGCTTTCGGATGTGCGATCACCATGATCGCAAAGGCCGCCCTCGATCGCGTTGGAATCGACGGTTGTGCACACCGCGGCGCCCATAACTTCCGACACAGTCTCGCTACCGAACTTCTCCGATCTGGCGCAACCTTGTCGGGGATCGGACAGTTGCTGCGCACGAGAACCAAGACACTACCCGGATTTACGCGAAGGTTGATATCGATGCGTTGAGAACAGTGAGCCTGCCCTGGCCGGGAGGCGTGCAATGACCAATCTGCGCGCTGAACTCGATAAGTACCTGACATGCGCAAGGGGGTTGGCTACAAGTACGAGCACCAGACCTGTCGGTTCGCCGACTTCGTCGCCTTCATGGAGAAGCGCAAAGCCGGGATCATCACCACGAAGCTGGCAATGGAATGGGCAACGCTGCCGCCCGATCGTCATGCATCCTGGGCGCTGCGATTGAGCGACGTGCGCGGGTTCGCGCGCCATGTCGCCAACTTCGATCCGAGAACGGAGGTACCGCCCGTCGGCATGCTGCCCGGATGGAAGCGCGCCAAACCCTATGTCTACAGCGACGCGGCGATCGATGCGTTGCTGACGGCAGCGCTGGCTCTGCCACCAGCGGGCGGGCTGCGCCGATGGACCTACCATACCCTATTCGGGCTGATCGCGGTGACGAGCATGCGTATATCCGAGGCGATGGGCCTGGAGCGTGATGACGTCGACCTCGACGCCGGCGTACTGACGGTCCGGCTGACCAAGCAGGGCTCGCCGACGTCCTCGCCAGGCTGCCCGATCATCCGGCCAGCAGGATCGCAGACCTGCTGCCCTGGAGCTGGAAACACATTGCCATCCCTGCCGCTGCCTGATCCCTCCGATCAATCGTCCATCCGCACGGGCTACTCCGCCTGTGGTCTTCACCGGATGCGTACACTGAAGAAACGGATACCGTCAGTATCGACTGGAGTTCTTAGAACTTACACTTCAATCAACGTAGAGCTCACATTGTACAACTCAGCCGGCAACATCCTCGCGCTGTGGGCGGCGTTCGGGTCGTGTGCGCGAGCGCAGGTACCGTTGCCATCGAGCTTGGCCTCGGCAGCCGATCTGATCGGCCTTGCGAGTAAGGCAGAAGTCCCCATCGCCGTTATCGAGCGCGAAGTGCTTGGCCATCTTCTTGGCATCTACCGCACTGCCGACGGCGAGGCCGATCTCGGCGGCGGTGCGCGGAGACGATCCCTTGCGTCGCGCCTGGGACTGGCCCCGTGCGAGTTCCTGCTCGGTCGCAACCAGCAGCGCCTCGCGCTTACGGCCGAGCTCCTTGGCCAACTCCGCGATTGCGGCACACGATGAGCCGTTCGCCCGGAAAGGCCGGCGTTGCGACCTCGGCCAAGTCGCGCTCGTAGAACAGCGAGATCTGCAATTGACCGTCGTCTGGCGCCAGAGACTTGATTTGCGGCGCACGCAGGTAAGTGATCCAGTCCAGATCCAAGCGTCAGGATCGTAGCGGATTCTCGCAGCGCTGATCATGCCGCGATCACCTACCAACACCACGCGCTTGATTCCGAATCGCGACTTCACCTTGTCGATCTGGGATTTCAGCGTGGTCGGATCCGCCGTGTTGCCCTCGAACACCTCGATCGCGATCGGCAGCGCCTCGCGCGTGCAGAGCAGTCCGTAGACGATCTGTGGACGTTCGCCCGGTGATTCCGCTTCTGCCTGAATGCAACGATTCTTGAAGCTAAGCTGGATGTTGAAGCGCTCTCCGTCTTTGTGCACCCAGGCTGCGCCGATCTTGGTCCAGATGGCCGTCTCACCTTCGCCTGTTGTGGATAACGCGTACATCGTTAAGGATGGGCCTTGCTTCCGTTCAACTAGAGCGAGACATTTTTACTTTGCTCGGGGGCGCAAAATGCGTTTTTCAGTCTTTTGCATCGCAGCTCTGCTTGCCGGTTGTGGCACCAACGCGGACCTAGGGAATCCTTTCGTTGAGAAAGTCAGCGCTTTCTCGTCAGCCCTGACGGCCCAAGACAACTTGGAGGTCGACCTGATGAAGGACTTTGCCCGCAAGTCCGAACAGCTCAGGTTTATTTCATACGATACCTATTCATGTGGTGATCCGGACGACAAAGTCGTTCAGGACCTCGAAAACTACTACCGCAATGCAAGCGTTCGGTTTCGGAAGACGGACTACGCAGTTCTCCTTGAGGCGCGCATCGATGTGCGATCGAAGGATGCAATCCTCGCTGCTCTCGCGAGCTATGGAGACCTCATTTCAGACATCTCCAGGCATTACAAGGCGATCGACACCACGATCGGTAAGGCAAGTACGGTCCTGACGACATTCAAAAGCTCCGAGCTTATCCCGGAGGCATCGCTCGTCCTCGGTGCCCTGCAGTCAGTTCTCACCATCGCTCAAACCATAGAGAAGTATACAGCTGAGACAGCTATTCGTGCTGCCGCCCTGAACATGAGCGAGCCGCTGTCAAAAACGGTGAAAGCGCTCAGCAAAAAGAAGACGCTGCTTTCGCTTACAGGACCGGAAGCGCTGGCATTCAGTTATTGGGATGCATGCGCGCTAGAGCGTCTGCGGTTCATTCGTGACTATTATCCTTCCATCCACACCAGGACAGAAGCGAGGCGCGACGAAATCCTGAAATCGCATCTGGCCGGCACCACCCGAACAAGCGTGCTGGATTTTGCCCGGGAGTACGCGGTTTATTTGGGCGAGCGCGAGACGTTTGTTGGAAGGCGTCCCGATTATCTGCAGCTATTGAAACATATTGCCGAAGCGAACGCGAAACTCATCACTCTATCTGGTAATGACCTACTCGACGCGGCAAACAATGTCGGTGCCATGACAACCTCAATCGCCAAGGCGTCTAATGATTTGCGCAAAGCGGGCTATTAGAAAATCTTTTGGGAGTGTCAGAGATGGTCTCTAGTCCTTTCCATGTCTACGGACCTTATCCGATAGACCGTGGGAATGTGTTTTCCAGTCGGTGGCAATCGGGTGCCTGGGGATTCGTTGACGAAGAAGTGCAGGGTCTTTCCTATGCTCGCGGCGCTTACTTGTTATCTCTGCGAAACAAGGGAAACTATAAGCCGTTGTATGTCGGCATCACTCACAGGCAGGACTTCCGCAGGGAGGTGTTCAACAAGAATAACCTCCTTAAGATATCGCATGACTGGCGAGCCGCTAGGGGCACCATCTGTCTACACCTGCTTGCGAAGCCGAAAGCCAGCCGCAGCGGCTTCTCGAAGCGGATCACCGCCGAGGAATTGCGATGGCTGGAAGTGATGTTAATGTTTTCTGGGCGGAAGAAGAACCCGGACCTTCTGAACAAGAAGCACATGAAGTTTCTTGATTCTGTTCAGATCCAGGATGTGACGAGCAGTGAAAGGCCGCGAGGAAAGCGGCCGGAGCGGATAAGCAGCTTCTTAAATGCGGTCGACTGGTGACTAAGAGCCCAAACATCCAGGCAGTTAAGCTAAGCGCGCTACTTTTGAGCAATCTTGAGAGCTTCATGACTGCCTGTTACCTCTATACTCGGGTGTATGCCCTGTACGACAAGATTTCCGCGCTCTACGGACCGTGCTCGGAAAATATACACGACTTCGAAGAACGGGGCAGCCTCTCATCTCTCAAGCGCATCACTTCGACGATGGTGCTCTTCGTCGCAGATTCGTGCGGGCTTGAGCCGATCGCGAAGCAGCCTGCTCTAATTTTAGCCGCAACCAATTTCTCTCCCCGACCGAATGGAACATGGCTTCGCGCGTCTAGTAGACGCAACTGAGCGAGTTTCGTCCATTGTGTCTGTTTTCTCGTTTGCGATTGCTGACACTCCTTGTCTTTGCCGACTATCGGCACCGATAACCTCTGCTGTTTGATGGAAAAGCCGCGCGCCGTTGGATTTCAGCCACTGGCGAATATCGGGGCTATTTGTATTCAGCGCCGCAAACACGGCGCTGCTGATCGCCTGTTGTTGGCGCCGGAGATGATCCTCCAGGAGCCGAGGGCGCGTAATGTAACCGGCGTTCACTCCCGGAATAGCATGGTTCATCAGCAGTTTTGCATCGAACTCCGAGACGCCGGCTGCGGCGGCGATGGTGCGGAAGCTTTGTCGCAGATCGTTGCCCCATTTCGACAGCGTTGCTCGATCTTCTTTCTGCTCGGCGATATGCCCCGACACGCTGTCGGCTGGGAATATCCATCGACGCGCGTGCGAGGGATGCATCTGATGTCCAAAGCGAATGACTCGGATCAGGCAGCGGATCATTTCGCGAGATAGGGGAATATCGAAGGCTCGCTTGGACCCGCCTTTAGGCCTGGGGATGTGCAAGATCCGCCTTTTGAAGTCGATATCGCTGGGAGTTGTTTCCTGCAGCGCGGTCGGTCGACATCCTGAAAGCAGCGTGAAGAGATGGAATTCGCGGCGGATTGGATTGTCCAATGCGGACAGTTCGGCAAACCAGGACTTCAGATCACCTGGTCCCATACCGGTGTCGCGTCGCTTCTCTCCATTCCAGTCGATGGCCCCGACAGGATTATCGGGCGGCAAGGCCTTGTTGGCTTTGCGGGCGTGGGAATAGATCGCCCGGAGAGTGCGCATGCTGCCATTCGCGATATAAGGCCCGTTCTCCCGGGTGATCTCGTCATGTCTGTCGACCACCTTTGCAGGATTGCGGCCCAGATCGTCCAACGGCGTGTCGAGCCATTTGACGAAGATGCGCTCGACGTGATCCCGATAGCTCTCGATCGTGCGCTCGCTGCGGCCCTTCCGGACCATGTGGGCGTCGCGATATCGCTCCCAAGCTTGCCTCAGCGTGATGCCGCCCGGATGGTCTGCTGTAGAGCTATCCCCGCTGGCCGCGACGCGGCTCAGTTTCGATCCGGGTTTGGGATGCTGACCCCGGCTTATCTGAGCCAGATATTCCTTGGCAGTTGCGCGGGCCGTCCTTGTTGAGAGTTCTTTGACGTCTCCAATTGCGACCCGGATCGATGTCGCCCGCTTGCCGTCTCCGCGGAGGTCGCCTTGGACGGTGAAGGTTCGTTTCCGCTTTCCGATGACGACGAAGAAGCCCTTCAGTTCGGTGTCGCGCGCCAGGTACCAGCCCTCGCTCGGGGACGGCAGGCGGGCGATTTCCTTGTCGGTCAGCAGGAGGCGGACGTCGGCCATCAGGGCGCTCCAAAACTAAAACGGTTTTTCAAACGGTTTTGGCAGATCGGGGAGTTCGACGGTTCGGCCCCGACGTTGTACGAGGGTGTACGATAAATGTCTCGAAATTAAGGACTTTTTCGTCTATCGTTGCGCTGTGGCGTACAGTCGGATAGCGTGGCGAAGCAATGTTTTTGAACTACGAATCTGAGGGTCGGACGTTCGAATCGTTCCGGGCGCGCCATTCGCCGATGATATCCCACCCATTGAATTGCCGATCCCATCCGCTCCGATCGATGTCCAACGGGTCATGTTATGTGACGGGGCCGCAGGAGGTCCGTCTTGAGCCGTTTCTGGTCAGAGCTCGCGTACGGGCTGTCGCCCTATGTGCCGGGCGAGCAGCCGCAGATCCCCGGTCTCGTCAAGCTCAACACCAATGACGGCCCGTTCGGGCCGTCGCCGAAGGCGAGCGAGGCGATCCGAGCCGCTGCGGCCGATCCGTTGCGGCTCTATCCCGATCCGCAGGCGACACGGCTGCGCGAGGGATCGAACGGCACCTACTATTGCTTCGCCTTGCGAAACGGGAGCACGAAGCTCAACACCGTCAGCGCCATCAGCGCGCTCAGGAACATTGTCAGGGAGACGTCACGCCACACCGGGCCGGTCCCCGTCGCGCGTCGTTAGGGATATCGTCACAGCTTGCCTCCTCGCGCGCTCGCCGACATCAGGCGCGCTCATGTGGGGCGCGCTCAGACATAGTCCACGCTGACGCGGGTGTCGCCGCCGATGACGAGATATTCGCCTTCGCCTTTCAGCGCGTGCGACGTCAGCAGGCTGTTGAAGAACACGACCTTGCTGACGGGAATCCGCGCGGTCAGGATCATGTCGCCGAAGCAGCTGGCGGTGTCGCGGTCCGAGGAGAACGACACGAGATTGTTGAGCCGCATCACCGCCTCGCGGCGCGTCGTCCGCTCGATGATCCAGTGCTCGTCGAACGAATTGACGCCGCGATAGAGCGTGAGATGCGTTTCGTCAGGGAAGGCGAAGCGGCGGATCGCCCACTGACAGAACTCGAACAGCAGATCGAGCTGCACCCAGATCGCGTTGTTGTGGAAGCGGCTCGACATCTTCTCTTCCACATAGCTCGTCCAGGCCCGGCTCGCCACGCGCTCGATGATCTCTTTGTGGTAGGACGGGCCGAGGCCGAACCGGCTTTCGACCCAGCCCTTCAGGACGGCGCCTTCCGGGCCGTTGCTGTCGAACCCCCAGCCCTGGATCAGCCGCAGGAACGAGGAACGGAAGCGCCTTTGACCGGTGCGCTGCTCCGGGTCGAGGCCGAACATCGCCATCATGTAGCTGGAGAAGGCCTGGCCGGCCTCGGCGAGATGCTCGGCCTGATCGAGCATCGTGAACAGGCTGGGGTTCATCTCGGTGACGCCCCAGATGTGCAGCGGCACCGCGCTGTCGTTGAAGGCGCAGCTCGCCAGCCATTCCGAGGGACGCCCCACGAGATTGGTCGAATGGCCGATGCCGCGCCGTGTCGGCCGTGCTGCGTCGCTCATGGCCGGCATGATGCCGCGCCGCATGCGAACAGGAAAGGCTTTGGTATCAACCGCGGCGCCGAGCGATTGATTGTCAGCTGCAGCCGCCGCAACCGCCGCCGCCACCATCGCCGCCCCCGCACCCTCCGCCGCCGCAGCCACCCCCATTGCCGCCGAGGGCTTTCGAGGTCGCGAGCACCGACGCATAGGCGGTGCCGGACAACACCATGGCGCCCGTCAGTGCCACGGCGAGCAGCAGCTCATGCTCGCGTGGTGCACGTGCTGCACGCGCGTGGGAGGCCTCGTAGCTCTTCAATGCGTCTTCGCCGGCGCGGGTTCGCAGCGGCGCGGATGCGAGCGGCAGCGTCGCGAACACGGTGCCACCGAGGAGAAACATCAGAAATTCGACATCGTGGTGCCGCGCGTGGCCCACGACCGCCTTGACGATGCCAAACAGCATGAGAGCGCCGACGAACTGCAGCACCGAGCGGCGGAAGGCGCTCATCTGCGCGCTGCTTGGGCAGTAACCCAGGGTCCGAAGACGCTGCTGAAGGCGCCGGGCGAGCGGCTCCAGTGCGGTCTGGAATTGCTCCCGCGTCATGTCGGGCTGGAGCGCGAGGCGTGGCGGCTGCTTGATCAGGGCCGCCAGCGGCGCCTGATCTGAGACCGTGATCTTGTGGTCGCCGGATGTGAAAGTGACGGCGTTCTGCACGGCGAGCCCGAGCAGCACGGCATCGCCGAGCCGGCGATCGCCGCCAGCCAGATAGGCCAGCTCCAGCTCGCTCAGGGGCTGGATCATCGAAGCTGCCGGACCGATCGTCCGTCGCCACCGATACGCGATCCAGAACAATAGGGCTGCGCTGCCGACATACAGCATGATGAACGGGCCGGCAGTCCAGTCGAACGGATTGAGCGGCAAGCAATCATCTCCTCAACAGTCGCCGCAGCCATGCGCGCGGCCGCGGCAGGGTGAGCCAATCTCTACGGTCGGCGACGAAATAGCGCGGGCCGGCGAAACGGATATGTGTCGCAGGCCACAGATCGGGGCTGGGCGGCCCGAAGAAGCGTTCGTGCAGCGCCAGGGTCTCGGCATATTGGCGGCGGTAGGTCATCTGCGCGTCCGGCCCGCCCGGGGTCGGATCATGATGCAGCGGGGACTGCAGCCGCTCACCGCACCACATGGTCCAATAGTCGCGCGAATAGATCAGGTGCTGATGCCAGACCTCGTCGACCACCTCGCTCGGCGTCACCGGCATCGGTGACACCATCGCGAGAAAGCAGAAGCGCCGATAGGCGCCGATGGCGGCGCGGGCCTCGTCGAGGCTCCAGCCATGATCGCGCGCCAGACGCTGGGTGAAGTTGAACGGCGTGTCCGGCTCGAAATCATGCGCGGCGATGCGCCGCCATAACTCCTGTCGCGCAGGCGTCCAGTCCGGCTCGCCGGCCCGGACATCGACCTTGAGCTGCGCGCGCTGTACCGAAGGGTCTCGGAGATCGTGCACGGCTGGACGATAGCATGGCAGCGCGCCGAGTTCCATGGGGGGGCCGCAGGCTGGTCCAATTGGGCGTCAGCCGCCCAGGCGCACCCTGGTCTGTGCCAATTTGCGCCACTCGGCGTCGAGCCGCGCGGCGAGGTCGCGCGCGGCATCGGGTGACAGCAACTGCGCGATGGCCGGTGCCTCGATCGGGTCGACCGCGGGGAGCGTGGCATAGCCGAGATTGGCTAGGCTCGTGCGGAGCGGCGGGTGGGTCGAATCCGGGTGCTCCATCGGCTCCTCGCCCATCGTCTTGGCCGCGGCAGCGGCGAGCGCGTCATGGTCACGGATGGCGGCGAGATGGCTGGACATGCGCTGCAGCGGCGTGGCCGGCAGGCTGATGGCGCCGAGCATGTCGGTCTCGAGGGGCGCAAAGACCAGCTCGCGCAGCCTCGCCGCGCCGCCGGCGATCAGCACGAGCGATCGTGCCATCTCGGCGGGTCCCATCAGCGCCGCCGCGCGCCGGTCTGCGGCCAGCTCGTTCTGGCGTGACAGTGCGCGATACTCCCTGTTGACCCATTCGAGCATCGCGCGCAGCAGAAATGCCGCGATCCGGCCGGTGATGGTGCGATCAGGGTTCGCGTAGTGGAGAACGTTCTCGCAGGCGCGCAGAAAGTCGAACAGATTGCCAGAGCCGGTGATGTGACGCAGCTCGGCATGGGCGACCTCATGGGCGATAGTGGCGCGGATGGCCCGCTCGTCGAGGATCATCAACAGCGGCAGTCCGACGGTCATCGTGACATGCTGGCGGAAGATGCCGGCATAGGAGCGCGCTTCGCCAATCGACGCGTTGAAATCGGCGTCGAAGCGCAGGCTGCGTCTCGGCTTGGCGAAGGCCGGGTCGAGCTCCCGCCAGATTCGCCACAGCGCGGGCGCCGTCGCTTCGTCCAGGACGTTGCTCCGGTCGCACCGCGCTGGCACGAACAAGATTCCGAGCGCCAGCGCGACGGCAGCCGCGATCACGCAGAACATGATGGGCGCGGTGGCCAGCACAAGCCGCGTAGAGTGGTCCAGCGCGAGCAGCCAGATGAAGAGCAATCCGCCAGCCAGCCCGACCAGGGGCAGAACCGCATAGCGGCCGAGCAACAGGATGGATGTCAGAACAAGGCGCTTCATCGATGTCCCATGCGATCGGAGCCGTCGACGGCTCGCCCATCATCCGTCTCTTTCGATGGCCGTGATCCGAAAGTCGCCCTGCGCGCGGAGCAGCCGCTCGACGGTGGCGGACAGCTCGCCCTCGGCCAGCATCTTTGTTGCGGCGGAAGAGACGGTCGCGCAGGCTCCGGCGTTCGTTGATCGCAATGATCCAGTGAAAATCCTGATTCGACTCCGGCGCCGAGCATGTAGGACATCGGCCCCCTCGCCGCGTAGGCATACCAGCCCCAATCTTCAGCCGCGGGGTCCGTCGTATCGTAGCCCAGCGTCCGGAGTTCGGAGCACAGCCACGCCAGGACAGCCTGTCCTGGAATCGGGTTGATCGGATTGGGGGGCTCGGCGGCAGGATCGAAGCGGTCAGTGATGACATAGATCAGATGATGCGCCATGTCGCTCCCGCTTGCCTGTTTCCTGTCAGCTGCCTCGGGCTGCGAGCTACACGCCACCGTCCTCCGGGCGTACCAGCTTGATGTCTTGCGCCGCGGCCCACGACCAGATGTCCTGGCGCTTCAGCGCCGTCGCCATCAGCTCGGGAAACTGGTGCGGCGTGCAGGCGAACACCGGGCAGCCGAGCGAGGCCAGGATCGCGGCGTGCTTGGCGTCGTAGGCCGGGCGGCCATCGTCGTTCAGCGCCAGCAGCACGATCAGGTTCACGCCGGACGACACCAGCGCCTTGGCGCGCGCCAGCATCTGCTCGGCGATGCCGCCCTCGATGAGGTCGCTGATCAGCACCATGTGCGTCCGTGTCGGCTCGTGCACCAGCCGCTCGCAATAGGCCAGCGCCTGGTTGATGTCGGTGCCGCCGCCGAGCTGCACCGAGAACAGCACCTCGACCGGATCGGCCAGTTCCTCGGTGAGATCGATGATGTTGGTGTCGAACACCACGAGCTTCATCGCGATCGCCGGGATCGAGGCCAGCACCGCGGCGAAGATCGAGGAGTAGACGACGGAGGTGCCCATCGAGCCCGACTGATCCACGCAGAGGATGACCTCCTCCAGATTCGTCCGCCGCGACGCGCGGGCGTGGCCGATCAGGGTCTCCGGCACGATGGTGCGATGCTCGGCCTGCCAGTGGCGCAGGTTCTTCCCGATGGTGCGCGGCCAGTCGATGTCGCCGGGACGCGGACGCCGGGTGCGGCGGCGGCGGTCGACCGCGCCACGGATGGCCTCGGTGGTGCGCGCGTCGAGCTTCTCCATCAGCTCCTTCACGACCTTGGCCACCACCTCGCGCGCCGTCGCCTTGGTTTTCTCGGGCATGACTGAGCGCAGTGCCATCAGGTCGGCGACGAGATGCACGTCGGCTTCGAGAGCGGCGAGAAACTCCGGCTGCAGCAGCATCTCCTTCAGGCCGAGCCGCTCGAACGCGTCCTTCTGGATCACCTGCACCACGGGCGCGGGAAAGAACTCCCTGATGTCGCCGAGCCAGCTCGCCACGCGCGGCGCCGAGCCGCCGAGCCCGCCGCGGCGGCCGCCGCTGCGTTTGCCGCCGGCGCCGGCGTCATATAGCCCGGCCAGCGCCGCATCGAGCCGGCGGTCGCGATCGGACAGGCCGGCTTGATCGTCGCCACCGAGAACGAGGCGCCAGCGGCGATTGCGCTCGGCCTCCGCATCACTGCTCATGTCGGTCATCCCTTCATAGGCCGGTCCGCGCCAAGGATCGTCAGCAGCAAGGGCAGCGCTGCGTCGAAGCCGGCCGCGCTGGACGGCAACGGCGCCAGCGGCTGCAACGGCGCGGCGTCGGTCGCCGTCGACATGGCGGTCGGACGCTGCCTCGCTAGCTCATCGAGCAGCCGCCGCCGCTCGCTGCGGTCGAAGCCCGCAAAGGCGCGGCGCATCACCGGCAGCAGATTGTTGAACGCCTCGTCGTCGATTGCCGCCAGCCAGGCGTCGATGATCCGGCGCAGCGCCTGATCGTGCAGCAACACCTGGCCGCTCTGACCGAGGAAGCCGTCGAGCCAGTCGCCGGCCTCCAATGTCGGTACGCTGTGCGACAGCGCGCGCGAGAGTGCCAGCGCCGTCTGCTCGGGCCGGACGATGCCGTGATCGTACAGCGCGCGGCTCGCCAGTCCCTTCAACAAGGGATGTGCCGAAGTGTCGTTGGCGACGAGCGTCAACGCGCGCCGCCATCCCTCGCGCAGGCCGGTGTCCTCGATCAGGCCGATCGCGGCGTCGAGCCGCGCCAGCTTGCCGCGCAGATCAGCCGCGACGTCCGCCTGCAGGCTGCGGCAGGCATAGACGAGGCCGGCGCAGATCGTCTCGACCAGGCTGATCACGAGGAGGCGCAGCGCCTCTGTCGGCAGCGCCCGCGCGGTGCCGTAGCGCAGGATCTCGGCGAGCGGCGGCACGGCTTCGGTGAGAGCGGCGACGTCGCTGGTCGCCGCCGAGCGCTGTTGCAGCAGCGCGATCGTGGTCTCGGCGGCCTCGCTCAGACCGGCCTCGAGACAGCCGCTCACGATGGCGGCGACCGTGTTCAGCGACGCCGCCGCTTGCGCGTTGCTCACCGCGGCGTTGCCGGCGGCCTGCGCGACCGTCGTGCCATGGACCAGCGCCTCGACCAGACGCACTGAGAATTCCGGTTCCCAGCGCAGCCGCCAGTTCTCGCGAAAGGTGCCGCGACTCTGCCCCGAGCCCTGCAGCCGTCCCCACGGCACCTGGATCAGCGCGAGACGATGCAGCAATTGCGATTTCGCAAGGCCCGCCTCGCTGCGCAGATCGAGCGCGAGGTCGCTGTCGAGCGCCTCGGGCTTGAGCTTCAGCTTGCGTTGCCAGCGCGCGAGATCGGCGGCCAGCGGCATCTGCGGCACGCTGTCGTCGATCTCGCCGACACGCTGGCCGATGATCAGCTGCTGCTCCATCAGGCGGAACAGTGCGGTCTCGCCCTCGCAGAGTGTGGCGAGGCTCGCCTCGCGCATCTCTGCGAGGCCAGGCAGCGCGACGTCGCGCAGCGCGGCGAGCGTGATCGCCAGCCGCGACGCTTCGATCACGGCGGCCGTCGATGCCGGCCGGCCGTTCCGGCGCAACAGCTCGGCGACGCGTGCCTGCCAGCGTGTCGTGAAGCCGGTCGCGTCGCGTGTGGCGACCTGACGATGCTGTAATCCTTGCCAGAGATGCGCGTACCAGCCGGGAGAGATCACGCCGGCCCCATAGCCGGAGCTGGCGGCAAGCCGCGTCTCGGTCCAGGGCACCCATGTCGCGGTCACCTTGATCTGCGGCAATCCCTTCAGCAGGGCGCGATCGTCCTTCAGGGCGACCTTCTTGCGCAGCGCCGGCACGTGCCAGGCGCCGCACACGACGCCGACTGGGCCTTCATGCTCGCTCAGCGCAGCGGCGATTTGCAGGCGCATGTGCGCTTCGCGGCGCAGCTCGCGCTGGGCCTCGTCGGCGGGCTGATAGGGCAGCGGATCGATCGTCTCCCGCAACGCCGTGATCGCAGCTTCCAGCGCGGCAAAGATCTCCGGTCCATGCGTGCCCTGCTCAACGATCGCGTTCCACCAGGACTCGCTGTCGTCATAGCCGGCGAGCGTGGCGAGATAGGCCAGCGGATCGCGCCGAATCTGTGCCAGCTCCGGGTCGGTGGGCTCGGGCGGATCTTGCGCAGCCGCGTCGGCGTCCTCAGGCGTGGCCTTGCCTTCATCATCCTCCTGCTTCGCCGCCTTAGCCCGTTCGGCGAGCCGATGCGACGCCGGCAGATCGATGAAGCGGACCGGTCGCTGCTTCGCCAGCGCCCAGCGGATCGCCTGCCATTCCGGCGAGAACACCGCGAACGGGAAGAAGCTGGCATTGCTCGCATCGTCCTGCGCATGGACCAGCAAGGCGATGGGCGGCACCATCGCCGGCGATGCGGCGAAGGAGATCAGCTCATCGGCGTCCGGCGGTCCCTCGATCAGCACGACCGCGGGATCTGCGGCGTCGAGCGCCGCCAGCACCGCGCGCGCCGAGCCCGGTCCATGATGACGGATGCCGAGGAGGTGCAGACGATCGGGCGAGGCTGCGGCCACGTCACATCACTTCGCGGATGGCGCCATAGAGATCGGCCCACGGCTTGCGTTCGCGCACCACGGTTTCGAGGTATTCCTGCAGCACGACCTTGTCCTGCACCGGGTCCTTGACGATTGCGCCGACCAGATTGGCGGCCATGCTCTGCGCGTCGATCACACCCGAGCCGAAATGCCCGGCCTCCGCCCATGCGCCGATCGTCACCGCGATCGCTTCCGCCGTCGACAGCGAGCCGGACGGTGATTTGAGCTTGAGACGGCCATCCAGCGTCTGGCCGTCGCGCAGTTCGCGGAACACGGTGACGATGCGCATGATCTCCTGGTCGGCGGGCGCGATCTTCGGCAGCTCCAGCCCGCCGCCGATCTCGCCGACGCGCTTGGTGACGATCTTGACCTCCTCATCCAGGTCGGCCGGCAGCGGCAGCACCACCACATTGAAGCGCCGCTTCAACGCCGAGGACAGCTCGTTGACGCCCTTGTCCCGCGCGTTGGCCGTCGCGATCATGTTGAAGCCGCGCGTGGCATGAATGGAATCGTTGATCTCCGGGATCGGCATCAGCTTCTCCGACAGCACGGTGATCAAGGTGTCCTGCACGTCCGAGGGCATGCGGGTCAGCTCCTCGAAGCGGACGATCCGCCCGGCCTCCATCGCGCGCATCAGCGGCGTCGCCACCATCGCCTCACGTGACGGACCTTTCGCCAGCAGCAGCGCGTAGTTCCAGCCATAGCGGATCTGGTTCTCGTCGGTGCCGGCCGTGCATTGCACGATCATCTCGGAGGACCCTGAGATCGCCGCGGCGAGATGCTCGGACACCCAGGATTTCGCGGTGCCGGGCACGCCGAGGATGAGAAGCGCGCGGTCGGTGGCGAGCGTCGCCACCGCGGTCTCGATCAGCCGGCGGTTGCCGATATATTTCGGCGAGATCTCGACGCCGGATTTGGTGCGGCCGCCCATCAGATAGGTGACGACCGCCTGGGGCGACAGCCGCCATTGCGCCGGCCGTGCCCGCGTGTCCTCCTGCGCCAGCGCATCGAGCTCATGCGCATGGAGTGCCTCGGCGGATCGGCGCAGCTGAGTGTCGGCGGGGCTCGCAGCGGGCGTGGTCATGGGTGTGCTCCAGGCATCATGTGTGGCGCTGCGGTCGGCAGCGCGAGAACGAGGTCGGCGAAATCCCTCGCCGCCCGCGCGGAGGCGGGGGACAGCGGCGCAAGCGAGCCGACGAAGGCCGGCATCGTCGCGTGCGGCATCAGCGCGGCCATCAGCACGAGACGGCCGTCATCCTTCTGCGCCGCAGGCGTCGTTGCGTCGGCAATGTCCTTCACCGCCTTCTGCCAGGTCGACGACGCGATCAGGCGCTCGGCTGTCGCCGGCGCGAGCGGCCGACGGGCTTTCGCGGCAAGCGACATCAGCGCATAGCCGTGCAACGACTCGCTGGCGTCGAGGTGTGCGCCGATGATGTGCATCACCACGTCGTCATCGCCTTCGGCCGCGGCGGCATCCATCAGCAGCATGAGCACGCGGTGCTCGCGCGGCGGCAACGCGGCGATCAGCGCCTCCTGTGGCACACCGACGGCCGCAGCCAGCGCAGAGAGCTGCAATCCGCCGAACAGCCGCTCGCGCAGCGCTTCGGCTTCCTGCCATTTCAGGCCGTCGATCGGCAGGGTGAATGTCAGGGTCGATCCCGAACCGAGCCCGATTTTCGACAGGAACGAGCCTGCGCGCTTGAAGCATCGCGCGGCCTCGATGAGCCGGGTGCCGCGTTCATCGCGGTCGGCAATGCGTGTCAGCAGTTGCGCGGCGATCTGCTTGACGCTGTCGGCGCGATCGCTGGCGAGGCTCTCCAGGAATGGCTTGTCCTCCGGGCCGAGGCCGACCACCAGCGCATCGAGCAGCGCGCCGCGGACCGGCGCCGGCTCGCTCTTCCACACCGATTCGATCAGCGCGCGGCCGGCTGCGGCATCGTCGCGGCGTATCCCCGCAACGAAGGCGCGGCGCTGCGCTTTCGGGAAGGTGGTCCAGTTGTCCGCGGTGATGCGCTCGAAGAACAGGCCCTTCGCCGCATCCTCATCGGAGTCGGAGGCGATCAAGGCAAGAAACGCACGTTCGGCGAGACCTTGTCCCTCGGCGTCCGCCTTGATGTGAGCGGCGAAATCCGGCAGATCGAACGGATGCAGCCGCCAGCCGGCGCCGTGGATCCGGCGCAACGCAAGCGGCATGACCGTCGAGGCAATCGCCTTCTCGACGCTGCGCGCCAAGCCCTTGAGGGCGCGCCGCGCCGGCTCCGGCAGGATCGGCCGCGCATCCTGGTGCAGCCGCTGCGCGGCATCGGGGACAGGATCGATGACCGGAGACGGTGCGCCGGCAAAGCGCTGCCATTGCGCGATCAGCGCGAGCAGGGGCAGCGCCGGCTCGCGTCCTTGCGGCAGCAATTCGGCGAGCTCCGACGGCACGGTCAGCGGCTGCCGCACGAGGCCGAGCAGGAACGATTGGCGCAGCCGGGCATGGATTTGCGGATCGATCGCACTGGCCATCGTCAGTCCTCGTGATGCCAGCGGCCCAGCGGCGTGTCGGCGGCGAGCACCTGGGCGGTCCGGCCGTCCCACAGACATAGCAGCGACACGTCGTCGAGGCCGAGCAGCGGCAGCAACTGATCGAATTGGCTGCGCTCGACCGCGATCGCCGCGCCGCTGACGTCTGCGATCCCCAGCGCATTCTTGCCGGCGGTGCGCAGCGCGACGTTGGACAGCAGCAACGGCCAGCGATCGAGCCATGGCAGCGTAGCCAATCGCCGCGCGTAGTCCTGCAGCGCTGGCGCGAGGCCCGGCAACGATTGCGGCCAACGCGCAGCGGCGGCCGTCTTGCGGCTGGCCAGCAGCCCGCGGAGCGGCGCCGCCGACGGATAGAACACGACCTCGCCTTCGATGAGCTCGCCGGGCGAGAACGGAAAACCCGCACCGCCGCCGGACACCGGCACGAAATCGATCAGCACCGCCGCGCGCGGCTGGCTGATGTCGGTGCTTGCATTGATCATCCAGGTTTCGAGCCTGCGCAGCCTGTCCGGTTGCACCTCGGACAGATTGGCGGCGACGATCCACACGCTCGTCACGCGAGGCGCCGTCGTATCGGCGAGCAGCTCCTCGCGCCGCACCGACCAGCCGACCGCGCGGCGGACATCGTCGCGCAGCGGCGCCGGCAACCGGTCCTGATGCCGGTAGGCCGAGGCGATCAGGGCCATCGCGCCCAGCCGCTCGATGGCGAGATCGGCGCGGCGCTCCTCACCGACGCGAAACAGCTCGGTGCCGAGCTGATCGAGCCGCGCGGCCAAGCCGCCGGCCTTGGCGTCCACCAGCCGCGTCGACAGCGTGCGCGCGGCGGAGCCTACGCGGGCGGCGAAATCGGCGAGGCCCTGATTGAGCTGATCGGCGATCCAGCGATCGAGCTCGTCGAGGCCGGCGAGGATCGCCCCCTCGCGCTCGGCCTTGATGCGCTCGCGCTGCGCCTCGGCGCGCGCAGCGGCCTTGGGATCCGCGGGGGTGGTGGTGGCAGCCTCGGCGAGCGCCGCGTCCAGCGAAGGCGGCGTGCCGGCTTCGTCGCCGTCAGGCTTCGGCTTGCCAGGTGCGCGTCCGCCGCCGCGGCGGCGCGCACTCCAGTCTTCGACCCATTGCGGTGGGCTCAGGCTCTCGAACCGCTCCGGCTTGTCGACGCGCAGCCACAGCACGGCGAGCACATGCTTGCAGGGAAACTTGCGGCTCGGGCAGGTGCACTTGTAGCCGCCGCCATCGGCCGCGGTCACGATGCGATACGGCGTCGCGCCGGAGCCCTGGCACTCGCCCCACAGCACCTCGGCATCCGTGCTTGCGGCCAGCACCGGCCAGCTCGCAGGCTTCACAAGCTTCAACGCCGCGGCAAGTGAAGCCTGGTCGGGCGCCAGCCCTTCGATCCGTTCGCGTGTCAGAGACACCCACTCTCCCAACCGGCCGATTGTGCGATGGCGCACTACCTAGCAGATGGCCGGAGAGCCGCACAACAATTCAGAGGAGAAGCCTTGCCGTTTTCGGCATCGCACGGCGACGACGGCGCAGCGTAGTCGCGCGTGCTGTCGCGACGTGCTGCCATTGGAACATGTCGCCGATACGGACGAGCCGCAATCTCCGACGAAGCCGGTGCTCGTGCCTTGTGGCCGCCCGACTATCATCATCATTGAGTCGGCACGCCGCTTCGCACCGTCCGGCGGCGTTGACGATCATGGCCGAATGGCAACGTGCTGATGTCATAGGAGCGGCTGCGGATGCGCGACGGCAATGCGTCGCGCGGCGTAATGCTGCGGTAAGGCCGGGCCGCTACGTCCTCACTGTCCTTACGGTCGTCGTCACGGCAGTTGCGCCACCGACTGCGTGCGCCGGCACCCATGCTCGCCGTCGCGCGATGTGGCGTTCGACCCGAAAGACATCGGAGTGGTGCCGCAGGTGACGCTCGACCGACCTGGTCAGCGTCGCCCGACCTGCGGCATTCTTCCATCATGAGCTGGTGCCGCATGGCTTCGAACGTCGTCGGACTCCAGCCAGCAGGCCGTCCGGGCCGTGTCCCAGCCCCACACTCCCGAACGGCCTGCAATGATGGTCTTCGCTCCGTCGCTGCATCGGCTGCGGGACCGGATGGGGCGCAGGCTTTTCAATCAGAAGGCTTCCAATCGAGAAGCGACGATGTCCCGACATGTAATGAACCCGTAAGCCGCGGCCACGATTCTCCTGCAGCAACGGCTGGGCCGATTGCAAGGAGAACAGAATGAAACGAGCTTTTGCATTTCTCGTCGCGGCATCGACCATCGCCGGCACGGTCGCGACACCGGCGAATGCCGGCGGCAACCGTGGCGCGGCGGTGGCTGCCGGCGTCGTGGGAGGCCTGGCGATCGGGGCCCTGATCGGGTCTGCGGCAACCGCCCATGCTGCTCCCACTTATGTGTACAGCTACGACGCTCCGCCGCCGCGCGTCGTCTACCGCCGTCACCGGGTCTACGAGTATGACGCGGGCTATGGCGGTGGTTACGGTGATGGCTACCAGTCCGGCTACCGCGATGGCTATTCGGACGGCGTCTGGGACGTCGACTGAGGCTCACGCACGACCGAGCGCAAGATCCTGCCGGTACGGGGCCTTGCGCTCGACTGTTTAGCCGTTCGAATGCAACGCAGGACTCCTCATCGTGTCACGAAATACGCGACGACGGTCCGCTGACATCCTGCCCGTCCCAGCAGGCGTGCTTGCACGAGAAATTCGCGCTTGACGTAGAGTCCCGCGCCAGCGGCTGCTCGCTCCGCCCGCGCGATGCAATCCGGCTGGTCGCGGAAGCAGAGCGAAACCCAGCCGCGCTCCTCGGTCGTCTCGCGCGAGGGATCCGCAGCAGGTTGATCCGCGGCAGCGGGCAGGCCGTAGTGCGGATGGTCGGGGCTGTAGAAGGCCGTCGCAAGCGCGAGGCTTTCGGTGCCGCCGACATGCGCGAGCGGCCGTCCCGTCAACTCGCGCCATTGTCGCGTCGCTTCCTCGGCGGTCTGCCGATAATAGGTACGCCCTTCTTCATAGCCATGGTTGTTGCGATAGAGTGCATGGAGCGGAGCCGCGACGGTGGCGGCTGCGACGGCGATGCCGGCCGTCAGCACCGCGACGTTGACGGTGTGGAAGCGCGCGATGCGATGGCTCGCGCCGCACACGATGATGACCACGAACAGGAAAAGTCCCTGCAGCGCCCACAGCGACGGCAGGTCGGTGCCCATGGTCAGCGCGTTGACGACGGGCAGGCTCACGGTGCCGACGGCGATGGATGACAGCAACCGCAGGCCGCCGTTCAGAGCGGCCATCTCAGCAGGGAGACGTCTGATCCGTGCGCCGACCACCATGATCCAGGTCACGGCCGGAAGTGCCATTGCGGCGAGCAGCCCAAGCACGAAGAACAGCGAATCCCGTGCGGATGTGGCGAGGTCGGACGCGGCGTGCGCCAGCGCATGCTGGATCGGTGCTCCGCCGCTCGCGACCAGCCAGTCCAGATGCAGGGAGAGGGCGCCGAGACCGGCGGCCGCCGAGATCCATGGCGATGCCGAGGTGAAGTAGGCCCGCCGCTGCGGATGCGCGATCGCCGCCAGCGCGAAGCTCATCACGAGAAAGATCGAATAATATTTGCCGAGCACCGCGAGCGCAGCCGTCGTGCCGGCGGCGACCGACCACGGCATCGTTCGGGTCTCGAACGCCCGCAGGAAGCAATAGGTCGCCAGCGGCCAGGTTGCCAGCTGCACCGAGTTCGCGTTGAAGCGCTGGGCGTGAAACTGATAGGTGGGGGTCAGCATCAGCAGCAGCAGCACGATCACGCGCTTGTCGCCGGTCACGAAGCGGCGGGACACCAGGTCGACGAACCACAGCGCCAACGCCGCGTTGGTCATCGCCATCAGGTGAAACGACCAGTCGGACAAGGGGAACACGGTGGTCCAGGCGCGGGCGACCCAGCCCATCAGGGGCGGATGCTTGGCGTAGCCCCAGGCGAGCTGTCGTCCGAATGTCCACGTTTCCAGGACATCGGGGTGCAGCCCGGCGCCGGAATAGGCGATGGTGAGATAGCCGGTCCAGACGGCCACGAAGCACAGAAGCAGCAGCGGCACGGCCCAGCCGGCCTCGATGCCGTCGAGCCAGCGCAGCAACGGCTGCCGCCACGCCGCCGGATTGCGATCCGACCGTTCGGCGGTCGCCGCGAAGGCAAGGTCAGGAAACATATCGGCCTGCATCAGGGAACGAGCGCCCGGCGCGACGTTCGGTCGGCGGTGGCAAGGTCCGGGCGGGGAAGGGGCGGCTGAGCTTCGTCGCAGCCGAAGAACGAGGGCGGCAGCGGAGATGGCGCCGCGGCCGGTGATGGGATCGGGACCGGCCGGCCTGTCCGGTCGATCATGCGTCAGTCTTCACGTGGAGATATCCTCGGCGATTGCTGGGCGCGCAGCTTCGGCCAGGACGATTACGGCAGCCTGACATGCGCGGCCCACGCGCGCCGACCCATGAGAGGTGGGCTCACGGCTGTCATGCGACGTCATACGATGGCAATCGCGCCGGCTGAGACGTCGTGCAGTCTGCAACCGGAGATCATCAGGATGAACGCGGAGCAGACCTCGGAACAGGTACCGGGACGCCGTCGATGTAATCCTATTGTAATCCGCCAGTAATGAATAGAAACACGGGCGTATCGATGGTGCGGGAGAGTGACGTGCGTGTTCTGGTCGTTGAGGATGACCCTCAGCTGGGAATCTGGCTGCGGGATGCACTCGCGACCGCGTTCGGCTCGTCGGATATCGTCACCACGCTCGACGAGGGGCGGGCGGCGATCGCCGTGCGCAATTTCGAGCTCGTGGTGATCGACCGCGGCCTGCCCGATGGCGACGGGCTGGCGCTGCTGCCGCACCTGCGGCAACAGAAGCCGAGCCCGGCGACCGTAGTGCTGACGGCGCTCGACGACCCCGCCGACATCGCGCGGGCGCTCGATGAAGGCGCGGACGACTACGTCGCCAAGCCGTTCGAGCCGATCGAGCTGGTCGCACGCGCACGAGCGGTGCTGCGCCGCCTGTTTCTCGATCGCGGCGCGATCGTCACGATCGCCAATCTGAGCTACGACATCGTCAATCGCGCGGTCTGCGTCGATCAGACGCCCATCGTCGTGCCGCGGCGCGAGCTGGCGATTCTCGAGGCGCTGGTCCGCGGCAGCGGACGCGTGGTCCTGCGTGAGACGCTCGAATCGGCGGCCTACGGCTTCGAGGACGAGATCCAGTCGAATGCGATCGAGGCCCACGTCTCCCGGCTGCGCCGGCGGCTGCGGGAGGCAAGCTGCAAGGCCACGATCAGGCCGGTGCGCGGCCTCGGCTATCTCCTGAGCGGCGAGTAACGGGCATGAGGTGGCAGAAGGTCACGCGCGTCCGTCGCTCCATCACGCTGCTGTCGGCGACGCTGATCGGGGTCGTCAGCACCATCATGCTGATCTGCGCCGCGGCCTTGCTGATCCGGTTCGGCGGCGACGACGACGGAACGTGGGGCGCGGCCGATGTCGCCGATGCGCTGAAGGAGGCGGTGGCGCGGGACGCCGGCGGGCGGCTGCTCGTCAAGCAGACCGCGCGTCTCGACAAGATCATCCAGGATTTTCCGACCTTCTGGTACGTCGTGTCGGACAAGAGCGGCGAGGTCAGCTACGGGCCGATTCCGAAATGGCGGCCGCACAAGCACCCGTCGTCGCAGGACAGCACGCGCTTTCTGGCCTACGCCATCGACGGCGAGACCCGGAACCTGAAGCGCATGACGGCCGTCCGGAACACGCCGGTGGGCGAGGTCTGGATCGAGACCGGCGGCGTGGCCTACACCTCGACGCAGCTGATGCTGGGCACGTTGACCGACGCGACGATCGTGGCGCTCCCGATCATTCTCGTGCTGCTGGCGACGGTGGTTGCGGCCCTGGTGTTCGTGCCGACGCTGATCGCGCGCCCGGTCCGCGCGGTGGCGAGCGCGGCCGAGATGATCGACGGCGTTCCGGACGGCCGCCGGCTGCCGGAGCGGGACGCGCCGGCCGAGTTGCTGCCGCTGGTCACCGCATTCAATCGAGCGCTGTCCCGCATCGACCACGCCGCCGAGGCGCAGCGCAACTTCCTCTCCAACGCCGCGCATGAGCTGAGGACACCACTGACCAATGCACGCACGATGCTCGAGGCGGTGCCGGACGCCGGCCTGCGCGCCAGGCTCGTTGCCGAAAACCAGAAGCTGTCCGCGATCGTCACCATGCTCCTGCAATTGGCGCGCATCTCGATGGAGCCGGCCGAGCTGACCGAGATCGATCTGGTCACGCTGGCGCGTCGCGTCACGGCGGAGCACGTGCCGATGGCGCTGAAGGCCGGCCTGGAGATCGGCTTCGCCGGGCCCGACGCTCCGGTCTGGATCCAGGGCTCGGAGCCGGCCGTCGCCGCGGCAATCTCCAACCTGATCAGAAACGCCGTCACGCATGCCGCCGCGGGCGGACCGATTCTCGTCGACGTCGACGCAACGGCGCGCTTGAGCGTGATCGATTCCGGGCCGGGATTGCCGTCGGATCAGCCCGAACGCCTGCTGCAGCCGTTCGCGCGCGGATCCGCCCGCGGCGAAGGCATGGGACTCGGGCTTTCCATCGTGTCGCAGGTCATGCTGACGCACCATGGCCGCGTCGCGCTGCACGAGACGCCCGGTGGAGGCGCCACGGTGGAGCTGAGCTTCGCACGCGCCTCGACCCCGCGAGGCGGAGCATCGATCGCCGCCGACGAGGCCTCGCCGCCCCGGCGGCGCGCCGCAGGGAAGGCCGGGTTGCAGCCGCACTCGGGCTGAGCTTCACCTCTCGAAATCTCAGCGCGTCTCCTTGCTCCGCTGCCACTTCAGGAAATCGCTGTAGAGCCGCGCCGCCTCGTCCGAGGACATCCGCGCCTGCGCCTTGCGCTCGTCGAGGAATTTGCGGAATTCGGCGGGGTTGCCGTCCGTCGTTGGCGACTGCATCGCCCGCGCGCCCTCGAGCCATTCCTGCGCCGCCTTGAAGCGGATCAGACCCTGCACCGGCGCCGACAGCACGGTGTCGCGCCATTTCGGATGCCGCGGCGGCGACTGCAGCACCTGGATCTTGCCGAACAGCGCATCGACGAACCGCGCGGTGCGGCGATAGCGCTCGCTGTTCTCGGGCCAGTTGTACACCATCAGCACGGTGGAGGCCGCGACCGCGTCGATCCTGGCGCCCGGCGGCACCAGGTTCGGATATTCTTCCGACGAGAACGCGGTCGGCAGATAGATGTCCTGCAGCGCGCGGTCGTAGGGCACGGCGAGCAGGTGCAGCCGGCCGCCCTCGTTCTTGATGCCCTTGATGATCGGCGCGTCCTTCGATACCGACGCGATCCAGGCATCGCCCTGGCCGTCGATCAGCTTCTGCAGTCCGCCGGTCGGATCGGTCTGCGAGTCGATGTCGGCCTGGATGCCGAGCCGCCGGAAGATCGTGCGCGCGGCAGGCAGGCCAATCGAGCGTTCGGCAAACACGCGCTTGCCGTTGAGATCCTGCAACGAGCGGATCTCGCGCCGCGCGACGATGTGGACGTCGTTGTGAAACAGCTGCGCGATGTAGCGCACGCGCTGGGCGATGTCCGGGATGTTGTATTCCGTCTTCACGAACTCCATCGCGTCGGTGGCGACGAAGCCCATATCGATGTTCTTCAGCATGATGATGTCGACGAGGTTCTGCGCCGAGCCCTTGCCGAGGATCGGCAGCACGCGCAGGCTCTCGCCTTCGTCGAGCACCGCGGCCATGTCCGAGCCCATCACCGACATCGGTCCGCCGATCGGTGCGGTGATGACGGTGACCGTGCCCGAGTTCAGCGATTCACGATCCGGCAGGGTGCCGACATGGGCCGCGCCGACGTGGGCCGCGCCGGCCGGGGCGCGCTGCTGCTGCTGCGCCCGCGCGCTGCCGCCGGGCCCGCAGGCCGTTGCCAGGATGATCGCCGAAATGATTGCGCAAACATCGACACGCGCCACACCTGCCCCCAACGCTTCCTTGAAGTCATTCTAATTTGGCAGTGCACTTAGCAATTCGATCCGGGCCGAATTTTGTCCTCGTCGTGGTGGTGCGCAAGAAGCTGCAAAGTAGCCCAATCAATTCCATGCTGCGGCTGGAATCGCAGTGGGGCGGCCGCTTCCGTGCCCGGCTCACGGCGCGCCGTCGGCGCGATGCGTCAACTGGTCGCGCCGTGCTCCGGATGCGTACTAACAACTCAAGCGCTGGCCTGATCGAGCCGCGCAACCTGTTCGGGAGTCAGCGCGAGCTGCGTCGCCGCCACCAGCGTGTCGACATGCTCCGGCTTCGTGGCGCTGGCGATCGGCGCGGTGACGGACGGTTTGGCCAGCAGCCAGGCCAGCGCGATCGCGGCCGGCTGCGCGCCGGTCTCGCGGGCGACCGCGTCGAGGCCGGCGAGAATGCGCATGCCGCGCTCGTTCATGTATTTGGGAATCGCGCGCGTGCCGCGCGGGCTCTGGCCGAGATCGGCCTCCGAGCGGTATTTGCCGGTGAGGAAGCCGGCAGCGAGCGAGAAGAAGGTGATGACGCCGACGCCGTTGTCCTCGCAGACACGCTGCAGCGCGCCCTCATAGGAGGTGCGCTCCGCGAGGCTGTATTCCGGCTGCAGGCTCTCATAGCGCGGCAGGCCGTTCGCCTTGGAGATGTCGAGCGCGGCCTGCAGCCGCTCCGCCGAGAAGTTCGAGGCGCCGATGACGCGCACCTTGCCGGCCTTGATGAGCCTGTCATAGGCCGCAAGCGTCTCCTCCTGCGGCGTGGTCTCGTCGTCCTTGTGCGACTGGTACAGATCGATCACGTCGGTCTGCAGCCGGCGCAAGCTGTCCTCCACGGCGCGGGCGATGTAGTCGGCCTTCAGCCCGACCTTGCCGTCGCCCATGTCCATGCCGACCTTGGTGGCGAGGATGATCTTGTCGCGGTTGCCGCGCAGCTTCATCCATTTGCCGATGATGGTCTCGGACTCGCCGCCGCTGTGGCCCGGCACCCAGCGCGAATAGACGTCGGCGGTGTCGAGGAAGCTGAGGCCGGACTCCAGCACCTTGTCGAGCAGGCGGAACGAGGCGGCTTCGTCGACCGTCCAGCCGAACACGTTGCAGCCGAAGCAGAGGGGCGGAACGTTGAGGCCGGAACGGCCGAGCGGACGGTGTTTCATGACGATCTCTCGATTCGAGGGGGCTTATAAAATGTGTGGCTGGATGTGTGGCGAGCGCCTGCGACAGATTGCCTCCGTTCGTCGCGCATGACCAGCGCGGCAGCAGCATGGCGGGCCCGCGTGATGCATCCAAACCATGGCGCCGCTGCCCCGAAGAGGTTCCGACGACGTCAGACTTTCCACTTAGTTGCCGATGATGGTCCGCCCATTGCGACCGCCTTGCAGATGAGGATGCGAGGCGCTGGTTGAGGAGTCCGTCCAATGAACACGCTGACCTATGACCAGCTCGGATTGAGCTCCGACGCCCTGATGGTGCAGGACACGGCCGCGGCGAACAACACGACGACCACGACGGCTGCCGCCGCGACGCCCTTCGTGCTGCCGCCGGATGCGGTCTCGGATCCGGTCGTCCATGCCGACGGCTCGGAGACCGTGTCGGTTCACACCGGCGGCCTCACCTTCAACCTGACCTTCGACGCGGCGGGCGCTGCCGCTCCGGAAAGCTTCCGGGCCGGCGTCGAGCAGGCCGCCGCGATCCTGTCGTCGGCGATCACCGACGAGGCCACGATCAACCTGTCGATCGAATATGCCGGCACCGGCGGCGGCGCCGGCGCCAATGTCAGCGACGGCGTGTTCGCCAACTACGCGTCGTTGCGGACCGATCTGCAGGACCACGCGGCGGCAGGCGACACCGTGTTCGACAATCTGCCGAACACGCGGGCGGTGCAGGGCCATTCCCAGGTGTTCGTCGCCAATGCGCAGGCCAAGGTGCTCGGCCTGATCGATCCGAACGATACGACGACCGAGGACGGCTTCGCCATCTTCAACACCGACATCCCGACGCAGTCGCTGGTCGGCGTCGCGCTGCACGAGCTGTCGCATGCGCTCGGGCGGGTGCCCTCGCCGGGCAATCTCGACATCTTTGATCTGTTCGACTTCACCAAGCCCGGCCAGAACCTGATCAACAATAGCATCAGCTCGGCACCGCCGGCCTATTTCTCGCTCGACGGTGGCGTCACCAAGATTGCCGATTACGGCCAGAACTCCGATCCGGCCGACTTCCTCAACACCGGCATCCAGGGCGCCAACGATCCTTTGAACGAGTTCTACAATCCGACCACGTCGCAGACGCTGTCACCGATCGACCTCGTGGTGCTGGAGACGCTCGGCTACAACATCACGACGCCGGACACCGCGGCGCTGCTCGCCGAGCTGCCGCGGGCGCGCGGCGTCGCCGCTCCCCTGCAGACCGTGCAGCAGGCCGCGGCCATCAACTCCGCCGTCGCGGCCGAGACCGCCGCCAGCCTGATCAAGCTCGGCGACGCGGCCGGCGCCGCCCAGGTGCTCGCCAACGCCGAGGCCGATGCGGCCGCAGCCAATGGCACGACCGCGACCAACGCGAACGGCATGACGCACGAGGCGGCCCTCCACGACCCCTATGCCGGCAACGCCCACTACGATTCCATGATGGCCATGCACCTGCACAACATCACCGCGAACTGAACTCGACGTCACCGGCACGGCGCCTGCCGGCAAGGCGCGCCGTGACGGAAACCCCAAGCCGGTTCGTATCGTCGAGCCGCGATGCGGCCCGACGCGCGGGGCTTCCCGCGACGCCGCGCCCGCATCCGCCAGCCCGACCGCGCCATCCGCGCGATGTGCGCGAGACGTTACGGCCGCGCAACAATCTCAGTGTCGTCCCGGGCGGAGACCCGGGACCCATAACCACCGGCCGACATGTGAGGCGCGCGAGCAACTCCACCTTCAGGCGGCCCATGCCCACCGCTCGCGGAGCCAAGCAGCGCGAGCGGCAAGTCGTGTATTAGTTTTATGCAGCGTCACCGTAGTTCCCTAGCGGCACTCGTCGATTGGATATTGCTGGGCGCTGCCGGGGCTGTCGAAGACGTCGACGAAGACCTTGATGCCGGTCTTGCAACGGGCGATGCAGGCGTTGGTCTCGGCGCTGCATCGGTTGATGTATGTGTCGAAATATCGCGCCGAAACCCTGGTCCTTGCCCAGGAGCGACATTCCTCGCCCTGCCGGGAGCACGACTTGGCATCAGCAGCTTGCGGCAGCATCGCCGCAGCGATCATGATGGCCGTCGTCAGGGCTGCGGACGTGAAGCGCCGCGACCCCGCCGACGTCAACCAGTTGGTAACAGATCTCACCCGTGAGCCCTCCGCCTGACGAGGGCACCATGAGAGCGAAAGATGTATTGAAATTTTATCAACCGTGGCGAGTGGCGATGCTCTGGACGGTGCTCGTCTCGCGATGTCCGCACGCGCACACCGCAGCATTGCTCAAGTACATGGTTGGATTCCGAGCAACGCAATTGCCGGCGACGGTCTTCGCTTTGTTACGGGCCCGGTACTCGATTTCGCCGTCATGCCCGACGGGCAATCTCCGCATCGCCCTCATGCACCAACCGCCCGTCGAGCCAGTTTGTCGCACGCTCGTCGCCTTGTGTCGTCGGGCAAATCAGGGGCGATGCTCTCGGCCATCCCGTTCGCGATGAAGAGGGACGTTTCGGCCGATCGTCACGGAGCATAGCGAGCGGGGAGCGGTGGACGTGTCGGGCTCGGGGCTTTCGCGCAAGCGGGCCGGCGTGCTGACGGGGCGACAGTCTGGCCGCAGCCTGGAGCAGATCATCGAGAAGCTGTCGCTGTACCTGAAGGGATGGCGCGGCTACGTCGGGTTCTGCGAGACGCCGTCGGTGTTGCGCAAGCTGGATGAGTGGATCAGGCGGCGGTTGCGCGCCGTCGTCCGGACCCGATGGAAGCGTGTTCCTAATCGCTTTGATGAGCTGCGACGCCGCGGCGTCGACCGGGAGACGGCGCTCAAAACCGCCGGCAACCCACGTGGTCCCTGGCGGCCCGCCAACAGCGCCGCGCTGGCCAGAGCTCTGCCAAAAATCCTTCTTCGCCTCACGCGGCCCGCCTTACCTCGAGGTCCGCAGAACCGCTTAATCTGCCGAACCGCCGTATACGTGATCCGTACGTACGATGGTGTGGGAGGGGGGAGTCGCGAGACCCCCTATCCCGATTCAGCCGAGGCCCGGCCTTCCCTGCACCCTCCGTTCCGATGGAGGGGACGAGTTCCGCAACACTCGGACGCCGATGCGCCGCGAGACGGCGATGCCATATGCGAAGCTCGTACGACATATTCCGCCGTCGACCCGGCGAACGCCGGGACCCATAACCACAGGACGTCGAATGAGGCACGTCTGCCGCGACATCCGCGGTCGCCAAACGCTCCTGTGGCTATGGATCCCGGGTCGCGCTTCGCTTGCCCGGGACGACGCGGGAGAGTGTAGTTGGCTGCTCAGCAAGCAAAGCTGAGCGGTCGGCAACCCGTCTCACCCCACCATCCGGCCGCGCCCTTCCCAATACCGCGCGCGCAGCACCTTCTTGTCGATCTTGCCGACGCCGGTCACCGGCAGCTCCGTGACGAACTCGATGCGCTTGGGCGCATGCGCCGAGCCCTTGCGTGCCTTCACCAGCTCGATCAGCTCCGTCGCATCCGGCTGCGCACCCGCGCGCGGCACCACGATCGCGGTGACGGCCTCGCCCCATTTGTCGTCGGGCACGCCGACCACGGCGCATATCGCGACATCGGCATGCTGGGTCAGCACATCCTCGATCTCGCGCGGGAAGATGTTGAAGCCGCCGGAGACGATCATGTCCTTCTTGCGGTCAAGGATGTACATGTAGCCGCGCTCGTCGCGCCGGGCGATGTCGCCGGTGTGCAGCCAGCCGTTCTTCAAGGTCTCGGCGGTGATATCGGGCCGCTTCCAGTATTCCGTCATCACATGCGGCGCGCGCACACAGATCTCGCCGGCCTCGCCCTGCGCCACCTCCTGATCATTGTCGTCGAGGATCTTGACCTCGCAGGCCGCGATCGGGAAGCCGCACGACAGGAACAGCTCCGGCTGCTTCGGATCGTGATCGGCCTTGCGCAGCACCGAGACCGGATAGCATTCGGTCTGGCCATAGAGCTGCGAGAACACCGGCCCGATGCGCTCGATGCCCTCGACCAGCCGCGTCGGCGACATCGCGGACGCGCCATACAATACGAGCTCGAGCGAGGACAGATCGGTCCGGCTCAGCGCCGGATGATCGAGCAGCACGTAGATCATGGTCGGCACGAACAGCGTGAAGTTGATGCGCTCGCGCTCGATCGTCTTCAGCACGGCGTCGGGGTCGAAGCCCTTGAGCATGTGCACGGTGCCGCCGCGCATCAGGGTCGGCAGCACCTTGGTGCCGGCGACGTGGCTGATCGGCGCCACCGTCAGATAGCGGGCACGGTCGGGGATCTCGAAATCGGCCAGGATCGCGGTGGCGAAGCCGCCATATTCGCGGTGGTGACGCAGCGCGCCCTTCGACTTGCCGGTCGTGCCGCCCGTGTAGTTCAAGGTCGCGACATCGTCGGGTGTCGCGAAATTGCGCGCAGTGGCATGGCCGGCCTGCTCGAGGGCGGCGAGCAGGTCTGCGCCGTACCCGGCTTGTCCGAGAGTGTACACGTGACGCAGGCCGTCGGCACGCGACGCCAGCTCGCCGCCGCGATCGCGGAACGCCGCGGCATCGATCACCAGCACCTGCGATTCCGAATCCGCCAGCTGGAACAGCTGATCCTCCAGCGATCCCAGCGGATGCAGCCAGGTGATCGCGAGCCGGGACAGCTGCGCCGCCATGCCGGCGCACCAGCTGTCGGCGCGGTTCGCGGTGAGGAACGCAACGCGCGTTCCGGCCGGCAGGTCGAGCCGCATGAACACGCTTTGCATGCGTCCGATCAGGTCGACGGCGCCCTGATACGTCAACGATCCGCCGGGCCAACTGAATGCCGTGCGCGTTGGATGGCGCGACAGTGTCAGCAGGGTCTGCTCACAAACGACCGGGAACGCGTGGAGCCGATGGGTCATGCGATGGTCCTCCCGACGTGTCCCGCTGGTTGTTGCGTCGCAGGGCTTGGCGACAGGGGCTTGGCGAGAAGGCTAACAGAATGTCGCTTGCGCTCAAGCCGAGTCATGACGCCGGTCGGAACATCGCTGCGCGCGCCGCGTTGCCCGGCCGAACAATAGCGGAGCAAGGCCATGCGCACCTCGACAGCTTTTTTTGCAGGAGCCGGAACGGTCGCCATCGCCGTCGCTGCCGGCCTCGGCGGCGGGCTCATGATTGCCGAGGGCATGAATCCGAAATCGGCGCCGGTCGAGACGGCCAAGCTCGAGCGTTCCGCGCCGTCGCCCAGTCCGGCCGCGACCTCATACCTCGCCGCCACGCAGGCGGCTGCGACGACTCCGATCAAGGTGACGCCTGTCGCGACACAGGCCGCTGCGATGCCTGCGCAGGCCAATGCCTCGCCGCAGCCGCAAGCGGCTGCTGCAGAAGCGACCGCGACGACGGTGGCTGCGTCGGCGGCCTCCGATCCACAGGCGGGCGCGTCGCAGGCTGGTACGCCGGACGACGCACAGGCGAAGCTCGTGGACAAGGGGCAGGACAAGGCCGCCGAGAAGGTGCAGGATCCCGATCCCAAGTCACGCGAGGCCGAGCGCAAGCGTGCCGCGGAGCAGCGCCGCGCCGAGCGGCATCGGCAATATGTCGAGCGTCGCCGGCAGCGCCGCGAGCAGGATCTGCGTGCCGTCGAACAGGCGGTGCGGGAGGATACGACGCCGCGGGCCTATGCCGCCCAGCCGGTCGACATGCAGGGCCCGCGCTTCAGCTTCTTCGGCGACGATTGATCGCGCACGCCGGCGTCGCTATCCCTGAGTCAAGCAAAGGCTCTGGGAGGCGCGCGGTGCAAGGACGTCCAATGACCAGCCTGCGAGCGCGGCTGCGTCTGCCGCTGATCGCAGCACCGATGTTCCTGGTATCGGGAATCGATCTCGTCAGCGCAACCTGTGCGAACGGCGTGATCGGTTCGTTTCCCACGGTGAATTGCCGCACGGCCGGCGAGCTCGAAGCTTGGCTGGGCGAGATCGCAACCAGGCTCGCTCGTGCCAGCGATGCGAGCGGTGAGGCCGCCGCGCCGGTGTGCCCGAACCTGATCATGCACCGCTCCAATGTCCGGCTCCAGGACGATCTCGCCGTGCTGCTGCGGCACCGGCCGGAACTCGTGATCACCTCGGTCGGCTCTCCGGCACCGGTGATCGAGCCGTTGCATGATGCGGGTACGCTGGTGTTCGCCGATGTCGCCTCGATCCGTCACGCCGAGCGTGCCGCGGAGGCTGGTGCGGACGGGCTCGTGCTGCTCACGGCCGGTGCCGGGGGCCAGACCGGCTGGCTCAATCCGTTTGCCTTCGTGCGTGCCGTCAGGGCGTTCTTCCCCGGTCCGGTCGTGCTCGCCGGCGGCATCAGCGATGGCGTGGCGCTGCGCGCCGCCGAGGTGTTGGGCTGCGATCTCGCTTATATGGGCACCAGGTTCATCGCCACGCAGGAGAGCATGGCAGATGGCCGCTACAAGGCGATGCTGGTCGAAAGCTCCGCGGACGACGTGTTGCTGACCTCCGCCTTCACCGGCCTGCCGACCAGCATGCTCAGGCCATCGATCATCGCTGCCGGTCTCGACCCGGAGGCGCTGCCGGCACGCGGGGCGATCGAGATCGGCACGGACATCGATGTCGGTGCGCGCGAGAACAGGCCGAAGCGCTGGCGGGATATCTGGAGTGCAGGCCATGCGACGTCGGGCGTGTCGGACGTTCCGTCCGTCGCGGACTTGGTTGCGCGAACCGCCGATGAGTATGACCGCGCGGGTGCCGTGCGCGGTGCCTTCGTACGATGAGAGAAACACCGGGTGTGTCCTTAAGGCACCATTAACCATCCCGTCCCACAATCCGCCCGAGTTCGAACTTGGCGGAATTGCGCGATGGGCATCGAGTGGGGGCAGGGCAAGGAGCGCGCGACGCTCGAGGAGATCCGGATCCGGGTCGGACATGCCCTGCAGCGGCATCCGCTCTGCCGCAACGTCCAGTTCGACATCATGAGCGTGCCGCGCACCGCACGTGGCGGGAACTGGACCATCAGCCTGCATTCGGTGGAACCGGCAGCGCTATGGGAGGCCTCCGACATCGTCGCGGACATCCAGGCCGCCTACGACCTGCAGATACCTGCCGAGCTCTGTTCCGCGGCGTGAGAAAAAATTATCCGTCATGTTCACAGGGCGGAATGGTGGCCCACGTGTTTCTGTGGCATTGTAAAGCCTTAATTAACTCCCACTTTTCGGCAAAGTGCGGTGTTTCCGCCGGGATACGGAGATTTGCGTGACGAAGTCGATCGCTTTTGCCGCTTTGCTTGGCGTCTTGATCGCAGGTGCCGCCGTGACCAGCATCCTGATGCGGGACAGCGTGCCGTCGGCTGGTGCGATGATGCCGCCCGTTGTTGCAAAGAGCCCGACCTCCAATCGTGATGCCAAGGGTGACCGCCTTGCCATGGTCACACTTGCTGCTCCCGAGGTGCAGCAGCAGGGCTCCGCAACCAAGACGACGCTGCGCCAGGCCTATGCCTATGCGCCCTCCGAAGCGGAGATGGCCAAGGCGTCGGCCGCTGCGGTCGTTGCTGCCGAGCCGGTGGTGCCGAAGTCCAAGATCCTCGCCCGTAGCGAGCCCGCTCCGGCACCGTTGAAGCCTGAGGTGCAGAAGGCCTATTCGCTGCTCTCGGACACCCAGATCGCCGGCATCAAGGAGCGGCTGCGGCTGTCGTCGAGCCAGGAATATTACTGGCCGGCGGTCGAGAGCGCGCTGCGCGCCGTGGCCCGTAAGATTCATACGGCCCGCCAGGGCGCTGCCAAGCCCGGCGCGGTGACGATCGATCCTGATTCGGACGAAGTGCAGCAGCTGAAATCGGCTGCCATGCCGCTGCTCTGGCAGTTGCGCGACGACCAGAAGGACGAAGTCCGGCGGCTTGCCCGCACCATCGGCCTCGACAAGGTCGCAGCCGCGATCTGAACTGGGCGATCCGCATCAGCGAATAGAGAGAAAAGGCCGCGCATTGCGCGGCCTTCGTGCTTTCCAGGGAGTCGCTCTTTATCGGGCGGGTGGATTGGCCTCCGGATGGCCGCCGCTCTCGGGGCCGGCACCGGTGGGCGACGATGCCGGGGCGGACCGCAGGTCCGGACCGGGCCGCGCCGGTTGGGTCATGGTCGGCGCTTGCGGCGGAGTGATCGCCGCGCCTGCGCCCACCGTCGTACCGCGGTCGGTGTTTGTCGGCGCCGATGGCATCGGCGTCGGCTTGTCGCCACCAGCGAAGCGGGTGGCGCCGCCGCTCTGATAACCGGCCACCAGAAGGCCGCTGACGATCAAGGCGAGCACGAACAGGCCGCCGAGCTCCGGCAGTGCGCCGGAGGGCGCCATGCCTCGGCCGCGGCCATCGCCCTCGAGCGCGACCGCCGCGATCTCACGGTTGTGCCGCGAGCGCAGGAACGCCAGGAACGCGCCTGCGGCAATGATGATCGCCGCGGCGAGCGTGAAGAACATGAGCCAGCTGATGGGTTGATCGCCTTGCATGTCGAACATCCTTTGCGTGAGGGGTGCACGACGTGCAGTCGCGTCAAACCCGCATGACAATCTCTGTTCGTGGCAATCGCCGATGGTGCGAAAGGTTTCGTGGCGTCCTTCAAAATCTCAGCCGCTGCCGCCGTCGGAGCTCAGCGCCGCGCCCGTCATGTAGGTCAGTTCGGGAGAGGCCATGGCGACTGTGAATTCGGCGATCTCCTCGGGCGAGGCCATGCGCTTGAGGCCGGGCATCTTGGCGCGGGCCCATTCTGTCGCCGCGATCTGCCACATCGCATCGGGCATGCCTTCGGTGCCGGCGACGCGGCGGACCAGCGCGGTGTCGGTGGTCCCCGGCAGGATGGCGTTGACGCGGATATTGTCATCGGCGTAGTCGAGGGCCGCCGACCTGATCAGCCCGATCAATCCCGCTTTGGTCGCCGTATAGATGCTCCGGCGTGCAGCCGTGCGATGTGCGACCGAGGACGACATGACGAGGATCGTGCCGCCGCCGCGTGCCCGCATTTCCGCGATCTCGTGCTTCATCGCGAAGAACACGCCACGCAGGTTGGTGTCGACGATGTCGTTCCAGTCGGACGCGTCGTATTCGTGCAGCGGCTTCTCGATGGTGATTCCGGCATTGTTCAGCGCGATGTCGAGGCTGCCGAAGCTCGCGATGGTCTGCGCCACCAGGTCACGCATCTCGGCTTCGACGCGCACGTCGGCCCGGACATAGCGCGCGCGGCCGCCCTGGGCCGTGAGCTCGGCTTCGAGCTCGCGTCCCAGCGCCTCGCGCCGTCCGCAGAACACGACGGCCGCGCCCTGGCGCGCGAAGGCGACGGCAGCGGCGCGGCCGATGCCTGACGTAGCGCCTGTGATCAGCACGGTCTTGCCGGCGAATCGCTTCGGCGCTGCGATGATCGTCGGCGCAGGACGTTGGCTTGCCTGTGCCACCGCGGCGGCGCCGGCGATCGCACCCAGCGCGAGCCCGCCGGCGGCGCCGGCTAGGGCCCGCCGTCGTGAAGTCATGGGAGACGCCATGGGAGACGTCGTCGCTTCCGTCATGATGCAGGCTCCACAGGTTTGGTCTGGACAGGTCAGGCTTCGTCTGGATATGAGCAGTGTTAACATCATCAGGCTTAATATGATCACTGTCAACATTGATTTTCGATGACCGAGCCCCCTGCCGAAATCCCTCCGGCGAAGCCGCAGCGCCGGTCCTATCACCACGGCGATTTGAAGCGGGCGCTGATTGCGGCCGCGACCGACCTGCTCGAGCAGGAGGGAGCGGAGGCGCTCTCGTTCCGGGCGGTGGCGCGAGCGGCCGGGGTGTCGCAGTCTGCGCCCTACAATCATTTCGCCGGCAAGGAGGATCTGCTCGCCACCATCGCGGAGGCGGGCTTTGCTGCGCTGGCCGCGGCGCAGAACGAGGCGGCGGCACGCGGGCCGGCCGGCGAGGACCGGCTGACCGCTCTCGGCCTCGACTACATCCGTTTCGCCGTCACCCAGCCGCAGCTGTACCGGCTGATGTTCGGCGTCGGCGTGAACGATTGGCACGCCCATCCCGACGTCTCCGCAGCGAAGCAGGCGACCTTCGCGCCTCTGCGTCTGGCTCTCGGAGAGTTCCTTGGTGCCGATATCCCAGCCGCGACGCTCGAGCAGGCTGCGGTGGCGGCCTGGGGACTTGCGCATGGGCTCGCCATGCTCCGGATCGACGGCTCACTGAAGGGGCGTGATAGCGCCGGCGAGGCCGGACCCGAGGAGGGCGCGTTGCGGCTATTCGGGCGCGGGCTGCGCGCGGCCTGCGGATCCGTCCCCTGAACCGGGTTCGCCGCTCAGCTCCGCCCTTCGCCCGCCGCCCACAGCGCGTCGAGCCCGGCACGATAGGTGGGGTAGGCGAACACGAGGCCGAGGTCCTGCTTGGCCCTGGTGTTTCGGATGCGCCGGTTGCTGGCGTAGAAGCTCTTCGCCATCGGCGACAGCTCCACACGATCGAACGGCTGCTCCGGCGGCGGAGCGATGCCCATCAGGCCGGCGGCATAGGCGACGACGTCCTGGGGCGGCGCCGGCTCGTCGTCGACAATGTTCCAGGCGCCGCCGGCTTCGCGCCGGATCGCGCCCATGATGGCGCCGGCGATGTCGTCGACATGGATACGGTTGAACACCTGGCCCGGCTTGACGATGCGCCGGGCGCGCCCCGCTCGCAGCTCGACCAGCGCATTGCGGCCGGGACCGTAGATGCCGCCGAGCCGGAGCACCGCCAGCCGGTCGCCGATCCGGCCCCGCCAGTCCTCTTCGACGCGGACACGCGCCTGCACCCGATCATGCTCCGGCGCCAGCGGCGTGTCCTCGTCGATCCAGGCGCCCTGGTGGTCGCCGTAGACGCCGACCGTGGAGAGATAGACCACGCGTCTTGCGCGACCATGGGTGACGGCATCACCGAACCGCGTCAACGCCGGATCGTCACCAGGTCCGGGCGGCGCCGAAATCAGCACGACATCCGCTTCGGCCGCCGCCGCCAGTGTCGCGGCCGTGGGCGCCGTGCCGTCGAACAGGTCTAGCTCGTAGCGCGCGAGCTGCGCGCGCTTGTCAGCGCCGCGCACCGTACCGGTGACGCGGGCGAAGCCGCTGCCGTAGAGATCGACGAAGCGCTGGGCGGAGTAGCCGAAGCCGATGACCAACAGGTTCATGTGTTTGCTCGAATGGCGGAGCCAGACTTATCCGGCATCGGGCGGCCGGCGCAAATCAAATGCCTGGTGTCCGCAAGGTGGCCCAGCCTGCAGGATCGGTGGTACTGACCTGCCGCGCTTGTCATGGCTCCCGTCATGGAACATGTCGTATGGTGAGACGACAGGAGATGGACTGCCCCGATGAATTTCCATTCGATCTACCGCCACGGCTTTGCCCGCGTCGCCGCCTGCGTCACGGCCTCCAGCGTCGCCAATCCGACAGCCAATGCGGCGGCGATCCTGGCCGCGGCGCGCGCCTGTCACGACCAGAACGCCGCGGTCGCGGTGTTTCCGGAGCTGTGTTTGTCCGGGTACGCGATCGAGGACCTCGTCAAGCAGGATCCGCTGCTCGATGCCGTCCAGCGCGGGCTGCTCACCTTGGTCGAAGCCTCACATGACCTGATGCCGGTGCTGATCGTCGGCGCGCCGCTGCGCTTCGCGCATCGCATCTACAATTGCGCCGTCGTGATCCATCGCGGCGAGGTGCTCGGCGTCATTCCGAAGAGCTATCTGCCGACCTATCGCGAGTTCTACGAAGGCCGCCACTTCGCCTCCGGTGCCGGCATCCGTGGCGAGATGATCGAAGTGGCCGAGACCATGGCGCCGTTCGGCACCGATCTGCTGTTCGCCGCCGCCGACGTCGCCGGTCTCGTGATCGGCGTCGAGATCTGCGAGGACATGTGGATTCCCGTCACGCCGGCCTCCGAGCTCGCGCTCGCCGGCGCCACCGTGCTCGCCAATCTCTCGGGCAGCCCGATCACCGTCGGCCGCGCGGAATCCCGCTCGCTGCTGTGCCGGTCGACCTCGGCGCGCTGCCTCGCCGCCTATGTCTACGCCGCCGCCGGTGTCGGCGAATCCACCACCGATCTGTCCTGGGACGGCCAGACCTCGATCTTCGAGAACGGCGTGCTGCTCGCCGAGAGCGAGCGCTTCCGCCAGACCGGCCAGACCATCTTCGCCGACGTTGATCTCGATCTGCTGCGCCAGGAGCGCGCGCTGATGGGCACGTTCGACGACAATGCGCGCGCGCAAGACACAGGCGTGCATTGGCGCCGCATCGGCTTCGAGCTGCAGCCGGCCGAGGGCGACATCGGCTTCATGCGCAGCATCGAGCGCTTTCCGTTCGTGCCGAGCGATCCCGCGCGGCTCGATCAGGACTGCTACGAGGCCTACAACATCCAGGTCGCGGGTCTGACGCAGCGGCTGCGCGCCACCGGCACCAAGCGCATCGTGATCGGTGTCTCCGGCGGGCTCGATTCGACGCATGCGCTGATCGTCGCCGCCAAGGCGATGGACCTGCTCGGCCTGCCCCGCACCAACATTCTCGCCTACACGATGCCCGGCTTTGCCACGGGCGCGCAGAGCAAGTCCTACGCGCACGCGCTGATGACATCGCTCGAGGTCAGCGCTGCCGAGCTCGACATCCGCCCCGCGGCGACGCAGATGCTGAAGGACATCGGCCATCCCTTCGGCCGCGGCGAGGAGGTCTACGACGTCACCTTCGAGAACGTGCAGGCCGGCTTGCGCACCGACTATCTGTTCCGCCTCGCCAACGATCGCGGCGGGATCGTGCTCGGCACCGGCGATCTCTCCGAGCTGGCGCTCGGATGGTGCACCTATGGCGTCGGCGATCAGATGGCGCACTACAACGTCAACGCCGGCGTGCCGAAGACCCTGATCCAGCATCTCATCCGCTGGGTCATCGCCTCGCATCAGTTCTCGGCCGATGTCGATCGCACCCTCGAGGCGGTGCTGTCGGCGGAGATTTCGCCGGAGCTGGTGCCGGTAAAGGAGGGCGAGACGCCGCAGAGCACGCAGGCCGCGATCGGCCCCTATGAGCTGCAGGACTTCAATCTGTTCTACACGCTGCGCTACGGCATGCGCCCGGCGAAGATCGCCTTCATGGCGCATCACGCCTGGAAGGATGCCGGCGCCGGCGCCTGGCCGCCGCATTTCCCCGATGACAAGCGCAACGCCTACACGCTCGGTGAGATCAGGAAATGGCTGGAAGTCTTTCTCAAGCGCTTCTTCGCCTTCAGCCAGTTCAAGCGCTCGGCGATGCCCAACGGCCCCAAGGTGGTCGCCGGCGGCGCGCTCTCCCCCCGCGGCGACTGGCGCGCGCCCTCGGACGGCAATGCCGTGGCGTGGCTGGAGGATCTCGAGCACAACGTCCCGAAATGAGCGCAAGGAGCAGATTGATCCCGGCCTGTGCCAAGCGCGCGGTCGTTGCCAATCCGATCGGGCACGCCGTCACGGCTTGAAGTACACGTCCACCTTCATGCCGACCGCGAACGGGCCGGGCTCTGCGAGATCGACCAGCACCTCGACGACGTCGACATCGGTCATGTTGCGCTGGCTGAGCGCGGCGGCGCGGCTGCTTTCGACCAGCGGCGCGACCGCCGCGACCTTGCCAGCGACGTCGCGGCCGCGAAAGGCGTCGGAGCGGACCACGGCCTGCTGGCCGGGCTTGATCTTGTCGAGATCGCGCTGATCGAGCTCGGCGCGGACCCGCAGCGAGGACATGTCGCCGAGCAGCACCAGCGGCGGCGTCGATTGCGGCGAGGCGATCTCGCCGGCGCGCGCATTCACCTGCAGAACGGTGCCGTCGAGCGGCGCGCGGAGGGTGAGCTTCTCCAAGCCGGCGCGTGCCGCCTGCAGCTCGCTGCGCGCGACGTTGAGCTGGCCCTCGGCGCTGATCGGCAGCGGCGCATCGGCGGTGACCTTGCGCAGCTCCTCGGTCTGCTGATCCAGCTTGGCCTGCGCAGTCGTCAGCTGCGTGCGCGCGCTCTCGACCTCGGCATCGGCGCCGCGCCCGGCGCGCCGCTCGGCCACCGCCTTGTCGAGTGCAACGCGGGCATCGAACAAAGCTGCCTGCGCATCGGCCACGCCATCCTCGGCGCGGCGCCGCGGGCCGGCTCCCGACGGCGTCGTTTCCTTGTTGCGCACGCGCTTGCGCATCGCAGCCTGCGCCTCGGCGCTGGCGAGCTGCGCGCGCGCCTCGGCATCAGCGAGCCGCACCAGCGCCTGGCCGGCGAACACGGTATCACCGGGTTTCACCAGCACCTCCTGGATCGCGCCGACCACGGGGGCGCCGAGCTTGATCAGGCCGGAGGCCGGCTCGACGCGGCCGGGAGCGACCGCGAGCCAGCGTTCCTCCTGGGCGTTCGCGGCGCGCGCCTCCAGCGTGATCCAGCGCGGCGCGACCGCGAACGCCGTGGATGCCGCCAGCAGCAGCGCGACAGCCTGATGAGCTCGGCCGGGCTTGTTCATGCGTTCGAGACCTTCTTCATCGATTCTGTCACAGCCTCCTCGCTGATGATGCGGCCGTCCTCGATATGAACGACGCGGCTGGCGAAAGGCAGGATGCGCGGATCGTGCGTCACCACCAGCACCGCGCGCGATGGATCCTTGGCGATATCGGCGAGCAGCGTCATGATCGCCTGGCCGTTGGCGGTGTCGAGCGCGCCGGTGGGCTCGTCGGCGAGAATGACCTGGGTCTTGCCGACAATGGCGCGGGCGATCGCGACGCGCTGCTGCTCACCGCCGGAGAGCTCGCGCGGCAGCGATTTGCGCTTGTGGCCGAGACCGACGGTGGCCAGCACCTCGCGCGACGCCTGCTTCGCGACCCGCGCGCGCTCGCCGCGCACGTCGAGCGCGAGGCGGACATTGTCCTCGGCGTTGAGCGTCGGGAACAAATGATAGGACTGGAAGATGAAGCCGATGCGCTCGCGCCGGAGTTTTGCCAGCGCCTCCGCATCGAGCCCGGCGACGGCTTGGCCGCCGACATGCACCGTGCCGGCGTCCGGCGTCATCAGGCAGCCCAGGATCGACAGCAGCGTGGTCTTGCCGCTGCCGGACGGCCCCATCAGGAGCACCAGCTCGCCGCCCTTCAACGCCAGGCTCACGCCCTTCAGCGCCTGCACCCGGCCGGCGCCCTGGCCGAGGTGATGCACGAGATCGGTGGCCGCGAGCACGACGTCGCTCATCGCGAGAACACCATGGCCGGATCGATGCGCATCACCTTGACGATGGCAGCGATCGCCGAGCCCACGCACATCGTCACGGTCAGCAGGAACAGCGCCACGGTCAGCATCGGCGTCATGATTACCGGCAGGGCTGATTCCGCCGTCGCCGCCGCGACGATCTTGCCGATGCCGGCGGCCCCCGCGAAGCCGACGATGGCGCTGAGCAGCGCCTGCCAGATGATGACCGTGTAGATGTAGCGGCTGGACGAGCCGATCGCGCGCAGCGTCGCGAACTCGTTGAGATGATCCTTGGTGCTGGAATAGAGCGTCTGCGCCACGATGACCGTGCCGACGATGACCCCGAGCAGTGCGCCGGCGAACAACGCCGCGCCCGCGCCGGTGCCGAACAGCCAGAACGAACGGCTGCGGTTGCGAAACTCGGCTGCGGTCAGCACCTCGACATTGCCGAGACTGTCGCGCAGCGCCTGCTGGGTCTTCCAGAGATCGGCATCGGGCGCCAGCCGCACCAGCAGATAGGACGCCTTGCTCGGCGTGGTGCCCGTGTAGCTGCGCGCGCGCTCGACATCGGTGAACACGTAAGGCGTGGTCGTGAACGAGCGGATGCCCTTGCTCACCGCCATCACCTGCACCTTGCGGTCGCGCAGCTCGGCAGTCTGCTCCACGCCGGAGATGCCGAGACGTTCGAAATAGGTCTGATCGACCGCGACCGCGCCGGGCACCGAGAGGTCGTCGAGCCGGCCCTCGACCACGTTCCAGGGATGCAGGCCGAGCCCGCGCAGCTCCGAGCCGACCACGAAGACGGGCGTCGTCGTGCCCTGCGGCAGCCGCCATTGTGCATAGCCGATGACCAGCGGCGTCGCCTCGGCGACGCCGGGAACCGCGAGCGCCCGGAACCGCTGCCGCTCGTCGAGCAGCGATGGATCCTCGAAGCATTTGGTGCCGACCGGCATGATCCACAGCTGCGCCGGGGCATGGTCGATCATCGTCGTCACCATGCGGCGAAAGCCGACATAGAGGCCCATCTGCACGGTCACCAGCACGATCGAGAAGATGATGCCGATGACGGTCGCGACGAAGCGCAGCCTGTCATGGAACAGGTTTCGCGACGCAAGCCTGAACTGCAACGACATGAACCAAAACCACCCGGCGCCCCCGGGCGGCATTTCAGCTGGTTATGGAGGCGATGTCCACGCTGGATCGGGCCCCGTCAGCTGTGGCGCTTTGTCATTCGGGGCGGTCGTGGCGCCGGGGACACGGGGGGCATTGCCGAACGGCAAGTAAGCCGACCAAGGTGCGTCACAACCGGTGTCGTCCCGGCGAACGCCGGGACCCATAACCACAGGGAGCAGTGATGCACTCGGTATCCGCCACCGCGCGCTCCCGATACATCACGCGGTATGGGTCCCGGCGTTCGCCGGGACGACGGTGGTGGGTGACGCGGGACTGTGGGCTACTTCGCGCCCACCGCCTTCTTGCGCCACGCCAGGTGAACCGCGCAGGTGCAGCCGACGGGATGGCTGGCCAGCTCGGCAGGGGCCGCATCGTTGGCGGGGGCGGGCGAGGCGACCGGGCGGGGCGTCTCGGTCGGCTGTCCACCTCGCGCCGGGATGTAGTTCAGGATCGGCGCCAGCCAGCGCTCGACCTCGGCCACCGTCATGCCCTTGCGTGCGGCGTAGTCCTCGACCTGGTCGCGCTCGATCTTGCCGACGCCGAAATAGAAGCTCTCCGGCGAGGCGAAGTAGAGGCCCGAAACCGACGAGCCCGGCCACATCGCAAAGCTCTCGGTGAGCCGGACGCCGGCGTTTGTCTCGGCATCCAGCAGCTCGAACAAGGTCGCCTTCTCGGTGTGATCGGGCTGTGCCGGATAGCCTGGCGCGGGGCGGATGCCCTGGTACTTCTCCAGGATCAGATCGTCGGGGGAGACCGTCTCGTCCGGGGCGTAGGCCCAGAACTCGCGGCGCACGCGGGCGTGCAGGCGTTCGGCAAAGGCTTCGGCGAGGCGGTCGGCCAGCGCCTTGACCAGGATCGAGGAATAGTCGTCATTGGCGTTCTTGAAGCGGTCGGCGACCGCATCCTCGCCGAGCCCCGTCGTCACGACGAAGCCGCCGACATAGTCCGGCACGCCGGAGCCCGCGGGCGCGACGAAGTCGGACAGCGCGGTGTTGAAGCGGCCCTCGCGCTTTTCGAGCTGCTGGCGCAGCGTGTGCAGCGTCGCGATCGCCTTGCTGCGGTTGTCATCGGCATACAGCACGATGTCGTCGCCGACGGCGTTGGCCGGCCAGAAGCCGATCGCGGCGCGCGCGGTGAACCACTTTTCGTCGACGATCTGCTTCAGCATCTTCTGCGCGTCGTCGTACAGCGCCCGCGCGGCCTCGCCGACCTTGGCATCGTCGAGGATTGCCGGGAAGCGGCCGGCCAGCTCCCAGGTCTGGAAGAACGGCGTCCAGTCGATATAGGGCACGAGCTCGGCAAGGTCGTAGTCCACAAAAGTCTTCGTGCCGAGGAAGGTCGGCTTCACCGGCCTGGCCTTGGCGAAATCGATTTTCGGCGCGTTGGCTCGGGCGTCCTTCAGTGACAGCCGCTTCTTGTCGGCCTGGCCACGCAGATGCGCCGCGGCGATCTTCTGATACTCGCCGCGGATGTCCGCGGCATAGGCATCCTTGCGCTCCGCCGACAGCAGCGACGAGGCGACGCCGACGGCGCGGCTGGCGTCGTTGACATGCACCACCGGCCCGCTCTGGTAGTTCGGGTCGATCTTTACGGCGGTATGGACGCGGCTGGTGGTGGCACCGCCGATCAGCAGCGGCACGTTCAGGCCCTGGCGCTCCATCTCCGATGCCAGATACGCCATCTCGTCGAGCGAGGGCGTGATCAGGCCGGAGAGGCCGATGATGTCGGCATTCTCCGCCTTCGCGGTCTCGATGATCTTGGCGGCGGGCACCATGACGCCGAGGTCGATGACCTCGAAATTGTTGCACTGGAGCACGATGCCGACGATGTTCTTGCCGATGTCGTGGACGTCGCCCTTGACGGTGGCGAGCACGATCTTGCCGGCATTGGAGCGCTCATTGGCACGGCCCTTGTTGGCGGCCTTCTCGGCCTCCATGAACGGCATCAGATAGGCGACCGCCTGCTTCATCACGCGCGCCGACTTCACGACCTGCGGCAGGAACATCTTGCCGTCGCCGAACAGGTCGCCGACCACGTTCATGCCCGCCATCAGCGGGCCTTCGATGACGTCGAGCGGCCGGCTCGACTTGGCGCGCGCCTCTTCCGTATCCTTCTCGATGAACTCGGTGATCCCGTGCACCAGCGCGTGGGACAGCCGCTTGTCGACCGGCCATTCGCGCCAGGCGAGATCGGCCTCCTTGGTCTGCTTGCCCTGGCCGCGGAATTTCTCCGCCAGCGCCAGCAACCGCTCGGAGGCGCCGGGATCGCGGTTGAGCACGACGTCCTCGCACACCTGGCGCAACTCGGGATCGATGTCGTCATAGACGATCATCTGGCCGGCATTGACGATGCCCATGTCCATGCCCGCCTTGATGGCGTGATACAGGAACACCGAATGCATCGCCTCGCGCACCGGCTCGTTGCCGCGGAACGAGAACGACAGATTGGAGACGCCGCCGGAAATGTGGGCATGCGGCAGGTTCTGGCGGATCCACCTCGTCGCCTCGATGAAGTCGACGCCGTAGTTGTTGTGCTCTTCCAGCCCGGTGGCGATCGCAAAGATGTTGGGATCGAAGATGATGTCTTCGGGCGGGAAGCCGACCGTCTCGACCAGGATCTTGTAGGCGCGGGCGCAGATCTCGGTCTTGCGCTGATAGGTGTCGGCCTGACCCGTTTCGTCGAACGCCATGACGACGACGGCCGCGCCATGGCGGCGCGCGATCTTCGCCTCGTGGATGAACTTCTCCTCGCCTTCCTTCAGCGAGATCGAGTTCACCACCGGCTTGCCTTGCACGCATTTCAGGCCGGCCTCGATGACGTGGAATTTCGAGGAGTCGACCATGACAGGGACGCGGGCGATATCCGGCTCGGCGGCGACGAGGTTGAGGAAGGTCCGCATCGCGGCTTCCGAATCGAGCAGGCCCTCGTCCATGTTGACGTCGATGACCTGGGCGCCGTTCTCGACCTGGTCGCGCGCGACCTGCAAAGCTGCGGTGTAGTCGCCCGCGGTGATCAGCTTGCGGAATTTGGCCGAGCCGGTGACGTTGGTGCGCTCGCCGACATTGACGAAGGGGATGGCGGGCGTCAGCTCGAACGGCTCCAGGCCCGATAGCCGCAGCCGCGGCGCGATGTCAGGGACGACGCGCGGCTTGTGCGGGGCGACGGCGGCGGCGATCGCGGCGATATGGTCCGGGGTGGTGCCGCAGCAGCCGCCGACGATGTTGACGAGGCCGGACGCAGCGAACTCGCCGATCAGCCGCGCCATGTAGGCCGGCGTCTCGTCATACTGGCCGAACTCGTTGGGCAGGCCGGCATTCGGATAGGCGCAGACCAGCGTGTCGGCGACGCGGCCGATGTCGGCGACATGGGCGCGCAGGTCTTCCGCTCCGAGCGCGCAGTTGAAGCCGATGGTCAGCGGCTTGGCGTGACGCACCGAATTCCAGAACGCCTCCGGCATCTGACCCGACAGCAGGCGGCCGGACTTGTCGGTGATGGTGCCGGAGATCATCACGGGCACGTCGATGCCGCGCTCCTCGCACAGCTCCGCGATGGCATACAGCGCCGCCTTGGCGTTGAGCGTGTCGAAGATGGTCTCGACCAGCAGGATGTCTGCGCCGCCGTCCAGCAGTCCGCGCGCCTGCTCGCCATAGGCGATGCGCAGATCGTCGAAGGTGACGGCGCGGTAGCCGGGGTTGGAGACGTCAGGCGAGATCGAGGCGGTGCGGTTGGTCGGGCCCATCGCGCCGGCAACGAAGCGCGGCTTGCCGTCCTCGGCAGCGACGCGGGTCGCGGCATTGCGCGCCAGGCGCGCGCCTTCACGGTTGAGCTCGTAGATGATGTCGGAGAGATCGTAGTCGGCCTGCGCGATCGACGTCGCCGAGAAAGTGTTGGTGGCGACGATGTCGGCGCCGGCGCGCAGATATTGCGCGTGGATGTCCTCGATCGCCTCGGGTTGCGTCAGGATCAGCAGGTCGTTGTTGCCGCGGAGGTCGCGGTGAAAATCCTTGAAGCGCGACCCGCGGAACGCGGCCTCGTCGAACTGCAGCGCCTGGATCATCGTGCCCATGGCGCCGTCGAGAATCAGGATGCGCTGGCGTGCTGCAGCGAGGAAGGCGGTACGCGCGTTGGAAACAGGGGCGGACATCAGGCAGCAGCCTTGTTGGCGGACTTCGGACGGATGCCAAGCAGATGGCTTATCGCGAAGACGAGGTCGGCGCGGTTCATGGTGTAGAAATGGAAGGTGTCGACGCCATGCTTGGCGAGCTTGTGCACCTGGCCGGCGGCGACGGTCGCCGCCACCAGCTTGCGGGTCTCGGGATCGTCGTCGAGGCCGTCGAACTTCTCGGCCAGCCAGTCCGGCACGGTGGTGCCGGCCCGGGTGACGAAGCCGCGCGCCTGCTTGAAATTGTGCATCGGCATGATGCCGGGCACGATCGGAATGTCGATGCCGCGGGCGCGGACCCGGTCGAGGTAGCGGAAGTAGAGATCGTTGTCGAAGAACACCTGGGTGATCGCGCGGGTCGCGCCGGCGTCGACCTTCGCCTTGAGCATGTCGATGTCGGCGTCGAAGTCGCGGCTCTCCGGGTGCTTCTCCGGATAGGCCGAGACCGAGACTTCGATGTCGGGATGACGCTTCTTGATGCCGGCGATCAGCTCGGGCGAGGTCTGATAGCCCTCGGCGTGGGTGTGATAGGGCGTGCCGATGCCGCCGGGCGGATCGCCGCGCAGTGCGACGATGTGGCGGACGCCGACCTCGTGATAGCGGTCGACGACTTCGTCGATCTCCCCGCGGGAGGCCCCGACGCAGGTGAGATGCGCCGCCGGCAGCAACGCGGTCTCTCTCAGGATGCGCGCAATGGTGGCGTGGGTGCGCTCGCGGGTCGAGCCGCCGGCGCCATAGGTGACCGAGACGAAGCTGGGCTCCAGCGGCGCCAGGCGCTCGATCGAGGTCCACAGCGTCCGCTCCATCTCCTCGGTCTTCGGCGGGAAGAACTCGAACGAGATTTTCGGCCGGGGGATCGCGGCGTGTCCATCAGTGATGGCGGTGGCGAGGTCGGTCATGGCGGCGCAGGTTCCCGATGGCGCGTAAATTTCAACTTGAGAGCGGATCGCTCCTCAGATGCGCCAAGATAGGGGAAGTGCGTCGCAATAAACAGCCCACCGGAAATGGGATTTAGCCCACAAATCGGGATTTAAGTACAGATTTTCTGGGATGAGTGGGTATCAATGTGGGCAAGAAAAAGTGAGATTCAACAGCGTTGAAATGGCCTCAAGAGCAGATTTGTCCTAAAATTGAGTGTGGGATAGGGCGATGTTCCTGTTGTATACAAACAGCTTGTCCCAACTCCATCCGGACGTGATCCCTGCATTTCCAGCAGATCACCGGCGCGGCTGGCCCATTGTCGCGGCCCGTGCAGCCATTACGTTGAAGACATGATCCCGATTTCAGTCCTCGACCTCTCGGTCACAACGACGGCCACGCCGGCCTCGGTGGCGTTGCGCAACAGCATCGACCTAGCGCGCCATGTCGACCAGCTCGGCTATGTCCGCTACTGGCTCGCCGAGCATCACAGCCTGGTTTCGGTGGCGAGCCCGTCGCCCGACATCATGATCGGGCAGATCGCTGCCGTCACCAAGCACATCCGCGTCGGCTCCGGCGGCGTGATGCTGCCCAATCACGCGCCCCTGGTGGTGGCCGAGCGCTTCAAGATGCTGGAAGCGCTGTTCCCAGGCCGCATCGATCTCGGTCTGGGCCGCGCGCCCGGCACCGACGGCACCACGGCCTATGCGTTGCGGAGCCGGCTCGACCGCCGCGAAGGCGACGATTTCCTCGAGCGGCTGCACGAGCTGACCCTATGGGAGACGCGCGAGTTTCCCGCTGGCCATCCCTACAACAACGTCATCGCGATGCCTGACGATGCGCCGCTGCCGCCGATCTGGCTGCTCGGCTCCAGCGACTATTCCAGCGAGCTCTCGGCGCAGATGGGCATGGGTTTTGGCTTCGCGCATCACTTCGCCAACCACGATGCGATCGACGCGATGACCAACTATCGCGCTCATTTCACCGCGTCGCGCTGGCGCTCGCAGCCACATGCGATCCTGGCGGTCGCGGTGGTGACGGCGGAAACCGATGCTGAAGCCGAGCGATTGGCCTCGTCGATGGACCTCAACCGCCTCCGACGCGACCGCGGCCAATTCCTGCCGCTGCCGAGCCCGGAGGAAGCGGCAGCCTATCCGTACACAGACTCGGACCGTGCCTCGATCGCCCGCAACCGCTCGCGGCTGTTCGTCGGCTCGCCGGCCACGGTGCGCGCCAAGCTCGATCCGATGATCGCGGCGAGCCAGGCCGACGAGCTGATGGTGATCACCGCGATCTTCGACCACGAGGCCCGCAAGCGCTCCTACACCCTGCTCGCGGACGCCTTCGGCCTGGAGCGGCAGGCGGCGGCGTAACTACTCTTCCATCCCCTCGACGTCATTCCGGGGCAAGGCCGCAGGCCTTGAACCCGGAATCCAGAGCTTGTCTTGCAGTTCTTCTTCATCATCTCGGGATTCCGAGTTCAATCGCCATGCGTGACCGCATGGACGATTGCCCCGGAATGACGGGATATTTGGTCTCACCATGTGATCAGCGGCGAGCGGCGCAGGAAAGTGTCGTCGCTCACCTGGTCCACGACGAAGCGCGCGACATCGGCGCGCGCGATCGTGCCGCCGTGGAAGCCTGCGAGATCCGTCAGCGCGCGCACTGCCCGACCACCCGGCTTGTCGTTGAGCATCGCGGGGCGCACGATCACCCAATCGAGCCCGCTGTCGCGGATGATCGCCTCCTGCCGGTCCTTGTCGGCGTAGACATTGCGAAGCAGCAGCGGCAGGATCAGGCGGTCGTAGACGAAGCCGCCATGTCCCTTGCTGTCGCCGGCGCCGATCCCGGTGATCGCGACCAGTCGCGCGACGCCCTCCGCCTTCATCGCTTCGACCAGCGCGCGCGTCGATGTCGAGAGCGTCGTGACCTCCTTGAACGGGCTGAGCGACGTGCCGAGCGAACTGATGACGGCATCCTGTCCCTTCAGCGCCTTGCGCAGCGTGGCTTCGTCGCGGGCGTCGCCCACGATCAGTTGCGCGCCTTGCAGATCACCGGCCTTTTCGGGCGAGCGCACCAGCGCGCTGACGTGATGGCCGCGCGCCAGCGCATCGCGGACGATCAGCCGTCCGGTGCCGCCGGTGGCGCCGAGCACGAGGATGTTGCGCCTGGTCTCGTTGTTGTCGTCGGTGGTCATAGTCGTCTCCTGTTCTGAATTGGACCCCCGCGTGGGCGGTCCGAAAGCTGAACTGGGAAATAGCGATCCACATTTGAGCCAACAGACGCTATTCTTGGACGGCTTGTCTCACTGGTGGAACGATGGATCTACTCGCGCTTGCCGATTTCACGCTCGTCGCCCGGCACGGCGGCTTCGGCCGGGCCGCGCGGGCCAGTGGGCGGCCGAAGGCGACGTTGTCGCGCCGGGTCGCCGAGCTCGAGGCAGCCCTGGACATCCGCCTGATCGAGCGCGGCGGACGCGCGCTGAAGCTGACCGAGGAGGGGCGGGCGCTGTACGAGCGCACCGGCGCGCTGCTGACCGAGCTCGACGAGACCGTCGGCGCGATCGCATCAGGCGGCCAGACGCCGCGCGGCCGCCTGCGCATCAGCGCACCGCTGCTGTTCTCGCAGATGGCGATGGGTAAGCTCGCCGCGACCTTTGCGCTGAGATACCCGGACGTGCGCCTAGACGTGACCACGGACGATCGGACTGTCGACATGGTCGAGGAGGGCTACGACCTGGTGATCCGGGTCAACCCCGCTCCCGACGACAGCCTGGTCGGGCGCATCTTCCTGCGCGACCGGATGGTCGTGGTCGCTCACCCCGCGCTTCCCCGGCCCGACGATGGAGCGCCCGTGCGCGCCATCGTTCGCAGCGGTGACCAGATCACGAGTTGGGTCGTGACGGGGCCGGCAGGACCGGCTCGGATCTCCGTCGAGCCGATCCTGCGGCTGACCTCGCTGATCATGGTGCGCGATGCCGTTCGCGCCGGTGTGGGCGCGGCGTGCCTGCCGTTGTCGCTCGCCAGCCACGATATCGCGGCCGGGCGTCTCGTGCATTGGGCCGATCTCGACGCGCCGCCGGTCGCGCTATGGACGCTGTATCCGTCGCGCCGGCTGTTGAGCGCCCGCGTGTCGGCGTTTCTCGATCACCTCAAGGATGCCTTCCCGACGGGAACGTCAGCCGAGCTCGCCGCCTATGTCGAAGGGTAGGAGGCCGAATTCGGCGTCATTCCGGGGCGAGGCCGCAGGCCTCGAGCCCGGAATCTCGAGGTGAAGTCCGAAGCTCGAGATTCCGGGTCTGCTCCTTCGGACCATCCCGGAATGACGGCCAAACAGCCTAGCCTTCAAGGCGCTCGCTGAACGTCGCCCGGAACGGATGGGCCGGATAGACGCCGACGATGCGCAGCTCGCGCGAGAAGAACTTCAGCTCCTCCAGCGCGAACGCGAGCCCCTTGTCCTCCGGATGGCCGTCGACATCGGCGTAGAATTGCGTGGCGAAGAAATTGCCGTCGACCATGTAGCTTTCGAGCTTGGTCATGTTGACGCCGTTGGTCGCGAAGCCGCCGAGCGCCTTATACAGCGCCGCCGGCAGGTTGCGGACGCGGAACACGAAGCTCGTCACCAGCGGGCCGGAGTTCTGCTCGGCCCATTGCGGCTCGCGCGCCAGCACGACGAAACGGGTGGTGTTGTGGGCCTCGTCCTCGATGTCCTCGGCCAGAATGTCGAGGCCATAGATGTCTGCGGCCAGGCGCGAGGCGATCGCGGCAACGCTCTTGTCGCCCCGCTGCGACACGTCGCGCGCGCTGCCGGCGGTGTCGCCGGCGACGATCGGGCGCACGCCGAGCTGGCGGATGATGCGGCGGCACTGGCCGAGCGCGTGGACGTGGCTCTCGACGGTCTTGATGTCGGCGAGCTTGGTGCCTTTGAGGGCCATCAGCTGGTGGCGGATCGGCAGGAACCACTCGCCGATGATGTACAGGCCGGAGCCCGGCAGCAGATGGTGGATGTCGGCGACGCGACCGGCCACCGAGTTCTCGATCGGGATCATGCCGAGATCGGCCTCGCCGGAGGAAATCGCGGCCAACGCGTCCTCGAAGGTCGGGCAGGGCATGGCCTCGGCGGTCGGATAGGCCTCGGAGATGGCGATGTGGGAATTGGCTCCCGGCTCGCCCTGGAATGCGATTTTCAAGATCTTGCTCATGAGGGGCCTTGTAGCAGCAGCTTAGGTCTGTGACAGCAGCCGGCGCGCGGTTTCGAGATCGGCCGGCGTGTCGACGCCGCGCGGGACGGCATCGACAACCATCACGTCGATGCGCATGCCGGCCTCCAGCGCGCGGAGCTGTTCCAGCTTCTCCTGCTGTTCCAGCGGCGACGGGGGCAGGCTGACGAAGCGCTCCAGCGCCGCGCGGCGGTAGGCGTAGAGGCCGATGTGGTGGTAGCGCGGTCCGTCGCCATGCGGCGCCGTGGCCCGGGTGAAGTACAGCGCGCGCATGCGCCGCCCGGACAGCGGCGAGCCGACGGCCTTGACCACGTTGGGGTTCAGGCTCTCTTCCTCGGTGTGGATTTCGGCCGCCAAGGTGGCGATGTCGACGGCGGGGTCCGCAAGCGGCGGCAGCACGTCACTGATGCTCTGGGGATCGATGGTCGGAAAGTCGCCCTGCAGGTTGACCACGATCTCGGCCTCACCGGCCGGGTCGAGCTTGCACATCGCCTCGTAGATGCGGTCGGATCCGGAGGGATGATCGGGCTTGGTCATGACCACCTCGCCGCCCGCAGCCGTCACGGCCGCGGCGATCTCCGGCGTATCGGTGGCCACGGCCACGCGGCCGATCGCCGCCTCCTGGGCACGGCGCAGCACCTGCACGATCATCGGCACGCCGGCGATGTCGAGCAGCGGCTTGCCGGGCAGGCGGGTCGAGGCCATGCGGGCCGGGATCAGCACGAGGATCTTGGAGCGGGTCATCCGGGGAACGATAGCTCGGAGCCGGTCGCAACAGCGCGTCCGGGACTTGATGGGGGACAGCAAAAACGGCCCGCTTATACGGGTTGCCAGAGCACGGGCAAACCGATATCTCACTTCTGCCGCAGGGGGAGGCGCGACGGCTCGATTCCGCTCGATGCCTTCACGAAATCCTGGGGCGATTCACGGCCGCGGCCCCGCGGCCTCCAAGCCATGAAATCCGCCCTCGGAGCCTGATTCCAAAATGGACTCCTTCGAACTTAACAAAATCCTCGGCGCCGTTCTGGCCGCCTGCCTGGTCGTGCTGGTGACGAGCTTTTCCGCCAGCGCGCTGTTCGCGCCGAAAATGCCGGAGAAGCCGGGCTTCGAGATCGCCGTGAAGGAAGCCGAGGGCGCGGCCAAGGGTAGCGCTGCGCCGGCTGCCGCCGAGCCGATCGAGAAGCTGCTGCAGACCGCGTCGGTCGAGAAGGGCGCTGCCGCCGCCAAGAAGTGCGCCGCCTGCCACACCTTCGACAAGGGCGGCAAGAATGGCGTCGGTCCCAACCTCTATGGCATCGTCGGCGACCACATCGGCGAAGGCCGCGGCTTCAATTTCTCCGCGGCGATCAAGGCCAAGGGCGGCACTTGGACGATCGATGCGCTGAACCAGTTCATCGCCAATCCCAAGGGCTACATCCCGGGCACCGCGATGGGCTTCGCCGGCATCCAGAAGGACTCGGAGCGTGCCGACGTGCTGGCCTATCTGAACTCGCTGGCCGACAGCCCGGCGCCGCTGCCGACCGCAGCCAAGTAACCCGCGACTTAATCTCGCATTGCACACGGCCGGGCTTCGCCCGGCCGTTTTGCTTATGGGGGAAGCGAATTTTGCCGCATTTGGGACCTTTGGTCGCATGCCGGTCGTTCACAACCCGGTATCATGAGGAAAAAGCAAGGTTATCCGTCGAAACCTTGCCGTATATTGGTCCCTGAATGGAACAGGTTCGGAAGGTCCGGAGCGCCCTGCTTCGGCCGGTGCAGCCTGTCCCGTCCGGATTGGGTTACGATCAAACGTTGGATCAGGAAGCATCGATGGCCGGCGCCGGCCAGGCGCTTTCGAGCGGTCTTATTCAGAGGAAGTCTCATTTGACGATTACCCGACGACAGCTCCTGCAGAGCAGCGTCATCGCTGCGATGACCCCGGCGCTCGGCACCGCCGCCAGCCTCGCGCCTCTCGATGCCGCGCAGGCGCAGACCGGCGAGCAACTGGTCTGGCGCCACGGCCTGTCGCTGTTCGGCGAGTTGAAATATCCGGCCGACTTCAAGCGGTTCGACTACGTCAATCCGGACGCGCCGAAGGGCGGCACCGCCCGGATGATCTCGCTCGGGACGTTCGACAACTTCAACATCGTCGTGATGTATGTGAAGGGCAACATCGCCGCGGCCGCGATGACCGTCTACGAGCCGCTGATGTCGCGGGCGCAGGACGAGGTCTCGACCGAGTACGGCCTGCTGGCCGAGGCGGCCGCCTATCCGGACGACTACTCCTGGGTGGTCTATCGCCTGCGCAAGGAGGCGCGCTGGCACGACGGCAAGCCGGTCACGCCCGAGGACGTCATCTTCTCGCTCGACGTGCTCAAGAAGAACAGCCCGTTCTACGGCTCCTACTACCGGCATGTCGTGAAGGCGGAGAAGATCGGCGACCAGGAGATCAAGTTCAGCTTCGACGGGCCGGGCAACCGCGAGCTGCCGCACATCGTCGGCGAATTGCTGGTGCTGCCGAAGCATTGGTGGGAGGGCACCGACGCGCAGGGCCGCAAGCGCGACGTCACGGCGACGAGCCTGGAGCCGCCGCTGGGATCGAGCCCCTATCGCATCAAGGAGTTCGTGCCCGGCCGCTCGATCAAGGTCGAGCGCGTCAAGGATTATTGGGGCGCCAACCTGCCGGTGCGGATCGGCCAGAACAATTTCGACGAGCTGCAGTTCGAGTATTTCCGCGACAATCTCGTCGCGCTCGAAGCCTTCAAGGCCGATCAGGCCGACTGGATCAACGAGAATTCGGCCAAGCAATGGGCGACGGCCTACGAGTTCCCGGCGATTGCCGACAAGCGGGTCATCAAGCACGAGTTTCCGATCCGCGATTCCGGCCGCATGCAGGCCTTTGTCTTCAACCTGCGCCGTCCGCAATTCCAGGACGCGCGGCTGCGGCGCGCCTTCAACTACGCCTTCGACTTCGAGGAGATGAACAAGCAGCTGTTCTTCGGCATCTACAAGCGGATCAACAGCTATTTCGAAGGCACCGAGCTCGCCAGCTCCGGCCTGCCGCAGGGCCTGGAGCTGCAGATCCTCGAAGGCATGCGCGACAAGGTTCCGCCGGAGGTGTTCACCACGGTCTACCAGAACCCGGTCGGCGGCAACCCCGAGAACGTCCGCGCCAATCTGCGCGAGGCCACCAAGCTGTTGAAGGAGGCCGGCTACGAGATCAAGGACCGCAAGCTGGTCGACCCGGCCGGCAAGCCGGTCGCGATCGAGCTGATGGTCCAGGACCCGTCGTCCGAGCGCATCGTGCTGTTCTACAAGCCGTCGCTGGAGCGGCTCGGCGTCACCGTCACGGTGCGCCAGGTCGACAACGTCCAGTATGAGCAGCGGGTGCGCACCTTCGACTACGACATGATCACCGATGTCTGGGGACAGTCGCTGTCGCCCGGCAACGAGCAGCGCGATTTCTGGGGCTCCAAGGCCGCGGACGAGCAGGGCTCGAAGAACACGGCCGGCATCAAGAACCCGGCAATCGACGAGCTGATCGAGAAGATCATCTTCGCCAGGGATCGCGCCACCTTGGAAGCGGCTACGCACGCGCTCGACCGGGTGCTGCTGTGGAATTTCTACGTCGTGCCGCAGTTCACCTATCCGTTCGCGCGCAGCGCGCGCTGGGACCGGTTCAGCCATTTCGAGCCGTTCCCGAAATATGCCAGCACCGGCTGGCCGTCGCTGTGGTGGTACGACGCCGACAAGGCTGCCAAGGTGAAGCGCTCTTGAGCAAGCTGTTCCATCTGTCACGCCGCGACGTGCTCGGGCTCGGGCTCGGCGCGGCAAGCGCCGTCGCCCTGCGCCCGGCCATGGCTGCGGAGTTCGGCGCCGAATCGCACGGCATGTCGGCGTTCGGCGATCTGAAGTATCCGGCCGACTTCCGGCAGTTCGACTACGTCAATCCGGACGCGCCGAAGGGCGGGCTGTTCTCGCTGATCCCATCGACCCGCGCCTACAACCAGTCCTACCAGACGTTCAACTCGTTCAATGCCTATGTCCTCAAGGGCGAGGGCGCGCAGGGCATGGACATGACGTTCGCATCGCTGATGGTGCGCGCGAGCGACGAGCCCGACGCAGTCTATGGCCTGGTCGCCAAGTCGGTCGCGATCTCCGCCGACAAGCTGACCTATCGCTTCACGCTACGGCCCGAAGCGCGCTTCCATGACGGCTCGAAGATCACCGCTCATGACGTTGCCTTCTCGCTCAATACGCTGAAGGAGAAGGGCCATCCGCTCATCATCGTGCAGCTGCGCGACTTCGTGAAGGCCGAGGCGCTCGATGACGCGACCGTCGTGGTGAGCTTCGTCGAGAAGCGCGCGCGCGACGTGCCGCTCTACGTCGTGACCCTGCCGATCTTCTCCAAGGCCTGGTACGCCAACCGCGCCTTCGACGAGAACCCGCTCGACGTTCCGCTCGGCTCCGGGCCGTACAAGGTCGGAAAATACGAGATCAACCGCTACGTCGAGTTCGAGCGCGTCAAGGACTGGTGGGCGGCCGACCTGCCGGTCAGCCGCGGCCTCTACAATTTCGACATCGTGCGCTACGAGTTCTATCGCGACCGCGACGTCGCCTTCGAGGGCTTCACCGCCAAGAGCTATCTGTATCGCGAGGAGTTCACCTCGCGCATCTGGGCGACGCGCTACGACTTCCCCGCGATCAAGGACGGCCGCGTCAAGCGCGAGCTGTTGCCGGACGAGACGCCGTCGGGCGGGCAGGGCTGGTTCATCAACACCCGCCGCAACAAGTTCTCAGATCCGCGCGTCCGCCAGGCGCTGACCTACGCCTTCGACTTCGAGTGGACCAACAAGACCATCATGTACGGCGCCTATGCGCGCACGGTGTCGCCGTTCCAGAACTCGGACATGGTCGCGGTCGGTCCGCCGTCGCCGGAGGAGCTGAAGCTGCTCGAGCCGTTCCGCGGCCAGGTGCCCGACGACGTGTTCGGCGAACCCTTCGTGCCGCCGGCCTCGGACGGCTCGGGCCAGGATCGCGCGTTGCTGCGCAAGGCCATGCAATTGCTGCAGCAGGCGGGACTGCCGGTGAAGGACGGCAAGCGGCTGCTGCCGTCGGGCGAGGTCTTCGCGATCGAGTTCCTGATCGACGAGGTCTCGTTCAAGCCGCATCACGGCACCCTGATCAAGAACCTGCAGACGCTCGGCATCGATGCCGATCTGCGCATCGTCGATGCCGTGCAGTATCGCGCGCGGGTCGAGGAATTCGACTTCGACATCACGGTGCAGCGGCTGTCGATGTCGCCGACGCCGGGCGACGGCCTCAGGGCCTATTTCACCTCGGACACCGCCAAGACCAAGGGCTCGTACAATCTGGCCGGGATCAGCAATCCCGCCATCGACGCGCTGGTGGCCAAGGCGATCGCCGCGGAGACCCGCACCGATCTGACGCTCGCCTGCCGGGCGCTCGACCGCGTGTTCCGCGCCGGACATTACTGGATTCCCCAGTGGTATCGGCAGACCCATCCGATCGCCTATTGGGATCAGTTCAGCCACCCGCCGAAGCCGCCGAAATATGCCTCGGGTGTCGGCGCCCCGGACATCTGGTGGTACGATGCCGCCAAGGCCGCAAAGCTGGAGCAGGCGAAGTAGTTCATGGCTGCCTATATCCTCCGCCGCATGCTTCTGATGCTCCCGACCCTGCTCGGGATCCTCTTCATCTCCTTCGTCGTGGTGCAGTTCGCGCCGGGCGGGCCGGTCGAGCGCGTCATCGCGCAGCTGACCGGCGCGGACACCGGCGGCACCTCGCGCATCTCCGGCGGCAGCGGCTCCGATTTCGGCGCGCGGCCGCCGGGGCAGGTCGGTGCGGGCGGCGACACCAACTCCAAATATCGCGGCGCGCAGGGGCTCGATCCGGCCTTCGTCAAGCAGCTCGAGAAGCAGTTCGGCTTCGACAAGCCGGCGCCGGAGCGCTTCGCGCTGATGGTCTGGAACTTCGCGCGCTTCGACTTCGGCAAGAGCTATTTCCGCGACACCAGCGTGCTGCAGCTGATCAAGGAGAAGCTGCCGGTGTCGATATCGCTCGGTCTGTGGATGACCCTGCTGACCTATCTGATCTCGATTCCGCTCGGCATCCGCAAGGCCGTTCAGGACGGCTCGCGCTTCGACGTCTGGACTTCGGCCGTGATCATCGTCGGCTACGCCATTCCCGGCTTCCTGTTCGCGATCCTGCTTATCATCCTGTTCGCCGGAGGCTCGTTCCTCAACATCTTCCCGCTGCGCGGGCTGACCTCCGACGGCTGGTCCGACTTCCCGTGGTACTGGAAGGTCATCGACTATTTCTGGCACCTCACATTGCCGCTGCTGTCCATGGCGCTCGGCGCCTTCGCGACGATGACGCTGCTGACGAAGAATTCGTTCCTCGACGAGATCCGCAAGCAATACGTCATGACCGCGCGTGCCAAGGGCTGCAGCGAGCGCCAGGTGCTGTACGGCCACGTATTCCGTAACGCCATGCTGATCGTGATCGCGGGCTTTCCGGGCACCTTCATCCACGCCTTCTTCTCGGGATCGCTGCTGATCGAGACCATCTTCTCGCTCGACGGCCTGGGCCTGCTCTCGTTCGAGAGCATTCTCAATCGTGACTATCCCGTCGTGTTCGGCAATCTCTTCATCTTTTCGCTGCTGGGTCTCGTGGTCAATCTGATCTCCGACCTCACCTACATGTGGATCGATCCGCGGATCGATTTCGAGGCGCGGGAGGTCTGATGACGCTCACAGCCACTCCCCCGGTCGAGACCACCACGCAGGCGCCGCTCGGCGAGGCCGTGCCGCCGACCCGGCATCGCTTCCGGCCGTCGCCGCTCAATCAGCGCCGCTGGCAGAACTTCAAGGCCAACCGCCGCGGCTACTGGTCGCTGTGGATCTTTCTGTTTCTGTTCATCGTCTCCCTGTTCGCCGAGCTGATCGCCAACGACCGGCCGTTCCTGATCAAGTTCGACGGCCATCTGTATTGGCCGGCCTTCGTCTCCTATCCGGAGACGGCGTTCGGCGGCGACTTCGAGACCGCGGCCGACTATCGCGATCCGTACTTGCAGAAGCTGATCGCCGACAAGGGCGGCACCGTGATCTGGCCGCTGATCCGCTATTCCTATGCCACCCACAATCTCGATCTGCCGACGCCGGCGCCGTCGCCGCCGACCTGGATGCTCAAGGAATCGCAGTGCAAGGCGGTGGTCGAGAAGAAGGGGCTCAAGAGCTGCCGCGATCTCGAATACAACTGGCTCGGCACCGATGATCAGGGCCGCGACGTGGTGGCGCGTCTGATCTACGGCTTCCGCATCTCCGTGCTGTTCGGCCTGTCGCTGACGTTCTTCTCCTCCATCATCGGCATCGCCGCCGGCGGCGTGCAGGGCTATTTCGGCGGCTGGGTCGATCTTCTGTTCCAGCGCTTCATCGAGATCTGGAACGCGATCCCCTATCTCTATCTGCTCCTGATCCTGTCGGCGGTGCTGGTGCCCGGCTTCTTCACGCTGCTCGGCATCATGCTGCTGTTCTCCTGGGTGTCGCTGGTCGGGCTGGTCCGTGCCGAATTCCTGCGCGGCCGCAATTTCGAATACATCCAGGCGGCGCGTGCGCTCGGCGTCTCCAACGTCGTCATCATGTGGCGGCATCTGTTGCCCAACGCGATGGTCGCGACCATGACCTTCCTGCCCTTCATCGTGTCGAGCTCGGTGATGACGCTCACCGCGCTCGACTTCCTCGGCTTCGGCCTTCCGCCCGGCTCGCCCTCGCTGGGCGAGATGCTGTCGCAGGCCAAGTCCAACGTGCAGGCGCCGTGGCTCGGCCTCACCGGCTTCTTCTCGGTCGCGATCATGCTGTCGCTGCTGATCTTCATCGGCGAGGCCGTGCGCGACGCGTTCGATCCGCGCAAGACGTTCAGGTGAGCGACATGGATGCGATCAGCCAGCCGCTGCTCTCGGTCAGGGATCTCTCGGTGGCCTTCCACCAGCAGGGCCGCGTGGTGACCGCGGTCGACCGTGTCTCGTTCGACATCAAGCGCGGTGAATGCATTGCGCTGGTCGGCGAGTCCGGCTCCGGCAAGTCGGTCAGCGCGCTGTCGGTGCTGAAGCTGCTGCCTTATCCTGTCGCCTCGCATCCCTCGGGCAGCATCCGCTTCAAGGGCCGCGATCTCCTGCCGCTGTCGGAAGGCGAGATGCGCGAGATCCGCGGCAGCGACATCTCGATCATCTTTCAGGAGCCGATGACCTCGCTCAATCCGCTGCACACGATCGAGCGGCAGATCGGCGAGATCCTGCAACTGCATCAGTCGATCTCGAACAGCGCCGCGCGCGCGCGCACCCTCGAGCTGCTCACCCAGGTCGGCATCCCCGAGCCGGAGACGCGGCTCGGCAGTTATCCGCACCAGCTCTCCGGCGGCCAGCGTCAGCGCGTGATGATCGCGATGGCGCTCGCCAACGAGCCGGACCTCCTGATCGCCGACGAGCCGACCACCGCGCTCGACGTCACCGTCCAGGCGCAGATCCTGGCGCTGCTCGCCGACATCCGCGCGCGGCTCGGCATGAGCCTGCTGTTCATCACCCATGATCTCGGCATCGTCCGCCGCATCGCCGACCGCGTCTGCGTCATGAACGGCGGCAAGATCGTCGAGCAGGGTCCGGTGGAGCAGGTGTTCACGTCGCCGTCCCATCCCTACACCAAGGCGCTGCTCGCGGCCGAGCCGAAGCCCGATCCGGCGCCGCCGCGGCCCGATGCGCCGGTGGTGATGCAGGCCAAGGATCTCAAGGTCTGGTTTCCGATCAAGCGCGGCCTGTTCCGCTCCACCGTCGGCCACATCAAGGCGGTCGACGGCGTCAGCATCGCCGTGCGCAAGGGCGAGACGCTCGGCGTCGTCGGTGAATCCGGCTCGGGCAAGACCACGCTCGGGCTGGCGCTGCTGCGGCTGATCTCCTCCGACGGTCCGATCGTGTTCCTCGGCAGCGAGATCCAGGGGCTGACCTTCAAGCAGGTCCGTCCGTTCCGCCGCGACATGCAGATCGTGTTTCAGGACCCGTTCGGCGCGCTCAGCCCGCGCATGTCGGTCGGCGACATCATCGCCGAAGGCTTGAGCGTGCATCAGCCTGATCTGTCGGAGGAGCAGTCCGAGGCGAAGGTCGTCAAGGCGCTCACCGATGTCGGCCTCGATCCGCAGACCCGCTTCCGCTATCCGCACGAATTTTCCGGCGGCCAGCGCCAGCGCATCTCGGTGGCGCGTGCGGTCGTGCTCGAGCCGAGCTTCGTCGTGCTCGACGAGCCGACCTCGGCGCTCGACATGTTGTTCCAGTCCCAGATGGTCGAGCTGCTGCGCGAGCTGCAGCGCAAGCGCGAACTGACCTACATGTTCATCTCGCACGATTTGCGCGTCGTCGCCGCCTTGGCCAGCCATCTCATCGTGATGCGCCACGGCAAGGTGGTGGAGGAGGGCCCCGCCGCGCAGCTGTTCAAGGCGCCGAAGACCGACTACACGCGGGCGCTGTTTGCGGCGGCGTTCCGCAACGAGACGGCGGGGAACGGGGCGGCGGCGAGCTAGACAGCGCTCGCCCGGAGCCGCTCTGCTGCGCTCTCATAAATGGCGCGCGTTGGTGCAGCAGCGATCACAGAGTTATGCGCGCAACGAGAAAGAGCCAGCGGCTCGAGCTAGAGCATGATGCGATGACGTGGAGACGCATCATGCTCTCATCGCCAACGTGCTGATAAGGACGACGGAAGGCACCGCGAATTCAGTCTCACCTTCCCCTGGAGGGCAGGGCTATCGCATATGGCCACTCTGAGTGTGTCCCGAAACTGTCTCCACATCGTCATGCCCGGGCTTGTCCCGGGCATCCACGTCGTTCTCAGCATGCCGGACGTCGTGGATGGCCGGGACGAGCCCGGCCATGACGACGCGGAGGGAGATAGGCGCAAAACATCGATCGCCATATGCGATGGCCCTCCCCTGGAGGGGGAGGGTCGATCGCACGCGAAGCGGGCGAGCGGGGTGGGGTGATCTCTCCGCGAAACCGGCGCAAGAGGAGAGATCACCCCACCCCGGCTCACATGACGCTGCGCTCTATGTGAGCCGACCCTCCCCCTCCAGGGGAGGGTGAGAGCGGGGCTGACCTCGAAGCTGCGCGCTGCGCGATCGAAAAGGTGCGTCATGTGGCCATGATGCGATTCCGAAAACGCACATCATGCTCTAGCGGCTGTGGGGAGCTCATCAGTCACGTCGTGATCAGTGCCGGCCGCCTCCACCCCCGCCTCTGCCGCCACCGCCAAACCCGCCTTGGCCGCCGAAGCCGCTGCCGCCGCCGGGGGGAGGACCACCTGGTGTACCGCCGAAGCCCGGCGGGCTCGAAGCGCCGCCTGAGCCGAAGCCGCCGGGTGAGCCCATGCCGCCCGGCGGGGACATGCCGCTGTCTCGGCCGAACCCGGGCGCACCCGGAGATCCCGGTCCCCTCGAATTGTTCGGTGCACCGGGTCCGCCCGGTGGGTTGCCGCCACCAGGGCCGCCCGGACCACCCGGCCCCTGCATCGGCCCCTGGCCACGTGGCGCCTGCGGACCCTGCACGGATTCGCCGGGGAAGCGGGTCACTGCCTGCACCGATTCGGCGCGCAGTCCGCCGGCACCGTCCGGAACGGCGTTGATCACGACGCGGGTCTCCCCCGCAGGCTGGAAGCGCGAATTGTCGCGCGCGACGTAGCCGGAGCCGAACCGCAGGTCGTTGCCGACGCGCTGGACATAGCCTTCGATCAAGAGCCGGCTGGCCCGCGCGAATTCCTTCAGATCGTCCGGCCTGATCTGCGCCACCTGCATCACGCCCCGGATAACGCGGCCTTCGGCCTGCACGCGCCGGCCGACCTGCGCCTGGTCGACGCCGGCGAGCCGCAGGCCGCCGATCGACAGGCCGCTGCGGTCGCGCACGACCACGCCGCTGATCCGGCTCGGCGCGCTGCTGCGCGGGTCGACGAGGCTGGCGACGATCACGCCGTCGCTGCGCCGCAGGCCGAACACCGCAACCTGGCTGCCGACCTTGCGCCAGCTCTGCTGGCCCGGCGAGATCACGGTCTGGCCGAGCACGGTGAGCTCGCCCGGCCTGACCGCCTCGATCGGCCCGGTCACCTCGCTGACGACGTCGATGCGCGCCGTGCTGAGGGTGCCGCCGGCGTCGCGCTGCGCCAGCACGCGGGCGAGCTGGCCGATCTTCAGCGCCTTCACGGACGCAGCTTCGCCATCGATCGCGACCGGCACGTTGGGCGCGTAGCTGACGCGCTCGCCATTGACGAAGATGCTGCCGAAGCGCTGGATCACGCCGACGATGCCGGTGCCGCCCATGCCCTGGTCCTGGCCGCCGGTGATCCCGGTGCCGCCGAGACCCTGGTCATTGCCCTTGCGGGTCTGTCCCCAGGCGAGCGCCGATGATCCGGCGAGCCAGAGGCCGGTGAGCACGGCCCTGCGCGAGAGCATCGGCGGCCGGCTCATGATTTGCCGTCCTCGCCGGGGGTGTCCTTCGGCTCCTCCAGATAGATGTAGACGCCGAAATTCCAGCGGGCGTCGCCGCCCTTGTCCTTGGCCAGCGCGCGGTTGGCCTCGCGGTTGGCGGTCTTCAGCGCCTCCATCGCCAGCTCGCGCGAGCGCGCTTCGAGGCGCCGCGCCAGCTTTGGTGACAGCCCGTCATAGTGGACGGCGCGCTCCATGAAGCGCGGCGTCGCCTCGGACACGTTGTCGGCGGCGGCTGCGATGTGATCATGGAGGTTGCGGCCGAGATAATACCATTTGCGGTCGTCGTCGCCGCGCGGCACGAAGCCGGTCTCCGCCAGCACGATGTTGTCGCCGGCATCGATGCTCACGAGCTTGCGGTCGAGCCATTCATCGAGCACCGCGCGTGGCCGCACGTCCTTGGTGATCGCGGCCACCAGCGCCTCGAAGGAGGGGGCATCGCCCTCGGCGGTGCGCGGCAGCGGCAGCGGCTCGCCCCTGGCGTCGGTGAACTCCGGCGCGGCGAGCCAGTGCGCGATGATGGCGCTGGTGCGCGACAAGGTCGCGGGCACCACATTCACCGGCGCGCCCGCGCCACGCAGCCGCGCCACCTCCTTGCGATGGATCCCCGTGAGCAGGCTGACGCGGCTGTCGGTCTGCGGCTTGCCGTCGAGCGCGAAGTCGTGCTCGGCGACGTTCACGAACAGCTCGCGCAGCAGCTGCGCCAGCGCCGGAAACGTCATCCCGCTGCGGATGCAGAGCCGCACGAGCGGACGCAGCAGCCGCGCCAGCGGCGCTTGCAACTGCGTCGCGGTCAGCGGCGACGGCGTCCGGGCGGTGGGATCCATGCCCAGATTTTAAGCGGAGCCACTGTGGGACACAATCCCACACATTTATTGACGTGTGAAAAATTCCCACGTAATGGAAGGGGCGTTCAACCCCCGGCTGGTGCCTCTGCCGTCATCGAAGGCGCGCTGCGGGGGCGATCCGGTCAGCGCTGGTCGCAACGGGAGTGCGGTATGCTCCAGGAGGCGTATGTCATGGACGTCGAGGGCGGCTCATCGCGTGTATCGGCGAGCGTCCGACCGTCGGATCCAGCCGCCGCTTCGTGGGTCGACTCTCCCGGCTATCTGCGACTGGCCGATACGCTGGTGGTGCTGACCGCGGTCGCGCTGCCGTGGTCGACGACGCTGACGGGGGCCTTGATGCTGGTCTGGCTTGCCGTGATCGTTCCGACCATCGATTGGGACGAGCTCATTCGCAGCCTGGCGCTGCCGGCCTGTGCCTTGCCGCTGGCGCTGTTCGTGCTGGCCGATGTCGGCGTGCTCTGGTCCGATGCCCCCTGGGAAGCCGGCTTGCAGGCGATCAATCCCGTATCGAAGCTGCTGCTGCTGCCGTTCCTGTTTCATCACTTCAGGCGCTCGGAGCGCGCGGCGTGGGTCTTCGTCGGCTTTCTCGCCTCGTCCGCCGTGCTCATGATGTCGTCGTGGACGATGGCCGATCTGTCCTCGACCAGGCTGCGCATCGGCTCTGCGGCCATTCCCGGCGAACCCACGCAAGGCCGAACGCTGCAATTCACGCTGTGCGCGCTGGGGCTTCTGGTGCCGGCGCTGCTCGCGCTGGTGCAACGCCGGCGGCTGATGGCGGCAACTTGGTTTGGACTCGGTCTCGCCTTCCTGGCGCACGATCTGTTCATCGTGCCTGCGCGCACCCTATGCCTGTATCTGCCGATCCTCCTGCTGGTGCTCGCGGGGCGCCATTTCAGCCGGCGCCTTGCGTCCATTCTCGTGCTGTCGGCGGCGCTCACCGGCGGCGTCGCCTGGGCGGCCGCGCCGTTTCTCGGCAAGCCGATCGCCGAGCTTGCCGCTCGGCATCGCGTCTATGTGAGTGGCGGGCCGGCGCAGGGACCCGGCGACTGGCCGCCTTCGGTCAGGGCGATCGGCGAGGCGCCGTTGTTCGGTCATGGCACGGGTTGGATCCGGAGGCCGTTCGAGCTCCAGCCCGACCGACAGGGGGCGCGCCAGACGGAGATCCGCCCGAGCGCCCCGGGCATGATGGTCGGCCTGCAATGGGGGCTTGCGGGACTGATCCTGCTTGCTGCGATGTGGATCAGCCATTTCAGGCTGTTTCGCAGCCCCGATTGGATGGCATGGGTCGGGCTGACGGTCGTCGTGCAGTCGGTCATCGGCTCGCTTCTGAGCATCAGCCTCCTCGACGTCAGCGAGGGATGGATCTACGTGCTCGGGGTCGGCGTTGCCGGCGGCGTCATGCTCGGCCGCGCCAATGCGCCGGATCGCGTCGATGGCCAACGATCCGGCGCCATTGACGGCGATCAGAGCGGTTGCCTCGATCCTCGATCGACCTGATCCCGCGCAGGCGTGCGCGCATCGTGCAGGATGAGCTGATTTGCCCGACGGGTTGAATTTCCGATAATCCGTCAAGTCGTTCAGAGAAAAAGAATTCACTTGCGCTGTCGGGCAAATCGGCCCCATTGATCGGGCGTCCCGTCCCACGAGAGGGGCGTACGCGTCGTCACGGATGTCGGGTGCGGGATGCGGTGGCCGTGAGGGTGGCGCTGGACGAGCGCCTGCTCCCGCGGACGACGAAGTCGTGTGGTCCTGGCGCCCCGATGCTGGCGTCAAGGTCGCTGGCCCGATGAGCTGCGCGGCCGACAGGGGCAAGAACGCCGGTCCCTGGGGAGATCACGTATAAGTCGTAAAGCCATCGCGCAGGGAAGGCCGGATGTTCGGCTCGTACCTGTGGCGACTACCGCGTGCTTTGTTGCACGCAACCACGGGTGCGGTCGGCACCCGGCCTTCCCTGCGCCCTCTCATTTCTGAGGGCGGATGAATGTCGCAGAGCTCGGGCCGGTGAGGTCGCGAGAGTGCGAACGCTCGTCCTCCATGCTGTTTGAGACGTGAATCGGACCCAACGCTCGCATCGGCGGGCAACGCGCCATTTCACGCGTAGTTTTAGCAATACTGGTGCTCTCGGCACGCTGCCCGTGACTGCGCCCTCGCCCCTTGTGGGAGAGGGCATGTTCGGCGGATCTACGTACTCGGTTGGGTGAGGGGTTTCTCTCCGCAATCTCGCTCGTAGATGCAGACCCCTCACCCAACCGAGCTTGCAGCTCTGTCCTACATGCCCTCTCCCACAAGGGGCGAGGGCGCAGTCGCTAGCTGTGCGACTCGCGGTACGACTTGGATGTCGACGTGATGAGTATCGCCATCGTCGTGCGAACAGAATAGTCGGCAGTAGGGTGGGCAAGGCGCTCGCTCGATGGCTGCTCCGGCCTCGCCTGTCGCGCGCTGTGCCCACCGTGCCGGCCGCGCGCGCATCTGCGATGGTGGGCACGTCACGATCGCCTCGCGATCGTGCCTTTGCCCACCCTACGATCTGAGCCGCTTGATTGCCAGCACCTCGCTCCCGCTCGCCTTGATGCGCGCGATGGCTTCCGCGATCGGCTCGAACTGAGTGGCCATGTGGAACGCGTTGGCGTGCACAAGCGTGTCGGCAGCGCTGATGATGGCGACGTGGCCCTTCCAGAAGATCAAGTCGCCGCGAGCTGACTTCTCATCATCAGCTAGCGCGCGGCCGAGCGATGCCAGCTGCATGTCGCTGTCGCGCGGGCATTCAAGCCCCGCAGCATTCAACGCCACCTGCACCAGCCCCGAGCAGTCGATGCCGAGGCTGCTCTTGCCGCCCCACAGATAGGGCGTTCCGACGAAGCGCTCGGCGACGGCGACATAGTCGGGCTCGACATGGTCGAGGCCAGCGACATGCTGCTTCGGCACGAACCAGCCTTCGGCCGCAACCACGAAGCTTGCATCCTCGTGTGTCACCGCGAGCGTGGACCCCATCAGCAACGTCTCGAGCGGCGGCAGTTTGATCGATGGTCCGGGGAAAGCGAAGGTCCGCAGCGCGATGATCCTGTGCGTCGGAGCGGCAGCGGACGCTGCCAGCGCAGCCTCCGGCAGCCAGCCGACATAGCTGTCGGCCGCGAGCTGGCCCCAAGCCCAGCCCTCGCCATTGCGGTCGTAGATCGTGACACGCTCGCCCTTCAGCGCCTGTGTCGCAAGCTCGGCGCTCGAAAACGGCTGCTGGCGCAGCGGCGCGATCGGATCGGTGACGACCAGCGTCTCGCCCTCGACGAAGCGCTCAGCGGTCACCTGTCCCTGGAGATGCCTGGCCGCGATGTCGCCGCGGGCAGGTGTGAGGCGGGGATCAGCCATAGCGCTCGCTCAGGAGCTTGTAGAGCGCGCGTGCCGCCTGGCACTCGCCGCCCTCGGGGCGGCCCGGCCTGGCCGACGGCGTCCAGGCGAAGATGTCGAGATGCAGCCAGCTCCTGGCATGCTCGACGAAGCGCTGCAGGAACAGCGCGCAGGTGATCGAGCCGGCGAAGCCGCCCGAGGGCGCGTTGTTGATGGTCGCGACCTTGGAGTCGAGCCATGAATCATAGGGCGCCCAGAGCGGCATCCGCCACAGCGGGTCGTTCTCGGCCGCGGCACAGCGCGCGACGTCGGCGGCGAGCGCATCGTCATTGGTGTAGAACGGCGGCAGCTCGGGGCCGAGCGCGACACGCGCCGCGCCGGTCAGCGTGCCCATGTCGATCAGCAGATCGGGCGTATCCTCGTCGGCCAGCGCCAGTGCGTCGGCGAGGATCAGCCGGCCCTCGGCGTCGGTGTTGCCGATCTCGACGGTGAGGCCCTTGCGCGAGGGAAACACGTCCATCGGACGGAAGGCATTGCCGGCGACGGCGTTCTCGACCGCGGGGATCAGCACGCGCAGCTGCAGCTTGAGCTTGGCATCCATCACCATCTGCGCAAGCGCCAGCACGTTGGCCGCGCCGCCCATGTCCTTCTTCATCAGCAGCATGCTGCTGGACGGCTTGAGGTCGAGCCCGCCGGTGTCGAAGCAGACGCCCTTGCCGACCAGCGTCACCTTGGGGTGTGATGGATCGCCCCACCGAAGCACGATCAGCCGCGGCGCCCGCGTCGAGGCGCGGCCGACGGCGTGAATGAGCGGATGGTTCTGGGCCAGCAGGTCGTCGCCGACGATGCTGCTGAAGCGGGCGCCGAAGCGGTCGGCGACCTGCTTCGCGGCGCTCTCCAGCTCCTCCGGTCCCATGTCGTTGGACGGCGTGTTGACGAGATCGCGCGCCAGCGCCGCCGCGTCGGCCAGACGGTTCAGCTCGGCGCCGTCGACGCCGTCGGGCGGAACGAGGCGGACCTCCGGCGTCTCGGCCTTGCGGTAGCGGCCGAAGCGGTAGCTGCCGAGTGCAAAGGCGAGCGCGGCGAGCCTGATATCATGCGGCGCGTTGGCGAAACGGTAGGTGCCCGCCGGCAGCTGGCCGGGCAGGGCGCCCGGGCGGAACAGGTCGCGGTGCTTGGCGTCGTCGTCCTCGAGGCCGAACAGCACCTGCGCGATGCGCCCCTCCGCATCGGGGAGGATGAGGCAGCTGCCGGGCTTGGCGCTGTAGCCATTGGCCTCGGCAAAGTTGCGCGCTTGCGCCGACAGGCCCTCTTTGATCCCCGGCCAGCTCGACTTCGTCACGAAGGTGATCGGGATGGCAGATGTCTCTGGGGCGGTCTCGTAGATCGACGGCATGCCTAATGGTTCCTTGACGGGCGCGCTGGCAGGCAGACTTCGCAGAGTTCGGCCGCCCCCGCAATCGCGCCGGCCGCATGGCCCGCAAGCCGACGCAGTGGCGACGGCGGCTGCCTTGCGCCATTAACCGGCTGTTAGCGTTAACAGTTTATTGCTGGCGCGTTCAATCCGCTCGTCCTTTCGAGTCCAGTGATCATGCGTCGACAGCCTCCCATCAGCCGGCTCCTCGCCTCGGCGGCGCTCGCCGCGCTCCTTGCTGCCGCTCTCGGCGGGTGCCAGACCGTGTCCGACGTCACGGGCTCGCTGGGCAGCCGTACCGCCGAGCCGCCGCCGGCGACGCCGCAGCGTGCGGCCGAGGTCTATGGCGAGCGCTATCGCGCCAACCCCAAGGATGCCGTCGCCGCGGTGGCCTACGGCCAGGCGCTGCGCAACAACGGCCAGCGCGAGCAGGCGGTCGCCGTGCTCGAGCAGGCGACGCTCGCCAACCCCGGCAACAAGGTGGTGCTCGCGGCGTACGGACGCGCGCTCGCCGACAACGGCAATTTCAAGCTGGCCTTCGACGTGCTGTCGCGCGCGCATTCGCCCGACAATCCCGACTGGAAGCTGCTGTCGGTGCAGGGCACCGCGCTCGACCAGATGGGCCGCCACGACGAGGCGCGGCGCTATTACGACAGCGCGCTGAAGATCGTTCCGGGCGAGCCCTCGGTGCTGTCCAATCTCGGCCTGTCCTACATGTTGACGCGGGAGCTGCCCAAGGCGGAGCAGGCTCTGCGCCAGGCCTACGGTTCGCAGCGCGCGGACGCGCGGGTGCGTCAGAACCTCGCGCTCGTCGTCGGCCTGCAGGGACGTTTCGCGGAAGCGGAGCAGATCGCGCGCGCCGATCTGCCGCCGGACGAGGCCGCGGCCAACGTCGCCTATCTGAAGCAGATGATCCAGGGCCAGCGCGACGGCCAGGGCAAGGGCAAGGCGCGGAACGCCGCGCCGATGGCCTCGCTCAGCCAGCCGGACTGACGATCGTCAGGCGCCCGCCAGCAGTCGCCGGCAGGTCTCGACGAACACGTCGGCGCCGGTGACGATATCAGCGTCGGACGTGTTCTCGGTCCAGTGATGGCTGATGCCGCCGATCGACGGCACGAACAGCATCCCCGCAGGCATGATGGTCGCCAGCACCTGCGCGTCATGCCCAGCGCCGCTCGGCATCCGCAGCGATCTGCCGCCGGCGAGTGCGCTGCTCGCAGCCTCGATCGCATCCTGGAATGCGCCGTCCATCATCGCCGGCGCTCCGGTGCGGATGCGTTCCACGGCGACCTGGCAGGGACCCGCCGCTGAGGCTTGCGACGCCAACTCGCGCAGCAACCCCTCGAGCCGGTCGATCACGGCGGGATTGTCGTCGCGGATCTGGAACAGCATCTCGGCCTGGCCCGGAATGATGCTCGGTGCGCCCGGATCGAGCGTGATCCGTCCCGTGGTCCACACCGTGCGCGGGCCGCAGGCGGCCGGAAAGCGCGCGTCGATCGCAACGCAGAATTTGGCGAGTGCGAGCCCGGCATCCTTGCGCACCGCCATCCGCGTCGTGCCGGCGTGGTTCTGTTCGCCGGTGAAGATGATGCGGTATTGCCAGATGCCGACGATCGAGGTGACGACGCCGACCTTGAGGTCGCTCTGCTCGAGCGTGTCGCCTTGCTCGATGTGAGCCTCGAGATAGCCGATGTGCCGGCCCCGCTCGGCCTGCAGGCGTGGTCGCCCCGCGAGGCCCATCTCGGCGAGCGCCTCGCGCATCGTGCGCGGGCTGCTGCGGTCGCGGGCGGCATCGATGTCGGCCTCGCTGACGTCGCCGACATAGGAGCGGCTGCCGAGGAAGGCGCCGAAATGGCCCTCCTCGTCGCACCAGGAGGCGACCTCGACGGCGCCTGCGATGGAGGGATCGGGATTGAGCACGCGGGCTGCTTCGAGCGCGTAGACCACGCCGAGCGGACCATCGAGCCAGCCAGCGTAGTTCTGGCTCTCCAGATGCGAGCCGGCCAGCAGCTTTGGACCCGGCCTGGTGCTGGTGCCGAGCACATTGCCGATGCCGTCGATCTCGGCCGTGAGCTGCGCGTCGGGGAGACGCGCGGCGAGCCAATCCAGCGACTGCCGGTGCGCCTCGGAAAAGGTCGGGCGGTGGACGCCGGTCTTGTAGGTGCCGAAGGCGCGCAGCGCGTTCAGGTCGGCGAGGACGCGGGCGCCATCGGCGCGGCGGAGAGTGTCGGACATCAGGCGGAGACCTCGATCATGCTCCGCCTAGCTTTCAAAGTGACGCCGCCTCCGCAAGCGATATTTCGCCGTGCGGGCCGTCGGCTACTGCATGGCCGCGACCTTGATGCCGGTCGGTCCCAGAATGACCACGAACAGCACCGGCAGGAAGAACAGGATCATCGGCACCGTCAGCTTCGGCGGCAGTGCGGCGGCCTTCTTCTCGGCCTCGTTCATGCGCATGTCGCGGTTCTCCTGCGCCATCACGCGCAGCGATTGCCCGAGCGGAGTGCCGTACCGCTCCGATTGCTGAAGCGCGAGACAGACCGACTTGACACCTTCCAGGCCGGTGCGGCGGGCGAGGTTCTCATAGGCCACCTTGCGATCCTGCAGGTAGGAGAGCTCCGCCGTGGTCAATGTGAACTCCTCCGACAGCGCGATCGACTGGCTGGAGATTTCGATCGCGACCCGGCGGAACGCGGCCTCGATCGACATGCCGGACTCGATGCAGATCAGCAGCAGGTCGAGCGCGTCGGGAAACGCGCGCTTGATCGACAGCTGGCGCTTGGAGATCGCGTTGCTGAGGAACAGCATCGGCGCCTGCAGCCCGAGATAGGCCATGCCGACGCAGATGCCGATCTTGACCGGCATCGACTTCTCGAGATGTGCGATCACGAAGACGTAGAGCACCGAGCCGACGAACAGGACGAGCGGCGTCACCAGGCGTGCGAACAGGAAGGTGATGTAGGGCGCCTGGCCGCGGTAGCCCGCCATGATGAGCTTCTCGCGGGCCGCCTCCTGGGCCAGCCATTTGGTGAGGTTGAAATCCTCCACCACGCGGGAGACGAGCTGCTTCGGCGTCTGTCGCAGCGAGACCTTTTCACCGGCATTCAGCCGCTCGCGCTCACGCTGCTTGATCCGTTCGCGCTCGCTGGCGACCGCCTTCATGCGCTTGTTCAGGTTCTCGCCCGCGAACAGCGGCATGATCAGCGTGTAGACGGTGGCCGACGCCGCGATGGCGGCGAAGAACATCGTCATGAAGTGCGGATCATGAAGCTTGGTGATCAGAAAGTCGACCATGGCACTACCTTAGAAATCGAAGTTGATCATCTTCTTCATGACCATGATGCCCATCGACATCCAGATCACGCAGCCGACCAGCATCAGCTGGCCGGTCGGATGGGTCCAGAGCAGCGAGATGTAGTCGGGCGTGCTGAGATAGACCAGCAGCATGACGATCGGCGGCAGCGAGCCGATGATGCCCGCGGAGGCCTTGGCTTCCATCGACATCGCCTGGATCTTCTCGGCCATCTTCTTGCGGTCGCGCAGCACCTTTGAGAGGTTGCCGAGCGCTTCCGACAGGTTGCCGCCGGACTTCTGCTGAATCGCGATGACGATGCCGAAGAAATTGGCCTCGGGCAGCGGCATCCGCTCATACAGTCGCGCGCAGGCCTCGCCCAGCGGCATGCCGATCGCCTGGGTCTCGATGATGGCCAGGAACTCGCCGCGCAGCGGCTCTGGCGCATCGGCGGCAACGACCTTGATGGATTCGAACAGCGGCAGGCCGGCCTTGATGCCACGCACGATCACGTCGACCGCGTCCGGCAGCGCCGCCAGGAATTTCTTCTCGCGCCGCTTCTTGAGGAAGCCGAGGATCCAGCGCGGCAGGCCGAGACCCGCCGCAAAGCCGAGGCCGAGCGCGCCGAGCGGGCCGCCGCCGGCGAAGAAGGCGATCGCGCAGACGGCAAAGCCGAGGACGCCGGAAATGATCCAGAACTTCTGAACGGTCCAGTCGAGCCCGGCCTGCGAGATCCGCATGTTCAGCGGAACCTTGCTCTGCTTCTGCGCCTTGGCCTCGAGATCCTTGAGCGAGGATTCGACCTGCTCGCGGCGCGAGCGCTGGCTGCGTTCGGCCTGACGGACCACAGGCTCCGATTTGGCGACGGTGCTGCGCCGCTGCTCCGCCTTCCGCTCGCCCGAGAGCAGAGGATAGAGGAACACCCAGGCGATGCCGCCGATGGCGGTCGCTGCGAGGAAGGCGAGTGCGAGAGCCTGAAACTTCATGGGGTCTCTCCGTTACTCCTTGCTCGCGACTTCGGCCGCATCGAGCGCAGCCGCGAGCCGCTTCTCCTCGCCGTAGTAGCGGGCGCGCTCCCAGAACCGCGGCCGGCCGATGCCGGTGGAGCGATGGCGGCCGATGATCTTGCCGTTCGCATCCTCGCCGACGATGTCATAGAGGAAGATATCCTGGGTGATGATCGTATCGCCTTCCATGCCCATCACCTCGGTGATGTGCGTGATGCGGCGCGAGCCGTCGCGCAGGCGCGCGGCCTGGACGATGACGTCGATCGAGGCGCAGATCATCTCGCGGATGGTCCGTGACGGCAGCGAGAAGCCGCCCATCGTGATCATGGATTCACAACGTGACAGCGCTTCGCGCGGGTTGTTGGCGTGCAGGGTGCCCATCGAGCCGTCGTGACCGGTGTTCATCGCCTGCAGCAGGTCGAACGCTTCGGGTCCGCGGACCTCGCCGACGATGATCCGTTCGGGACGCATACGCAGGCAGTTTCTCACCAGCTCGCGCATCGTGACCTGGCCCTCGCCCTCGATATTGGGCGGGCGGGTTTCCAGGCGGACCACATGAGGTTGCTGCAGCTGGAGCTCGGCTGCGTCCTCGCAGGTGATGACGCGCTCGTCATGATCGATGTAGTTGGTCAGACAGTTGAGCAGCGTGGTCTTGCCCGAGCCGGTGCCGCCGGAGATGAGAATGTTGCAGCGGACGCGCCCGATGATCTGCAGGATCTCCGCGCCTTCGGGCGAGATCGCGCCGAACTTGACCAGCTGGTCGAGCGTCAGCTTGTCCTTCTTGAACTTTCGAATGGTGAGCGCGGGGCCATCGATCGCCAGCGGCGGCACGATGGCGTTGACGCGGGAGCCGTCGGCGAGACGGGCGTCGCAGATCGGCGAGGATTCGTCGACGCGGCGGCCGACCTGGCTGACGATGCGCTGACAGATGTTCAGGAGCTGCTGGTTGTCGCGGAAGCGGATACCGGTGCGCTGGATCTTGCCGGCGACCTCGATGAAGACCGTGCCGGCGCCGTTGACCATGATGTCGGCGATGTCGTCGCGCGACAGCAGCGGCTCGAGCGGGCCATAGCCGAGCACGTCGTTGCAGATGTCGTCGAGCAGCTCCTCCTGCTCGGCGATCGACATCACGATGTTCTTGATCGCGATGATCTCGTTGACGATGTCCCGGATTTCCTCGCGCGCGGACTCGCCGTCGAGCTTGGCCAGCTGGGCGAGATCGATCGCTTCGATCAGCGCACCGAAGATGGTCGCCTTGACCTGATAGTAATTGTCCGAGCGCCGGGCCTCCACGACGGGGGGCGGCGGCGGAGGCGCCTGCCGGGTTGGGGCCAGAGGAGGTGCCGACACGGCCGGAGAAGCCGGGCGCGGCGCCGCCGCGGCCGGCTCGGGCGCCGGCGCGGCCGGCCTGAGGGTCCTGGTATCGCTGTCTAATCCGCTACGCTTACCAAACACGACTTAGAACTCCACGCGGGCTTATTTCGCCCTCAGCTTGTCAAGCAGAGGCGACAGGAAGGAGCCTTTCGGCTTCTTGGTCTCGCTGCGGCCGGTGAGCCGCTGCGCGACCTGAAGAAACATCTCGGTCGTCCGATGATTGGGTGACATCTCCGCAATCATCTGACCGTTGTTGGCCGCCGCGCCGAAGATCTGCGGTTCGAACGGGATCGTCACGATCGGCGGGCTTTCGATCGCCTTGGCGAACTCGCTGGCATTGATCTCCGGCCGCTTGGGCACGCCGACCTGGTTCAGGCAATAGAGCGGCGTGCGGTCATTGGGTCGCGCGGCCTTGAGAAGGTCGAACATGTTCTTGGTGTTGCGCAGCGAGGCGAGATCCGGCGCCGCGACGATCAGAATGTCGTCGGCGCTGATCAGCGCCCGCTTGGTCCAGCCGGACCATTGGTGCGGCACGTCGAGCACGATGCAGGGCATCGAGGCCCGCAGCGTATCGAACACCGAATCGAATGCCTCGGCGCCGAAATCGTAGACGCGGTCGAGCGTCGCCGGTGCGGCCAGCAGGCTCAGATGATCGGTGCATTTCGACAGCAGCCGGTCCATGAAGGCGATGTCGATCCGATCAGGCGAGAATACGGCGTCCGCGATGCCCTGGGCGGGATCCTGATTGTAGTCGAGGCCGGCGGTGCCGAAGGCCAGATCGAGATCGGCGACGACCGAATCCATCGCGAGATCGCGGGCGATCGCCCAGGCGATGTTGTGCGCGACGGTCGATGCGCCGACGCCGCCCTTGGCGCCGACGACGGCAATGATGCGTCCGACGGCCTTGGCCTCGGGAGCCGAGAACAAATTGCAGATAGAGCGGACGACGTCGATCGGCGTGACCGGGGACAGCACATAGTCGCTGACGCCGCGGCGCACGAGCTCGCGATACAGCGTCACGTCGTTGACGCGGCCGATCACGACGACGCGGGTGCCGGGATCGCAGACCGTCGCAAGGTGATCGAGGCCCGCAAGGATGTCGGTGCGGGCATCCGTCTCCAGGATGATCACGTTGGGCGTCGGCGCCGACCGGTAGGCCTCGATCGCAGCCGCCATGCCGCCCATCTGGATCTTCAGATGCGCCTTGCCGAGCCGCCGGTCCTCACCGGCGGCCTGCACGGTGGCGGCCGTTTCCACGGTCTCGCAGAACGCCTGCACCGAGACACGCGGCGCCGGCGCGATATGATCGTCGGCCGGCGGCGGCACGACGTCAGGCTGCTCCTCTTGGGTCTGTCGGGCGTAGCTGATCATTTGCCTGTGTCGCTGAGTTTGGCCTTGTCGGCTTCGGGATACGTGATCGCGGTTGACGCTCCCTTGCGGTATTTCTCGAACAACGCGGTGCGCCGGGTGGTGTAGGAGGGGGTCTCGGGTCGCGGCTGCACGAGATCGGACGGGTTGTCGACCATGGCGGCCATGTTGCGCTGATAGGCGCAGCCGAAGTTCCAATCAGGCTTGTTGTCGAACCAGTTCTTGTTCTTGATCGAGGGTCCGAGATCGTCCGGCCAGACGCCGCAGGGGCCCGCGGTGGCCGAAAGCTTCGGATAGCTCAGCCGGATCGCGGCCATCTGGCGCGGATCCTTCGGTTGATAGTTGCGGACGGTGATGCCGTGCGGAGGCACGCCCGCAGCCGCGAACAGGGACTGAATCTCGCGCATCGAGTCGGCGGCCGCGCGGGCATTCGGGGTGCCGCTCGGGACGTCGGCGCTGATCGCGCCCGTGCCTTGGCGCATCCAGCTCTGCGCCAGCCCCATCACATCGGCGCGCTGCTCGGCGGTCAAGCCGCCGCGGCCCTGGCCGACGAAGACGACCAGGGAATCCGGGGCTTCCTGCACCGCGATCGGGTGGCGCAGCCGATAGTCGTCAGGGATGCTGGCCGTGACGGCCGGATCTCTGCGGAAGTTACAGGCGCCGAGCAGGACCGCCGTGCCGGCCAGGGCGACGGCAAGCCGCAGTCGGCGGTGTCGAGCGGGGCTGGATTTCATGGTCATCGTTGCAAGTCCTTGTCCCAGCTCAGTCCGTGATGAAGCCATAGGTGCCGCGATAGTTGCGTCCGGGCTCGGTCCGGCCCGGCACGCCGTAGATGCGGTTGATGCTGCCCAGCAGGTCGGCCTGCGGGTCCGAAGCCGCCGCGAAGCCGTCATCCGGGCGGGACAGATCCTTCTGCGAGACGGCGCGCACGACGAACGGCGTCACCAGCACCATCAGCTCGGTCTGGTTGTTGACATAGTCCCGGCTGCGGAAAAGCGCGCCTAGCACTGGAAGCTGCATCAGGCCCGGCATGCCGCTGATCGCCATCTTGGTCTGCTGCTGGATCAGGCCGGCCATGGCCATCGCTCCGCCCGAGGGGATTTCGAGCGTCGTCTCGGCGCGACGGGTCTTGATCGAGGGCACGGTCAGCGAGTTCGTGGTGGTCGAGCTCACCGCCTGGGACAGCGTGATCGCATTCTCGTTCGAGAGCTCCGAAACCTCGGTCATCACCCGCATCGAGATCCGCCCCTCGCTCAGCACGACCGGCGTGAAGTTGAGCGAGATGCCGAACTTCTTGAAGCTGATCTGCGTGGTACAGACGTGGGTCGTAGGATCGCAGGAGTAGCCGGCCGGAACCGGAAACTCGCCGCCGGCGATGAAGGTCGCGGACTCGCCCGAGATCGCTGTCAGGTTGGGCTCGGCCAGCGTGCGGATCACGCCCGCGTTCTCCATGGCCCGGAGCGTGGCCTGAACCGATGGCGTCGCTCCCCCCAGCGCCGCGCTCACGGCATTGTTCGAGACAAGGTTGCTGCCATAGGCGGTGAATGGATTGGAGTTGGCGAATTTGACCACGGCCGTGCCGTAATTGAGCTGGCCCGAAAGATCGATGCCGAGCTGCTTGACGACCGAGCGTTGAACCTCGGCGACGGTCACCTTCAGCATCACCTGGTCGCGGCCGCGCACCGTGATCGAATTGACCACCTTGTCGGCGCCGCCGGCAAGGCGCGCGGCCAGCTCGCCGGCCTGCTGAGCCTCCATCTGGCTCGACGCCGAGCCGGTCAGCACGATGCCGTCGCCGATCCCCTCGATCTGGATCTCGGCATTGGGCAGCAGCTGCTTCAGCGCGGCCCGCGCGCCGTTCAGATCGCGCTTCACCGCGATGTCGTAAGCCGCGATCTGCTGGCCCTGGGCGTCGAAGAAGACGATGTTGGTCTGGCCGACCGCGGCGCCGATGATGTAGGCGCGCTGCGACGAGCGGACCACGGCGTTCGCGATCTTCGGATCGGCGACGAGGACGTCCTTGATGTCCCGCGGCAGATCGATGACCACGGACTTGCCGATCCCGAGAGCGAGGAAGCGTGCGTTGATCTGGCCGTCGGCAGCCGCGGCTGCGGCCGCCGGGCGGTAGTCCGCGGCGATCACCGGTGCAAGCGCCGGATTGAATGTCAGCGCAGCGGCGGCCGAAAACGACAGCGCGCGGACCATCAGGGTCCGCAGTTTCCGCTGATTTTCGCTGCAAATCATCTTGGTAGTCCTCTCGGTCACTTCTGCGTCGTCATCGTGCTGGGAATGCCGAAGCGAACCACGGCCACGCTGTCGCTGCGCCTGCGGCTGTTCTCGTCCGGACGTTTCTCGGCCATGTTGATATCGGCAATGCTGCGGAGCGCCAGCGACAGCGTTCCGGTCTGCCGCGCACGGGCGAGCGTCTCGGCCTGCTCCGGCTTCAGCTCCAGCGTGACGGTCTTGCCGACCACCGTCGTCTGGCCGTCCTTCTCCTTCGGAGCCTGATCGATCGCCAGCACGCGAATGTTCGACAGAATGATATCGGAGCTGACGACGTCACCCGCGTTGGGCTGATCCGGATTTCGCTCGCGCTTGGACAGGATGACGTCGACGCGATCATTCGGCAGAATGAAGCCGCCGGCACCGGTTTCCGGCGAGATCTCGGTGGAGACGGCCCGCATGCCCGCCGGCAGGATCGCCGCCATGAAGCCGGAGCCGTCGGACTTGACCAGCTTCTGCTCGCGAATGGGTTCGCCGGCAATGAACGGCGCCCGCGCGATCGTGCCCGTGACTTCGTTCTGACCTTCGGGCCGCTCGTTGCGCCTGATGAAGCTGGAACTCGCCGTCGCCGCCGGCCAGCTCTGCCATTGCAGGTGCTCGGGCTTGAGCGACTGGCCGAGGCCGATATCGGCTTTGGCGACGAGAACGTCGACGGTCGGCACCTGTGGCGCTGGCGCGGCAACCTGAGCCGGCCGATCGTCGGACCCGCTCGCCAGATATGCGGCCACGCCGCCAGCGCCCACAGCGATGGTCAGAACCACAATGCGTGCGGTATTCATACGCTTCACTTTCCACATTACGCCGCGACGCTTCCGCCGCCGTGATGGGAGTTGAGCAGTTATTCGTCAAAGCATGGTTAATGAGGCGTATCTAAATCGCCTTAACACCGCGTTCACACGGTGTTGTCAGAGAAACGCAAGACGTGCAGCGTCGATCGCCTTCACCCACTCGGTCTCCGGGTAGACCATCAAGGCGCCCAGTGCGAGCGCTATGCCATAGGGAACGCCGCTGTCCTTGGCGTGGAGGCGCGCAAGCCAAGGTTGCCCGGCGAGCATGTAGGGCAGGGGCCATTGCCGGAACTGCATGAGAGCGAGCGTGAGGACGCCGCCGAAGATCGAGGCGTACAACAAATAGTTCATCAGATGGGCGAAGCCGAACCACAGAGCGGCGGCCGAAGCGACCTTGGCGTCACCGCCGCCGATCCAGCCAAACGCAAAGCATGCGAAGGCGATCACCAGCAGCACCGCGCCAGCGCCGAAATGCATCAGCATGTCGTTCATGCTCATTCCGCTCAGCGGCGCCAGTACCAGGAAGCCCGCGACCAGCGCCAGCGAGACCCGGTTCGAAATGGTCATCGTGAACAGGTCGCTCGCCGCCGCGAAGGCCATCAGAGCCGGAAACAGCAGCAGGCGCGCGAGATCGAGGGTCATGGGCTCTCAACGGCATAGAACCGGCGCAGGATGCGCTGGCTCGCCAATCTAGCGGCAACAGATAAACGATCGGGAAACGATCCGCCCTCCCGCCGTTTTCGCCTCACCAGACGCTGGCGATGCGGGCCGCCAGAACCAGGATGGACAGAGCGAGCGCGCTGCAGATCAAACGCAGTGCCGCGTCGGCCTGCCGGAGCGGGCGCCGGGCTGCGACTGCGGTGGCAACATGGTTACGCATCACTGAACGCCGCGGAGCTGGACGTGGAAATGATAAAGGCCCCGGAAGTCCGGGGCCTTCTTTGCTCGGTCGTGATGACCGCTTACTTCAGCGACGAGTTGATCGAGCCGAACTTGGAGCTCAGGCTGGAGCCGAGACCGTTCACGGCCGCGATGATCGCGAGCGAGATGCCGGCGGCGATCAGGCCGTACTCGATGGCGGTCGCGCCGGATTCATCCTTCACGAAGCGAGCAAGAAGATTCTTCATAGGGTAACTCCATGTACACGTGGCTGGTCGAACAAATTCTGGTCGTTGCGGCGTTCTCAGCACCGTGACCATATGGGCACCCTAGGGGGCAGGAATTTCGGCGTAGTTAATTCAACCGATGAAACATCGCGACGGATGGCCGTTCTTGCGCAGAGTAAATTTCGGATGAACCGCGCTGGAAAAAACTGAAACAAACCGCTCGCGCATTCGAGGTTCGTCCACGGCATAGGAAATAGAGGCGCGGCACGTCGGGTCCGCGGGTCCTAGGATTCCTTGTACATTCTTCCCTCGGTGCGCAGGCTTGACCCAGCCGTGCTCGCGCCCGGATGCGCCGTGAGGTTCACGGCTCCTTAAGCGCCGGAGAGTACCTCTCGGGAAAGTTCACGTGATGAGGAATGTTATGTCCGGTCTGCCATGGGAAGTCGTGCTGATGCTCGGCCAGACCATCGAGAAGGTGCTGCCGATCACGCTGGTCCTGGCGGTCGTGTTCTCGGTGCTCAGCCATTTCTGGGCCTGCAATCCTGGCAAGCCATGGTGGCAGAAGCGCGAGCTTGTCACCGACATGGTCTACTGGTTCTTCGTGCCGGTGTTCGCGCGCGTCCTGCGCATCGGGCTGCTGGTGCTGGGGGCCGGCGTGATCTTCAAGATCCACGATGCGGATGAGCTGATCGCCTTCTACGAGAACGGCCATGGACCGCTGGCGCAATTGCCCGAATGGCTGCAGGGGCTGCTGTTCATCGTGCTCGCCGACTTTATGCTGTATTGGACCCACCGTCTGTTTCATGGCGGCGAGTTCTGGAAATACCACGCGGTTCATCACTCGTCGGAGGACCTCGAATGGATCTCGGCGGCGCGTTTCCATCCCGTCAACCTGATCATCGGCACGATTGCGGTCGACGTGATCCTGTTGATGGCCGGCATCTCGCCCAACGTGATGCTCTGGGTCGGCCCGTTCACGACCTTCCATTCCGCCTTCGTCCACGCCAACCTCAATTGGACGCTCGGGCCGTTCAAATATGTCCTGGCAACTCCCGTGTTCCATCGTTGGCACCACACCTCGATGGCGGAGGGCGGCAACACCAATTTCGCCGGCACTTTCCCACTCTGGGACATTCTGTTCGGCACGTTCCGGATGCCGGAGGGGCAGCTTCCGACGAGCTACGGCAAGGATGAAGCGACGATGCCCGGTGAGTTCGCCGGTCAGCTCGTCTTCCCGTTTCGTCGCTGATCGCCGCGCGCCCGCCGCCGAGAGAATTGGGGCGCGTTTGTAGATCGTTCACCAATTGAGCGCAGATTTGCCGCGTCGGGCGCCGTCACCGCTGCGTATCGCTTGAGACGGCTCGTCAAGGTCCCGGGGTTGAGTATGTCGTTCAGTGTGTCGTGTCGTCCTTATGTCTCCCTTGCTCTGCGGACGGCCGTGGCCGCGATGCTGTTGTGGCCGGCCGCGGCGTCGGCGGATCCAGATCCAGCGATCGCCGTGAACGTCGACCAGGCCAAGCTGGTCAAGCTGCCGGACCGCGTTGCGACCCTCGTGGTCGGCAATCCGATGATTGCGGACGTGACCCTGCAGAGCGGCGGCATCATCGTCGTGACCGGCAAGAGCTACGGCGCCACCAATTTCATCGCCATGGACCGCGGCGGCCAGGTGCTGATCGACCGCCAAATCCAGGTTGCCGGGCCGACCGACCGACTCGTCACGGTGTATCGCGGCGTCGACCGCGAGACCTATAGCTGCATGCCGGTCTGCCAGCGCCGGGTCACCCTGGGCGACGGCGACAGCTACTTCAAATCCGTGCTCGACCAGGCCGGGACGATGTCGAGCCAGGCCAGCGGCAATGCCGCGTCCGCCTCGAAGACCAACTAAGACTTCAAGTCGGGGCGCCCCTGCCGAGGCTGGGGCGTACCATGCTCGATCGGCAGCGCGTCCGGACCGCAATGAGCCGGACGGCGCTCTCGCGTGCAGTCTCGGCCAGCCACTGCAGAAGGTCAGCGGGGAGATTGCTGAACTTGGTTAGCGAGCGGTTGACGCCGCCGCCCATTTCGTTCGGATTGTGGGAAACCCTTTGCCAAGGAGTTTCCGCTATTTGTTTCACTCAGGTTGATGTGGGTTTCCAAATTCCGGGTCAGACAATGCAAGCCTCCGTTTCCGCGACCGGTTCGATCCGCAGGCTGCTGCGACGCTTTCGGCGCAATCGACGCGCGTCGGCCGCGCTCGAATTCGCGCTGGTTGCTCCGGTCTTCTTCGCGCTGCTGTTCGCGATCATCGAAACGGCCCTGATGTTCTTCGCCAGCCAGGTGCTCGAGACGATCACGCAGGACTCCGCCCGCATGATCCTGACCGGGCAGGCCCAGCAGGGCTCGTACACGCAGTCGCAATTCGCGAGCTACGTCTGCACCCAGGTTCCGGCGCTGTTCGACTGCAACAAGATCTACATCGACGTGAAGAGCTACTCCTCGTTCGGCAGCGTGACGATCAACAGCCAGATCGACAACACCGGCAACTTCGTCAACAACATGACCTATAGCCCGGGCGCGGCCGGCGACATCGTCGTCGTCAGGCTGTTCTATCAATGGCCGATCTTCGTGACCGGGCTCGGCTACAACATCGCGAATCTGACCGGCAGCAAGCGGCTGCTCGTCGGCACGGCCGCATTCAAGAACGAGCCGTATTCATAAGGGCGCCAGGAACCATCATGCGTTGTGCAGACAGACCGAGGTCGAAGATGGAATCCCAGCTGCTAAGTCGCCTCCGCGCGTTCGGGGCCGATCGACGCGGCGTCGCCGCGACCGAGTTCGCCTTCATCGTGCCGCTGATGCTGGTGATGTTCTTCGGCACGGTGGAGTTCTGCTCGGCGATCGCGGTCGACCGCAAGGTGACGCTGATGGCGCGAACGCTGTCCGACCTGACCTCGCAGTCGACCTCGGTCGGCGACAGCGACATGTCGAACTTCTTCGCGGCCTCGACCGGCATCCTGTACCCGTATTCGACGACGCCGGTGAACGCGACGATCACCGAGCTTTATGTCGATCCGACCTCGAAGCAGGCGACGGTGAAGTGGAGCAAGGGATCGGCGCCGCGGACGACGGGCACGACGGTCGGGGTTCCGGCCGATCTGCTGGTCAGCGGCACCTATCTGATCTTCAGCGAGGTGAGCTATCAGTACGTTCCCACGATCGGCTACGTGCTGGCCAAGACGGGCGTCAATCTCAGCGATGTCGCCTACACTCGCCCCCGGCAATCGACCTGCGTCTATTACAGTCCGGCAACGAGCTGCTGAGGGGCCCCGTCGGGCGGACCGGTCCGGCATCACGCGACGTGCGCGATGCGCCGGGCTTGAAATCAGGCGTCAATGACGATCGGACAATAAAAAAGGCCGCGCGAGGCGGCCTTTCGTTTCGTTCGCGAGCGATCGAAACCGCTCTTGCGCAGCTCAGTTGGCGGCGCGGAGATTGTCGGCCGACGACTTGCCCGAACGGCGGTCCGCCACGATCTCGTAGGAGATCTTCTGGCCTTCGCGCAGCGTGCCGAGACCAGCGCGCTCGACAGCGCTGATGTGCACGAACACGTCATTGCCGCCGTCATCCGGCTGAATGAAGCCATAGCCCTTGGTTGCGTTAAACCACTTCACGGTTCCCATGCTCACGGGGGTAGTTCCCTTCTCAGATATCAAATGCGTAACCCAGAAGTCTGGGCTGGTTAGATCGAATTTTTGGAAGGGTCGTCAGCGTCTGAACCGGCTGTACCGGTAATAGCTAATCTCGTCCGGCCGAAAATCGATTGCGGGCTATATTATTGGAAATGGCCGCGCAAAACAATCCTGAGGTGCGGGAGGGCGCACGATTTTTTGACGCGCCGGCCTGCGGCCGACGCGTTGAATTGTCGCTGATTGCGTAAGGGTTGATCAAGTCGCACGGCCGGGGCGGAGCATTCTTCCGCCCCAGGCGTCAGCGCCGGCGGAACTGTCCGCCACGCTGCGGTGCGCCACGCGGAGGGCCGCCCGCGCCGGCGGGGCGTTCGTCCTTGTGCCGGAAGATCAGGCGGCCTTTTTCCAGATCATAGGGCGACATCTCGACGGTCACGCGGTCGCCCGCGAGCGTCTTGATGCGATTCTTTTTCATCTTCCCGGCGGTGTAGGCGACGATTTCGTGCCCCGCGTCGAGTTGCACCCGGTAGCGCGCGTCGGGAAGGATTTCGGTGACCAGCCCTTCGAACTGGATCAGCTCTTCCTTAGCCATGTCTTTCTCCAGATCGATAGACGTCTAGTTTGGCCGTTGGTTGCGGTTGTGAGCGTGGTTTTTGGGTCTGCCTTCGCGATGCAGGAACGCAACGCCCTGAATCGACCCGGCCTTGCCGCCGCCTTGCGACGGACGTTGGGGCTCCTGACGATTGCCTGGCAGAGCCGGGATCTTAGCATTGGAACGGCGACGGCGGCGAGGGCCTTTTGCGGCGTTGCCACCCTCATTGGCCCGCGCGTTCTGCATGCCAGGACGGCCGCCACGATGCTGCTGCGGCTTGGCCGGCGGCGCGGCCTCGCGATGGCCCGGCGTGCGACGGTCCTCACGCGGCAGCGAGACCTTGATCAGCCGTTCGATATCCCGGAGATACGACATCTCGTCTGCTCCGGCGACCAGCGAGATCGCCACGCCCTCGGCGCCGGCGCGCGCGGTGCGGCCGATGCGATGGACATAGGTCTCGGGCACGTTCGGCAGGTCGAAATTGACGACATGGCTGACGCCGTCGACGTCGATGCCGCGCGCGGCGATGTCAGTCGCGACCAGGGTGCGGATCTCGCCGGTGCGGAACGCCGCCAAAGTGCGCTCGCGGTGGTTCTGCGACTTGTTGCCATGGATGGCCTGGGCCGGAATGCCGGCCTTCTCCAGGCCCTTCACGACCTTGTCGGCGCCGTGCTTGGTGCGGGTGAACACCAGGGCGCGGTTGACCGGCTCATCCTTGAGCAGTTGAGCCAGCAGGTTCGGCTTGGCGGAGTGATCGACCTGGATCACACGCTGGGCAATGCGTTCGACCGTCGAGGACACCGGGGTCACGGCGACCCGCGCCGGATCCCGCAGCATGGCATCGGCGAGCTCGGCGATATCCTTCGGCATAGTGGCCGAGAAGAACAGCGTCTGCCGCTTGATCGGCAGCTTCGCCACGATCTTCCGGATGTCGTTGATGAAGCCCATGTCGAGCATGCGGTCGGCCTCGTCGAGCACCAGGAATTCGACGTGGGACAGCTTCAGAGCGTTGCCCTGGACGAGGTCGAGCAGGCGGCCGGGGGTGGCGACCAGCACGTCGACGCCCGGCATCACCGCGCGGACCTGGCGGCCCATCGGGACGCCGCCGATGGCGAGTGTGGAGCTGAGGCGGATGTGACGGCCATAGGTGTTGAAGCTGTCGAGGATCTGGCCGGACAGCTCGCGGGTCGGGCTCAGCACCAGCACCCGGGCCGTCTTCGGCTGCGGCTTGATGCGGTTCTCGAGCAGGCGATGCAGGATCGGCAGCGCGAACGAGGCGGTCTTGCCGGTTCCGGTCTGCGCAATGCCGATCACGTCGCGGCCTTGCAGCGCGATCGGGATGGTCTGGGCCTGGATCGGGGTGGGAGTGGTGTAGTTCTCTTCCTTCAGCGCGCGCGTCAGCGCGTCGGCGAGGTTGAAGTCCTGAAAGGAGGTCAAAAGATGGGGCTTTCCATAAGAGGATATGCCCTCGTCGGCATGCGTGCCGGACGCGGGCGGGTGATTGAGACACCCGCGTGTTTGGAGCGCCTAGTGTGGAGTGCTGAGAATGCGGAGCCAAAAGCTCAGTCTGAGCTAGAGAACACGCGGCTCGCAAAGATCCGGCCGATTCGCCTCGATCTATCAGCTATATGGAACAGATGGACGCTCGTTTCAAGCCCGCTGCTCTCCGGCATGCCGCCGAAAGCGGTAATGGGCTGCTTTAAAATTAGCCATTTCAAACATCGTGCATAAATTTAATGCTGAGTGATGGCTGATTAGTCAGTTTGCATGCCCAGAATCGCGGCAGGTGGATGCGACCGTTCGCCGCGAACGTGCCGAGTTCCACATTCTGGTCAATGGCTTACGAGATGTGAACGGTATGGCACGCTTCTTGCGATTCTCTCGCCGCAGACCGCCGGCCGATTTGGCTGCGAAGCACGTCTGCGTCAGGGAGATATTATCGCATGCTTACTCGACTCACTCAGGAATTAACGGCGCCGTTCAGCCGCCGTCGCTGGCTGGCTGCTGCTGCCGGCCTGGCTCTCGGCGCTGCCGGCTTCGGCCCGGCGATGGCCGCTGACGACACCATCAAGGTCGGCGTTCTGCATTCTCTGTCCGGCACCATGGCCATCAGCGAGACCACGCTGAAGGACACGATCCTGTTCCTGATCGACGAACAGAACAAGAAGGGCGGCGTGCTCGGCAAGAAGCTCGAGGCCGTCGTCGTCGACCCCGCTTCGAACTGGCCGCTGTTCGCCGAGAAGGCGCGTGAGCTGATCACCAAGGACAAGGTCGCGGTCGTGTTCGGCTGCTGGACCTCGGTGTCGCGCAAGTCGGTGCTCCCTGTGTTCAAGGAGCTCAACAGCATCCTGTTCTATCCCGTCCAGTACGAGGGCGAGGAGAGCGAGCGCAACGTGTTCTACACCGGTGCGGCGCCGAACCAGCAGGCGATCCCGGCGGTCGATTACCTGATGAAGGAAGAGAAGGTGAAGCGCTGGGTGCTGGCCGGCACCGACTACGTCTATCCGCGCACCACCAACAAGATCCTGGAAGCCTACCTGAAGTCGAAGGGCGTGGCTCAGGACGACATCATGATCAACTACACGCCGTTCGGTCACTCCGACTGGCAGACGATCGTCGCCGACATCAAGAAGTTCGGCTCGGCCGGCAAGAAGACCGCCGTGGTCTCGACCATCAACGGCGACGCCAACGTTCCGTTCTACAAGGAGCTCGGCAACCAGGGCATCAAGGCGAAGGACATTCCGGTCGTCGCGTTCTCGGTGGGTGAAGAAGAGCTCGCCGGCATCGACACCAAGCCGCTGGTCGGCCATCTCGCCGCCTGGAACTACTTCCAGTCGATCAAGACTCCGGCGAACGAGAAGTTCATCAAGGAGTGGCAGGCCTACACCAAGAATCCGAAGCGCGTGACCAACGACCCGATGGAAGCGCATGTGATCGGCTTCAACATGTGGGTGAAGGCGGTCGAGAAGGTGAAGTCGACCGATGCCGACAAGGTCATCGACGCTCTTCCGGGCACCGAGGCGCCGAACCTGACCGGCGGCGTGTCGAAGATGCTGCCGAACCACCACATCACCAAGCCGGTGTTCATCGGCGAGATCAAGGGCGATGGCCAGTTCAGCGTCGTCTACAAGACCAAGGATCTCGTCCCGGGCGACGCCTGGTCGAAGGAGCTCGAGGGCTCCAAGGACCTGATCGGCGACTGGGTCGGCAAGAAGTGCGGCAACTTCAACACCAAGACCAACAAGTGCCTGGGCTCGGGTACCTGATCTGAGCCTTGCGACGTCATCAAGACCGGAGAAGGCGGCGACCTCCGCCGCCTTCTCTCTTCCTCCTGCCGGGGTGGTCCAGTGCCTGCCATTGTTCTCGCGCTTGTGCGCGGCCTTCTTCTGTCCATTGCCTTGATCGTCGCGACCGCTCCGGCTTTTGCCGCCAGCTTCGAAGAATCGGTCGCCAAATTCGCCAATGACGACTTCTCCGACACCGACGACGCCGTGGGCGAGATCGCGGTGTCCGGCAACCCGCTGGCCTTTCCGATCATCAGCGCGCTTCAGGACGAGCGGCTGATGTTCGATGCCGAGACCAAGAAGGTCTTCATCAAGCAGGCTGACGGCAAGATCATCGATGCCGCGACGGGAGCTGCCGTCGACAAGCTGCCGGACAACGCCGCGGCCGTGAGCCTCAACAACCGGTTGCGTCGCAGCGTCGATGCCGCGCTCGGCGGCCTGACCCTGCTGTCGCCCGACACCAACACCCGGCTGACCGCGGCCAAGTCCGTGTTCAAGTCGCACGAGGAGGCGACGCTGCCGACCGTGGAGTCGGCGCTCGCCAAGGAAACCAATCGCGCGGTGAAGCAGGCGCTCGCCGAGGCGCGCGCCGCCATCCTGCTGTTCAAGTCCGACGCCAGCGAGGTGGACAAGCTCGAGGCCGTCGCCACCATCAAGGCGCGCGGCGACCAGGAGGCGCTGGCGCTGCTCACCGAGATCAGCGGCGGCGACCAGCCGGCGAATGTCGCCAAGGCGGCGGCGAGCGCGATCTCCTCGATCCAGGGGACGCTCGCGATCTGGTCGGGCGTGCAGAACGCCTGGTACGGCCTGTCGCTCGGCTCAGTGCTGCTGCTGGCCGCGATCGGGCTTGCCATCACCTTCGGCGTGATGGGCGTCATCAACATGGCCCATGGCGAGATGGTGATGCTCGGCGCTTACACCACCTTCGTGGTGCAGGAAGTGATCCGCACCCGCTATCCGGCGCTGTTCGACTATTCGCTGCTGATCGCGGTGCCGCTCGCCTTCCTGGTGGCCGGCGCGATCGGCGTCGTGATCGAGCGCACCATCATCCGCTTTCTCTACGGACGTCCGCTCGAGACCCTGCTCGCCACCTGGGGCCTGTCGCTGATTCTGCAGCAGGCGGTGCGCTCGGCGTTCGGCCCCACCAATCGCGAGGTCGGCAATCCCTCCTGGATGAGCGGCGCCTTCGAGCTCGGCCAGATCACCATCACCTACAATCGGCTCTGGATCCTCTGCTTCACGATGGCCGTGTTCGCGATCCTTCTGGCCATGTTGCGCTACACCGCGCTGGGCCTGGAGATGCGTGCCGTCACGCAGAACCGGCGCATGGCGGCGTCGATGGGCATCGCGACCTCACGCGTCGATGCGCTCACCTTCGGGCTCGGCTCGGGCATCGCGGGCATCGCCGGCGTGGCGCTGTCGCAGATCGACAATGTCAGCCCGAATCTCGGCCAGAGCTACATCATCGACTCCTTCATGGTCGTGGTGTTCGGCGGCGTCGGCAATTTGTGGGGCACGCTGGTCGGCGCCTTCACGTTGGGCATCGCCAACAAGTTCCTGGAGCCGGTCGCCGGTGCCGTGCTCGGCAAGATCGCGATCCTGGTGCTGATCATCCTGTTCATTCAGAAGCGCCCGCGCGGCCTGTTCGCGCTCAAGGGCCGGGCGGTGGAAGCATGATGCCGCATCTGCTGACGAGGTCGTTGGACCGCGCCGCGACGATCTTCGTGCTCGTGGTCGCCGCCTGCGGCGTCCTGATCCCGCTATCGAACCTGCTGCTGCCGGCGGGATCTGCCTTGCAGGTGCCGACCTATCTGGTGGCGCTGTGGGGCAAATATGTCTGCTACGCCATCCTGGCGCTCTCGATCGATTTGATCTGGGGCTATTGCGGTATCCTTTCGCTCGGCCACGGCGCCTTCTTCGCGCTCGGCGGCTACGCGATGGGCATGTACCTGATGCGCCAGATCGGCACCCGCGGTGTCTACGGCAATCCGATCCTGCCGGACTTCATGGTGTTCCTGAACTATTCGAAGCTGCCCTGGTACTGGCACGGCTTCGACATGTTCTGGTTCGCCGCGCTGATGGTGCTGGTCGTGCCCGGCCTGCTGGCCTTCGGCTTCGGCTGGCTCGCCTTCCGGTCGCGCGTCACCGGCGTGTACCTCTCGATCATCACGCAGGCGATGACCTATGCGCTGCTGCTCGCCTTCTTCCGCAACGATTTCGGCTTTGGCGGCAACAACGGCCTGACCGACTTCAAGGACATTCTCGGCTTCAACGTCCAGGCCGAAGGCACACGTGCGGCCCTGTTCGCGCTGAGCTGCCTGGCGCTGATCCTGGCATTCCTGATCTGCCGGGCCGTGGTGTCGTCGAAGCTCGGCAAGGTGCTGATCGCGATCCGCGACGCCGAGTCGCGCACGCGCTTCCTCGGCTATCGCGTCGAGTCCTACAAGCTGTTCGTGTTCACGCTGTCGGCCTGCATGGCCGGCGTCGCCGGCGCGCTCTACGTTCCGCAGGTCGGCATCATCAACCCCTCGGAGTTTGCTCCCGGCAACTCGATCGAGGCGGTGATCTGGGTCGCGGTCGGCGGCCGCGGCACGCTGGTCGGTGCGGCGCTCGGCGCCGTCGTCGTGAACTATGCCAAGACGTTCTTCACCTCGGGCGTGCTGGCGCCGTACTGGCTGTTCATGCTGGGTGCGCTCTTCGTGCTGGTGACGCTGCTGCTGCCGAAGGGCATCGTGGGCACCTTCAATAGCTGGTGGGACCAGCTCGGCACAAAGCGGCCGAATGCCGACAGCGCCGCCCGCGAGGATGGCGTCACCGAACCCAAGATGGCGGAGTGAGCGGCATGAACGTGATGGATACGAGATCGACCTCCGCGCTGCTCTACCTCGACGGCGTGCACGTCTCCTTCGACGGCTTCCACGCCATCAACAATCTGTCCTTGACGCTCGAGCCCGGCGAGATGCGCGCCATCATCGGTCCGAACGGCGCCGGCAAGACAACGATGATGGACATCATCACCGGCAAGACCAAGCCCGACGAGGGCACGGTGCTGTTCGACGGCAAGACGGATCTCACGCGTCTCGACGAGACTCGGATCGCCGAGCTCGGCATCGGCCGCAAATTCCAGAAGCCGACGGTGTTCGAGAGCCAGTCGGTGGAGGACAATCTGCTGCTGGCGCTCAACGTCGACCACAGCGTCAAGGGCACCTTGTTCTGGCGCGGCTCCAGGGGCGAGGCGGAGCAGATCGACAAGGTTCTGGAGACCGTGCGGCTCAAGGATCTCCGGCGCAAGCTTGCCGGCAGCCTGTCGCACGGCCAGAAGCAGTGGCTGGAGATCGGCATGCTGCTGGCGCAGGATCCGAAGCTGCTGCTGGTCGATGAGCCCGTGGCCGGCATGACCGATGTCGAGACGCATCAGACGGCTGAGCTGCTCAAGGAAATCAATCGGGATCACACCGTCATGGTCGTCGAGCACGACATGACCTTCGTGCGGGAGCTCGGCGTCAAGGTCACCTGCCTGCATGAAGGCACGGTGCTGGCCGAGGGCACCATCGACCAGGTGTCGTCGAACGATCGCGTGATCGAAGTGTATCTGGGCCGTTAGGCGAATAGCGAGTGGCGAGTAGCGACTAGGGAAGCGCAGGAAAGAATGATCGGGACAGCAATTTCGATTAGCTATTCGCTATTCGCCATTCGCCCATCAGCGACCGGAGGTCGGTGATGCTCGACGTCAAGGACATCAATCTCTATTACGGCGCCGCCCAGGCGCTGCGTGGCGTCTCGATCGCGGCGGAGCCGGGCAAGGTCACCTGCGTGCTCGGCCGCAACGGCGTCGGCAAGACGTCGCTGCTGCGTGCGCTGGTCGGGCAATATCCGCTCGCGTCGGGCAGCATCACCTTCGACGGCACCGACATCACGCACCTGAAGCCCTACGAGCGGGCGCGGAAGGGCATCGGCTTCGTGCCGCAGGGCCGTGAGATCTTCCCGCTGCTCACGGTCGAGGAGAATCTCAAGACCGGCTTCGGCCCGCTCAAGCGCAGCGACCGCAGCATTCCGGACGACGTGTTCTCGCTGTTTCCGGTGCTGCAGTCGATGCTCGGCCGACGCGGCGGCGACCTGTCGGGCGGCCAGCAGCAGCAGCTCGCGATCGGGCGGGCCATGGTGATGCGGCCGAAGGTCCTGCTGCTGGATGAACCGACCGAGGGCATCCAGCCCTCGATCATCAAGGACATCGGCCGGGCGATCTCGTATCTGCGCAATCTCGGCAATATCGCCATCGTGCTGGTCGAGCAGTATCTCGACTTTGCCTGCGAACTCGGCGACAACTTCGCGGTCATGGATCGCGGCGCGGTGAAGTTCACCTGCACCCGCGCCAATCTCGATCCGGCCGAGATCAGCCGCCAGATGGCGCTGTGATCGTCATTTAGCTCTCAGGACGCGGCCTCACCGCGTCCGATCCCAAGGGGAGGGGATCGATGCGGGCCGATCCCGCCAGCGCCGCCGCCGACACCTTCGAGGCCAACCGCGCCCGCGGCGCGGTGCGTTTCGACGTGCGGCTGCAGGACGGCGTGACGCGGCGTCATCACCTGCACGAGTCCGGCTCGCTGCGCGTGCGCTTTCCCTCGCCCGAGGACGACGGCCTGTCGGCGATGTTCGTCAACACGGCCGGCGGCATCGCCGGCGGCGACCGCTTCGCGGTTGAAGTCGCGGCCGGCGAGGGCAGCCGCGTGACGCTGTCCAGCGCTGCCGCGGAGAAGGTCTATCGCGCGCCGGGCACGCCGGCCGAACTGGACATTGTGCTGAAGGCCGCTGCCGGCGCGCATATCTCGTGGCTGCCGCAGGAGACCATCCTGTTCGACCGCGCCCGCATCCACCGCCGCATCGACATCGATCTCGCCGACACCGCTTCGTTACTGTTGTGCGAGATCGTCGTGTTCGGCCGCACGGCCATGGGCGAGCGCATGCGCGAGGGCGAGTTCGTCGATCGCTGGCGGCTGCGGCGCGGCGGCAAGCTGGTGTTCGCCGAGACCGTTCGCCTCGACGGCGACGTCGGCGCCAAGCTGGCGGAGCCCGCGATCGCCAACGGCGCCGCTTCGATCGGCACTGCGCTGATCGTCCCCGGCGACGCCGCACTGGTGGAGCGCATCAGGGAGAGCCTGCCGGCGTTCCGGGGCGAGGCCGGGCTGTCGGCCTGGAATGGATTTGCAATGGCGCGCTTCTGTGCCCAAGATGCCGCAAGCCTGCGCGCCGACATGATGGCCGTGCTCGGCTGCGCCTCGACCGTGCCGCTGCCGCGGCTCTGGCTCAACTAGACATTTACCAAGCGACGCTTACCAAGTAACGATTACCAGAAGACGATCACCAGAGAGTCCGCATGAACCTGTCTCCCCGCGAAAAGGACAAGCTCCTGATCTCGATGGCCGCCATCGTGGCCCGCCGCAGGCTCGAGCGCGGCGTCAAGCTGAACCATCCCGAGGCGGTCGCCATCATCTCCGATTTCATCCTCGAAGGCGCGCGCGACGGCCGCACCGTCGCCGAGCTGATGCAGGCCGGCGCCCAGGTCCTGACCCGCGACCAGGTGATGCCCGGCATCCCCGAGATGATCCACGACATCCAGGTCGAGGCGACGTTTCCGGACGGCACCAAGCTGGTCACGGTGCACGAGCCGATCCGGTGATCATGGCATGTCATTCCGGGGCAGCCCGCAGGGCTGAACCCGGAATCCAGAGATTAATAGATCGAGATTCCGGGTTCGGTCCTGCGGGCTGCCCCGGAATGACGGAGAGGACAACATGATCCCCGGTGAACTCTTCATTCAGGACGGCGAGATCGAGCTCAATGCCGGCCGCAAGACCGTGACGCTCTCGGTCGCCAATACCGGCGACCGTCCGATCCAGGTCGGCTCGCACTACCACTTCTTCGAGACCAACCCGGCGCTGAAGTTCGACCGGAAGAAGGCGCGCGGCATGCGGCTCGACATCGCGGCCGGCACGGCCGTGCGCTTCGAACCCGGCCAGACCCGCGACGTGCAACTGGTGGCGCTCGCCGGCAAGCGCATGGTCTATGGCTTCCGCGGCGACGTGATGGGCAAGCTGTAAGCCGATGCTGACCGGATTGCGCCTCGTCTCCGAAGCCGCCGAGCTGGCCGCGCGTCGTCATGCCGGCCAGCAGCGCAAGGGGCGTGACGAAGAGCCGTACATCAATCATCTCGCCGAGGTCGCGAACATCCTGTCGGCAACCTGCAACGGCGAGGACGCCGAGCTCGTCGCGGCCGGCTGGTTGCATGACACTATCGAGGACACCGACACCAGCCACGACGAGCTGGCGCAGCGCTTCGGCGCGCGCGTCGCCGGGCTGGTCGAGGAGGTCACCGACGACATGACCCTGCCGAAGAGCGAGCGCCGCGCGGTCCAAATCATCGCGGCTCCCGGCAAATCTGATGGCGCCAAGCAGATCAAGATCGCCGACAAGATCAGCAACATCCGCGCGCGCGTCTTCTTCGAGCCGGACCTCGAGCAGCAGCTGGAGCTGATGGAGTATCTCGGCTGGGCCGAGCAGGTCGTCGCCGGCTGCCGCGGCGTCAATCCGGCGCTGGATGCGCTGTTCGACGAGACGGTGACCAATGCGCGGGGGACGCTGTGAGCGGCCTAGCGCGAATGTCCTCGGCGGCCATCTACAGCCTGTGCGCGGCATCGACCGTTGCGGGGTTTGCTGCCGCGGCTTCGGCAGCCGACGAGCGGCGCTGGCGGCTGTTCGAGCACGACGACGGCGCGTTGCTGTCGCCCAGTCGGAGCGATGAGGCGACCGACGACGTCGGATCGCCGTCGTTCCGCTGCAAGGCCAGGTCCGGCACCATCGCTGTCACGGGAGAGGCCGGCCAGGAGCTACGGAACGTAGTTGCGGATCTGCTGCGCTCAAACGGATATCCGGAGGTCGAGATGGTGCCGGCGAGCCGTTACGGGCAAACGCTGCTGAGCGTGTCCTACAGCGAGGCGGGATCGGTCTGGGAGTACAGCTTCGAGGTGGCGGCCGATGCGCCCGCTTTCGATGCTTTCAAGCGCACCGGACGCCTGACGTTCAAGATCGGCAAGACCACCATCCGCGAAGAGTTCAAGCCTGGTCTCGAGACCATCGCCAAGTTTCAATCGATCTGCGCGCGTGCGAAATGATCCGCGCGCTGGAAATAGTTGAGAGCTAGAGGCTGGAGCACGACATGTCCGTCAAGATCAAGCGTTCCGTCTACGCCGACATGTTCGGCCCGACCACCGGCGACAAGGTCCGGCTCGCCGACACCGATCTGATCATCGAGGTCGAGAAGGACTTCACCGTCTATGGCGAGGAGGTGAAGTTCGGCGGCGGCAAGGTGATCCGTGACGGCATGGGCCAGTCGCAGGCGACCAACAAGCAGGGCGCCGCCGACACCGTCATCACCAACGCGCTGATCGTCGACCACTGGGGCGTCGTGAAGGCCGACGTCGCGATCAAGGACGGCATGATCTCGGCGATCGGCAAGGCCGGCAATCCCGACATCCAGCCCGGCGTGACCATCGTGATCGGCCCGGGCACCGACGTGATCGCGGGCGAGGGCAAGATCCTCACCGCCGGCGGCTTCGACAGCCACATCCATTTCATCTGCCCGCAGCAGATCGAGCACGCGCTGATGTCGGGCGTCACCTCGCTGCTCGGCGGCGGCACCGGTCCCTCGCACGGCACCTTCGCCACCACTTGCACGCCCGGCCCGTGGCACATCGGCCGGATGATGCAGTCATTCGATGCGTTCCCAGTCAATCTCGGCATCTCCGGCAAGGGCAACGCCTCGCGCCCGGCGGCGCTGGTCGAGATGATCAAGGCGGGCGCCTGCGCGCTGAAGCTGCACGAAGACTGGGGAACGACGCCGGCCGCGATCGACAACTGTCTCTCGGTCGCCGACGATCACGACGTGCAGGTGATGCTGCACTCCGACACGCTCAATGAGTCGGGCTTCGTCGAGGACACCACCAAGGCGTTCAAGGGCCGCACGATCCACGCCTTCCACACCGAAGGCGCGGGCGGCGGCCACGCGCCCGATATCATCAAGGTCGCCGGCCTGAAGAACGTGCTGCCCTCGTCGACCAATCCGACGCGTCCGTTCACGCGCAACACCATCGACGAGCATCTGGACATGCTGATGGTGTGCCATCATCTCGATCCGTCGATCGCCGAGGATCTCGCCTTTGCCGAGAGCCGTATCCGCAAGGAGACGATCGCCGCCGAGGACATCCTGCACGATCTCGGCGCGCTCTCGATGATGTCGTCGGACTCCCAGGCGATGGGCCGGCTCGGCGAAGTCATCATCCGGACCTGGCAGACCGCGGACAAGATGAAGAAGCAGCGCGGCGCCTTGCCGCAAGACAAGGGCAAGGACAACGATAATTTCCGCGTCAAGCGCTACATCGCCAAATACACGATCAATCCGGCGATCGCGCATGGCGTGTCGAAGCTGATCGGCTCGGTCGAGAAGGGCAAGCTGGCCGACCTCGTGCTGTGGTCGCCGGCGTTCTTCGGCGTCAAGCCGGACTGCGTCATCAAGGGCGGCACCATCGTGGCGGCGCCGATGGGCGATCCGAACGCCTCGATCCCGACGCCGCAGCCGGTGCACTACCAGCCGATGTTCGGCGCCTTCGGCAAGTCGCTGACGGCCTCCTCGGTGATCTTCACCTCGAAGGCGGCGGTCGCCGGCGGCCTCGCGCGCAAGCTAGGCCTGTCCAAGAAGCTCTATGCGGTGCAGAACACCCGCGGCAAGATCTCGAAGAAGAGCATGATCCACAACGACGCGACGCCGAACATCGAGGTCGATCCCGAGACCTATGAGGTGCGCGCAGACGGCGAATTGCTGACCTGCGAGCCCGCCGAGGTGCTGCCCATGGCGCAGCGCTACTTCATGTTCTAAACTTGCTCCCGGTACCCCAAAACAGAAACGTACCGGGAGGACTGCTTCGTGATCTATGTCGTCGCCACCTTGACCATCAAGCCCGAAACGCGTGCCGAATTCATCGCCGCTGCCACCGCCTGCATCGAAGGGACCCGCAAGGAACCCGGCAATATCGCTTATGACTTGCACGAGAGCGTCACCGATCCAAGCAGGATGGTGTTCGTCGAGCAGTGGGAGAACGCCGAGGCGCTGGTGCCGCATCGCGCGACCGAGCACATGAAGACGTTCGGTCGCGTGGCCGTGAAGTGCATGGCGGCGCCGCCGAAGATCGAGATCATCACGCCCGAGAAGGTCGATGTCCGCTGAACGGAATAAGAGAATGAGGATTTCAGCATGATCCGCGCCACGCGCGTGCTCGGGCAGCATCGTTGGAAAGAGGCAGCCGCCGATTCCGTCCTGCTCGATTTCGACGACCGGCATCGCCGGCGGCTCGTGATGACCGGCACGCGCGGGCTCGAATTCCTGCTCGACCTCGAACACGCCACCGCCTTGCGCGGGGGCGATGCCCTGGTGCTGGAGGACGGCCGGCTGATCGAGGTCGTCGCGGCCGCCGAGCCTCTGCTCGAAATCCGCGCCAGTGATCCGCATCACCTGGTGCGGCTCGCCTGGCATCTCGGCAACCGGCATCTGCCAACCCAGATCATGGCCAAGGGCCTGCGCATTCGCCGCGACCATGTGATCGAGGCGATGGTGAAGGGCCTCGGCGCGCGCGTCATCGAGATCGAGGCGCCGTTCGATCCGGAAGGCGGCGCCTATGCCGAACCCAGCCATGCCCATGGCCATGATGATCATGATCACCACGGCCATGAGCATCACAGCCATGATCATCATCATGGTCATGGCTCCCACGATCATCACGATCATGCCCACGACCACGCGCATGACGATCATCATGTGCATGACGAGCACTGCGGCCACGACCAACATCATCATGGCCATTCCCATGCTCATGACCACAAGTGAGCGGACGCGCTCCTTGGAAGCAATGACTGAGCTCGATTCAGCCGGGCTCTACCGCGTGCTCACGTGGTTGTCACCGGCCTTTCCGGTCGGCGGCTTCTCCTACTCCGGAGGCATCGAATGGGCCGTCGAGGCCGGCGACATCAGCGACGCCGCCTCGCTTCGCGGCTGGCTCTCGGTGATGCTTACGGACGGCTCCGGCTTCTGCGATGCCGTGTTCCTCGCTCATGTCCATCGGGCGGTCGAGCTCGGCGACATGGAGGCGCTCCGCCGCACGGCCGAGCTCGCCGCAGCCTTCGTGCCATCGCGCGAGCGCCAGCTGGAGACAACGGCGCAGGGGCGGGCCTTCGTCGAAATCGCGCGTTCAGCCTGGAACTGTGACGGTCTCGACCAGACCGTGGCGCAATGTGAGACAGTCGTTTATCCCGTTGCGGTGGGGCTGGTCGGTGCGGCGCATGGCGTGTCGCTGGTGCCGTTGCTGCACGGTTTTCTGCACGCCTTGACATCGAACTGGATTTCCGCGGGCAGCCGCCTCGTTCCATTGGGGCAGACCGACAGCCAGCGTGTGCTCGGGGCGCTGGAGCCGATCGTCGCGGCGACCGCCGAACGCGCTCTGCGCGCATCGCTCGACGAGATCGGCAGCTCCACGTTCCGCGCCGATCTCGCCAGCCTTCGTCATGAAACGCAATATACGAGGCTGTTTCGGTCGTGACGAAGCAGAGCATGTTCGCTGCAAATTTGGGCCGAGCCCTGTGAATCGCGGCGGTTCCGCAGATCAATTATCACGGCTGCACAGCGGCTGGTTCGTCAATCACGACTGCGCGCCGTTGCGCGTGCAACAGAAGGATCTATGACATGGCATCGTCTCACGGTCCGCTCCGCGTCGGCGTCGGTGGTCCGGTCGGCTCGGGCAAGACTGCGCTGATGGACCTTCTGTGCAAGTCGATGCGCGAGCGATACGACATCGCCGCGATCACCAATGACATCTACACCAAGTGGGATGCGGAATATCTCGTCCGCTCCGGCTCGCTGACCCCGGATCGCATCGCCGGCGTCGAGACGGGCGGCTGTCCGCACACCGCGATCCGCGAGGATGCCTCGATGAATCTGGCGGCCGTCGCCGACATGCGCGCGAAGTTTCCCGGGCTCGATTTGGTGCTGATCGAATCCGGCGGCGACAATCTCGCCGCAACCTTCTCGCCGGAACTGGCGGACATCACGATCTATGTGATCGACGTGGCGGCCGGCGACAAGATCCCTTCGAAGGGCGGTCCAGGCATTACGCGCTCCGACCTGCTGGTGATCAACAAGATCGATCTCGCGCCGCATGTCGGCGCTTCTCTCGAGAAGATGGAGACCGATGCCAAGCGCATGCGCGGCGAGCGCCCTTTCGTCATGACCAACCTCAAGAAGAGCCAGGGACTCGACAGGATCATCGGCTTCATCGAGGCGAAGGGGGGGCTGACGCCGTCAGCCTGAGCGACTGATCCGTGCAGGACGGTCAATCGTTGCGAAGGAGAGACGCAGAGTTTGTTGCAAAACTTTGCAATACATTTCTGAGCTCTCCTCGCGGAAACTGATCGCATGCTCAAGGCTTTGACTTGGTAGAACTTTTGAGTTGACCGCGGCGAGGAGAACTCGCGAATAAGTGCCGCGAAGGCCGGCGCCGGACCGCCGGTGTAGTAGACGCAAAAAAGCCTCAACAAGCCGGAACAACTTGAGCTCCCGGATGTTGCCTCGACCCGGGGTGCGCCTTGCCAAGGGCGCATGATCGGCTCATGGATGGCCGGTATCCTGGGACTTCCGCTAAGATCCGATCGCTTCCGCTCGCCCCGAAGGTGCGCGTTACTTGAGTAGCAGGCCCGGTTATTGGATGACTCGTTTCCTCCTTCGCCAACCCTTGACCTTAGAGTGAACGAGTGCTGCGGCTGGGTGTCATCATCGGTGTGATTGCGCTGCTCGGGTCGGCGCTGTCCGGTTTGGCTGCGTATCGCGTTCACGACCAGGAACTGGCGCTCGACCGCATCGCCCTGGCGCGGGCCATCGACGTCCATGCCAGCCTGGTCCAGGACCGCCTGACCGAGCGCGAGCTGCTGGCCCGGGTGGCCTCGGGCCTGTTCAGGGCGCCGTCCGTGATCAAGGCCAACATGCTGGAGCCGCTGCGGTCGTCGATCTACGCCTTCAAGACCGATTTCGTGGTCGCGGCCTGGATCGCGCGGCTGCGCCCGGACGAGCTTACCGTCGCAGAAGCGGAGCTGCGTCAGGCCGGATTTCCGAACCCGACCATCCGCAATTTTGACGATACCCCGCTCGGCCCCAACGTCGATCGCCCGATCGACGTGCTCATGGATCTCGAGCCACGCAATTCCGAGACCTCGAAGCTTCCCGGCATGGCACTCGACCGGCAGCCCATCGTCGGGCCGATGCTGGCGCGGGCTATGGCGGAGGGCAAGCCGGTGGCCTCCGACCCCACACCGCTGTTACGCCCTGACGGTCCCGTCGGGATCGTCCTGGCGGCTCCGGTGGTCCCGCAGGGGGCGACCGCCCCGGCAGGCTTCGTGACCTTTTCCTACGAGATCGGGCCGCTGCTCCTGACCAATGACGACCTGTCCTTGTTCTCGGTCGCGTTGAAGGACCCGCGCAATGCCTCGGACGAGCTGGTCGCGAACGATCAGGGGGCGGTCAGCAACCGGACCCGCGGGCCGGACGATCCGGTGCCGTCGTCGACGCGCACGGTGACCTTCGGCAATCACGACTGGTCGCTGGTTTACTACGCCAAGAGCAACGCCGTGCGCCGGGCCCAGCAGACGGCAGCGATCGTCGGTGTGATCGGGCTCGCACTGACCGGCATCATCTGCGGCCTGTTCGGCTATGTCGCCTACAACAATCTGCGGCTCAGCCGTGAAATTCAGGTGCGGATCGGCTTCGAACGGCGGTTGACGGCGGTCATCGACGAGCTGAATCACAGGGTCAAGAACATCCTGGCGGTGATCCAGTCGATCGTGACACGCACGCTGCGTCACGGCAGTGACATCGATGTCGCCCGCGAGCTTCTGATCGGTCGCATCCATGCGATGTCGAACGTGGTCACCCTGCTGAGCGAGAGCCAATGGCAGGGCGTCCAGCTGCGCGGCCTGTTCGAAGCCCGGGCCATTCCGCATGCCGAGCGGATCGCGGTCACCGGACCAGATATCACCGTCAGCGCGCGCGCCGCCCAGAGCCTGTCGCTGCTGTTCTTCGAGCTCGCCTCGCATTCCGACGAGGGACTTTCGTTGGTCGGCAAGCACCCGCATATCACAGCGAAGTGGGAGGTAACGGGCGAGGAGCCGAATGCCGTGTTCCATTTCCGCTGGGAGGAGTGCAACACCAGCGAAGCGACGCGGCGGCCGGACAGTGATTTCGGCCTGATCCTGCTCGATCGAGTCGCGCCGGAGGCGCTCGGCGGCACGTCGAAGCGGTTCTTCACCGAGGCGAGCTACGTCTACGAGCTGACTGCGCCGATGGATACGGTGATCGACATGACCGAGCGCGATCGCACCGAGCAGTTTTCCGCGCCCGTGCATCCGCCGCGTTGATCACCGCCGCGCCTTCCGGCGAAGCAGGTCTCTTGAGAAGGAATTCGCGAAACGACGAAAGAGGCGGCCCCGTTCGAGAGCCGCCTCTTCGCGTTTCGCTCAGCACAGCGGTGGTGATCAGCCGCCGCTGCCGCCGATCACGGCCCGCACGGTCTCGTCGGGGCCGAAATCCTCGGCCCCTTCGACATAGAGCAGGGCCGCGAGCTTCGAGCGCGCGCGGTTGACGCGGCTCTTGATCGTACCGACCGCGCAGCCGCAGATCGCTGCCGCATCCTCGTAGGAGAAGCCGGAAGCCCCCACCAGGATCAGCGCTTCGCGTTGGTCCTGAGGCAGCTTTTCCAGTGCCGCGCGAAACTCCTCGAACTCGAGATGAGCCCCCTGTGAGGGATGCGTCTTGAGCGTCTTGGCGTAGTTGCCCTCGGCATCTTCAACTTCGCGCCGCCGTTTTCGGTAGTCGGAGCGGAACAGGTTGCGCAAAATCGTGAACAACCACGCGGGCAGGTTCGAGCCCGGTTGAAACGAGTCGATGTTGGCCAGCGCCCGGAGCAGAGTTTCCTGCACCAAGTCGTCGGCGCGATCGCTATTACCGCTCAAGGAAATCGCGAATGCACGGAGGCTTGGGACGGCCGCAAGGATATCGTCCCGCAAAGAATCAGTGAGAGGCATTCACTCCCTCCCGTCGTTCTGGTCGGTGGATCCCCCGCCGTTCTCTACGTGGGACTGAGCTGCCGGCCCATCAAGCTTGCGGATCAGATCCGTGAAGCGGTCTGGAACCCCCTGACGAACGACGTCGTCGTACATCGCGCGGAGTTGATGACCGATCCTGGATTGAATCTCCGCGTTGAGTCCGCCGGGCTTGCGCGGTGCCGCATTCTTGCTGGCTTGAGACTTTACATCTTTCATGACCTTTTCCACGTTTCCCCGAGAGTTAAGTCCCTGAAGCTTCAAGAATTATCCTCGCCATCGAGGGGGTCTGATCGGGAACTAATGCAACCGGGCGCTAAAAGTTCCACGGGTTCGTGGAACTTTTGTTCGTTTCGGGCGTAATCAGCTCATCATGGAACCCGGGCGGGAAGCCCAGAATACCGAATGGAGTGGGGATGAGCCGATCACAGCTAGTTGCTGAACATTTGCCGCTGTTGCGCCGGTATGCGCGTGCCCTCACGGGCAGTCAGGGTTCAGGAGACGCTTACGTCGGCGCGATGCTGGAAGCTCTGATCCAGGATCCGGCCTTGCTGGACGAGCGCTACGGTCCTCGTGCAGGCCTGTTCCGGCTGTTTACCCAGATCTGGAACTCGGTCGCGCTCAACGACGACGCCGAAGTGGCGACATTGCCGATGCCGCCCGAGCGTCGCCTCTCCAATATCACTCCACTCCCGCGCCAGGCGTTCCTGCTGCTCTCCCTGGAGGGGTTCCCGGAAGAGGAGGTGTCGTTCGTTCTCGACATCGACGTCGCCGAGACTCGGCGGCTGGCCGATGCCGCAGGCCGGGAGCTGGCAGCGGAGATCGCGACCGACGTGCTCATCATCGAGGACGAGACCTTCATCGCGATGGACCTCGAAAGCCTGGTGAAGAATCTCGGTCATAACGTGATCGGCGTCGCACGCACCCATTCGGATGCGGTCGCGCTGGCGAAGAACAAGAAGCCCGGTCTCATCCTCGCCGATATCCAGCTCGCCGACGGCTCGTCAGGCCTCGATGCCGTCAACGAGCTCCTGCGAACGTTCGAGGTTCCCGTCGTCTTCATCACCGCCTATCCCGAGCGGTTCCTCACCGGTGAGCGGCCGGAGCCGGCGTTCCTGATCTCCAAGCCGTTCCAGCCCGCCATGGTCTCGGCTGTTGCCAGCCAGGCGCTGTTCTTCCAGCGTAACTCGCGCAACAGGATGCCGAAGCCGGCGGCCTAATCGTTGCAGCCCGATAGCGGATTTGAGGCTAGACTGTCCTCGGCGCGCTTTTCGGAGCGCGCCGTTTTTGTTGCGACGCATTGCCGTAAGAGGTCGATCAGCATCCTCGGCAAACGCCCTTCAATCTCGCCCTCAGTGCGGCGTCGTCTGGTCCGATGTCCTCGATGAGGTTCGACTTTGGTCTTGGCGGGAAGACGATCCGTACGCGCAGCGTCAAGGTGTCTTCGCCCACATCGGGTGGTGGGGGAGGAAATGGCTGAGCCCGTTCGACGATCGCCAGCGCCTCCTTGTCGAGGGCCGGGTCACCAGCGCTCTCGGCAAGCGCTGCAGAGAGTAGATGTCCTGAGCGGTCGATGTGGAAGACGACCCTCGCGGTCCCGCCCTGGCCCGTGGCCTGAGGCGGATAGCGCCGCTGCGCCGTCAGCTTGACGCTGAGGCTGTTGATCCAGACGTCCTTGGTGCCCTCTGCCGCAGCGATCCCGGGTACGATCATCGCAATTGCCAGCGCTGTGCCGGCTCCCCGCAACATGCTCATCTATTATCCCACCCGATACACAAAAGGGTGCATCAGCGCCCCACGACACGCAGGCGAGCATAGGACGTCGAACAAGCGGGTTGGAACAGCGGTTTCGGCCGTGTGACCGAAAAGATGCGGGGCACCGCCGGCATCACCACGGCGGTGCCCCGCGTCGCCGGTCAATGGGGCAGGGGGAATAACCGGCTGCCTTGATGACGCACGACCCCTGAAGTCGTTCCTGGAAGCGCCGAATATTTTCGCCGCCGGACCTGTTAAGACACGGTTAAGTGATTTGCCCGTCCGAGAACCCACCCCGTGCGACTAACGTTGGAAATGCCGATCGCCTGCAGGCGAGGGGAGCAGAGACAATGTCGCAGACAGGTAAAGTTGTCATTCTGGGCACACTCGCGGCGTCCGGCTTGCTCGTGGGCGCGATGCAATTTGCCTCGGGGCATGATCTCGCCTCTGCGCTGCCTGTGCAGGCCGCGAGCCAACCCCAGACGGCGTCGGTCGTGGACAACGTGAACCGCGCGAACAAGACGGATCGGGCTGCCGTGCGGGTAGACTCCGCGCAAACGCAAACCGTATCTATCAAGCTTGCTGCGTTCGCCGATACCTCTTTCCTGCTGCGCTTGCCGCTGGCCGGCGCCGCGGCGCCCGGCCGGCAGGTGGCGCCCCCGCAGGGATCTCAGATCATCACCACCGAAACCGAGCGGCGCGAGGCCAAGCGGCCGGTCGCCTGCGAGCCGTCCGTCTCCGTGCTTACGGAAATCGCCAAGCGATTGCAGCCGGGCCGCTGCATCACCTGAAACATGGTCCACCGCCGTCAACTCGGCTGACGACGGCACCACGACGTGATCTTGCACAAGGTGCTTTCCGGCAATTCACCGCGCGTTACTCGGCCGGCTCCGCCTCGTCCGCCATCTGGCTGCGGACCAGGAGGCCGAGCGCCAAGCCTCCCACGGCGAGAAGGGGAACAAGCCGTTTGACCCCGATCATGCGTACGACCTGCAGGCCGCTGGCGAGCAGCATCGGATCAGCGAGAAGCGACTGAGCCGCAGATCGTGCCGCCTCCGCCGGCCGCGGCGCATGCTTCGCAACCGTGCGCTTGCGCGCCATGTAGCTGATTGCAGCAATCAACGTCACGACGAAGAAGATCGCCGCTCCCGTCAGGCAGGCTGCGACGAGGCCGTAGCGTTCGAGCACCGCGACGAACGCCGCCGCGCACAGGAAGCAGGTGGTTACGAACAATCCGACTGCAGCCGCCAACGCGAGAGAGGTCAGCCTGACGGTATGTCCGGTCGATTCCTTGACCTCTTCGATCATGCGATGAAGCATGTGACTTCTCCCCTCGTCTCTCGATGGCTGGCCGATAAACTCGAATCGGCGCCGCGAGCGGCGCCGATTGATTGGTTCGGAAGTGGCCTCGCGGCTTGAAAAGCCTAGCGCTTCCAGGTCACACCGATCAGGAAGCCGAGACCGAGCGCGAGCCCGACGGTCGCCAGCGGCCGCTGTGAGATCACGTCCTCCAATCGCTCTTCGAGGGAGTTTGCCGCATCCTGCGCCGCGCCCAGCATGGCGCCGCCGCGCTCGGACATGTCGTCGAACGTCTGGTCCATGTTCTCGCGCGCCTGGCGATAGCCGCTGCGGGCCTGCTTGCCGGCCTGACCCGCGAAGGCGTTGAGGGCGTCGGTGATCTGTTCGGTGAGGGCTGCGATATCGTTCTTCACGGCGTGGACATCCTTCTGCAGGCGTTCATAGTTCGCTTTGTCGGCGAGATCCTTCAACGCGGTCTCACCATCGGTCGATGGCATGGGAGGCTCCGGAGCAAGCTGGTGTGCGGACGTTCGGCAAACGCGTCGTTTCGGCCGAAGTTCCCGGTGCAGAAACCGAATCAGTCCGCAGGCAGTTGCGGCGAATCGTCCGGCAGCAGGTGCTCCTTGACGATGAGACCGACGATCAGCAGCGGTGACGCGAGAAAGGCGCCCATCGGTCCCCATAGCCAAGTCCAGAACGCCAATGCAATGAAGACGGCGAGCGCGTTAAGGGCGAGGCGCCTGCCGATGATGGTGGGCGTGACGAAGTGGCCTTCCATGAAGGTGATGACGGCGAAGATGAGCGGGGCGACCATGCCGCCGCTCAGGGTCGGGAATGCGATGACGCCCACCACGACCAGCACCGCGAACATCGCGATCGGGCCGATGATCGGGATGAAGTTCAGCGTCGCCGCCAGCGCGCCCAGGCCGGCCGGATTCGGCATGCCCGCGATCGCGCAGGCGAGCCCGGCCGCAATGCCGACCCCGGTGTTGATGAGCGTGACCGTCAGCAGATAGTTGCCGAGGTGCAGCTCAAGCTCGTTGAGGATTCGCAGCGTCCGCAGCCGGGCCTCGTGATCGGCGAAGGTCATGATCAGCGTTCTGCGCAGATCGCGCCAGCTCGCGATGAACAGAACCAGCGTGGCGAAGAACAGCAGGAATTCGGTGAAGGTCGGCGACAGGAATTCGATCGTCGGCTGCACCCAGTCGAACTTCGGCAGCTCCAGGCTGGTCGCGACCTGCGTGCTTCCGCCACCGATCGCGGCCTGCATCTCGTGCCACAGCGCCAGCGGCCGATCGAACACGTGCAGCTTCGCCTTGAGCGTTGCGGCGAGCTCGGGAAGGCGGTTGGTCCAGTCGAGCACCGGTGCCGAGATCAGGCCGATGATGAAGGCGAGCCCCGCTGCAACGGCGATCACGATCAGCACGGCGCCGATGCCGCGGGGCACGCGATGGCGTTCGAGAAAATTGGCGGCGGGCGACAGCATGGTGCCGACGACGAACGCCATGACGATCGGCAGAAAGAATCCTCGGGCGACATAGAGGGCGCCGGTGACGCAGATCGCGGCGAGGATGACGAGCGCGACGGCGACGACCTCCGCCCGTTTGATCACTGGAGGCAGATCATGGCGGCTTTCGTCCAGGGCAGAGCCGTCCCTGCCGCTGGCGAGCAGCCGCTCGGTGGGAAGTACACGCACCATGATTCCCCGATGGAGCCGTTCGCGCGCGACTCGCGTGATGACGTTCTACATTCACTCAACCGTCGAAGGGGCGTGAGGTTCCGTCGCGAGAACGTGAGAGCTGCCGCACTTGACTGACGCAGCGCGACCACATCGCAGCCGGAACTGCGGCGACCTCTCTCGCGTTTGTGGAGGCAATTGAGCATCGCATCGCGGTGCTCGTCCACAGGGGGCATCCCATGACAAACCTCGTTTCCGGTCAACGCTGCCGCGTGCAGCGAACCGCATCGATGATCGCCATCGCCGCAGCGCTCCTGCTGGCACCGGGTATCACCGCGTCCTACGCGCAGAGCCTCGGCTATGCGCCTGTCGAGCAGCAGATGTTTCCGCCGGACGACCAGACTGCGCCTGCGGCCAGCCAGGATCAGGATGAGGACAGCCTGCTGCCTGATCGGCTGCGCCGCACGATCGTCACTCTCGACACGCGCGAGGCGCCCGGCACGATCATCATCGATACGGCCAACACCTATCTCTACTACGTGCTCGGCGGCGGCCGTGCGTTGCGCTATGGCGTCGGCGTCGGGCGCGAAGGCTTCACCTGGTCGGGCGTGCAGACGGTGACGCGCAAGGCGGAATGGCCGGACTGGCATCCGCCGGCCCAGATGATCGCGCGCCAGCCCTATCTGCCGCGCTTCATGGCCGGCGGTCCGGGCAATCCGCTCGGAGCGCGCGCGATGTATCTCGGCTCGAGCGAATATCGCATCCATGGCACCAACGATCCGACGACGATCGGCAAGTTCGTGTCCTCCGGCTGCATCCGCCTGACCAATGAGGATGTCTCGGACCTGTTCAGCCGCGTGCAGGTCGGCACCAAGGTCGTGGTGCTGCCGAAGAATGCGTCACTGCAGGCAAGCGCCGGTCGCGTGCCGCGCGTGACGTCGTTGCCCTCCGGCCGGCAGGCGATGTCGCTGCCGGTGGCCGCTGTCAATTGATCGGGAGTGCGTTCATGACCAGCCGAAGGGCCCTTGCAATCATCTCGCTCGCGACCGTGGTCGGCGCCGGTGCGCTGGCTGCGCCGAGCGCCGCCCGTGCGCAGGATTTCTTCTCCGCGCTGTTCGGCGGCTTTCAAGCCCGGCCGGCGCCACAGCCCTACATCCGCATGCCGTTCGCGGATGAGGCGCCGCCGGCGCCTCGCCCGGCGCCGCGGGGCGATGTCACGTACCGCGGCGGCAGCAGCAGCGTCGCCTGGTGCGTGCGCACCTGTGATGGCCGCTATTTCCCGCTCGGCGCCACCGGCGACCAGGGCAAGGAGGCGACGTGCAACAGCTTCTGCCCGGCGTCCAAGACCGAGGTCGTGTATGGCAGCTCGATCGACAGCGCCGAGACTGACGGCGGGAAGCCGTATTCGGCACTGCCCAACGCATTCAAGTACCGGACCGAGGTGGTCGACGGCTGCAGCTGCAACGGCAAGGACCATTTCGGCCTTGCGAAAGTGTCGATCGACAACGACCCGACCCTGCGCAAGGGCGACGTCGTTGCCAGCGAGGACGGCCTGAAGGTCGCCAACCGCAGCGCCGGCCGCAAGAGCGCCGAGCTCAACTTCTCGCCGGCGCCGGCGGCGTTGCGCGCCAAATATGAGCGCGCGCCGGTCATGGCGTCGGACTGAGCACGGCGCGGCATCAGGCCGCGCGGATCTTGCCGAGGAAGTCCGTGACCTGATGACCGAGGCTCCTGCTCTGCTGCTCCAGCGTCTCCGAGGCGTTGCGAACATTGTCCGCCGCGGCGGCAGCGGCATCGGCGTCCGACTTCACCCCGGTGATGTTGTCGGACACGTTCTTGGTGCCGTCGGCGGCAAACTGCGTGCTGCGTGAGATCTCCTGCGTCGCGGCACCTTGCTCCTGCACGGCGGCTGCGATGGCGGTGGCGACCTCGTTGACTTCGCCGATGATGCCGCCGATGCGCTGGATGGCGTCGATCGCATCATTGGCGACCCGCTGGATGTCGGCGATCTGCTCCGAGATCTCATCGGTCGCCTTCGCGGTCTGGCTTGCCAATGTCTTCACCTCGGAGGCGACGACGGCAAAGCCCTTGCCGGCCTCGCCGGCGCGCGCGGCTTCGATGGTCGCATTCAGCGCCAGCAGGTTGGTCTGCGAGGCGATGCTGTTGATCAGGCCGACGACCTCGCCGATGCGGTTGGCCGATTGCGAGAGGCCCTGCACGGTGCCGTCCGTCATGCGCGCCTGCTCGACGGCGCGACTGGCGATCCCCGCCGCATGCGAGGCCTGCTTGGAGATGTCGGCGATCGAGGCGTTCAGCTCTTCCGCCGCGGACGCGACGGTCTGCACGCTCATCGACGCGTCATTCGAGGCCTTCGAGGCCACCTCGGCGCGGGCATTGGTCTGCCGGGACACGTTGGTCAGGCCCGCCGACGTCGCCTGCATGTCGGTCGAAGCTCGGCCGAGCTGCTCCAGGGACGCGCCGACGAGGCCTTCGAACTCGGCCACATAGGCTTCGATCGCGCGCTGGCGCGTGGCCGTGGCGGCATTGCGCTCGCGCTCCTGAGCCTCGATCGCAAGCTTGTCCTGCGCCTGCTGCTTGAACGTCTCGAGCGCACGGGCCAACGCGCCGATCTCGTCCTGACGCTGGATGTAGCCGGTGTTGACGGCGAGATCACCCGCGGCGACCTTCAGCATCGCGTCGCGCATCGTGTGGAGCGGAACAATCACGTGCCGGCTGATGGCCATGATGGCGCCGGTCGCGGCGATGATGGCCAGAATGAGCAGCGCGGACTGCAGCAGCAGCGAGCGCAACGCCGCGGCATTCTGGACGCTGGCCTGCTGTTTCGCCGCATCGAGCGCGGCATCCGCGACGGTGATCGCGGTGGCCATGCGCCCCACCGCGAGCGGGCTCCATTGCGTGGTCGTGATCTCCGGCTTCTCGCCCTTGACGACGGCCGCAACGAGCCGGTCCGCGAGTCCCGTATATTGCGGCTCGAAATAGGCGGTCTGCGCCGCCTTGAGTGCCGTCGAGAGGGCCGGCGGCAGCTCCATGCCGCTCGTCGAGAGCTGCAGCGCCGTCCAGCTCGCCTCGGCTCCCCCCATGAGCTTGGTATAGGCGAGCTGGTTCTCGGGCGAGATGCTGCCGGAATTGATGGCGTTGCCGACGATCGACGACGCCTCGCCCGCGACGCTGCGCAGCAGCCAGGCGAACTGCTTGATCGACAGCAACTGGTCGATGGCCGCATCCTGATGATTGACGCTGGTGACCAGCGCCGTGCTGATCTTGTCGAGTGTCGTCAGCAGCGCGCTGACCGTCTGCACATAATTATCTGCGAGCGCCAGGCGACGCTGGGATTTCGGCTTGGCGACTTCGCTCCAGAACTCGGTTTGATAGCCAATAAGCGCTTTCTCGAGCCGCTCGAGCTCCGGGATGAGGGATTGGCTCTGCGCGAATTCGATCGTCGGCAGCAGCTCGCGGGCGCGCGCCAGCGCGGGCATTTCGGTGTCGCGCAGTGAGCGCACATATTTTTCGGCTGCCGGCTCCATCGCCTGTTCGGCATTGATCGCGCGGGGGGTGGTCGACCGGTCGCTGCGCAGGTTGGTCATCGCCGTGAACAGGAATGCCGAGGCGTCGGTAACCTTGAGGATGTTGCCGGTGACCTGCAGCCGCCGCCATGACTCCCACGAATTCCAGGCGAAGGTGCCGATGATGATCAGCGCGGCAATGGTGATGACGGTCTTCAGGATCGCGGCGACGGTGAAGCGACTAAGCATGGGTCTCTCGAACTCTCCGGGTCTTCCCGTGTGCTAGTTGGTAACAAGTTAAATCCGAGTGATCTCCACAAGTCGTCAGGCCGCCCGAATCTTGCCCAGGAAGTCCGTGACCTGATGGCCGAGGCTCCTGCTCTGGTGCTCCAGCGTCTCCGACGCATGCCGCACGTTCTCCGCCGCAGCCGCTGCCGCGTCGGCATCCGACTTCACGCCGGTGATGTTGTCGGAGACGTTCTTGGTGCCGTCGGCCGCGAACTGGGTGCTGCGTGAAATCTCCTGGGTCGCCGCGCCCTGCTCCTGCACAGCCGCGGCGATCGCGGTGGCCACCTCATTGACCTCGCCGATGATGCCGCCGATGCGCTGGATGGCGTCGATCGCGTCGTTGGCGACGCGCTGAATGTCGGAGATCTGCTCGGAGATTTCGTCAGTGGCCTTGGCGGTCTGGCTCGCCAGTGTCTTGACCTCGGAGGCCACCACCGCAAAGCCCTTGCCGGCCTCGCCGGCGCGCGCCGCCTCGATGGTCGCGTTCAGCGCCAGCAGGTTGGTCTGCGAGGCGATGCTGTTGATCAGTCCGACCACCTCGCCGATGCGGTTCGCCGACTGCGACAGGCCCTGCACCGTGCCATCGGTCATGCGCGCCTGCTCCACGGCCCGGCTGGCGATCCCCGCGGCATGGGAGGCCTGCTTGCTGATATCGGCGATCGAGGCGTTGAGCTCCTCCGCGGCGGAGGCCACCGTCTGCACGCTCATCGAGGCGTCGTTCGAGGCTTTCTCGGCGACCTCGGCGCGGGTATTGGTCTGCCGCGACACGTTGGTCAGGCTGGCCGATGTCGCCTGCATGTCGGTGGAGGCCTGGCCCAGCTGGTCCAGCGATTTGCGCACCAGTCCCTCGAACTCGGCGACATAGGCTTCGATCGCGCGCTGGCGCGTCGCGGTTGCGGCGTTGCGCTCGCGCTCCTGGGCTTCGATCGCGAGCTTGTCCTGCGCCTGCTGCTTGAATGTCTCGAGCGCATTGGCCAGCGCGCCGATCTCGTCCTGCCGATGGGTGTAGCCGGTGTCGACGCTGAGGTCGCCACCTGCGACCGCGAGCATGGCGTCGCGCATCCGGTGCAGCGGACGGATGACGCGCCCGGTGACGGCAGCCATGGCCGCGCCGCTCAGGACCAGGGCGGTGAGCAGCAGCACCAGCTGAAGGATCAGCGACTCCGTCGCTGCGCTCTGCTGCGCGCTGGAATGCTCCTTGGCGGCGTCGAGCGCCGCTTCGGCCAGGGCGACGGCGCTTGTCATCTTGTTCACCGAAAACGGACTCCACTGATAGGCGGTCAGCTCCGGCTTCTCGCCCTTCTGCAGCGCGGCCAGCAGGCGCTCGCGCAGGCCGGCATAGTCCGGTGTGAAATAGGCCTTCTCCGTGGTCGACATGGCGGCAGAGAGCGCGGGGGACATCTCCATGCCGGCGGCGGCGAGCTGGACGGCCTTCCATCCGGTCTCGATGCCGCCGACCAGCTTGTTGTAGGCCAGCACCGCGTCCGGGGAGACCTTGCCTGTGGTCAGTCCGTTGCTGACGACCAGCGACGCTTCACCGGCCGTGTTGCGCATCAGCCAGGCCATCTGCTTGATCATCAGCAACTGGTCGACGGTCGCGCTCTGGTGGTTGACGCTGGCGGCGACATTGACCGAAATCTTGTCGAGCAGCGCCAGCAGTGCGTCGAACGTCTCGCCATATTCCTTCGCCAAGCCAGCCCGGCGGGCGGCCTTCGGCTTGACGATCTCGGTCCAGAATTCGGCATGCTCGGCCGTGATGGTCTTGTTGAGCCGGTCGAGATCGGCGATCAGGGCCTGCGCTTGCGCAAAATCGATGCTCTTCAACAGATCCAGGCTGCGGTTCAGCGCCGGCACGTAGATGTCGCGGGCCGAGCGCAGGAACTTCTCGGTGTCGGCATCCATCGCCTGGTCCGCGTTGAGCACCCTGATCGTCGTCGAACGGTCGCTGCGCATGCTGTTCATCGCCTTGAACACGACGCCCGACACCTCCGCCACCCGCGCGATCCGCTGGGCGGATTGCAGCCTGCTCCAGGAGGTCCAGGCGTTGAGCGAAAAGAGGGTGATGACGGCAAGGGCGGCCGTGACGATCACCGTCTTCAGCAGTGAGGAGATGGTCAGGCGGTTCAGCATGGCGGTCTCTTGAATCCTTGAAAGCTCAGGGATTTTGCGGGCCAACGGTAAAGATTCGGCCGTCGCTTCGACTCGGTAGAACTACGGGACCAGTGCCTCTCATGCCCAAGTTCCGGGCACGGAACCAACGCTCGACAGGCGGGTTAGGTCGGCAACCGCAGTCCATGCCTTGCAGAGGGGTCGTTCATGCTCATCAGTGCTCTCGTCACGTTCCTCGTCGTCATCCTGATCCTGTATCTGATCAACCTGCTGCCGCTGGACGGCCGGGCCAAGCAGATCTGCCGCGTGATCGTGATCGTGCTGGGCGTGATCTCGCTGCTGCGCTACATCGCGGTGATATGAACTAGCATCATGTTACCTCCTGCAGATCAAAAAAAGCCCTGGCCGATCGCCAGGGCTTTGCAGTGTCAGGCCTGAGCCTTCGCCTCGCGCCGCCGCGCGGTGAGGATGTACTCGGTGTAGCCGTTCGGCTGGGTCCGGCCCTCGAACACCAGGTCGCAGGCCGCCTTGAACGCGACGCCATCGAACGAGGGCGCCATCGGCTGGTACAGCGGGTCGCCGGCGTTCTGCTTGTCGACGACGACGGCCATGCGCTTGAGCGAATCCATCACCTGGTCCTTGCTGACCACGCCGTGGTGCAGCCAGTTGGCGAGATGCTGGCTGGAGATGCGCAACGTCGCACGGTCCTCCATCAGGCCGACGTCGTGGATATCAGGCACCTTGGAGCAGCCGACGCCCTGGTCGATCCAGCGCACGACATAGCCGAGAATGCCCTGGCAGTTGTTGTCGATCTCCTGGCGGACGTCATCCGGCGCCCAGTTGGAGTTCGACACCGGGATGGTGAGGATGTCGCCGAGCTTGGCGCGCGGGCCGCCCTTGGTGAGCTCGTCCTGACGGGCGTGCACGTTGACCTGGTGATAGTGCAAAGCGTGCAGCGTGGCCGCGGTCGGCGACGGCACCCAGGCGGTGGTGGCGCCGGCCGAGGGGTGACCGATCTTCTGCGCCAGCATGTCGGCCATCTTGTCCGGCGCCGCCCACATGCCCTTGCCGATCTGGGCATGGCCGGGCAGGCCGTCGATCAGGCCCATGTCGACGTTCCAGTCTTCGTACGCCTTGATCCAGGGCTGCGCCTTCATCTCGTTCTTGCGGATCATCGGACCCGCTTCCATCGAGGTGTGGATCTCGTCGCCGGTGCGGTCGAGGAAGCCGGTGTTGATGAAGACGATGCGCTTGGACGCCTGCTGAATGCAGGCCTTCAGGTTCACCGTGGTGCGGCGCTCCTCGTCCATGATGCCGACCTTCATGGTGTTTTCCGGCAGGCCGAGCAGCTTCTCGACGCGCGCGAACAGCTCCACCGTCAGGGCGACCTCGTCCGGGCCGTGCATCTTCGGCTTGACGATGTAGATCGAGCCGGTGCGGCTGTTCTTGACCTTGGAGTTGCCCTTGAGGTCGTGGATCGCGAGCAGGCCGGTCACGGCGGCATCGAGAATGCCTTCCGGAATCTCTTCGCCGTCAGCGCCGAGCACGGCGTCGGTGAACATGTGGTGTCCGCAGTTGCGGATCAGCAGCAGGCTGCGGCCATGCAGGGTCAGCGTGCCGCCCGATGGCGTGGTGTAGCTGCGGTCGCTGTTCAGCGCGCGCGTGAGCGTCTTGCCGCCCTTCTCGAAATCGGCGGACAGCGTGCCGTTCATCAGGCCGAGCGTGTTGCGATAGACCAGCACCTTGTCCTCGGCGTCGACGGCGGCGACCGAGTCCTCCATGTCGAGGATGGTCGAGACCGCGGCTTCGAGGATCATGTCGGACACGCCGGCCGGATCGTCCTTGCCGATCACGTGGCTGCGGTCGATCACGACCTCGATGTGCAGGCCGTTATTGGCGAGCAGGATCACCGACGGCGCCTCGGCCGAACCCTGATAGCCGGCGAATTGTGCGGCGTCCTTGAGCGCTGTGGCGTTGCCGCTCTTGAGCTTGGCCGAGAGCTGGCCGGCGATGACGCTGTAGGCGGTGACGTCGGTGTGGCTGCCGGTGGCGAGCGGCACGGCCGCGTCGAGGAACGCCTTGGCCTTGGCGATCACCTTGTCGCCCCTGGCCTTGTTGTAGCCCTTTCCACCCTCGCTCGGATCATGCGGGATGGCATCGGTGCCGTAGAAGGCGTCGTACAGCGAGCCCCAGCGCGCATTGGCGGCGTTGAGCGCGTAGCGGGCATTGGTCAGCGGCACCACCAGCTGCGGGCCGCAGATCTTGCCGATCTCCTCGTCGACATTGGCGGTCTCGACCTTGTGGGTCGCCGGCTCCGGCAGCAGATAGCCGATCTCCTTCAGGAACGCCGTGTAGGCGCCGAGGTCGAAAGCCTTGCCCTTGTTGGCGAGGTGCCAGGCGTCGATCTTGTCCTGCAGCGTGTCACGGAACGCGAGCAACTCGCGGTTCTTCGGGCCGAGATCGCGCAGGATCGCGGCGACGCCGGCCCAGAACGCGTCCGGATCGATTCCCGTCTTGGGCGCGGCCTCCTTGGCGATGAAGTCGAACAAGACGGGGGCGATCTTCAGTCCATGGGCATCGATACGGGTCATGATGAGACGTTTCTCTCGAATAGGGGCGACGTTGCGCGTGATCTGGTCAGGCTGAAATGGCCGCCTCCGGGGCAGCTTGTGCAGTGCATTTAGCGCCAAAGCGAGGGCCAAGGAAGGGGGGAGGGGTATCGCAGTTGGTCGGGGGTTCGGGGGCCTCGCGAGCTTGGGCGCTCCCGGAACAACCCCAGGCCGCCGCATTCGATCCTGTCGCCACCGCCTCCGCTGTCATCACCCGCGAAAGGTCCATCGCTTTGCTGTGGCTGTCGCCATCTCCACCACTGTCATCACCCGCGAAAGCGGGTGATCCAGTACGCCGCGGCCTCTCATGGAGCCTCTGGCGTCTCTGGAATACTGGATCGCCCGGCGAGCCGGGCGATGACGGCTGTGGGTGGGGCAGTAGCGTCGATCTCATTGTCCTCGCAGGTCCACCGCTTCGCTGTAGCTGTCGCCATCTCGATCGCTGTCATCACCCGCGAAAGCGGCTGATCCAGTACGCCGTGGTCTCTCGTGGAGCCTCTGGCGTCTCTGGAATACTGGATCGCCCGGTCGAGCCGGGCGATGACAGCTGTGGGTGGGGAGGCAACGCCCAACCCAGCGAGATCATCGCTCGTGGAGGTCATGGCTCATGCGACTTCGTTCTCGCGCCGCGCGTTCGCGTCCGAGCTTTGCTCTTGCTCGCCCCTCGATCACGAGAGGCGCAGGGAAGGCCGGGTGCGGGCTGCACCCATGGCCCGCCTGCAGAAAAAATGCAGGCGGCAGAAACCACAGGCTCAGCCGAACACTCCGGCCTTCCCTGCGCGATGGATTTACGGTTGCTCCGTGGTCTCCCCGGTGCCCGGGCTTGTGGTCACCGTTGCCCGCGCGACGCGTTGGCGTCAGCGCCGGCGTGGCATCAGCATCGGGATGCCAGAACCCCACGACTTGGCCGTGCGCCTTGAGGACTGTCCGCCAGCATGATCGCTCACGCCGCAGCCCAAGACGCCCACCGCATCCCGCACCCGACGTCCGTGACGGTCGCGAACTGTCCCTCGTGTGGGACGGGATGCACGGATAAGAGCATGGTTTCTGGAAAAAAGAAATAGAAAAATCTTTGCGCCCGGGACTGGACAGGCCAAATCAGGTTGGGGACGTTGATGAATTCGGATTTGCGGATGAATCTCGATGCATGCGCCTGGCCGTCGCCACCTACCAGATGACAAGCTACTCGTAGAAAGAACTGAAGCGCGAGCATGGGCTCGTGCGTGCGTCTCGCAAGGACTTTGTCCGCGCCGATTCATTGCCCCTGCACAGTCCCACTTCGGACGTAAAGGCTGTCGATAACGACTTGCATCTAGCGTGTCGGGGGGAGACGGGTGATGTCGTTCACTGGGCTGCGGTCGGTCGTCCTGTGTCTGGGCCTGCTCACGCTGCCCGCGCTTGCGGCGGACAAGTCGGTGACGCCATATCTCCGCCCGGCCGAGACGAAGCCGGCGCCGACGCTGATGCAGCTGCTCGTCGCTGCGTTGAAGCCGAAGTCCGTGCATGCGGCCGAGCCTGCTCACAAGCCCAGGGTTCGACCCGCTGCCGCCGCGGCGAAGAAGCCGAAGACTCCGCCCGCCACCGCAGCGACCGAGCCGCCGCCGGCGCAGTCCACCACGGCTGGTGCGACGGAGCCGCCGGCGCAGTCCACGACGGTTGGCGCGGCGGTGACGCCGCCCGGGCCGCTGTCCGAGACCGAGCTCGCCGCCAAGGGGCTGGAGCTGTTCAACGATACGAGCCTGTCGGGCGGCAACAAGGCGTCCTGCGCCACCTGCCACTTCTCGACCGGACACACCAACAACAAGACCTATGTCGGCCTCGATGTCGTTGCCGACGGTGACCCGAATGGCCGCAACACGCCGACCTTGTGGGGCGTCGGCGAGCGCGCGGTGTTCGGCTGGGCGGGGCAGGCGGCGACGCTCGAAGACAGCATCCGCGGCATCATCGTCAACCGCATGAAGGGGGCGGAGCCGTCGCAGCAGACCTTGGCGGCGCTGGTCGCCTATGTGCGCACCTTGAACTATCCGGCCAACTGGCAGGTCAAGGAGGACGGCACGCCGCGGCCCGATGCGAGCGCGGCCGTGAAGCGCGGCTATGATCTCTATATCGGCGATGGCGGCTGCGGCACCTGTCATCAGTTGCCGAGCTTCGACAAGAAGAGCAAGGACGACATCGGCACCGGCGGCAAGTTCAAGGTGCCGACCTTGCATGCGGTCGCATCGACCGCGCCGTACTTCCACGATGGCCGCACCGCATCGCTGCGCGATGCCGTCAAGCTCATGTGGGACGTCTATGCCAAGAAGATGGACTCGCGGCTGCCGACCGAGGACGAGGTCGACGATCTCACGGCGTATGTCGGGGCGCTGTAGCGCGGGTCTGAGCAGTCACCACATCGAGCTCTGACGTCCTGCCCGTCATTCCGGGGCGATCGGCAATGCGCAGCCGCGAAGCGGTTGTGCGTTGACGATCGAACCCGGAATCTCGAGGTTGTTCGGAAAGAATGCAATAACGTCGAGATTCCGGGTTCAAGGCCTGCGGCCTTGCCCCGGAATGACGTGGTGTGGGAACCAAGACGTCAGATGTTCGCGCCGAGGTCGGCGATGTCGTCGAACAGCACGCCCGTTTTCGACAGCAGCGATTCGAGCTCGTCGGTGGCGTCGGCGATGCCGCGCGTCGCGGTGTCGATGACGAGCTCCGCATCCAGCGGCGGCTCGTAGTCGGTGCCGATGCCGGTGAAGTTCTGCAAGTTTCCGGCGCGGGCCTTGGCGTAGTGTCCCTTGGGGTCGCGGCTCTCGCAGATCTCGGCGGCGGTGGCGACATAGACCTCGCGGAACAGGTCGCCGGCCACGCGGCGCGCGGCGGCGCGATCCTCGCGCGCGGGCGACACCGCGGCGACGATCGCGATATGGCCGTTGCGGGCGAGATGCGTCGCGACCTCGGCGAGGCGGCGGATGTTCTCGGCGCGGTCCTCCGGCGTGAAGCCGAGATCCCTGTTGAGGCCGGCGCGCACGGTGTCGCCGTCGAGCAGCACCGGCGCGCCGCCGCGGCTGAACAGCCGCCGCTCCAATGCGCGCGCGAGCGTGGACTTGCCGGCGCCGGGCAGGCCGGTCATCCAGACCACCGCGCCCTTGTGACGATAGCGGTCGGCGCGCTCCTGCGGCTGCAGCGCCGATTCCACCGGCATGATGTCGACCGGCGCGGCGCGCTTGCCCGCTGCGATCGACAGCACCAGCCCGCCGCCGGCGATGCGGCCCTGCACCTCGATGACCAGGCGGCCGGTGCGCGCATTCTCGGTGTAGGGGTCGACGGCGACCGGCTGGGTCAGCGCGATCTCGATCTCGCCGACATGGTTGCGCGCGATCGACGCGTTCTCCTCGTTCGACAGCGAGCCGGGATCGACCGCCTTCTCGATCGCGACCACGCTGCCGCGGGCCTCGCGAGTGCCGAGCCGCACCAGGATGTTGTCCCCCCTGGCGAGCGGCTGGTCGTGCAGCCAGAAGATGCGGGCATGCAGCCGGCGCGCGGCCTGCGGCTCGCAGCCGACATGGGCGATGACGTCGCCGCGCTCGATGAACAGCTCGCGGTCGAGCGTGATGCCGACCGAGCGTCCGGCGCCTTGCGGCGTCGTGACCGGCGTCTGCGGCCAGCCCTCGACGGTCTTGATCTTCGCGATCTTGCCGGCCGGCATGATCACGATCTCATCGCCGGCGCGCAATTCGCCCGCCTCGACGCGGCCGGCGACGATGCGGCGGTCGTCGAACTTGTAGATCGCCTGCACCGGCAGGCGCAGCGGCAGGCTCGACAGCGGCTTGGCCGGCTCCAGGCCGTCGAGCGCTTCGACAACGGTCGGACCGCCATACCAGCCGATCCGCGAGGTCAGCTCGGCGACGCCGTCGCCGTCGCGCGCGGAGATCGGGATGACGGCGACCGGCTTGACGCCGAGGCCTTCGAGATGTGCCGAGATCTCGGCCTTGATCGCGTCGAACCGATCCTCGCTGAAGTCGACGCGGTCCATCTTGTTGACGACGACGGCGACCTGCTTCACGCCGAGCAGATGCAGCAGATAGCCGTGGCGGCGGGTCTGGTCGCGCACGCCTTCGAGCGCGTCGATGATCAGCACCGCGCCGTCGGCCTGCGCGGCGCCGGTGATCATGTTGCGCAGAAACTCGGCATGGCCGGGCGCGTCGATCAGCACGACCTCGCGCGCATTGGTGCGGAAGCGGATCTGGGTGGTGTCGATGGTGATGCCCTGGTCACGCTCGGTCTGCAGCGCGTCGAGCAGGAACGACCATTCGAACGGCATGCCGCGGCGCGCCGACACCGCCTGCAGCATCTCCAGCTTGCCCTCGGGCAGGCTGCCGGTCTCATGCAGCAGGCGGCCGACCAGGGTCGACTTGCCGTGATCGACATGGCCGACGATGACGATGCGAACCTGCGGACGGGTGGTGCCGTTCGGCGTGGCGGGAGCGGCGGCCGGGACTCTCATGTTCATGATCCTCGGGCTCCGCTTTAGAGATAGCCGGCGACGCGCAGACGCTCGAAGGCGTCCTCGGTCTCATGGTCGAGCGCGCGTCCCGCGCGCTCCGGGACCTTGGTGCTTTCCAGCTCGGCGAGAATTTCCGCGATGTTCGAGGCGTTCGATGCGACGGGGAAGGTGATGTCCTGGTCGCCGAGCGAGCGATAGCGCTTGCCGTTCTTCGACAGATACAGCGGGATGATCGGGATGTTCTCGCGCGCGGTGTAGGCCCAGATGTCGGCCTCGGTCCAATGCAGGATCGGATGGATGCGCAAATGCGCGCCCTGCGGCGGCGAGGCGTTGAAGTGGTCCCAGAACTCCGGCGGCTGGTCGCGGACGTCCCAGTTGCCCTCGGCGCCGCGCGGCGAGAACACGCGCTCCTTGGCGCGCGTCGCCTCCTCGTCGCGGCGAATGCCGGCGATCAGGCCGTCGAAGCCGTGCTTGGCGAGCGCCATCTTCAGGCCCTCGGTCTTCCGTGCAGCCGAGCGCGCAGCGGGGGGCAGCGTCGGATCGACCGCATCGATCGGCGGGCACGGCTCGATCTTCAGGTCGAGGCCCCATTCCTTGGCGTAGGTGTCGCGGAAGGCGTACATCTCCGGAAACTTCTTGGCCGTATCGACATGCATCGCCGGGAACGGTACGCGGCCGAAGAACGCCTTGCGCGCCAGCCAGATCATCACGTTGGAATCTTTTCCGAGCGACCACAGCAGCGCGAGCTTCTTCAACCGTGCAAAGGCCTCGCGGAGAATGTAAATGCTCTGCGCCTCCAGCTGATCGAGATGGTCCATCGTGGGCGCGGCGCTGAGGACGCGCGGCATGGAAGATGCTTGCTCGATCTCGGATGAGGGCAACCGGTCTCTGGAAACGTCGTTGGTGAGAATGTGCATGCTGTCAGCCATCGCCTGCTTGGGAGAAAATTCTATGGCGAAGCCAAGGAATAATTTTCTCTTTACGTCCGCGGCGTGACACTTATATAGAAAATAATTCCAGTCAACCCCGAAGTGTCGAAGCCGAAGAGCGCAATGCAATATCTGCCGGTGTTTCTCGATCTCAAGACCGGCCCCGTGCTGCTGATCGGCGCGGGCGAGCTCGTGCGTGCCAAGCTGCGAGTGTTGCTGTCCGCGGGTGCCCGCATCCGCTGGTTTGCGACCGATGGCGACTTCGATCTCGGCGGCTTGCGCGATGATCACGGCCAGATCGAGCGTGCTGACGGCGATCCGCTGAGTGCCGATCTCGTTGGCGTCATCGCGGTGCTGTGCGCGGGCGCCGGCGACATCGGCGTGGCAATGTCGGCGCGGGCGCGCAGCATGGGTCTTCCCGTCAACGTGATGGACGACCTCGCGCATTCCAGCTTCATCTTCCCGGCGATCGTCGATCGCGGTGACGTCGTGGTGGCGATCGGCACCGGCGGCTCGTCGCCGGTGGTGGCGCGCCGCGTGCGCGAGCGCATCGAGGCGCTGCTGCCGGCGCGGATCGGCGAGCTCGCGAGCTTCATCGGCGATTTCCGCAAGACCATCAATCCGCGTATCGTGGAGATGCCGCTGCGCCGCCGGTTCTGGGAGCGCATCGTCGACGGCCCGATCGGCGCACTGGTGCTGGCGGGGCGCAAGCACGAGGCCGAGGCCGCGCTGCATGGCATCGCCGATCCCACCGCGTTCGCGGGCGCCGATCATGCCGGCCGCAGCAAGGGGCATGTGACCCTGGTCGGCGCCGGTCCCGGCGATCCCGATCTCCTGACCATCAAGGCGCTGCGCGCACTGCAGGACGCCGACGTCGTGTACTACGACGAGCTGGTGACTCCCGAAATTCTCGACCGCATCCGCCGCGACGCCTCGCGCGTGCCGGTCGGCCGCCGTGTCGGCAAGCCCGGCATCGGCCAGGACGCGGTCAACAAGCTGCTGATCGACGCCGCGCGCGAAGGCAAGCGCGCGGTGCGCCTGAAGGGCGGCGACGCTTTCGTGTTCGGCCGCGGCGGCGAAGAAGTGGACGCGCTGCGCAAGGCCGGCGTGTCCTACAGCATCGTGCCGGGCATCACCGCCGGCATCGGCGCCGCCGCGCAGTTCGAGGTGCCCTTGACCTTCCGCAGCAAGGCGCTGCGCATCACCTTCCTCACCGCGCACAAGGAGCGCGACGCCGAGGCGGTCGACTGGTCGGTGCTGACCGACACCAAGATGACCGTCGTCGTCTACATGGGCATGACCGCGGCGCCTGCGGTGCGCTCCGGCCTGCTCGCGGCGGGCCGCTCGCCGCAGACGCCGGTCGGCGTGTTCGCGCGGGTGACGCGCCCCGATGCGCAAGCCGCGGTCGGCACGCTCGATCAATTGCCGGATCTCGTCGCCAAGATCGATGGCGGCCCGGCCATCCTCATCATCGGTGACGTCGTGGCGCATTCGGCGCCGTGGCGTCAGCAGAACCTCAGTGGCGTGATTGCACAACTCCTGGAACCCGTCTGAATGACCTCCCCGCTGCAACAGAAGATCAAGATCACCGGTCCCTCGATCGTCACCGCGAACCGCACGTGGGACGGCGCCGTCATCTACCGCACCGGCAGCAAGAGCTGGTCCGATGAGCTGACCGACGCGGCGATCGTGCGCACCGCCGACGAGGCGCGCGCGCTGCTGACGGAAGCGGTGGCCGATGATCTCAACGCCATCGGCCCCTATATCGCGCCGGTCGAGGTCGCAGCCGACGGCGCAGTCAAGCCCGGCAACATGCGCGAACACATCCGGCTGACGGGCGCCACCATCGCGCTCCCGGCTCAAGCCTGAAGGCCTTCTCATGTATGCTTATGACGAAATCGACCGCACCTTGGTCAATGAGCGCGTCGCCGAATTCCGCGACCAGGTGAAGCGCCGCCTCTCGGGCGAACTGTCCGAGGACGAGTTCAAGATGCTGCGGCTGCAGAACGGCGTGTATCTCCAGCTGCACGCCTACATGTACCGCATCGCCATTCCCTACGGCACCCTGGCGTCGAACCAGCTGCGCCGGCTGGCGCATGTCGCGCGCCGCTACGATCGCGGCTATGGCCATTTCACGACCCGTCAGAACATCCAGTTCAATTGGATCAAGCTCGCCGAGCTGCCGGATGCGATGGCCGATCTCGCCGAGGTCGGCATCCAGTCGATGCAGACCTCCGGCAACAACATGCGCAACGTCACCTCGGACCAGTGGGCCGGCGTCGCGCCGGGCGAGGTCGAGGATCCCCGCATCTGGGCCGAGCTGCTGCGCCAGTTCACGACGCTTCATCCGGAATTCTCGTTCCTGCCGCGCAAGTTCAAGATCGCGATCACGGCCTCCGAGCACGATCGCGCCGCGATCAAGATCCACGACATCGGCCTGCGGCTTCTCAAGAACGAGCAGGGCGAGACCGGCTTCGAGGTGCTGGTCGGCGGCGGCCTCGGCCGCTCGCCGTTCATTGCCAAGACCATCAAGCCGTTCGTGCATGGCCACGACATTCTCAGCTATGTCGAGGCGATCCTGCGCGTCTACAATCAGTACGGCCGCCGCGACAACATCTACAAGGCCCGCATCAAGATCCTGGTGCACGAGCTCGGCATCGAGACATTCGCCGCCGAGGTCGAGGAGGAATGGCAGCAGATCCGCGACGGCGTGCTCAAGCTCGACCAGGGCATCATCGAGGACATCCGCTCGCGCTTCTTCTATCCGGCGTACGAGACGCTGCCGGCCATGCCGGACGAGCTCAGGCAGGCCGCAGCCGATCCGACCTTCGAGGCCTGGCGCAAGAACTCGGTGTTCGCCCACAAGACGCAGGGCTATGCGATCGTGGTGGTGTCGCTGAAGCCCATCGGCAAGCCGCCGGGCGATGCGACCGCCGACCAGATGGATGCGCTCGCCGACATCGCCGACAAATATTCCTTCGGCGAGATCCGCGTCGGCCACGAGCAGAACCTGGCGCTGCCGCATGTCCGCAAGCGCGACCTGCCGGCGGTGTGGAAGGCGCTCGAGGCGATCGGGCTGGCGATCCCCAACGTCAACCTCGTCTCCGACATCATCGCCTGCCCGGGGCTCGACTATTGCTCGCTGGCGAATGCGCGCTCGATTCCGATCGCGCAGGAGATCACGCGGCGCTTCGCCAATCACGACACCGCGAACCTGATCGGCCGGCTGCACATCAACATCTCCGGCTGCATCAATGCCTGCGGCCATCATCATGTCGGCCACATCGGCATCCTCGGCGTCGAGAAGAACAACGAGGAATTCTACCAGATCACCATCGGCGGCCGTGCCGACGAGGGCGCCGAGCTCGGCAGCCTGATCGGCCCCGCGGTGCCCTATGCTGAAGTTGCCGATGTCGTCGAGGACATCGTCGAAGCCTATCTTGCGCTACGCGCGCGCCCCGAGGAGCTGTTCGTCGAAACGGTGAAGCGGCTCGGGGTCGAACCATTCAGGGAGCGGGTTTATGCCACTCGTTAAGGGCGGACACATCATCGCGGACGCGTTCGTCCGCCTCACCGAAGATGCCGAGCTGCCGGCGCAGGGCGCGATCCTCGTCTCCGAGACGCGGTTTCTGGCCGGCCCCGAGGAGCTTGCCGGCCGAGCCGGTGGCAAGCTCGGCGTGATCTGGCCGAACAATCGCGATGTCGACGATCTCGTGCCCTATCTCGACCGGCTCGCGCTGGTCGCGCTGGTGTTCCCGAGCTTCCGCGACGGCCGCGCCTACACCCAGGCGCGCCTGCTGCGCGAGCGCTACTTCTATCGCGGCGAGCTGCGCGCCACGGGCCAGGTGCTGCGCGATCAGTTCGTGTTCATGCTGCGCGCCGGCTTCGACGCGTTCGACGTCAAGAAGCAGGCGGACGCGGAAGCGTTCACCGAGACCGTGAAGCGCTATTCGGTGTTCTACCAGCCGGCCGGCGATGGCCGCATCTCGGCGCTGCATCAGCGGTTGCAGCTGCGTCATTCGGAGAGTGCAGGACTGTGAGCACTTTGGCTGCATCGTCGTCCCCCGGACTGGTGCCGGTCGCGTCGCTGGACGCCGCGCTACGCACGGCCTCGCCGCAAGAGGTCATCGCGGCTGCATTGCAGGCGATCGGCCGCGAGCGGCTTGCGGTCGTCTCCTCCTTCGGATCGGAATCGGCGGCGCTGCTGAAAGTGACCGCCGATGTCGATCCGGCGATCCCGGTGATCTTCCTCGACACCGGGCACATGTTCGCGGAGACGCTCGCTTACCGCGACCGGCTGATCGAGATCCTTGGCTTGCGCGACGTACGCTCGATCAAGCCCGACGCCGCGGCCCTGGCGCGCGAGGATGCCGACAACGAACTCTGGTTCTCCGATCCCGACGCCTGCTGCCGCATCCGCAAGGTCGAGCCCTTGGCGCGGGCGCTGGCGCCCTTCGCAGCCTGGATCAACGGCCGCAAGCGTTTCCAGGGCGGCTTGCGTGCAGCGATTCCCGTCGTCGAGCAGGATGGCGCGCGGGTGAAATTCAATCCGTTCGCCAATGTGACCCGCGACGACATCGCGGACATCTATCGCTCGGCGGACCTGCCGCAGCATCCGCTGGTGGCCGCGGGCTTCCGCTCGATCGGCTGCATGCCCTGCACGAGCCGGTCGGATCATGGCGAAGACGAACGCGCGGGCCGTTGGCGCGGCCGTGACAAGACCGAATGCGGCATCCACACGGTGGCAACCTCGGCGGTTTAGTTGAATCCCGGCCGGCTCTGAGGGCAGTCACGACGACATTGTGTCGCGGCAAGAACAGCTATGCCGAGGCTGGGCACATCGTAGCAAAATGCTGATGTCCAGCCGGAAACAAGAAAATCCGGTTTCGTTGACTCGGACGTGCAGATCCGGCGATCTGCAGGGCGCGCCTGCGATATCGCGGGCCTGGAATGGAGAGCTTCGATGATGCGGCGTGTTCTGGCGGTTGTCGCTGGTCTGGCCTGGGCGGGATCGGCCTATGCCGCCGACGTGAGCCTGCTCAACGTGTCCTACGATCCGACCCGTGAGCTGTATGTCGAGTTCAACAAGGCGTTTGCGGCGAGCTATCAGAAGGAGACCGGCAAGAGCGTCGAGATCAAGCAGTCGCATGGCGGCTCCGGTGCCCAGGCGCGCAGCGTGATGGACGGCCTGCAGGCCGACGTCGTGACCCTGGCGCTGGCCTATGACATCGACGCCATCGCGGGCAGGGGGCTGCTCGACAAGGATTGGCAGAAGCGTTTGCCGCAGAACGCCGCGCCCTACACCTCGACGATCGTGTTCCTGGTCCGCAAGGGCAACCCCAAGGGCATCAAGGACTGGGACGACCTGCTCAAGTCGGGGGTCGACGTCATCACCCCCAATCCGAAGACCTCCGGCGGCGCCCGCTGGAACTACTTGGCCGCCTGGGGCTACCAGCTGAAGAAGACCGGCTCGGCCGACAAGGCCAGGCAGTTCGTCGCCGACCTTTATAAGCACGTTCCCGTGCTCGACACCGGCGCCCGCGGTGCCACCGTCACCTTCGTCGAGCGCGGCGTCGGCGACGTGCTGCTGGCCTGGGAGAACGAAGCCTATCTGGCATTGAAAGAATTCGGTAAGGAAAAGTTCGAGATCATCTCGCCGTCATTGTCGATCCTGGCCGAACCGCCAGTTGCCGTCGTCGACCGGGTTGTGGCCAAGAAGGGCACGCAGGCGGCTGCCGAAGCTTATCTGAAGTACTGGTATACGAAGGAAGGCCAGGAAATCGCCGCACGCAACTTCTATCGTCCGCGCGATCCCGACGTGGCCAGGACCTACGCCGACGCATTCGCCAAGCTCGATCTGTTCACGATCGACGACGTGTTCGGCGGCTGGACCAAGGCGCAGAAGGATCATTTCGGCGAGGGCGGCATCTTCGATCAGATCTACAAGAACTGATGATGCGGTACGGGATAGGGACATCGGAATGAGCCAGGTGGCTTCTTGAGCGTACTTGCACCCCGACGCAGCACCTTGCCGGGCTTCGGTCTCACCATGGGACTGACGCTGACCTGGCTGTCCCTGATCGTGCTGATTCCCCTGGCCGGGCTGTTCGTCCGCTCGACCGACCTGAGCCTGGCGCAGTTCTGGGATATCGTCACCAGCCGGCGCACGTTGAGCGCGCTGAAGATCTCGTTCGGCCTCTCTTTCGCGGCTGCGTGCGTCAACCTCGTGATGGGCACGATCGTGGTCTGGGCGCTGGTGCGCTACCGCTTCCCGGGCCGACGGCTGTTCGACGCCATCGTCGACGTGCCGTTCGCGCTCCCGACGGCGGTCGCCGGTGTGGCGCTGACGGCGCTGTTCGCGCAAAAGGGCTGGCTCGGCGCGCCGCTGGCCGCGATGGGGATCAAGGTGGCGTTCACGCCGCTCGGCATCTTCATCGCGATGATCTTCATCGGCATCCCCTTCGTGGTCCGCACCGTGCAGCCGGTGCTGATCGATCTCGATCCGGAAATCGAGGAGGCGGCTGCCAGCCTCGGCGCCAGCCGCTGGCACATCGTCACCAAGGTGATCCTGCCGAGCCTGACGCCGGCGTTGCTCACCGGCTTTGCGCTCGCCTTCGCCCGCGCGGTCGGCGAGTACGGCTCGGTGATCTTCATCGCCGGCAATCTCCCGAACGTCTCCGAGATTGCTCCCCTGTTGATCGTGATCCGCCTGTCCGAGTTCCGCTATGCCGACGCCACGGCCATTGCAGTGGTGATGCTCGTGGTGGCATTCGTAATCATCTTCGCGGTGAATCGCCTGCAGCGCTGGGCCCAGTCCCAGGCGTCCACCTGAGGCCGCGACATGAGCATCGAGATGACCCTGCAACGGACGCCGGACGCTTCGGCGCGCAGCCTTGCCGAGAGCGCCGCCCGCCGCGATCCGCGCGCCGAGCCTGCCATCGTTCGCGTCGCCATCATCACCCTGGCGATCGCCTTTCTGTCCGTTTTCGTCGTGCTGCCGCTGGTGGTCGTGTTCGTGGAGGCGTTCGGCAGGGGCGTGGTGGCCTACCTGTCCGCGCTGGCCGACCCCGAGGCGTGGTCCGCCATCCGCCTCACGCTCGGTGTTGCGGCCGTCTCGGTCGGCACCAACCTGGTGTTCGGCCTTGCCGCCGCCTGGGCGATCACCAAGTTCGACTTTCCCGGCAAGACCTTCCTGATCACGTTGATCGACCTGCCGTTCTCGGTGAGCCCCGTCATCTCCGGCCTCGTCTTCGTGCTGCTGTTCGGCGCGCAGGGCTTTCTCGGGCCGTGGCTGCAGGATCACGATCTGCAGATTCTCTTCGCGTTTCCCGGCATTGCGCTCGCCACGATCTTCGTCACATTTCCATTCGTGGCTCGCGCCCTGATCCCGCTGATGCAGGAGCAGGGCACGCAGGAGGAGGAGGCGGCGATCTCGCTCGGCGCTTCGGGCCTGCAGACCTTCTTCCGCGTCACCTTGCCCAACATCAAATGGGGCGTGCTGTATGGCGTCCTGCTGTGCAACGCGCGGGCGATGGGCGAGTTCGGCGCGGTGTCGGTGGTGTCCGGCCACATCCGCGGCGAGACCAACACGATGCCGCTGCTGGTCGAGATCCTCTACAACGAGTACCAGATGGTGGCGTCGTTCGCGATCGCCTCGCTGCTCGCGATGCTGGCGCTGATCACGCTCATCGCCAAGACCATTCTCGAACGCAACATCGACGGGGACATGCCGCATGACGATTGAAGCGAGAGGCGTCGTCAAGAGCTTCGGCGCGTTCAAGGCGCTCGACGGCGTCGATCTCAAGGTCGCCAATGGCGAACTGCTGGCGCTGCTCGGCCCCTCAGGCTCCGGCAAGACCACGCTTCTGCGCATCATCGCCGGTTTGGAATGGCCCGACGCCGGCGAGATCCTGTTCGACGGCGAGAACGCGCTCGACCGTGGTGCGCGCGAGCGCCATGTCGGCTTCGTGTTCCAGCACTACGCGCTGTTCCGGCACATGAACGTGTTCGAGAACGTCGCCTTCGGCCTGCGCGTGCAGCCGCGTCGCATCCGCAAGACCGAGGCGCAGATCCGCGCACGCGTGAAGGAGCTGCTCGATCTCGTGCAGCTCGACTGGCTCGCCGACCGCTATCCGAGCCAGCTCTCCGGCGGCCAGCGCCAGCGTATCGCGCTGGCACGCGCGCTCGCCATCGAGCCGCGCATCCTGCTGCTCGACGAGCCGTTCGGCGCGCTCGACGCCAAGGTGCGCAAGGAGCTCAGGCAATGGCTGCGCACCCTGCATCACTCGATCAACGTCACGTCGATCTTCGTCACGCACGATCAGGAGGAGGCGCTGGAGGTCGCGCACCGCGTCGTGGTGATGGACAAGGGCCGCATCGAGCAGGTCGGCTCGCCCAGCGACGTCTATGACAGCCCGGCGACCGCCTTCGTCCATGGCTTCATCGGCGAGTCGATCATGCTGCCGGTGGAGATCACCGGCGGCGCCGTGCATCTCAACGGCCGGCCTCTGGACATCGCCGTGGAGGGCAGCGCCGCTGGCGCCTCGACGTTGTTCGTGCGCCGCCACGACATGCTGATCGGCCCGGCCGACAGCGGCACGCTGCATGGCGCCGTGACCCATGTGCGCAGCTTCGGTCCGGTGCAGCGCGCCGAGATCGCGCTCACGGAAGGCTCCACCATCGAGATCGACGCCCCGCGCGATCGCGAGCTGCGCATCGGCGATAGGGTCGGACTGAAGCCGCGGCATTACCGGATCTTCGCCGGCGGGTAGCGGCGGCTTGCTCGCTGCACTTCCCGTGCGGCTGCCCCTCACCCCAGCCCTCTCCCCGTGAAGGACGGGGAGAGGGAGCGCAGCGCTCGTGCGGCGACAGCTTGCCAAGTCGCACTGTTCATCTGCACGCTGGCTCCTCAACCATCAGTGTCGTCCCGGACAAGCCCGGCAACGCGAAAGCGTTGGCGGGCGCCGATCCGGGATCCATACTCCGTGCAGCCTGTTCGAGGCACGCTGGAGCGGCATCACGTCTCACCAGAGCCGCTGCGGATTATGGGTCCCGGCGCGGAGGCCGGGACGACACCGAGGGTGTTGCGCCGTCCTTGGCTTGACCGAACTGGCATTATGGTTGACGAACCGTTGCCGGCCGGAACGGCTCGAATTGCATCGATGGAACTTACCGTCGATTCACCTTTCAGCCACGGTTGATGTGCAACAACCCGCCTCTGTTATCGGCATAGGGATCGGTTCATTGAAGCATCGGGCAATCGCTTTCTCCATCGCATTCCTGCTCGCCGGCTGCGCGGCGGAGGCGCCGGTCGTGCAGGCGCCGACCATGTATGCCGACATGGCGGTTGCCGGAGCGAAGCTCGATGCCGTCGCTGCCGCGACGATGATCTCACAGTACCGTCAGAACAACGGGCTCGGCACGGTCGAGGTCGACCCCGAGCTGATGCGGCTCGCGGAGTCGCAATCGAACGCGATGGCCGACAAGAACAAGCTCGATCACGACGTGCGTGCGCCGCTGGCCAAGCGCCTGACGGGTGCGGGCTATGATGCGGTGGTGGCGGTGGAGAATGTCTCGGCCGGCTACCATACGCTGGCGGAGGCCTTTTCCGGCTGGCGGGACTCGCCGCCGCACCGGGCCAACATGCTCAAGACGGGTGTCACCAAAATAGGCATCGCCGCGAGCTACGCGCCCAATACCAAGTACAAGGTGTTCTGGACCATGATTCTGGCCACGCCGGATGCCAAGAAGCCGTCGTGACAGGCAGGCCTGCCGCAGCCTTGCGCACTGGTACCGCGTCCGCGGCGATCTCGTGTGACGGTCGTCACCCAGACCTTGGGGTGGATTGACGTCACCGCGAAGTGACGCCACGTTGGCGCTTGTTTTGCTAATGACCGCCGTAATGACGCAACATCCATTTCCCCCGCAGCCCGCAACCCCCACCCAGTCGCAACGTGTTCTCGTCCTGCAGGGCGGCGGCGCGCTCGGCTCCTATCAGGCCGGCGCCTACCAGGCGCTGTGTCATTTCGACTTCGAGCCGGAATGGGTCGCCGGTATTTCGATCGGCGCGATCAATGCCGCGATCATCGCCGGCAATGACCGCGACAAGCGCATCGGCCGTCTCAAGGAGTTCTGGGAGATGGTGTCGTCCCCGGTGCCTTGGAAGCCGCTGCTCGACGGTGACCATCACCGCTCGGCCTTCAACGAGGCGAGCGCGGCGCTCATCGCGGCGTTCGGCGTGCCCGGCTTCTTCACGCCGCGCTTCCCGCCGGCCCCGCTGTGGCCGGCCGGCAGCCTGCAATCCGTCAGCTACTACGACACTGCGCCGTTGAAGCGGACGCTCGAGCGGCTGGTCGATTTCGATCGCATCAACGACCTCAAGACGCGTCTGTCGGTCGGCGCCGTCGGCGTCACCACCGGCAACTTCACCTATTTCGACAATGTCGAATTCAAGAAGCAGGGCAAGCGTATCGGGCCTGAGCACATCATGGCCTCGGGCGCGCTGCCGCCCGGCTTCCCGCCGGTCGAGATCGACGGCGAGCATTACTGGGACGGCGGCATCGCGTCGAACACGCCGCTGGACTACGTGCTCGACAGCGAGACCGATCGCGATCTGCTGATCTTCCAGGTCGACCTGTTCTCCGCCCGTGGCGAACTGCCGCGAACACTGCTGGAAGCGGCCGAGCGCGAGAAGGACATCCGCTATTCCAGCCGGACGCGGATGAACACCGACAAGAACCGGATGATCCACAACACGCGCAAGGCGTTCCGCGAGCTTTACGCCAAGCTGCCCGACGAGCTGCGCAACGATCCCTCGCTGGAGATCCTGTGCAAGGCGGCGCAGGAGAACACCGTGACGGTGGTGCACCTGATCTATCGCAGCAAGAACTACGAGACGTCCTCCAAGGACTATGATTTCTCCCATGTCGCGATGATCGAGCATTGGGAGGCGGGCGTGCGCGACGTCCACCAATCGATGAGTCACAAGGACTGGCTGGAGCGGCCGCAGTCCGGCGAGACCATGGTCACCTACGATCTCACGCAGGACGGCGGCCTCGCCGCCGCCAAGAAGGAGTGAAGCACATGACGACGAATTTGAAGGGCAAGACCGCGGTCGTGACCGGCTCGACCAGCGGCATCGGGCTGGCCTATGCGCGCGCCTTTGCCTCGGCCGGGGCCAACATCGTGCTCAACGGCTTCGGCGCAGCCGCCGACATCGAGAAGGAGCGCGCCGCGATCGAGAGCGACTTCAAGGTGAAGGCCGTGCACTCGCCGGCCGACATGAGCAAGCCGGCCGAGATCGCCGGCATGATCGCGCTCGGCGAGACGACGTTCGGCTCGGTCGACATCCTTGTCAACAATGCCGGCATCCAGTTCGTCTCGCCGGTCGAAGACTTCCCGCCGGAGAAGTGGGAGCAGATCATCGCCATCAATCTCTCCTCTGCCTTCTATGGCATCCGCGCCGCGGTGCCGGGCATGAAGAAGCGCGGCTGGGGCCGCATCATCAACACGGCCTCCGCGCACTCGCTGGTGGCCTCGCCGTTCAAGTCGGCCTATGTCTCGGCCAAGCACGGCATCGCCGGGCTCACCAAGACGGTGGCGCTCGAGCTCGCCACCTTCAAGATCACCTGCAACTGCATCTCGCCGGGCTACGTCTGGACGCCGCTGGTCGAGAAGCAGATCCCCGACACGATGAAGGCGCGCAATCTCACCAAGGAGCAGGTCATCAACGACGTGCTGCTGGCGGCACAGCCGACCAAGGAGTTCGTGACGTCGGAGCAGGTGGCGGCGCTGGCGCTGTTCCTGTGCGGTGACGATGCCGCGCAGATCACCGGCACCAATCTGTCGATCGACGGCGGCTGGACCGCCGCGTAGCTTTGTTCGATTGGGGCGGGGCCTGCCCCACCCTTGCTGTCATCGTCCGCGCAGGCGGACGATCCAGTATTCCAGAGACGGCAGTCCGTGATGGAGAGGCCGCGGCGTACTGGATTCCCCGCCTTCGCGGGGAATGACCGAGGGTGTCGCGAGGTCGAGCGCCTCTCACGCGAAGCGATCAAATTCGCGCCGGAGCGGGTTTCGCTTCGGCGCGCGCTATTCTACAAGCGTGCGTTTCCACGGCTAGCGCACGGACCTCATCTTGCTGACCACCATTATCGGCCTCGGCGCCGCCACCTGCACCACATGCTCGTTCCTGCCCCAGGTCATCAAGGCGTGGCGCTCGCGCTCGACCCACGACATCTCGATGGGCATGTTTGTGCTGCAGACCACCGGCAACTCGATGTGGCTGCTCTACGGCGCGCTGATCAGCGACCTGCCGCTGGTCGTCGCCAACGCCATCACGCTGGGCCTGGTCGCGGCGATCCTCGGCCTGAAGCTGCGCTACGGTTAGAATAGGGCCTGAGGCCTCAGCTGCGGCGCGCGAAGATGTTCGTGCTGGTGGCGGCGACGCTCTGGCCGGGCGGCAGCACGACCACGGTCGAGCCGAGCTGCACGCGGCTGTAGAGATCGGCGACGTCGGTATTGGTCATGCGGATGCAGCCGGACGAGATCGCCTGGCCGATATATTCCGGCTGGTTGGTGCCGTGGATGCGGTACAGCGAGTCCTTGTTGCCCTCGTAGAGATAGATCGCGCGGGCGCCGAGCGGATTGGCGGGGCCGCCGGCGACGCGCTTCGGATACGGCCCGAGCCGGGCCTGGATCTCGGCGGTGGGAACCCAGTCCGGCCATTCGGCGAGCTTGCCGACCGTGGCGACGCCGTGGAAGGCCTGCGCCTCCTCGCCGACGGCGACGCCGTAGCGGATCGCCTTGCGTTCGGGCAGCACGTAGTAGAGGAAGCGCGCATCGGTATCGACGACGATCGTGCCCGGCTGCTCCTGCCGCGTGTATTCGACGATGTGGCGCTGGAACTGCTGCGGGATCTGCGCCTCGGCGTAGGGGGCGCGCGCGAGCAGCTGACGATCGCGGGGTGTGAGCGCTGCATCGGAGGTCGGCGACAACGTCGCTTCCATGCAGCCGGCCACCAACAAGGTGCCGGCCAGCGACACTGCGAGCCCCAGTCTCGACATCTCGATCTCCCCCAACGCGCGGTCGAATTCATGTGCCCGGAGGATCGCGCCAATATCAAGGCGTTGCACCCAACACTTGCGTGATCGCTGCGTGTCCCAGGCTGCGGTGATGCGACGCTCTCAGTTCCGTCAGGCGAAGGTCAAGATGACGCAACAGATGCGTCGAGACCGGTTCCTCACGATGCCTTGCCGAAGGCGAGAACGTGAAGCCCGAGGCGCTGCTTGACGATACGGAACAGCAGCACGGTCTCGAACGCGAGGGACAGCGAGGTGGCGGCCGCCGCGCCATGGCCGCCGAACTGCGGCACCAGCAGGATGCACAAAATGAGGTTCATCACGAACGCCGCCGCATAGGCCATCGCGCAGGCGCGCTGCTGGCCGAGCATGTTGAGGAGGCGTTCGACGGGACCGATCGCGGAGCGGACCACGAGGCCGATCGCGGCGATGAACATGATGTCGTAGCCCGCAGTGAATTGCGCGCCGAACAGCCACAGCAGCGGCTTGCCGAGCGCGAGCAGCACCAGCGTCGCCGCCAGCGACGGCCAGAACGTCCATTTGATCGCGTAGGCCACATAGGCCGACAGTCGCGCCTTGTCGCCGAGCGCGTGATATTCGGCGAAGCGATGCGCCGTCGTCGCCGACATCGCGTAGTGGATGAACGACACCAGCGCGAGCGTCTTGACGACTGCGAAATAGATGCCGACCTCCTCGGAGGAACGGAATTGCTGCAGCACCAGCACGTCGGTGTAGGACAGCAGCAGATAGAAGCTCTCGACCAGCAGGATCGGCAGCGAGATCGCGAGCCAGCCGCGCAGATCGTATTGTTTGCGCCCCGCCTCGATGTGGCGGCCGAGCCTGCGGTTCAGCACCAGCATCTGGCCGAGCATCGCGAGCCACACCGCCGCCGCGCTCGCGGCCATCGCCACGGTGGCGCCGAGCTGCAGCCCGAGCATGAATGCGCCGGCGGTGAAGCCGATGATCAGCGTCTGGCGGATGATGAATTGCGGCATCAGCCCGAGCGCCATCCAGTCGTGCGAGCGCGCGATGCCGTCCTGGGTGTTGGCGACGACGAAGGCGGGCAGCGTGAGGCAGCCGATGTAGAGCGGCATGCGCTCGCTGGCGTCGATCCACGGCGACAGCAGCGCGATCAATCCGGCGAGCAGCAGCGCGGCGACCGTGGACGTCGCCAAGGTCAGCCAGCGGCCGCCGGAGAGAAAGCCGCGCAGCAGCGCGTGCTGGCCCGAGGTGCGGTAGTCCGGGATGATCTTCTGCGCCGAGGAGGCGATGCCGAAATCGAGCATGCTGCCGAGCAGCAGCACCCAGGTCCAGACATAGACGTAGGTGCCGTAGTCCGAGCCGCCCATCCAGCGCGCCAGCAGGATCTGGCTGAGATAAGCGAGGCCGGCGCTGAGCACGCGGATCAGGAAGATGGTGCCGGCCAGCCGCCGCGTCAGCGACGCTTCGCCGCTGCCGCCGAGCGCGCGCAGGCGCGCTTTCAGCCGGGCTGCGAGGCCTGATGATGCGGTGGTGCGGGCGTCGATCACGGCCACGGCGAAGGCTCCACGGCCGCACGGAGGGCGGCGAGGATCCTGTCCTATCAACGCATCGTTAAGAATGGGTTGGACGGGCTGTGCCCGGTCCGCCGGCGCGGCTCATGGCAGGTTGACGTTGAACTCGTAGGCCCTGTCGGGCGCCACCAGAGTGAACTTCAGCGCCGCTCCATCGGGCTTGACGCCGGGCGGCACGCCGTCGAGCTCGAAGGCGAAGCGCTTGATGCCGGGCGTGTCGCTGTCGCGCGCTTGCGGGATCGGCAAGGCCCAGTCCGGCGTCGGTCCCTCGACATAGAGATGGATGCCGCGCGGATCAGCCGCGGCAACATCGACGATGACGTCCTTCTTGCCGTCGCGCCTGACACTGCGGATCGTCAACGGAGTGGCGTCACCGACATTGGCGGGCTTCGGCACCGTGTCGAGCGCGGCCGACAGCGACGCGTCCTCGGTGCTGGCGACGCTGGTGAAGGCGAGCTCCGCCTTGGCTTCCACCGGGATGCAGATCTTCTCGCAGACGGCGTAGCTGATGTCGGCGCGCAACGTCATCGGCTTGTCGGCGCTCTTGGCCACGATGCGCAACGGCAGCACGACCTGATCGTGATAGCCGAGCGAATGTCCGCCGGCGCCGTCGTCGAACTTGGTCGGCGCCGGCCACAGGACGGTCACCGCTTCGACATTGTCCGACTTGGAAAAGTCGAATCGCGGCGGCACACCGGAATCGCCGGGCGTGCGCCAGTACGTCTTCCATCCCGGCTGCAGCTGGATGGCGATGCCGCCGAGCATGACCGGCCCGCTGCGCGACCCTGCGAGCAGGCGGATCGCGGAGTGGCCGTCGCGCTGCCAGGGCGAGGAATCCTGCGCCCGTGCTCCGGCACAAGGCCAGGACAGCACAACGACGGCGGCGAGCAGTGTGGCGGGAAGACGAGGAACCAAGGCGGACATGAGACGTCTTTAAAGTTTGGATCGGGCGCAAACCATTGAATTGCTTGTGAGCGGATTCGGACGCTGAGGCCTGAACCTTGATTGACAGATGCGCATCCCAATATCAGGATATCAACCATCATGAGAGTCCTTGCGGATGAATCCTGAAGCAAAAAGGCTGGGCGACATTCGCCGCAAAATGACCGGGATCGGGGATCATGCCTCTCAAGGCGGTTACCTCGACGGCCAGTTGCTGGTCGCAATGCCGGTGATGGGTGATTCCCGCTTCGAGCGCTCCGTGATCTATCTGTGCGCCCACTCCGCCGAAGGCGCCATGGGTATCATGGTGAACCGGCCGGCCGGCAGCATCGATTTCCCGCAGCTCCTGATGCAACTGAATATCATCGAGAAGGGCGACCAGATCAGCCTGCCGGACAGCGCCGAGACCATGAAGGTGCTGAGCGGCGGTCCCGTCGATACCGGCCGCGGTTTCGTGCTGCATTCGAGCGACTACTTCATCGCCAACGCGACGTTGAAGATCAACGACGGCGTGTGCCTGACGACGACGATCGACATCCTCAAGGCGATCGCCAAGGGCAACGGCCCGAAGCACGCCATTCTCGCGCTCGGCTATGCCGGCTGGCGTGCCGGCCAGCTCGAGGAGGAGATCCAGGACAATGGCTGGCTGCACTGCGACGCCGATCCCGAGCTGATCTTCGGCGATAATGTCGATGACAAATACGATCTGGCCTTGCGCAAGATCGGCATCGATCCGGGCATGCTTTCCAACGCCGCGGGCCATGCGTAGGTCTTCTCGATAGCGCACGTCCCGGCCCGGCGGCCTGACTGCCCGTCATAGTGGGCCGTCTGCCTCTCCACGGTCATTGCGAGTGCAGCGAAGCAATCCAGAGTCCCACGGCGACTCTGGAATGCGTCGTGGCTGCGCTCCTCGCAATGACGACCTCTTCTGACAGCCGCGGGGGAGACGAGCTACTCCGCCGCCTGCTGCGCCACCGTCGGCTCGGTGCCGGCCACCGTCGCGCGGCGCATGTCGCGGGGTTGCGACTGATCGTAGCGGCGCACGCGGTGCATGGTCTGGCGATTGTCCCACATGATGAGATCGTGTCGCGCCCATCTGTGGACGTAGACGAACTCCGGCTGCGTGGCGTGTTCGGTGAGATCGCGCAGCAGCAGTCGTCCTTCGGGCATGCTCATGCCAAGCACCGCGCCGGCATGCGATGATAGATACAGCGATTTGCGGCCATGCGCCGGATGCGTGCGCACCAGGCGCTGCCTGACCGGCTTGAACATCGCCTTCTCCTCCTCGGTGTAGTCGAGGAAGCCGAGCGAGCCGCGCGAATACATCAGCGAATGTTCGCAGACGAGATTCTCGATCTCCGCCTTGGTCTCCTGATCGAGCGCGTCATAGGCGGCGCGCATGTCGGCGAACTCGGTATTGCCGCCCTTCGGATTGACGATGCGCGCCGACAGGATCGAGTACTTCGCCGGGATCGGCCGGAACGAGCTGTCGGAATGCCACAGGCAGTTGCCGAGATTGAACAGATGCGTGCGATGGTCTGATGGCAGCGGCTTGCCGTCCTTGCCGAGGTTGGAGACGTCGTTCAGTCCGGTGGCGAGGCGATAGTCCTCCTTCTTCGTGACCGTACCGCCGCGCGCCTGCTCGCGCTCGCCGAAATTCAGCGCGAAGGCAAGCTGCTGCTCGTCGCTGATGTCCTGATCATGGAACACCAGCACGGCGTAGTGATCGATCGCGGCCTGCAATGCTGCGACGTCGTCGCGCGTGAGCGGAGTGCGCAGATCGACGCCCGAGACCTCGCCGACGAAATGGGGATGCAACTGCCGAATGGCGATCGCCATGGCGTCCTCCTTGCGTGCCCTCGTGATGGCGAACTGCCGTTCGCTTCTGGCCCCAAGGCTACGCCCGCAATGGATGAAGTCAATTCGTGCGTCGGGCAACCTCGCGCACGGCTGTCATGCCGGCCCGTCAGACGTCACGCGTTGCGGGCCATCAGTCCGCCGTCGACCGGAATGACGGCGCCGGTGATGAACGAGGCCGCCGGCAAGCACAGGCTCAGCGTCATATGCGCCACCTCCTCGGGATCGCCGTATCGTCCGAGCGCGGTGCGCCGTCTCGCATAAATGGCCTTCTGCTCGTCGGGAATGCGCGCGGTCATCGCCGTCGTGATCGGCCCCGGGCAGATGCAGTTGACGGTGATGCCGTCGCGGCCGAGCTCGACCGCGAGCGAGCGCGTCAGTCCGGTGACGCCCGCCTTGGCGGCGGAGTAGGCGCTGTGCAGCGCGGTCGCGCCGAGCGCCTCGGTCGAGGCGATGTTGACGATGCGCGGGCATCGCGACCGACGCAGGTGCGGCAGCGCGGCGCGGATGACGCGCTGCTGCGCCGTGAGCATCACGGAAAGACCCTTGGCCCAGGCGTCGTCATAGCTGTCGTCGTCGATCGCGACGCGCACCGAGATGCCGGCATTGTTGACGACGATGTCGAGCCCGCCGAAATGTGCCGCGGCCTCGTTGACCACGGCCGTGATGGCGTCGCGATCGGTCAGGTCGAGCTGCCAGGCGCGCGCCGTTCCGCCCGCCACCGCGATGGTCGTCGCCACGGCGTGCGCGCCGTCCGCGTCGATGTCGGTGACGGCGACCCGCGCCCCGTCGTCGGCGAACACGCGCGCGGTCGCACGGCCCATCCCGGATGCCGCACCCGTGATCAGGACGTTCAATCCCCGGACGGATCGGCTGAGTTGCTTGTGGTCCTGCATATTTGCGGCTCACGGAAAAATGCACATCGCGTCGGCGTCTTCGGGATTATCACTGATCGGACGCATTTGGTCAGCACCGATCCGACATGGCCGCATTCACGTTGCCTCACGACAGGGCTCAACGAACCGGAGTGATCATGGCGTTCAAGACAGTCATTGGCTTGGCTTTGGCAGCGGGATTGCTTGCTGCCGATGTGGCGCAGGCGGACGGCATCAACGCCGGTGGCCGCAAGGCCAGCGCCGTGCAGCCCTTCAATGCGCAGAGCGTAGCCGAATTCGATACGCCCTGGGCCATCGCCTTCCTGCCTGATGGCCGGATGCTGATCACGGAGAAGCCCGGACGGATCTACATCGTGACCCAGAGCGGCCAGAAGACAGAGATCGGCAACGTGCCGGCGGTGGCCGCACGCGGGCAGAACGGCCTGTTGGACATCGCGATCTCACCGGCCTTCGCGACGACGTCGCAGGTCTATATCAGCTATACCGAGCCGAGCACCGAGGGCAGCCGCCTCGTGCTCACCCGTGCCGTTCTGTCGCTGGCCAACGATCGCGCCATGCTGAGCGAACCGACGGTCATCTGGCGGCAGACGCCGGCGGGCGGCGGCGGTCAGCCCGGCGGCATCATCGCGTTCGATCCAGCCGGAACACATCTGTTCCTGACCGTCGGCGACCGCATGCAGCCGACCAGCGCCCAGGATCCACGCCAGGCCCGCGGCAAGGTGCTCAGGCTCAATCTCGATGGCGCGACGCCGTCGGATAATCCGATGGCCGAGGACAAGGGTGTGCGGGCCCAGACATGGACCACGGGCCATCGCAATCCCTATGGCCTTGCCTTCGCCCCGGACGGCCGGCTCTGGCTGCACGAGATGGGCCCGCGCGGCGGCGACGAGCTGAACCTGATCGAACCGGGAAAGAACTACGGCTGGCCGCTGGTCTCGAACGGCGACAATTACGACGGCACGCCGATCCCGCGTCATGCGACACGGCCGGACCTCACGGCGCCGCCGCTCTATTGGGATCCGGTGATCGCGCCCGCGGGCCTCGCTTTCTATGATGGCGCCTTGTTCCCGCAATGGAAGGGATCGGCGCTGATCGGGGGGCTCAGGGCGCATGCGCTGGTGCGCGTGGCGTTCCGTGGGGACGGCCAGCCGGACGAGGCCGAGCGCTGGGATATGGGTGAGCGCATCCGCGACGTTGCGGTGGCGCCCGATGGTGCGGTCTGGATCATCGAGGACGACTCGCCCGGCCGGCTCAAGCGGCTGACGCCTTCGAAGTGAGGCCGCTGGCGTTGACAGCGCGGCCGGTGCTCTCCACACAGGTCGAACAAACAACAAGACAAGGGCCAGGGAGATGAACGCGCTCGATTTCTCGGGACGGCAGGTGCTGGTGGTCGGCGGTTCCAGCGGCATCGGCAACGGCATCGCGCAGGCGTTTCGACAGCAGGGCGCTGAGGTCGCGGTCTGCGGCACGCGCGCCAGCGCGGCGGACTATGCGGCTGACGAAGGCTCCGATCTCGACGGGCTGGACTATCAGCAGCTCGATGTCAGCAATGCCGCCGCGATCGAGGCGTTCGCGCCGCGCTTCGGGCGGCTCGACGTGCTGGTGCTGGCACAGGGCGCGGTGCTGTACCGTCGCGGCGAGTTCGCGATGGACGGCTTCCGCAAGGTGATGGAGGTCAATCTCATCAGCTTGATGGCCTGTGCGACGAAGTTTCACAGTCTGCTGCGCGATGCCAAGGGCGCGCTGATCATCGTGTCGTCGACTGCGGCCTTTCATTCGACCATGGGCAATCCGGCCTACAACGCGTCCAAGACCGGCGCGGTCGGGCTGACACGGACGTTGGCCGAGGCGTGGGCCGCGGACGGCATCCGCGTCAACGGCATCGCGCCGGGTCTCGTCGATACCAAGATGACGAAGGTGACGACCGCCAATCCGCAGCGCCTCGAAGGCGCCCTGCAGCGCATTCCACTGAGGCGGCTGGGCACGCCGCAGGACATGGCAGGCGCGGCGTTGTTCCTCGCCTCGCCGCTGTCGTCCTACATCATCGGTCAGACCATCGTCGTCGATGGCGGCCTGATTTTGTAGTCGGCCGGAACCGTCCTCGTCCCTGCTGGTTAGCACAGCGGAAAGCCCGCAAACGCGAGACAAGGAGAAGCGGCGATGGATACGGATCGTTTGACCGGAACGGCGAAGGATGTCGCAGGCAAGGTCGAAGCCGGCATTGGCGAGATGACCGGCGACAAGAGCACCCAGGCGTCGGGGCGTGCGCGCGAGGCGTCGGGTGTCGTGCAGAATCTCTACGGTCAGGCCAAGGACGCCGCGCGCGATGCCGGCGATGCGGCCATGGACTACGCCAAGGACACGTTCGGCAGCAGCACCGACACGCTGCGTGATGGCACCCAGGCGCTGACCAAGCGGGTTCAGGACAATCCGATGGGCGCGCTGCTGGTCGCTGGCGGCATCGGCTTCATGCTCGCCATGCTGATGCGCCCCTCGAGCCGGCCGCAGCCGCAGCGCTGGCGCTACTGAGCTCTCGCACCGACGGTCAAAGCCTGAATAGAAACCGGCCCGCATTCCTGCGAATGCGGGCCGGTTTGTCATTCGAGGTATCGAGTCGCGTCACGGTCTGATCGTTGACCAATCTTGCTGCGTCCGCGATCAGCGGACGGGCCCGTCGAGCGCCGCCGCCGAACGGCCCACGGCTGCCGGCGGCCGTGGCGGGCCGTTGGGATTGCGGGCGGCCGGCGGCCGCGGTGGCGGCGCCGGCTGCTGTTGTGGCGCGCCGAAGCCGAAGAACTCCTGGAAGCCCCGGCCGTTCTGGTTCGCCTGCCCATTGGGGTTCGGCTGTTGCGCCTGACTGGGCGCTGCTTGCCCGGGCGCTGCCGGCGTCGTCAGCCGCTTGGGCCGCTGCTGCGGCGGAAGCTGGCCAGGGGCTGCCGGATTGGTCTCGGCCGGGGACGTCGACGCGACCGGCGTATCAGGCTTGGCAAGCTCCTTCGGCGGCTCCTTGGCCTGTTCGCGGCCGACCTCGCGGCGTGGCCAGGCGAAATCGTCGGCGCGTCCGGCTGGCGGGCTCAGCGCCTCGCCCTTGACCAGCGTCCGCGAGGCCAATGCGTCGACCGCCGCGGGGCGGGAGCCGGGGCCGCCGAGCAGTTGATCGGTACCGACCGACGAGGCCACCAGCGGCAGGATTGGTCCCGCCATCGGGCGCGGCGCGGGCTGGCCGGGGACCGCATTGGCGTCCGGCGTGGCCGGCTCGTTCGGCAGCTCCAGCGGTGTGGAGCGGGCCGCGAGCAGCCGGTTGATCTCGCGTTCGGCATAATGCGCCAGCTTGCGCGCGCCGGGCTTGGTGAAATAGACGCCGTCATAGGAGCGCAGCTGGCGGATCTGGCCTTCGAAATCCGGGCCCTTGTGCAGGAAGCGGCCGGCCTCGTCGACGAAGCCGTCCCAGACGTCGACATAGGTGATGCCGGTCTTGCCGGCGACGTCGCGATAAAGCGAATCCAGGAACAGCGTGTCGGCCGTGCCCTTGGGGCCGCGCACGGCGGGCAGGCCGACCCACAGCACCGGCACGCCCTTGGTCTTGGCGACCGCGATCAGCTCCTCGATCTTCTTGGTGTAGAGCTCGACCCAGCGCTCGTCGCGGAATTCGGTGAGGCCGCCCGGTGTGCGCGCGGTCCTCTCCGGCGCTGCGACGGCGGGAGCGTCGTTGTCGACCTCGTCCTGCGGCAGCTCACTGTCCGGCTTGGCGGCGGTGTCCGTCTTCGCGTCGGGCTTGGCATCCCCGGCCTTGGTGTCGCCTGGTTTGGCGTCGCCGGCCTTCGCCTCCCCAGACTTGGCATCCCCAGACTTGGCCTCTCCTGGCTTGGCGTCTCCAGGTTTCGCCTCGCCGGGCTTGGCCTTGGCGTCCTTCTTGGCCTTGTCCGCCTTCTTGTCGTCGGTCTTCTCGACGGCCGGCTCTCGGATCGAGATCCGGTCGTTGAGCCCCAGCATGATCACGATCGCGTCGGCGCGCTCGGTGGCCAGGATGCCCTTGGCGGCGGCGGCCCAGTCGGCCGGCTCGCCCTTGGGCTGGTACTTGATGAGACCGGAATTGGTCCTGATCCGCCGGGTGACGCCCATATCCGGTTGCTCCGAATAGGCGTCCTCCAGGCCGTAGGCGAGCCAGTCGGCCATGCCGTCGCCGAGCACCAGCACATAGCGGTCCGGGGCGCTGGCATTGTCGCGCTTCTCCGGCGGCGGCGCCTTGGAATAATCCTGGGTGACCTTCTTCGGCTGCTGCGGCTGATACGGCGAGAAGAAGTCGCCGCCGAACCAGCCTCCGCCACCGCCGCCGCCGCGAGGCGCCGGACGGGGTGAGGAGAACGGGTTGAAGTTGAAGAACTGGGCCGAGGCCGGGCCGGTGATTCCGACCAGCATGGCGATGACGACGGCCAGCACGACCGCCGGGCCGGGCTCGTTCAACAGCTTGAGGATGGACTTCAGCTTTGACATGCGCACCCGTCCGCACCTGCCGTGCGGCGAAACCGTGACCAACCATATAATAGGACCCGAATCAGGCCGCAAACGGGCATTCACCGGATGGTGTTGATGGCCCCCGGCAATCGCCCCAAAAGGTTACCGGAGCGGGCCGATCGAGGCAGATCAGCGTCCGCGCAGCCGTTCCAGCACGTCGGAGGTGGCAAAACCGTCCGCCGGCGCCCCGATCGAGGCCTGGAAGCTCCGCAACGCCTCGCGGGTCTGGCCGCCGAACTGGCCGTCGGGCGTGCCGCGGTAAAACCCGCGCTGGGCCAGCAGCTGCTGGAGCTCCAGCCGCTCGGCGCGCGACAGCGTGCGCTCCTCGCGCGGCCAGGCCTGCACGAACGGCGGTGCGCCGCGCAGGCGGTCGGCGAAATGCCCGATCGCCAGCGCATAGGCCTCGGCGGGATTGTATTTCATGATGACGCGAAAGTTCTGCAGCATCAGGAACCCGGGTCCCTGGGCGCCTGCTGGCGCCAGCAGATAGGCCTTCTCGGTCGTGGCGGGGAACGGCTGGCCGTTGGCGCGGCGCAGGCCCAGCTGCTCCCATTGACCGAAGCTCATGCTCTTGGCGCGGTCGGCCAGCATGTAGTTGAAGCCCTGCGGCACCACGACCTCGTAGCCCCAGCTCTGGCCGCTCTGCCAGCCGTCCTTCTTGAGGTTGTTGGCAGTCGAGGCGATCAGGTCGGCGGGGTTGTCGACGACGTCGCGGCGCCCGTCGCCGTCGGCATCCACCGCGAAGCGCTTGAAGGCGGTGGGCATGAACTGGGTCGGGCCGAAGGCCCCCGCCCAGGAGCCGCGGAGCTGCTCGGGCCTGAGATCGCCGCGGTTGAGGATCTCCAGCGCCGACAGGAACTCGTCCTTGAAATAGGCCTGGCGGCGGCCGATGCAGGCGAGCGTGGCAGTCGACTGCAGCACGCTGCGGTCACCGATCTGGGTCGAGTAGTTGGACTCGATGCCCCAGATCGCGGCGATGATGTAGCGGTCGACGCCATAGGCGCGTTCGACCGCATCGAACTGCGGCTTGTACTTCGCCAGCACCTCGCGGCCCTTGGCCATGCGATTGTCGTTCACCAGGATGTCGAGATAATCCCAGATCGACTTGGTGAATTCCGGCTGCGCGTCCATCAGGTCCATGATGCGCAGGTCCGGCGACAGGCCGGCGGTGAAGCGCTGGAAATTGTCCTGGGTGATGTTGCGGCGTGCGGCATCTGGCCACATCCCGGCGACGCACGCATCGAAATTGCCGGCGGCCTCGCGAATCGCGGCCGCGGTCATCAGCGGATGGCCGGAGGCGCCGTCCTCGCCGCTCCAGGGTTGCGGGCCGCCCGGGGAGGGAGCCTGCGCGGGCTGGCTCGGGCCTGGATTTCCCTTGGTCAGGGTCCCCGTAAACAGGCCGTCCAGGAAGTTCAGCGGATTGCCGGATTGCGCCAATGCGGAACCGGACACCACCGCCAACGCCGTGGCCAGAACCGCCGCCCCGGCACCGGCCTTCAGAGCTGTCAGCATCACGTTCCGTCGCATCATGTCTCGATCCAGATCGCGTGGAAGATCGGCCTCCACGAGGCCCGGTCCTGCTTAACGGCAGATTAACAAGGTTAACGATTTCCGCAGCGAAAATTAGCCTTTCGATCCGCCTCGCGCGGAACACTGGACCAACATCCGCCTTTGTTCTCGGCTGCAAACGAGCTACCTAAAATGCGATCGATTTCGCATTCATATCGCCACAAGGTCTAGTCATCCCCATGAAGATCCGCAAAGCCGTTTTTCCGGTCGCCGGTCTCGGCACCCGCGTCCTTCCCGCCACCAAGGCGATGCCGAAGGAGATGCTGACGATCGTCGACAAGCCGCTCATCCAATACGTCTTCGATGAAGCCAAGGAGGCCGGCATCGAGCATTTCGTGTTCGTCACCGGGCGCAACAAGACCGCGATCGAGGACCATTTCGACCGCATGTACGAACTCGACGCGACGCTCGCGGCGCGCGGCAAGAAGACCGAGATCGAGATCCTGGCGCGCGACCAGCCGGAGGCGGGCGCGGTCAGCTTCACCCGCCAGCAGGCGCCGCTCGGCCTCGGCCACGCCGTGTGGTGCGCGCGCGACATCGTCGGCGACGAGCCGTTCGCGGTGGTGCTGCCGGACGAGCTGGTGCTGAATTCGCCGGGCTGCCTGGCGCAGATGATTGCTGCGGCCAGCAAGCTGCCCGAGAAGAGCAACGTGCTCGCGGTGCAGGAGGTGCCGGCGGACCAGACCCATCAATACGGCATCTGCGGCGTAGGCCCGCGTGACGGCAAGATCTTCGAGGTCGACGGCATGGTCGAGAAGCCGGCCAAGGGCACCGCGCCGTCGAACTTCTCGATCACCGGGCGCTATATCTTGCAGCCGGAGATCTTCAAGATCCTGGCGACGCAGGAGCGCGGTGCCGGCGGCGAGATCCAGCTGACCGACGCGATGATCGGGCTGTCGAAGACGCAGAAATTCTATGGCGTGGATTTCGACGGCGAGCGGCATGATTGCGGCTCGAAGTCCGGCTTCCTGAAGGCCAACATCGCCTTCGCCATGGCGCGCGCCGATCTGCGCGACGGATTGCGCGCCGACATGAAGAAGTACCTCGAGGCCAAGATCTGATCGTAAGAGGCGAGCGGCTGGCGGGTCACGCCGCCAGCGCGGCTGAGCGGAGCGGCTGCGGCACCGCTGCGGTGGCGCAGCAATTGCGGCCCGCCGCCTTGGCCATGTAGAGCGCCCGGTCGGCGGCATTCAACAGTCCGGTCCAATCGGTCTCGCGCGACGGCTTGATGCTGGCGACGCCGATGCTGATCGAGGTGTTGGCCGTCTCTCCCGCCCAGAGCGCGACCTTGGTGCGGATCGTCTCCGCCACATGCAGCGCGTCGGTCTCCGCGGTCCCCGGCAGGAGCACCGCGAACTCCTCGCCGCCATAACGCGCCGCGCAGTCGCCGGCCCGCCGCACCGAATCCGAAATGCAGACGGCGATCCCGACCAGCACCTGGTCGCCCGCCTGGTGCCCATGGGTGTCGTTGTAGCTCTTGAAATGATCGGCATCGATCATCAGCAGCGCCAGCGGGACCTGGGCCCGCTGCGCGCGCCGCCACTCGATCTCGATCGTCTCGTCGAACTTGCGACGGTTCTTCAGGCCGGTCAGTGGATCGGTCGTGGCCAGCCGTTCGAGTCTCGACTCGACCTTGGTGCGCAGCTGGATCTCGCGCGCGGCGACTTGCGTTGCGGCGAGCACGAAGACGATGAGCGCCAGCATCATCGCGCCGATCTGCGCCGCCTCGTTGCGCCAGACCGCATAGACGCTGTCCCAGGTCCGGCTGGCGACCACCACCAGCGGATCGTTGCCGTTGCGCCAGATCAGCAGCCGCGGCTGGTCGTCCAGCGCGCCGGTGCTCGACCAGCCGCTCGGCTCGGTGAGAGCGCGGGTCACCTCGGGCCTCCGTGCCAGATTGCGGCCGATCGCAGCGGCATCGAACGGCGCGGTGACGATGATGGTGCCGTCGCGCCCGAACACGGTGATGCCGACGCCGGGCGAAAGCGAGAGCCGGCCGAACAGGTCGCGGAAATAGCCGAGGCGGATCGAGCCGGCGACGACGCCGGCGAAGCCGCCGTCGGGCGCGGAGATGCGGCGGCTGAGCACGATGAAAGACTGGCCGCCACGCTCCGCGGGCCGGCTGACAAAGAGGCCGATGTCCGGGCGATCACGATGCACCTGGAAGAATTCGGCATCGCTGCGGTCCTCGGGCAGAGGATCGAGGGTCGCCGAGTCGAGGGTGAGCCGGCCCCGGGCGTCGAATACCTGGATGGCACCGAAATTCCTCGCGGTGGAGGGGCGATCGAACAGGATCAGGTGCCGGATCGGCTTGCTGACCTGCTTGATTTCGGGCAGCAACATGTTGCCGGCGACCGCGCGCAAGGAGAGATCATACATCTCGATGTTGCGGCTGATGTCGGCGCCGATGCCGGCGGCGAGATTGTCCAGCGACTGCCGGGCGCGGACGTCCTCGCCCCGGCGCAGGTCGATCATGACGCTGGCACAGATGGCGGAGAACCCGATGATGGTCGAGATGGAGCAGGTCACCAGCGTGCGCGCCGAGAGACGCCAAGGCGGCTTGGCCTGGCCCGTTCGGCGTTTCCAGCGCATCGGCTCGTCCCGTCCCCGTGGAGTCCCGTCCGTAGCCTGACGGATACGCCGGAGTAACCCATGTTAGGTTAACGAGTGATTGCCGTCGCGAGTTGCGGCGCGCCGAGGCTGTCCTGTCCAATGGAGTTGAACTTGCCCGACTATGATGCCCTGCGCGATTATCTGGAGCGGCAGAGCCGTCCCGAGCTGGTGCTCAGCCTCGATGAGATCGAGGAGCTGATCGGTGACAGCCTGCCGCGCGCCGCGCAGCGAGCCTCCTGGTGGGACAGCCTGCGCAGTCCGCAGGAGAAGATGCCACAGCGCGAGGCCTGCCTCGCGGCGGGCTATGTCGCCACGCGACTGCCGGATGGAAAGGGCGTCCGCTTCCGCAAGCTGAAGCCGCCGCGCTGAATCGATGTCGCAGCGGTTGGCCCGGATCGTGCCTTCGGCTGGAGGCCGCCGGGCATGCGGCCATACGGAGCCTTGAAGGGGCGACGGCAGCCCGCTCAAATAGTCGCCGAAGGTTTGGAGAAAGACACGGCCATGAATGAACAGAACCTCCGCCGCGAGATCGCTGCGGTCAAAGAGGGGCGGCTGTCGCGCCGCGACTTCGTGCAGCGGATGCTTGCCCTCGGGCTGACCGCGCCGCTGGCCGGAATGATGCTGGCGCATTCCGGGGTCGCTATGGCCGCGCAGGCGTTTCCCTACAAGCCGACCAAGGCCGGCGGCGGCGGACCGCTGCGGATCCTGTTCTGGCAGGCGCCGACGCTGCTCAATCCGCATTTTGCGATCGGGGCCAAGGACCAGGAATCCTCGCGCGCGTTCTACGAGCCTTTGGCCGGCTGGGATGCCGAGGGCAATCTCGTGCCGGTGCTCGCGGCCGAGATTCCCAGCGTCGCCAACGGCACCGTCGCGCCCGACGGCACCTGGGTCGTCTGGAAGCTCAAACCCGGCGTGAAATGGCATGACGGTCAGCCTTTCACGGCCGAGGACGTGATCTTCAACTGGCAATATGCCAGCACCCCGGAGACGTCGGCGGTCACGATCGGCGACTACAAGGACATCAAGACGATCGAGAAGATCGACGACCACACCGTCCGGCTCGTGTTCAGCCAGCCGACGCCGCAATGGTTCACGCCGTTCGTCGGCGGGCGTGGCGCGATCATTCCGAAGCATCTGTTCGGCGACTATATCGGCGCCAAGTCGCGCGAGGCGCCGAACAATCTCAAGCCGGTCGGCACCGGCGCCTACCTGTTCGTCGACTTCAAGCCCGGCGACATGCTGACGGGCAAGCTCAATCCCGACTATCACGTGCCCAACCGGCCGTATTTCGACACGTTGGAGATCAAGGGCGGCGGCGATGCTGTATCGGCCGCGCGCGCGGTGCTGCAGACCGGCGAGTTCGACTACGCCTGGAATCTGCAGGTCGAGGACGAGATCCTGGTCAAGCTGGAGGCCGGCGGCACCGGCGTCGCCGAGATCGTGCCGACCGGCAATCTCGAATTCATCCTGCTCAACGCCACCGATCCCAATGTCGAGGTCGACGGCGAGCGGTCGAGTCTCAAGACCAGGCATCCGCTGTTCTCGGATCCGGCCGTGCGCGAGGCGATCAACCTGCTGATCGACCGCACCTCGATCCAGAAGTTCATCTACGGCCGCGGCGGCATCGCCACGGCGAACTGCATCAACAATCCCGAGCGCTATCGCTCGAAGAACACGAGCTTCGAGTTCAACGTCGAGAAGGCCAACCAGATTCTGGAGAGCGCCGGCTGGACGAAGGGCGCGAGCGGCGTGCGCGAGAAGGACGGCAAGCCGCTCAAGATCGTGTTCCAGACCTCGACCAACGGCCCGCGGCAGAAGAACCAGGCGATCATCAAGCAGGCCTGCCAGAAGGCCGGCATCGAGATGGAGCTGAAGTCCGTCGTCGGATCGGTGTTCTTCTCCAGCGACGTCGCCAATCCCGACACCTACACGCACTTCTATTGCGACATGGAAATGCTCATGATCACGATGGCATCGCCGGAGCCGCAAGCCTTCATGACCCAGTACGTGTCATGGGAAGCGGCCAGCAAGGCCAACAAATGGCAGGGCCGCAACATCTCGCGCTGGCAGAGCAAGGCGTATGACGATCTCTACAACGAGCTGACGCGTGAGCTCGATCCGGTGAAGCGCGCCGCGCTCTACATCAAGCTCAACGATACGGTCTGCGCGGGTCGCCACGTGCTGCCGGAGCTCAACCGCCCTCGCGTCAGCGGCATCCGCAAGGGGCTGCAGACGCATTCCTCGGGCTGGGACAACGATCTCTGGCAGCTACCCAGCTGGTACCGGGAAAGCTGAGCGCAAGCTCGGCACCGGCCAAAACGACGCTCTCCGCCGTGGCCGGCACGGCGGAGAGCAGTTCCATTTTCCGGGGATGCTTCGCAGCAAGCTTTTACCGCACTGCGGCGTGCGACAAACATTCCCTTCCATATTGCGAAATTGGCCCGGATTCTGCTTTGACACTGGCTTCGAAGGCTGATCCAATTTTGTGCAGCTCCGCGATGATGTTTGGCGGGGCGCTTTTTTTGGCAATCAGCACCACACTGGAGTCGATGAATGAACGAGCGTGACCTCCGTAGCCAGATCGCTGATGTCAAAACAGGACGCCTGTCGCGGCGCGAATTTGTGCAGCGGATGATTGCAGTGGGGCTGACCGCGCCGATGGCCGGCGCGATGCTCGCCCATTCCGGCGTCGTCCAGGCGGCCGAACCGATCACGTACAAGCCGACCAAGGCCGGCGGCGGCGGTCCGCTCAAGCTGCTGTTCTGGCAGGCGCCGACCTTGCTCAACCCGCATTTCGCCAACGGCACCAAGGACCAGGAAGCGAGCCGGCTGTTCTACGAGCCGCTCGCCGGCTGGGATGCCGACGGCAATCTGGTGCCGATCCTCGCTGCGGAGATTCCGAGCAAGGAGAACGGCCTGCTCGCCGCCGACGGTCTCTCCGTCACCTGGAAGCTGAAGCAGGGCGTGAAATGGCATGACGGCAAGCCGTTCACCGCCGACGACGTCATCTTCAACTGGGAATATTCGGTCAATCCCGATACCGCTGCCGTGTCCGTCGGCAGCTATCGCGGCATCAAGTCGATCGACAAGATCGACGACTACACGGTGAAGCTGAACTTCAAGCAGCCGACGCCGTTCTGGGCCGATCCGTTCGTCGCTGCCTACGGCCTGGTCATTCCGAAGCATCTGTTCGCCGACTATATCGGCGCCAAGTCGCGCGAGGCGCCGACCAATCTGAAGCCGGTCGGCACCGGCCCCTACGTCTACGTCGACTTCAAGCCCGGCGATTCCATTTCCGCCAAGCGCAATCCCGATTATCACCAGGCCAACCGGCCGTATTTCGACACGGTCGAGGTCAAGGGTGGCGGTGACGCGGTGTCCGCGGCGCGTGCGGTGCTGCAGACCGGAGAATACGACTACGCCTACAATCTGCAGGTCGAGGACGAGATCCTGACCAAGCTGGAAGCCGGCGGACAGGGCAGGGCGCAGCTCACGGTCACCGGCCATATCGAGTACATCGCGCTCAACGTCACCGATCCCTGGACCGAGGTCGACGGCGAGCGCTCCAGCGTCAAGACCAAGCATCCGATCTTCACCGACCCGGCGGTGCGCAAGGCCATCAACCTCCTGATCGACCGCGCCTCGGTGCAGAAGTTCATCTATGGCCGCGCCGGCGTTGCGACCGCGAACTTCCTCAACAACCCGGAGCGCTTCCGCTCGCCGAACAACAAGTTCGAGTTCTCGATCGAGAAGGCCAACCAGATCCTGGAGGAGGCCGGCTGGAAGAAGAATTCGTCCGGCATCCGCGAGAAGGACGGCAAGCCGATCAAGCTGGTGTTCCAGACCTCGATCAACGCGCCGCGCCAGAAGAACCAGGCGATCATCAAGCAGGCGTTCCAGAAGGCCGGCATCGAGGTCGAGCTGAAGTCGGTGGTGGCGTCGGTGTTCTTCTCCTCCGACCCTGCCAACCCCGATACCTATCCGCACTTCTATTGCGACATGGAGATGTACCAGACCACCATGCCGCAGGCCGACCCGCAGTTCTTCATGAACCAGTTCACCTCGTGGGAGGTGTCGACCAAGGAGAACAAGTGGCAGGGCCGCAACATCTCGCGCTGGCAGAACAAGGAGTATGACGAGACCTACAAGCAGGCCTCGAGCGAGCTCGATCCGGTCAAGCGCGCGGCGTTGTTCATCAAGCTCAACGACCTCGTCGTCCAGGACAACTACATCCTGCCCGAGATCAACCGCCGCAACTGCATCGGTCTGAAGAACGGCATGGTGGCGAACAAGAGCGGCTGGGACAACGATCTCTGGCAGATTGCCAACTGGTATCGCGAGACCTGATCGCGCCACCAGCATGACCAGCCAGACATCGTAGGGGTGGAGCGATGGGAAACTACCTTCTCAGGCGCCTCATCGTCGCCGTGCCGAGCCTGCTCGGCATCAGCCTGATCTTGTTCGTGCTGCTTGCGCTCGCGCCGGGCGATCCGTTCGGCGAGCTCGCGAGCAACCCGAACATTCCCCCGGAGGTCCGCGAGGCCCTGCGCATCAAGTTCGGCATGGATGATCCGATCATGGTGCGCTACGTGCGCTGGCTGGTCGCCATGATCCATGGCGATTGGGGCTTCTCGTTCGCCAGCCGCGTCAACGTCGACACGCTGATCCTGCAGCGCATCCCGGCCACGCTCTACGTGGTCGGCACCGCGCAGCTGCTGGCGCTGCTCGTGGCAATCCCGGTCGGCGTGCTGGCGGCGCGGCGGCCCTATTCGATCTTCGACCAGATCGCCAACACCTTCGCCTTCATCGGCTTCTCGCTGCCCACCTTCTTCACCGGCCTGCTGCTGATCCTGATCTTCAGCGTCAATCTCGGTTGGCTGCCGTTCGTCTATCGTGCCGACATCCAGGCCACGGGATGGATGTGGTGGTGGGAGAACTTCAAGCAGGCGGTGATGCCGGTCACCGTGCTCGGCCTGTATCAGGCCGCGTCGTATACGCGCTACGTGCGTTCGGCCGTGCTCGACGTCATCAAGCTCGACTACGTCACGACGGCGCGCTCCAAGGGACTCGACGAGAGCAAGGTCATCGTCAAGCACGTGGTGCGCAACGCGCTGATTCCGGTGGTGACCTTGGTGGCGCTGCAGATGCCCACGGTGTTCGGCGGCGCCATCGTCACCGAGCAGATCTTCCGCATTCCCGGCATCGGCTCGCTCCTGATCAGCGCGATCCTCGCCAACGATACGCCCGTCATCATGGCGGTGACCTTCGTGTTCGCCTGCCTCGTCGTCCTGTTCAACCTCATCGCCGATATCCTGTATGGCTGGCTTGACCCACGCATCTCCTTCCGTTGAGGCGGCGCTCGCGCCGGCTTCGAAGAAACGCCGCTTCTCGCCCGGACGAGATGCCATCAGGCGCTTCCTGCGCCATCGCCTCGCGGCCGTCAGCATCGTCGTGTTGGCGCTGCTGGCGCTCGCGATCGTCGTCGGCCCGTGGATCTGGCGGGTGCCGATCAACGAGATCGATTTCACCGCGCGGCTCGCGGCGCCGTCATGGGACCATCCGTTCGGCACCGATGATCTCGGCCAGGATCTTCTCGCCCGCATGATCTATGGCGGCCGCATCTCGCTCGCGGTCGGCTTTGCGGCGATGGCGGTCGGCCTGTTCGTCGGCGTCGTCATCGGCGCCATTGCCGGCAATTCCAAGGGGCCGGTCGACGCCGCGCTGATGTGGCTGACCGACCTGTTCCTGTCGCTGCCGCAACTGCCGTTGCTGCTGCTCGTGATCTATCTGTTCCGCGACCTGCTGAAGGGCCTGGTCGGGCCGGAGGGCGGAACCTTCGTCCTGATCGTGCTGGTGATCGGCGGCTTCCGCTGGATGCCGGTGGCGCGTCTGGTGCGCGCGCAGTTCCTGTCGCTGCGCGAGAAGGAGTTCGTCGAGGCCGCGCGCGCGCTCGGCGCCTCCAATTTTCGTCTCGTCGCACGTCACATTCTGCCGAATGCGCTCGGCCCGGTCATCGTCGCCGGCACGATCGACGTCGCCGCCGCGATCATCGCGGAATCGACGCTGTCGTTTCTCGGCCTCGGCTTCCCGCCGGACATTCCGACCTGGGGCCGGCTGTTGTTCGACGCCAAGGACTATCTCGACATCGCGCCGCATTGGGCGCTGTTCGCCGGCGGCGCGATCTTCCTCACCGTCATCGCGATCAACTTCATCGGCGATGGCCTGCGCGATGCGCTCGATCCGCGGAAGGTGATGTGATGGACGCGCGCGTAGCTCCGCTCCTCGAGATCAAGGGGCTGAAGACCTATTTCAACACCGACGAGGGCCAGGTTCAGGCCGTCGACGGTGTCGACATCTCGATCGGCAGCGGCGAGACCCTGTGTGTCGTCGGCGAGTCCGGCTCCGGCAAGACCGTGACCGCGATGTCGGTGCTGAAGCTGATCGCGATGCCGCCCGGGCGCATAGCGGGAGGCCAGATCCTGTGGCGGGGCCGCGACCTGGTGCCGCTGGGATCGTCGGAGATGAACAAGATCCGCGCCAGCGAGATCGCGATCGTGTTCCAGGAGCCGATGACCTCGCTCAATCCGGTGTACACGGTCGGTGACCAGATCGCCGAGGTGATCCGGCTGCATCAGGGCCTGTCCAAGAAGGCGGCGATGGATCGCGCGGCGGAGATGCTGGCGCTGGTGCAGATCCCCAATCCGAAAGCCCGCGTGAACGATTATCCGCATCATTTCTCTGGCGGCATGCGCCAGCGGGTGATGATCGCGATGGCGCTGTCGTGCAATCCCAAGCTCCTCATCGCCGACGAGCCGACCACGGCGCTCGACGTGACGATCCAGGCGCAGATCCTCGATCTGCTGCTCGACATGAAGGAGCGGCTCGGCATGTCGATCATGCTGATCACCCACGCCATGGGCGTCGTCGCCGAGGTCGCCCAGCGCGTCGTCGTGATGTATGCGGGCCGGGTGGCGGAGGAGGCGCCGGTCGATCGCCTGTTCGCCAATCCACGCCATCCCTACACCCAGGGCCTGATCCGCTCGATCCCGCGGATCGATCTCGCGGCGGTCAAGAAGAGCCGGCTGGAGAGCATCCCGGGCAGCGTGCCGAAGCTGGTCAATCCGCCGGAGGGATGCCGCTTCGCCTCGCGCTGCCGCTTCGCCATTCCCGATTGCAGGACCGCGCAGCCTCCGCTCCGCGAAATCGAGCCCGGCCACAAGGTGGCGTGCATCCGCGCCGAAGAGACGTTGCTGTGATGACCGAAGCTGCCATTGCCCCTTCCACCGCGCCGGCGCCGCTGCTCACGGTGCGCAATCTCACCAAGGCGTTTCCGATCCGCGGCGGGCTGCTGAAGCGCCAGGTCGGGAGCGTGCGCGCGGTCGACGGCGTCAACTTCCACATCGAGCCGAGCGAAACCTTCGGCCTGGTCGGCGAGTCCGGCTGTGGCAAGTCGACCACCGGCCGCTGCGTGCTCCGGCTGATCGAGCCGAGTTCGGGCGAGCTGAACTTCGAGGGCAAGGACGTCATCGCGCTGTCGGGCGAAAACCTGCGCGCGCTGCGTCGCGACATCCAGATCATCTTCCAGGATCCGTACGCCTCGCTCAACCCGCGCATGACGATCGGCGCCATCATCGGCGAGGCGCTGACGATCCATGGGCTGGCGACGTCGCGACAACAATATGAAGCGCGCATCGTCCATCTGCTCGAGACCGTCGGCCTGCAGGCCGACCACATGACGCGCTATCCGCACGAATTTTCCGGCGGCCAGCGTCAGCGCATCGGCATTGCGCGTGCGATCGCGGTCGAGCCCAAGCTGATCATCTGCGACGAGCCGGTGTCGGCGCTCGACGTCTCGATCCAGGCGCAGGTCATCAACCTGCTCGAGGATCTGCAGCAGAAGTTCGGCATCGCCTATCTGTTCGTCGCGCACGACCTCTCGGTGGTCGAGCACATCAGCCGCCGCGTCGCGGTGATGTATCTCGGCCGCATCGTCGAGACCGCGCCGTCACGCCAGCTCTATTCGGCGCCGAAGCATCCCTACACCGAGGCGCTGCTGTCGGCGGTGCCGATCCCGGATCCGAGCGTGAAGCGCAAGCGCGTCCGTCTCAAGGGCGAGGTGCCGAGCCCGATCAATCCGCCGTCGGGCTGTCACTTTCACACCCGCTGCCCGATCGCCAAGGACGTCTGCAGCAAGGAAGTGCCGCCGCTCAAGGCGAGCGACGAGGGGCATCTCGTCGCCTGCCATTTCCGCTGACGCGGGTCTGATCGCCTCACGCCGCCTGGCGGTCGGAGACCAGGGCCGTCAGTCGCGCCGTCTGCTCGGGGTTCAGCGTGAACTGCACGAGCGCCGTTCTGTCGCCGACGCGGGTGACCGTGCCCGGCAGGTCGGACACCATGCCGCCGATCGCGAGCGTCACCGACGTGTTCACCGACAGGCGCACCGGAACGGATTCGAGCAGGGCGCCGCCGAGCGAGAGGTTGCGAACGACGATCGAGATGGGTTCCCCGTTGACCTGCAGCGTGCCCGGGCGATTGATGTTGAGCCGGGTCGAGAGCCGGCGGTCGACGTCGGCGGTGGAGGTCCGGATCACGCGGACCAACTCGGTGCGCAGCTGCTGGACCTTCTCGGCGACGGTGGTGGAGCCATCGCGGATGTCGGTCGAGCGCCGGCCGGCCTCGCTGGCCTCGCGGGACACCTCGGCAATCTGAGTGGCGACCTCGCGTGCCGCGGCCGAGGTCTCCTCGACCGTGCGCGAAATCTCGATGGTCACGCTGTTCTGCGCCTGGATCGCGTCCGCAATTCCGGAGGATACCGCCTCGACGTTGCGGATGACCTCGCCGATCGCGCCGATCGAGGTCACCGAGGCTCGCGTCGAATCCTGGATCTCGGCGATCTGCTGCGCGATCTCGCTGGTCGCCTTTGCGGTCTGCTCGGCCAGTGATTTGACCTCGGAGGCGACGACGGCAAAGCCGCGGCCGGCGTCGCCGGCCCGGGCGGCCTCGATGGTCGCGTTCAGCGCCAGCAGGTTGGTCTGTCCGGCGATTTCGCTGATCAGGCTGGTCACGGCGCCGACCTTGTCGGCCGCTTCCGACAATTTCGCAATCGTCGCCTGGGCCTCCGACGAGGCCGCCACGGCCTTGCGTGTCAGCTCGCGCGACGAGTTCACCTGGCTGGAGATCTGCGAGATCGAAGCGGCGAGCTGCGACGAGGCCTTGGCGACCGTCTGCGTGGTCGCGAGCGCCTGCTCGGCGGCAGCCGCCACGCTGCTCGAGTTGCGCTCCAACGTCAGGGCGCTGTCGGTCATCGACTTGGCGTTACCGGCCATCTGGCCGGTGCCGACGGCGACCTCGCCGACCGCCTTGCTGGCGGCCTGCTCCACCGCTTCCGCCATCTCCTGCAGCGCCTTGCTCTTGATCCGCTCGGCGACCTGGCGCTGCTCATCCTCGAGCATCGCGGTCTGCCGCGCCTTCTCCTCGGTCTTCTGCCGGAACTGCTCGATCGAGCGCGCCATGTCGCCGAGCTCGTCGCTGCGGGTCAGGCCCGGCAGCTTGATCCCGAAATTGCCGTGGCCGAGCTCGGTCAGCGCGGCGCCCATGGACGCCAGCGCCGACGACATCCGGCGCGCGATGATCAAGGTGATCGATCCGATGATCAGCATCACCAGCATTGCAGCGATGAACACGCCGCGCTTGCTCTCCCACATCTGCGCTTCGAGATCGTCGACATAGACGCCGGTGCCGATGATCCAGCCCCAGGGCTCGAAGCCGGCGACGTAGGACATCTTCGGCTGGGGCGCGTCCTTGCCGGGCTTCGGCCACATGTAGTCGACCACGCCGGCCTTCTGCCGCTTGACGACGTCGACCATCTCCATGAACAGCCGCTTGCCGGTCGGATCCTTGTTGTCTGCGAGGTTCTGGCCGTTGAGCTCCGGCTTGATCGGATGCATGACCATCTTCGGGGCCATGTCGTTGATCCAGAAGTAGTCACCGCTGCCATAGCGCAGCTTGCCGATCCGTTCCGCCGCCGTCTTCTGCGCGGCCTCGGGCGCGACCTTGTCGCGCGCGATCGAATCATATTCCTCGCGCGCGATGCTGAGGGCAGTCTCGGTGAGATGGGCGAGCTCGCTTTGCCGCTGATCCTTCAGGGCCGTCCCGAGATTCTGGCTCTGCGTCGCAGCGAGCCCGATGAGTCCACAGAAAGACAGCCCGATGATCGCGTAGATCCGCAGGGCAAGAGAAAAGCGCGGCTGAGCCATGGATGTACCCGGGCACGAGAGGGATCAAATTCCCGCGCAAATTTAAGGAATCGCAGTTGATGCCCGGTTAAGTGCCCATGGTAGCATCATGCCGAATCGAGGCTGTCTTGCACGTAGTACTACGGACTATGCGGCAGAATGTTCGCACGGAGACGAACTCACACGCAGCAGCCCGGCGCCGCCGGCTGTCGGGACGCACGCTGTGTCGGGCCTCGGCTCCTCGTGTCGCTCAGGAGGAGCTTGGAGCCGGCCTGATGAGGTCGGCCGCCGCGTCGTCCTGCAGCCTTGCGACGAGATTGGCACGACGGCTCAGCACGGCACGCTGGTTGATGTAACCCTTGTCGGTGATCTCGCCGGCGTCGAGCGAGGGAGGCTCCGCCATCAGCAGTGCGCGGGTCGCGTAGCGCGACGAGCCGAGGGCTTCGGTGCGCAGTCTCGTCAGCCCCTGCGCGATCGCCTCGCGCACTGCGGGATGCGCGAGCACCTCGCCGACCGAGGCCGTGTCCGCCAGCCCAGCCCTGCTGCGGCAGGCCGGAACGTTCGGCACGATCAGGAAGTGCACCTCGTCGGTGCCGTGGCCGGCGATCACGATGTCCTGCACCAGCGGCGCCAGCGCGGCGATGCCGGCGACGCGCAACGCGCCGACATTCACCCACGTGCCGGAGCTGAGCTTGAAATCCTCGGTGATGCGGCCGTCGAAGAACAGGCCGCGCTCCGGATGATCGGGATCGGCGAGCTTCACAGCGTCGCCGATCTTGTAGAAGCCTTCCTCGTCGAAGGCGGCGGCCGTGATCTCGGGCGCCTTCCAATAGCCGGGCATCACGTTGGCGCCGCGCACGCGGACCTCGAGCTTCTCGCCGGTGGGCACCAGCTTGAGCTCGGTGCCGGGAATCGGCACGCCGATATTGCCGGCGCGCTCGGCGAAGAAGTGGCAGTCTGTCGCGAGCGGCGAGGTCTCTGTCGCGCCCCAGGCCGACACCAGCGGCGCCGGGCGGCCGATCGTGGCCAGGCTCATCTCGTTGAGCGCATCCCAGAGGTTCTGCGGCAGCGCCGCCGCTGCATAGAGGATGCATTTCACACCGGAGAAGAATTTCCGCCGCAGCTCATTGTCCGTCTTGAGCGCTGCGACCAGCATGTCGAAACCGCGCGGCACGTTGAAATAGATCGTCGGCACCATGCTCCTGAGATTGGCGAGCGAGGCCTCGAACAGGCCGGGCGCGGGCTTGCCGCCGTCGATATAGATCGAGCCGCCCTGGGCGAGCACCAGGTTGAAATTGTGGTTGGCGCCGAAGGTGTGACTCCATGGCAGCCAGTCGACGATGACGGGGCCGCCTTCGACCTCGCGCAGAAACGTCCAGAGCTGGCCCTTGGCCTGCTGGCTCATCGTCAGCATCCGGTGCGTGTTGATCACGGCCTTCGGCTGGCCGGTGGAGCCCGAGGTGAACAGCAGCTTTGCAATCGTGTCGGGCGTCACTGCGGCAAAGGCGCGGTCGACCTCCGGGCCGGGCTTCGTCGTGGTCAAGGTCTGCAGCGGCACGGCGCCGGCGCCCTCGCCATCGCCGGTGACGATCGTCGCGCGGTGAAGGCCGTCGATCGCCTGCAGCGCGCGGGCGAACGGGCCGTGTGCGGCGACGAAGATGGCGCCGGGATCGAGCAGCCTGATCATCGCCCGCAGCTTCTCGTGATCGGTCGACATCAGCGAATAGGCCGGCGAGATCGCGCAGACGGGAATGCCGACATGCTGTGCGGCGAGCGCCAGCACCGCGTGGGCGATGCTGTTGTCGGAGAGAATCGCAAGCGGGCGGTCGGGGCTTAGTCCCTGCGCCAGCATCCAGGCGGCTGCGGCGCGAGCCTGTGCGAGCGCCTCGCCATAAGTGAGCCAGGTCCAGGTCTCGCCGCGGCGCTCGGCCAGGAACGTCCGGTCCGGGACGGTGCGCGCCCAGTGCTCCAGCCATTCGCCGGTGCAGCGTGCGGCGGGCAGCAGCTCCATGCGTGAACGCAGGATGATGGCGCCGTCCTCGCGCCTGATCGCCTCGATCGACGGCTCGGCAAACATGGCGGGTTGAGGTTCGGTGCGACGTTCAGCATTCGCCATGGGCGACCTCCGCTGCGTTGGAGGCGATGTCGACGCGAGCCGTGCCCGCAGGTCCGCGGCGAGAGAAGCCGGTGCGCTGCGGCGCGCGATCCGCTCCATGGCTCCGCCGCATTGCCGTCACAATGCGGTCAGCCGCAGTCGTTGAGCGCGACATGGCTCCTCCCTCCCATCTGATATTCGTTGCCCGTCAGACTAACAGAATGGTTGTAAGTTGCAATTATTGTTGCCGTGACCAATTGCGGCGGCTTGTTCTGGCGATGCCGCGGGTCTAGGCATGGGCGTCTCATATCAGTGAGCCAGCATGCCCAAGAGCGAGCGCGCACGCGCGCAACGAGATGCAGCGAGACAGGATGCCCGGATCGGCCTCGGCGAGCTCGAGAGCCATCTCGGCTATTTCGTCCGCCGCCTGCAGCACTGGATCTTCCGTGACGTCAATGCGGCGCTTGCACCGATCGAGCTCGACGTCATCCTCTATTCGATCATGGAGACGATCGCCGCCAATCCCGGCGCCACGCAGATCGCCGTCGCCGGGGCGCTCGGCATCGAGCGCGCGCGCATGGTCGCGCTGCTCGACGATCTGCAGCAGGCCGGGCTGATCGTGCGCGAGCGCTCCGAGCAGGATCGCCGCGCGCATGCACTCGGCCTGACGCCGCGCGGCCGCATGATCCTGAAGAAGGCGAATGTCGCGGTGGCCGCCCACGAGAAACGCGTGGCGCGCCGCCTCGGCGCCGACAATTATCGCCGTGCCCTGACGGCGCTGTCGCAGTTCGAGACGGACTAGGCGCGTCGCGAACAGGCGATGTCGCGAGCCTTCTGCCCCGCAAGCACGCATCGGTCATCACTCACACGGCACCTCTACGCGGTACCGCGGTAACTCTACCTGAAACGAAGCAAAAGAAAAGATGCATCCTGAGGCTGTCGCGCTCCTGGATGCATTACAGGCCTCAGCTCGCCGCTTCCAGCCGCTCTTCGGTCAGCAGCCGCATCGCGGCGTCGGCGTCCATCGGCTCGCCGAAGGCGTAGCCCTGGGCGTATTCGCAGCCGAGCTGATAGAGCTCGACGGCATCGGAGTCCGTCTCCGCGCCTTCCGCCACAACATCCATGCCGAGATCGTGCGCCAGCGCGATGATCGATTTGAGGATCACCGGACGGGTGCCCCGCGCGGTGGTGCGCACGAAGGACTGGTCGATCTTCAAAGTGTCGAACGGGAAGCGCTGCAGATAGGCGAGCGAGGAGTGGCCGGTGCCGAAATCGTCGATCGACAGGCCGACGCCGAGCTCGCGGATGCGCGTCAGCATCTGTGCCGCGTGCTCGGGATTCTCCATGACCAGCGATTCCGTCAGCTCGATCTTGAGCGAGCCGCGCGCCACCGACGAGCGCGCCAGCACCGAGCGGATGTCGTGGATGAGGTCGTGACGCAGCAGCTGGCGCGAGGAGACGTTGACGCTGGCGAAGATCGGCTCGCGCAGCCGTGTCGCGCGCTGCCACACCGAGAGCTGCCGCGCGGTCTGGTCGAGCACGAAGGTGCCGAGATCGACGATCAGGCCGATTTCCTCGGCGATGGTGATGAACTCGATCGGCGACATCCGGCCGAGCTTGGGGTGATCCCAGCGCGCCAGGGCCTCGAACCCGGCGATCGAGCGATCCTCCAGCCGCACGATCGGCTGGTAAAGGATCGTGATCTCCTGGCGCTCGATCGAACGGCGCAGTTCGCTTTCGAGCGTCAGCCGGTCGTTCTTGCGGGCGCGCATCGCCGGCTTGTAGACGTCGATGCGGTCGCCGCCGATGCGCTTGGAATGATACATCGCAAGCTCGGCATCCTTGATGATGTCCTCCGACAGCTGCGTCTGCGGATCGGACAACGCGAGCCCGATCGAGGCGGTCAGGAAGATCTCGCGCTCGTTGAAGGCGATCGGCGCGCGGATGGTCTTGCGGATGGTCTCGGCAAACGCCGTGATGCGGGCAGGGTCCTGCTCGGACAGCAGGATCAGGCCGAACTGATCGCCGGCCAGCCGCGCCAGCGTGTCCTGGGGCTTCAGGATGCGCGACAGCCGCCGCGCGAGCGTGAGCAGGATGGAGTCGCCGACGGCGATGCCGACGGAATCGTTGACCTGCTTGAAGCGGTCGAGATCGATCACCATCAGGGTCGGTCGCAGGGTCGGCATCGTCTTGGCGAAATTGGCGACCGCGGCGAGACGGTCGATGAACAGCTTGCGGTTGGGCAGGCCGGTCAGATTGTCGTGCACGCTGTCGTGGAGCAGCCGCTCCTCGGCATTCTTGAACTCGGTCACATCGGTGAGCGTGCCGACGACGCGCGAGACCTCGCCGTCGGAGCCGACCACGGGGCGCGCCTTCAGCGCGAACCACATGAAATGGCCGTCGGGCGTGCGCAGCCGGAAGTCCTGCACGAGCCGGCCGCGGCGCTGGTCGAGCACGCTGTCGAGCGCGGCGCGGAAGCGGTCCTGGTCGAGCGGATGCAGCACCTCGAGCCATTTCGCGGCGGGACCTTCGAGCGTGCCGCGCTTCAGCCCGAGCAGGCTCTCGGTCTCCGGGCTCGTGAACACTTTGTCGGCGGAGACGTCCCAGTCCCAGATCAGGTCGCCGGAGCCGGCCAGCGCCAGCGCGCGGCGCTCGACGTCGGAGACGATGCCGGTGGTGGCGCCGCCGCCGGCGAAGGCGTGCTGCATGACGGTAAAGCCGATCAGCATCACGATCAGCACCAGGCCGCCGAGCAGCGCAGGTCCGACGATGTCGTTGGTGACCTGGCCCGCCACCGTCATGCCGGCTGCGCCGACCCAGACCGTGAGCAGGAACCAGGTCGGGATCAGCAGCACCGCACGGTCGAAGCCGTGGCTCGAGAGATAGACGATCAGCGCGAAACCGACGACCGCGATCAGCAGCAGCGAGATGCGCGCGATGCCCGAGGCGACGGCGGGATCGAACAGCGCCACCGCGACCAGCGACCCCAGGAAGAACAGCCACCCCAGCGTGATGTGCGAATAGCGGACGTGCCAGCGCGACAAGTTGAGGTAAGCAAACAGGAATACCAGCAGGGTCGCCGCCAGGATCGCCTCGCCGGAGGCGCGCCAGACCCGCTCGGCGTTGTTCGACATGTCCAGGACCTTGCCCCAGAAGCCGAAATCGACGCCGATATAGACCAGCACCGCCCAGGCCAGCGCGGCGGCGGCCGGGAACATGATGCTGCCCTTGACCACGAACAGGATGGTCAACACCAGCGCAAGCAGGCCGGAGATGCCGATCACGATGCCCTGGTACAGCGTGAACGAGTTGACCTTGTCCTTGTAGGATTCCGGCTCCCACAGATAGAGCTGCGGCAGCTTGTCGGTGCGCAATTCGGCGACGAAGGTCACGACCGAGCCGGGATCGAGGGTGACGCGGAAGACGTCGGCGGTCGGGCTCTCCTGCCGCTCGGGCAGGTCGCCGATCGAGGGCGTGATGGTGGCGATTCGCGACAGGCCGAGATCGGGCCACAGCACGCCGGAGCCGACCACGCGGTAATGCGGCGCCACGATCAGGCGGTCGAGCTGGTCATCGGTATTGTTGGCCAGCGCGAACACGATCCAGTTCTGGCCGCCCTCGCGGGCGCGGACCTCGATGCGGCGGACGATGCCGTCGGTGCCGGGCGCGGTCGAGACCTGGATGCGGTCGTTCTCGCTGCGCTGGTGATCGAGGATGCCCGTCAGGTCGATCGCAGGCGCGTCGCTGCGAACGCTGACGGCGTCAACGGCCTGAGCGGGGGCAGCGGCACCACACATCACGAGGCCCAGCGCCACCATGGACGCCAGGCACCTGATCAGACGCAATGTCAAATCTCCGCGTTCGACACCAAACCACAGCGAAACAGTTCAAACTTAAAGGCACGTTCGCAAACGATTTGGAGCCGTTCCAGGCACGGTTCAGATGTGCGCGATCATTGGCACGAAAGCGAGGAAAATCAAAGAGTTTCCAAACACGCTCTGTTTAGACTGCGCCTAGATTTCCAACACAATTTTGCCAATATGTTGGCTGGTCTCCATGCGTGCATGCGCTTTGGCTGCATCTGCGAGTGGAAACGTCGAGTCCATCAGCGGCTTGATGCGGCCCTCGCGCAGCAACGGCATCACCTTGGCCTCGATCGCGGCCACCATCGCCGCCTTGTCGGCATTGCTGCGTGGGCGCAGGGTCGACCCGGTGTGGGTCAGGCGCTTCACCATCAGCTTGACGAAGTTGACCGTGGCCTTGGCACTGCCGAGGAAGGCGATCTGGACGATCCGTCCGTCGGTCGCCGCGGCGTCGTAGTTGCGCTCGATGTAGTCGCCGCCGACCATGTCGAGGATGACGTTGGCGCCCTTGCCGCCGGTCGCCTCCTTGACCACCGCCACGAAGTCTTCCGTCTTGTAGTTGATGGCGCGGTCCGCCCCGAGCTTGACGCAGGCCTCCGCCTTGTCCTGCGAGCCGACGGTGACCAGCACCGTGGCGCCGAACGCCTTGGCGAGCTGGATCGCCATGGTGCCGATGCCGGAGGAGCCGCCATGCACCAGGAGGGTCTCGCCCGCCTTGAGGCCGCCGCGCTCGAACACGTTGTGCCAGACCGTCATCAGGGTCTCGGGCAGGGCGCCGGCCTCCTTGATCGACAGCGCCGGAGGTACCGCCATCGCCTGGGCGTCCTGGGCGATGCAATATTGCGCGTAGCCGCCGCCGGCCACCAGCGACATCACGGTGTCGCCGAGCTTGTGCCGGAGAGCGCCGTCGCCGAGCGCCACCACCTCGCCGGCGACTTCCAGCCCCGGCAGGTCGCTGGCGCCGGGCGGCGGCGGATAGCTGCCGGAGCGCTGGGCGACGTCGGGACGGTTCACGCCGGCGGCCTTCACCTTGATCAGGATCTCGCCGGGCCCCGGCTTGGGAACGGGCCGCGTCTCGGGCTTCAGCACCTCGGGGCCGCCCGGCTGGCTGATGGCGACCACGGTCATTTGCGCGGGCAGCTGTTCCATGAGAAATCCTTGGCAAAGAGATCAAGCGGGTGCTGGGGCGTGCTTAAGCCAGCCCGGGCCCCGCTGGCAACCGGCAGAGGGCGAGATGGCAAACGAGGACGACGATCGGCCGCGCAAGGCCGTTTCCCACGAGATCGGGCAGGATCTCTCGATGCTGTCGGTCGAGGAGCTGACCGGCCGCGCCGCGCTGCTGCGCTCGGAGATCGAGCGGATCGAGCAGGCCGTGGCCAAAAAGCGCGCCTCGCGCGATGCCGCCGCCAGCATCTTCAAGTCCTAGAATGGTTCCGCAGCACGTAGAAACACGGTCGGCCAGTGGCCGACATGGCTAACGAAGTTTGAAAAATTTGTGCCATTTACGGTTGATTAAGCTTTCGCGTTTACAACCGTAACCGTCCTCGTTTGGACACTGAGTGGCTCCTGTCCACTCTGTTTGACGCCTCCCTGTTATCAACTTCAAAGCCGCCGGCAACGGCGGCTCTTTTTTTGGCGCGCCCGAACGTGCCCTGCATCACCCGGAGCGTCGCGAGGCCGTTAGCGTCCCGGCAAGCACGCTAGCGTTTGCCAGGAACGGTTAGCTCGGGATCGTCTTGAAGCTGTGCCGGTCGGCGGATCGGCGGGCACCGGTCACATCCTGTGCGTCGCAACAGTGAATAAGTTCATCGTCGTCCAACTACCGCACATTGTTGCCGTGATCGTGGTTGCTAGTTGTGATGCGTGCACGACTCGGTCGAACTGATCGTCCCGCAGCCGCAAATGGTACGCCGGCACGGCACGTCCCACGCCGTGGAAACCATATTGGGCGTTGCTGCTGGACTCTCGAAACCGGCCGCGCAATGATTTGTTCATCATACCGGCGCGGTTGCCGGATTGCGTAAACAGTCGCGTTTATGAGGCGTTAACCATGTCGGACCGTTTGCTGGGCGATGGCGCTCTTGTTCAGTTCAATGAGCGGCTCACCAACTCCGCTGCATTCGGCACGCTGTTCCGGGAAGGCATGGATTTGGTCGAGGAGACCGCCGCCTATCTCGACGGCGAGGGCCGCAATGAAGCCAAGGCGCTCGACCGCGCCGTCAGCCTGACCTACGCGACGGAGAGCATGCGGCTCACCACGCGGCTGATGCAGCTCGCCTCGTGGCTGCTGCTGCACCGGGCGGTGAAGGAGGGCGAGATGACCCTGGGCCAGGCCAATCGCGAGAAGACCAAAGTCAAGCTGACGGCCGCCGATCCCGGCCCGGCCGACCTGCTCGAGAAGCTGCCGCAGCAATTGCAGGACCTGATCGCCCGCTCGATGAGCCTGCAGACGCGGGTGCGTCGGCTCGACGCCACCATCCATTCGCCGCCGCCGGACCAGAGCGCGATCGGCAATCCGCTGGTTCCGCACCTCAACCGGCTGAAGGCGGCCTTCGAGCAGTAAGGCCATCGGGCCCGCGGCTCGGCCTTGGCCGAGCCGGTGCCAGACCGCAGTTTCGCCACCCAAACAAAAACGCCCCCGTTTCCGGGGGCGTTTTGCTGTGATGGGGGTCGATTCAGGGCAGAGCCAGGAGGCCGCACGAGGCGGCTCGGAGGCATCAATCCTTCTTGAGGAATCCCTGGAACTTCTTCTGGAAGCGCGAGACGCGGCCGCCGCGGTCCATGATCTGCTGGGTGCCGCCGGTCCAGGCCGGATGCGACTTGGGGTCGATGTCGAGGTTGAGCTTGTCGCCCTCTTTGCCCCAGGTCGAGCGGGTCTGGTACTCGGTGCCATCGGTCATCACGACCGTAATCGTATGATAATTCGGATGAATGTCGGCTTTCATGGCGGGTCCTGCGGCGTGATGCGAAGACATGACGCGGCGCAGCCGCGCCTGATCCTGTCGTCACTGAAGGGGGACAATTGGCGCGCTCTATAGCCCAAGGTCCCGCCTAAAACAAGCCAAGGTCGCCAAACAAGCCAGGGCTCGCATCCCCACCTTGGTAAGTTTCCGGATTTGCCAAGGCCGGGGCGGCAGGCCTATCACGACGAGAGATTGGATGAATTCTTAGGTGGCCCCATGAGTGCAGTGGAACGGCTTGACGAGCGGCAGAGCGCTGCCCCCCTGGCGCAGGAGGCGGTCGAGGATGCCGTCGCCGCCGTCGAGGCGCTGACCGAGCCGGCCGCCCCGGTCCGCCGCTCCAAGCTTCGCCCGTTGCTGGCGCTGGCGCCCTACATCATGCGTTACCGCTTTCGCGCCGTGCTGGCCCTGATCGCGCTGACGGTTGCCGCGCTCACCACGCTGCTGGTGCCGGTCGCGGTCCGCCGCATGATCGATTTCGGCTTCACGCCGAAGGGCATCGAGCTGATCAACAGCTATTTCAGCGTGATGATCGCAGTGGTTGCCGTGCTCGCGCTGGCAAGCGCCGCCCGCTACTATCTCGTCATGACGATCGGCGAGCGCATCGTCGCCGACATCCGCCGCGACGTGTTCGCCCATCTGATGTCGCTGTCGCCGTCGTTCTTCGATTCCGCGCGCTCCGGCGAGCTGGTGTCGCGGCTCACCGCCGATACGACGCAGATCAAGTCGGCGGCCGGCGCCTCGGTCTCGATCGCGCTGCGCAATCTGCTGCTGTTTCTCGGCGCCACCGCGATGATGGTGTTCACCAGCCCGAAGCTGTCCTTGTTCGTGCTGCTGGCGATCCCGCTGATCGTGCTGCCGCTGGTGGCTTTCGGACGCTGGGTGCGCCGTCTGTCGCGCAACGCGCAGGATACGCTCGCCGATGCCTCGGCCTATGCCTCGGAGCTGGTCGGCGCGATCAGGACTGTGCAGGCCTACACCAGCGAGAAGCTTGCGGCCGGCCGCTTCGGCGGCGAGGTCGAGCAGGCCTATGAGGCGGCGCGGGTCTCGACCAAGGCGCGCGGCGTGCTCACCGCGATCATCATCTTCATCGTGTTCTCCAGCGTCGTCGCGATCCTCTGGGTCGGCTCGCATGACGTGCTGACCGGCAACATCAGCGCCGGCCGGCTCGGCCAGTTCGTGCTCTATGCGGCCTTCGCCGCTGCCGGCCTCGGCCAGCTCTCGGAGGTCTGGGGCGAGGTTTCGGCGGCCTCGGGTGCTGCGGAGCGGCTGTTCGAGCTGCTGCACGTCCAGCCGGAGATCACCGCGCCCGCACGGCCCGTGGCGCTGCCTGAGCCCGCGCGCGGCGACATCGGCTTCGAGCGCGTCGGCTTCGCCTATCCGAGCCGTCCCGACGTCCGGGTCCTCGAGGACGTGTCGTTTGCGATCCGTGCCGGCGAGAAGGTCGCGATCGTCGGCCCGTCCGGCGCCGGCAAGAGCACGCTGTTTCATCTCTTGCTGCGCTTCTACGATCCGGCGTCAGGCACGATCTCGGTCGATGGCGTCCCCGTGCGCGCCGCCGATCCGCGCAAGGTGCGCGAGCGGATGGCGCTGGTGCCGCAGGAGTCCGTCGTGTTCGCGGCAAGCGCGCGCGAGAACATCCGCTTCGGCCGCCCCGAGGCCACCGACGCCGAGGTCGAGCGCGCCGCCGACCTCGCCCATGCCAGCGAATTCATCCGCCGCCTGCCGGAAGGGTTCGAGACCCAGCTCGGCGAGCGCGGCGTAACCTTGTCCGGTGGCCAGCGCCAGCGCATCGCGATCGCGCGCGCCATCCTGCGCGATGCGCCGCTGCTCTTACTCGACGAGGCGACCTCGGCGCTCGACGCCGAGAGCGAGACCCTGGTGCAGACGGCGCTCGAAGGCCTGATGAAGGACCGCACGACGCTGGTGATCGCGCATCGTCTCGCGACAGTGTTGTCCTGCGACCGCATCCTGGTGATGGACCGTGGCCGGATCGTCGAGCAGGGCACGCATTCGTCGCTGGTCGCCGCCAATGGCCTCTATGCGCGGCTGGCGCGGCTGCAGTTCGAGACCGTGTAGTTTCAGCAACACCCGTGGACGGTCTGCAACACCGCGAATTCTCGTCGCAGACCCTGCAACCTTTCTGCAGCTTTATACGTTCCCTGCGCGAAACTTCATGGCGCCATTCATGCTGTGGCGCCCATCGCACAGGATGAATGACCATGCCCTATCGTCGTGGCAGCTTTGCCCTCACGCCGCCGTCGTTCGTGATCTTCGCCATCGCGCTGGTGCTCGCGCTCGTCGCGATGCTCGCGCACTACATGCACGCCTCGGTGCCGCTGCTGTCCGCCGCCCACGCCTTCGACGCGCTGGCGATCGCCTTCGTGGTGCTGACGGTGGGCGTGCTGTTTCGTGGCGTGTAGTTGCTGATATTGCTGCCCACTCGGTGTCGTCCCGGCGAACGCCGGGACCCATAACCCCGGTCGAATGTTTGGTAGTCGAACATCGCCACATCGTTCTTCGCAACACCTCTGCTGCGGAGTATGGGTCCCGGATCTGCCCTCGCTACGCTCGGTTGTCCGGGACGACAGCGGTAGGTTCGGCCGGCGGCGGTGTGTCTGTGCCTAGGGCGTCCACGCCATCCGCAGCACCGGGCGGCCGGACGTCGGGTTGACGTCTTCGCCGGCTTCGATGAACCCAGATCGCTTGTAGAAGCGGATGGCGCGGGCGTTGTCTTTGTTCACCAGCAGCGTGATGCCAGACGGAGACCGCTGCTTGGCGGCGTCAACGAGCTGCGTCGCGAGCGGTGAGCCCCAATGCTGCGGTGACACCACGAGCTGATCGAGGTAGCCCGTCTCGTCGATGGTGACGAAGCCCGCGAGCATTCCCTCCACCTCGGCCACGATGACCTCGGCCTTGGGGACCAGCTCGCTCCGCCACCGCTCGCGCCACCACGGCACCCGCGCGGCGAAATCGATGGTAGGATAGGCGAGCTGCCACGTCTCCTGCCACAGCGCGATCGTCGCGTCTTCATCGGCGGCGCGATAGGGACGGAGGGTGAAGGGCGACGTCACCGCTCCGTCAGCTTCAATTCGATGCGGCGGTTGCGGCGGAAGGCGTCCTCGGTGTTCGCGGGATCGAGCGGCTGGAATTCGGCAAAGCCCGCCGCGACCAGACGTTGGGCGGGAACGCCGAGCGAGATCATATATTGCACCACCGAGATGGCGCGCGCCGACGACAATTCCCAGTTCGACTTGAACACCGGACTGTTGATCGGACGAACGTCGGTGTGGCCGTCGACCCGCAGCACCCAGGAGATCTCGGCTGGAATTTGCTTGTCGAGATCGACCAGGGCCGTTGCCACCGAGTTCAGCTCCTGCTGTCCCTCGGGCAGCAGAGTCGCCTGTCCGGTGTCGAAGAACACCTCCGACTGGAATACGAAGCGGTCGCCGACAACGCGGATGTCGGGACGGTTGCCGAGGATCGCGCGCAGCCGGCCGAAGAACTCCGAGCGGTAGCGCGTCAGCTCCTGCACCCGCTGAGCCAGCGCGACGTTGAGGCGCGAGCCGAGATCGGCGATCCGGCTCTGCGATTCCTTGTCGCGCTTCTCGGACGCGTCGAGCGCGTCTTCGAGCGCCGCGAGCTGACGTCTGAGCGCGCTGATCTGCTGGTTGAGCACCTCGATCTGGGCCAAGGCCCGCGCCGTGACCTGCTTCTCGGAATCGAGCGCGCGATTGAGCTCCGAAGCGCGTCCTGCGGCATTGCTGCCGGCATTGGCGAGCCCGTCATAGAGGCCCTTGATGCGGTCGCGCTCGGCCTCGGCATTGGAAAGGCCGGCGCGCAGCTGCGCGACCTCGTCGTCGAGCGACAGCTTGCCGAGCTTCTCCAGCGACAGCATCTCGTTGAGCTGCGCGATCTTGGCGTTGAGCTGCTCCAGCGCCTTGTCCTTGCCGGTGACCTCCTGCGACAGGAAGAACTGCACCACCAGGAACACGGTCAGCAGGAACACGATCGACAGCACCAGGGTCGACAGCGCGTCGACGAAGCCCGGCCAGTAGTTGAGGCCGGACTCTCCCCGGCGGGAACGGGCCAGCGCCATTCAGCGTCTCCTCGGAAACTGTAAACGCGAGCGCGAATACCGCGCTAGCTCTTCTCCGTCTGCCGCGCCAGCCGCTCCAACAGCCGCTTGATCTCGCGGTTCTGCTCGCCCTGGCCGTCGGCCCACTCGCGGATCATCTGCTGCTCGGTGCGCATGTGCGCGACCAGGCCCTGGATCGCCTCGGCGAGGTTGGCCATGGCCGCGGTGGCGCCGCGATTGGAGCCTTCCTCCATCGCCGTGCGCAGCCGCTCGATGGCCACTGAAAGATCGGCGCCGGTGTCGCCGGTGCCGCCATATTCCCGCACCGTGCCGGCCAGCCAGTCCTCCAGGTCGGTATAGAAGCGGTTCTGCGCCTGGCTCGACTGGAGGTCGAGGAAGCCCAGGATCAGCGAGCCGGCGAGGCCGAACAGCGAGGACGAGAACGAGATGCCCATGCCGCTGAGCGGAGCCGCGAGGCCGCCCTTGAGGGTATCGAACAGCGCGCCGGCGTCGCCGCCGACCTTGAGCCCGTCGATCACCTTGCCGACCGAGCCCACGGTCTCGATCAGGCCCCAGAAGGTGCCGAGCAGGCCGAGGAAGACCAGCAGGCCGGTCATGTAGCGGGAGATGTCGCGGGCCTCGTCCAGCCGGGTGGCGATGGAGTCGAGCAGGTGCCGCATGGTCTGCTGCGAGATCGACATCCGCCCGGTGCGCTCGCGGCCGAGGATGGCGGCCATGGGAGCCAGCAGGACCGGGTGACGAGGAACCGCGAGGCCGGGATCGGCGATCCGGAAATTGTTCACCCAGGAGACTTCCGGATACAGCCGGACGACCTGCCGGAACGCCAGGATGACGCCGATCAGGAGCACCGCGCCGATCAGGGCGTTGAGGCCGGGATTGGCGAAGAACGCCATGATGATCTGCTTGTAGAGCACGACCCCGACCAGGGCGCACAGCACCAGGAAGACCAGCATCCGCACCAGGAAGATCCGGGGCGTGGACAGTTTGGTCGGGTCGACGCCCATGGCGGAGCGGGGAGGGGAGCCTTGAGGCATTGTCGATGACATCCGTTGCGGGGACCGGTCCCGAAAATCCACTATGGCATAGCAGGGTGCGGAGAACAGCCGCGATCGGCGCAATCCCCGTCCCTGCACGGAACCATGGCTGAAACCGGCGGGCATCCGCGGCGTAGTTAGTCCCGTTGGCTCTTATCTAGCGGGAATGCCCGGGCTTTGTCATGACCATCGTTGATTATCTGCAGGCGCTGCTGGTGCTGGCTTTGGCGCTCTCCCTGCTCATGGCGGCCGCCTGGGTGGTGCAGCAGCGCACCGGAAATTCCGGCTGGGTCGACACGATCTGGACATTTTCCGTCGGCCTCGTCGGGGCCGCCGGCGCGATCTGGCCCGTGGGCGGTGATGCTCCCAACGCGCGGCAATGGCTGGTCGCGGTGCTGGTGGCGATTTGGTCGCTCCGGTTGGGCGGCCATGTCGCGGCGCGAAGCCGCGGCATGTCCGATGATCCGCGCTATGCTGAATTCGCCCGGCAATGGGGGGACGCCGCGCCACGGCGGATGTTCTTTTTCCTGCAGCAGCAGGCGTGGGGCGGGATCCCGCTGGTCTCAGCCATGTTCGTCGCAGCGCACGCGCCAGCGGCCGAGTTGCGGCTGCAGGACTATCTCGGCGTCCTCGTGCTGTTCACGGGCATCGCGGGCGAGGCGCTGGCCGATGCCCAGCTCAAGGCGTTTCGGGAAGATCCCGTCAACAAGGGCAAGGTCTGCGACGTCGGCCTGTGGCGCTGGTCGCGGCATCCCAACTATTTTTTCGAATGGGTGTGCTGGCTCGCCTATCCCGTCATCGCGTTGTCACCTGACAACCCCTGGGGGATCGCCAGTCTGCTGGCGCCGCTGCTGATGTACTACATCCTGGTCCACGTCACCGGCATCCCGCCGCTGGAAGAGCAGATGCTGCGCTCGCGCGGCGACCGCTACCGGGCCTACCAGGCCCGCACCAGCGCGTTCTTCCCCCTGCCGCCCAATCCTGCTGCGAAGTAACGGAGCCCGAGCATGAGCTTCATCTCCACCATCATCGGCGCCGCGGAACGTGTGCCGCTGCCCGACGCCGTGATCCGCGCCGCCATCCAAGAATTGTGCGCCCGTACGGCGACGCGGCTCGGGGGTGTCAATGCCATGGGGGACGCGGAGTTCGCCCGCCTGCTGACGACGCGTCCGATCGCGGAGCATACCGATGCGGCGAACAGCCAGCATTACGAGGTGCCGGCCGCGTTCTTCGCCCGGGTGCTCGGGCCGAACCGCAAATATTCCTGCTGCTTCTACAAGGAGCCGGTCTCGACGCTTCAGGAGGCGGAGGAGGAGGCGCTGCGCCAGACCGTCGCCAATGCTGATCTGCAGGACGGCCAAAGCATCCTCGAGCTTGGCTGCGGCTGGGGCTCGCTGTCGCTGTTCATGGCCCGGCAGTTCCCGCATGCGAAGATCACCGCGGTCTCGAATTCGCACTCCCAGCGCCGCGCGATCGAGGAATTGGCCGAAGCGCGCGGCCTGCTCAATCTCCGCGTCATCACCGCAGACATGAACCACTTCACCCCGGAGGCGCGCTTCGACCGCGTCGTCTCGGTCGAGATGTTCGAGCACATGATGAATTGGCGCGAGCTGCTGTCGCGCGTCAGATCATGGCTGGCGGCGGACGGACGGCTGTTCATGCATATCTTCACCCACCGCACCGGTTCCTACCTGTTCGATCGCAACGATCGCGAGGACTGGATCGCACAGCACTTCTTCACCGGCGGCATCATGCCGAGCCACGGCTTGATCCGGCAGTACGAGGATCTGTTCGCGGTCGAGAAGGAATGGCGCTGGAGCGGCACGCACTATCAGCGCACGGCCAAGGACTGGCTGGCTAATTTCGATGCCGACCGCGACCGCATCCTGCAGGCGCTGCAGCCGGTCTATGGCGACGACGCCACGCTGTGGATGCGCCGCTGGCGCTGGTTCTTCCTCGCCACATCGGGCCTGTTCGGCCACGACGAGGGCCGCGAATGGGGCGTCAGTCACTACCGCCTGCGGCCCGTCAACTAAGCCGCAGATCGCAGTAGGAATCCGCCGGAACTTGAGCGGGATTCGCGTTTCGCTGTGCGGAACCTGCGGGAACTTGCTTGCCACAATGCGCTCACAATCGAGTGAATCGTAAAAAAACTCGATTGTTCAATCAAGTAGCTCGTGTGACATCAAGCCGCCCGGCTGCTGCGTTGCGTCGCAGCACCGCGCTTTTATGGTGCGGGACACGCTCGGCTCCAGAATGGGCCATGACCCGGTCATCCGGTCGACTCCTTTCCAACATGATCCAGGGGGCTCCAAGACTCATGTCTCATTTTCGCGCGTCGCTGCTCAGCAGTGCATTGATGCTCGCAGCCGCGCCGCTGCTGGCCGGCTGCAACGAAGGTTCTCAGGCTCAGGCTCACGCCAATGAGCAAGTCGTGGTTCCCCACGTCGGCATCGTCACCGTCGAGCAGAAGGCGCGGGCCATCGTCCGCGAGCTGCCCGGCCGCATCGCGCCGACCCGCGTCTCCGACGTGCGGCCGCGCGTTTCGGGAATCATCGTCGAGCGGCTGTTCCGCCAGGGCAGCGAGGTCAAGGCCGGCGATCCGCTCTACCGCCTCGATCAGAAGCCGTTCGAGGTCGAGATCCTGTCGAGCCGTGCCGCGCTCGCCAAGGCCGAGGCGGTGCATGAGCGCGCGGTGCAGCAGGCCAATCGCATCGCCCAGCTGTTCAAGGAGCGCGCGGCCCCGGCGGTCGAGAACGAGAAGGCGATCTCGGGGGAGCGGGAGGCTGCGGCCGACATCGAGGCGCGCAAGGCGGATCTCGCGCGCGCCCAGCTCAATCTGGACTACGCCACCGTGCGCGCGCCGATCGACGGCATCGTCGGCGCGGCCCAGCTCAGCGAGGGCGCGATTGCCGTGCAGAACGAGACCTCGCTGGTCACGATCCAGCAGCTCGATCCGATCTATGCCGATTTCACCCAGTCGGTCAGCGAGCTGAACCGCCTGCGCCGCGCCTTCGAGTCCGGCGATCTCGATCAGATCTCGCCCGACGCCATCAAGGTCCGTCTCGTGCTCGACGACGGCACGCCCTATTCGATTCCGGGCCGGCTGCTGTTCTCCGACGCCAAGGTCGATGCCGCCACCGGGCAGGTCACCTTGCGCGGAGAGTTCGCCAATCCCAAGCGCGAGCTGTTGCCGGGCATGTATGTCCGCGTCCGCATCGAGCAGGGCATCGACAGCGACTCGGTCGCGGTTCCGCAACAGGCGGTGCAGCGCAATGCCGCCGGCGGCTCCGAGGTCTATGTCATCCGCGACGACAGCCGCGCGATCGTGCGTCCGATCCGCACCGGACCGGTGCAGGATGGCCTGGTGCTGATCACCGACGGGCTGCGCGCCGGCGACAAGGTCGTGGTCGACGGCTTCCAGAAATTTGCCGCCGGCGACAAGGTCGCGCCGCAGGTCTGGACCGAGGTCAGCGCGGCGGCCCAGCTCGAAACGAAGTCAGCGTCGCGGTAAGTCCTGATGCCGAGTTTCTTCATCGACAGGCCGATCTTCGCCTGGGTCGTCGCGCTTTTCATCTGCCTGATCGGCTTGATCGCGATCCCGCTGCTGGCGGTGGCGCAATATCCGATCATCGCGCCGCCATCGATCTCGATCTCGACCAGCTATCCCGGCGCCTCGCCCGAGAATCTCTACAACAGCGTGACGCGGCTGATCGAGGAGGAGCTCAACGGCGCCTCCGGCATCCTCAATTTCGAATCGACCAGCGACTCGCTGGGGCAGGTCGAGATCACCGCCAACTTCGTGCCGGGCACGTCGACCAACGATGCCTCGGTCGAGGTGCAGAACCGCCTCAAGCGCGTCGAGGCGCGGCTGCCGCGCGCCGTGATTCAGCAGGGCATCCTGGTCGAGGAAGCCTCCGCCGCGGTGCTGCAGATCATCACCCTGCAATCGACCGACGGCAGCCTCGACGAGGTCGGCCTCGGCGACTTCATGATCCGCAACGTGCTCGGCGAAATCCGCCGTATTCCCGGCGTCGGCCGCGCCACGCTGTATTCCACCGAGCGCTCACTGCGCGTCTGGCTCGATCCGGCCAAGCTGATCGGCTACGGCCTGACCGCCGACGACGTCACCAAGTCGATCGGCGCGCAGAACGCGCAGGTCGCCTCCGGCAGCATCGGCGCGGAGCCCGCGACCACCGTCCAGCGCACTTCGGCGCTGGTTCTGGTCAAGGGCCAGCTCGATTCGCCGGACGAGTTCGGCGCGATCATCCTGCGCGCCAATGCCGACGGCTCCACGGTGCGGCTGCGCGACGTCGCCCGCATCGAGATCGGCGGCCTCAGCTATCAGTTCAACACCCGCTTGAACGGCAAGCCGACCGCAGGTCTCTCGGTGCTGCTGTCGCCGACCGGCAACGCGCTGGCGACCGCGAGCGCGGTCGAAGCCAAGATGAAGGAGCTGTCGCGCTTCTTCCCCTCGAACATCACCTATGAGATCCCCTACGACATCACGCCCGTGGTGAAGGCCTCGATCAAGCGCGTGCTGATGACGCTGGTCGAAGCCGTGGTGCTGGTGTTCGTGGTGATGTTCCTGTTCCTGCAGAACATCCGCTACACCATCATCCCGACCATCGTCGTCCCCGTGGCGCTGCTCGGCACCTGCGCGACGCTGATGCTGGTCGGCTACTCCATCAACATGCTGACGATGTTCGGCATGGTGCTCGCGGTCGGCATCCTCGTCGACGACGCCATCGTCGTGGTCGAGAACGTCGAACGCATCATGAGCGAGGAGGGGCTGTCGCCGAAGGAGGCAACGCGCAAGGCGATGAGCCAGATCACCGGCGCCATCATCGGCATCACCTTGGTGCTGATGGCGGTGTTCGTGCCGATGGCGTTCTTTCCCGGCTCGGTCGGCATCATCTACCGGCAGTTCTCGATCACCATGGTGGCGGCGATCGGCTTCTCGGCGCTGCTGGCGCTGTCGCTGACTCCGGCGCTGTGCGCGACCCTGCTGAAGCCGGTCGAGGCCGGCCACGGCCATGCTCGGACCGGTGTGTTCGGCTGGTTCAATCGCTTCATGGATGGAAGCCGCAACCGCTATGTCGGCGTCGTGCGCGGCGGCTTGCGGCGTACCGGCCGAGTGATGCTGATCTACGCGATCTTCATCGTCGGCCTGTCCTGGGCCTTCATCCAGCTGCCCGGCGGCTTCCTGCCGGTCGACGACCAGGGCTTCATCACGACCGACGTGCAGACGCCGGCGGATTCCTCCTATGCGCGGACGCAGGCGGCTGTGGAGGCTGTCGAGAAGTACTTGGCCAAGCGCGACGGCATCGAGGACGTCACCTTCCTCACCGGTTTCAGCTATGCCGGCCAGGGCGTCAACACCGCGCAGGCCTTCATCTCGCTGAAGGACTGGTCGGAGCGCGGCAAGCACGACAGCGCGGCGGCGCTGGTCGCCGACATCAATCGCGATCTCGCCGGCTTGCGTGACGCCAAGATCACCGCGTTGCAGCCGCCGCCGATCGACAATCTCGGCAACTCCTCCGGCTTCAGCTTCCGCCTGCAGGACCGCGGCCAGAAGGGCTACACCGCGCTCGTTGCGGCTGCGGATCAGCTGATCGCGGAAGCCAATGCCAGCCCGGTGCTGCAGAAGGTCTATGTCGAGGGCCTGCCGCAGGGACCTCAGGTCAATCTGATGATCGACCGCGAGAAGGCTGGCGCCTTCGGCGTCACCTTCGAGGACATCAACAACACGATTTCGACCAATCTCGGCTCGAACTACGTGAATGATTTCCCCAATCGTGGCCGCATGCAGCGCGTCGTGGTGCAGGCCGACCGCATCAGCCGCATGAATGCGGACGACATCCTCAACTACAGCGTCAAGAACGCCAAGGGCCAGCTGGTGCCGTTCTCGTCGTTCGCGACCATCCAGTGGGCCAAGGGACCGACCCAGATCGCGGGCTTCAACTATTACCCGGCGATCCGCATCTCCGGCGAGGCGAAGCCGGGCTTCACCTCGGGCGATGCCCTCAACGAGATGGAGCGTCTCGCCGCCAAGCTGCCGCGCGGCTTCGGCTACGAATGGACCGGACAGTCGCTGCAGGAGAAGCTGTCGGGCTCGCAGGCGCCGCTGCTGCTCGGCCTGTCGGCGCTGGTCGTGTTTCTCTGCCTCGCCGCGCTGTATGAGAGCTGGACGATCCCGCTCGCGGTGCTGCTGACCGTGCCGCTCGGCATTCTCGGCGCCGTCGTCGCAGCCAATCTGCGCGGGCTGTCCAACGACGTCTACTTCACGGTCGCGCTGATCACGATCATCGGCCTCGCCGCCAAGGACGCGATCCTGATCATCGAGTTCGCCAAGGATCTGCGCGCCCATGGCAAGCCGCTGGTCGAGGCAACCGTCGAGGCCTGCTCGTTGCGCTTCCGTCCGATCATCATGACCGGCCTCGCCTTCGTCTGCGGCGTGCTGCCGATGTCGATGGCGACCGGCGCCGGCGGCGCCAGCCAGCAGGCGCTCGGCACCAACGTCATGGGCGGCATGATCGCGGTGGTGATCCTGGCGCTGTTGATGGTGCCGGTGTTCTTCGTCTCGGTGCAGCGCGTTCTGGCGGGGGATCGTGAGAAGACGGAGAAGGGCGCGGAGCCGCAAGCCTATGGACCGCCGGCGCCGGTGAAGCCGTAGATGATCGCAATCGCGATGGCTCGCTCGAGCGATTGAGCCGCAATCTCGCCACGCTGGCGGTGCGCTGCCATCCTCGCCAGGAGGAGGGAAGTGCACCGCCGATGCGGGAAATGGTGCTCCAATCCTGGCAACTGGAGTTCCCCGCTCGCTGCGTGTATTGTTCTCCGACATGTAACGGAAACGGCATGTCGATGATCTCTCGCAAATCTGTTCTCGCATTCGCGCTCGCCGCCATCTGCCTTGGTGGTCAAGCTGCGCAAGCCCAGTCCGGTCCTGTGAAGTACTGGCTCCCCGGCTGGCCGGTCGGCTTCAGCGACTCCGGCAGCCTTGACTCCTATGGCAATTTTCCGAGCTTTACGGCCGATGGCCGCGACAGCGGCTTCTTTGCGCGTCGCTACAGCGTGTCCAGCAACTGGGCGTCGCTGGCGGGCGTGGGCCTGAGCTCGAACATCATCAACCGCTATGGCGCGCTCGGCACTTACACCACCGAGGGCGCGCAATACGGCTACACCTTCAAGAGCGGCGTCAGCTTCTACGGCGGCTTCGAGGCGCTGAAGGTCACTCCCGGTCTGGGTGGCCCGTTCGCGACGTTCGATGGGCGCTCCACCTCGACGCCGGCTTACGCGATCAACGGTGGCGTCGAGTTCAAGCCGACCTCCAATGTCAGCCTGTCGCTCGGCTTCAGCTATGCCGGCCAGTCGTCCGATCGCATCGACAGCGACATCAACTCGCCGGCCCTGCCGGGCGCCACGCCGCAGGCCTTCACCAGCGGGCGCAGGTAGCTTTTCGCGGGCAGAGCCCAGCCGTCAGCTCCACCCTCGGTGTCGTCCCGGACAAGCGCGCGGCAAGCGTGCGCCGATCCGGGATCCATAACCACAGGGAGATGTTTGAGGCACGCTGGTCGACCGTTCTCGCTTAATCGCGGCGGCCGGTGGTTATGGGTCCCGGCTCAAGGCCGGGGCGACACCGCGCGTGGAGCGACGGCCGCGCCAACATCACCCGGCACCGTCATGCCCGCGAAGGCGGGCATCGAGTAAACGCAAGTGGTCGTGTTCATCACAGCCGTCACGGCGTACTGGATCATCCGCTTTCGCGGATGATGACAGCGAGCGAGAGGCGATAGCCTGGGTCCAAACGCCAGTAAGATCGGACCCCTACGCCGCCGCCTTCAGCACCTTCACCAGCTCGCGGTGGATGACCTCGTTGCCACACACGACGTGCCCGGTCGCCAGCGCGTCTTCCTTGCCGTCGATGCCCGACACGGTGCCACCGGCCTCGCGCACCATGATCATGCCGGCTGCGATGTCCCAGGGCTGCAGGTCGCGTTCCCAATAGGCGTCGAAGCGGCCGGCGGCGACGAAGGCGAGGTCGAGCGAGGCGGCGCCGAAGCGGCGCAGGCCCGCGACCTTGACCTGCAGCGAGGTCATCTCGCGCAGGAACTGCTGGTGGTCGCCGCGGCCGATGTGCGGCAGGCCGCAGGCGATGACGCATTCATGCAGCTGCTTGCGCGCGGCGACGCGCAGCCGCTGGTCGTTGAGGAACGCGCCCTTGCCGCGCTCGGCGATGTACAGCTCGTCATTGGCCGGGTTGTAGATCACGCCGGCGATCACGGTGTCCTCGCGCTGGAGCGCGATCGAGATCGCGAATTGCGGGATGCCGTGCAGGAAATTGGTGGTGCCGTCGAGCGGATCGACGATCCAGGTGTGCGACTTGTCGCTGCCTTCGCGCTTGCCGCCTTCCTCGCCGAGGAAACCATAACCGGGCCGGGCCTTGGAGAGATCCTCGTACAGCATCTCCTCGGCCTTCTTGTCGGCGCGCGAGACGAAGTTCGCGGGCCCCTTCAGCGACACCTGGAGGTGCTCGATCTCGCCGAGATCGCGCTTGAGGTTGCGGCCGGCCCGGCGCGCGGCCTTGACCATGACATTGATGAGGGCGGAGTGAATCATGTGCTCGATGCGCTGGGCTGACCGCACCTTGCGGTGCGCGCCTCGCCTGGATCAGGACGAAGGCGGGTGAAACGGCTGGCTGTGGGTGCCCTGAAGGGGCCGCCGCGTCAAGGGCGGATCAGATGCCGGTCAAGCCCAGGTTACTTGATCGTGCCGAGCCAGCGCTTGGCGGCCTGCTCGCCCTTGGCGCGATCCTCGGGCGGCATGTCGGCAAATTTCTCGTCGAGCTTCGGGTCGCCCTTGCCGGCGGTCTTGGCCACCAGGTGCCATTTATAGGCTTCGACCTTATCCATCTGGGTGGCGATCCCGTACAGCAGCACCCAGGCGAGGCGGTTCTGGGCCACCGGGCTGTTCTGCCGGGCTGCCCGGCGCAACAGCGAGATCGCGGCGGGCTGGTTCTTGGGCACGCCCGTGCCGTTGAACAGCGCGATGGCGTATTCGACCTCGGCGTCGACATTGTCGGCGATCGCCGCCGCCTGCAGCAGGCGGGCGGCCTTTTCCAGATCCTGCGGGACGCCGGTGCCCTCCTTGTAGAAGGTTGCCAGCGCATATTGCGCCTCCGGATTGCCGGCGTCCGCGGCCATCCGCAGCAGCTCGGCGGAGCGCCTCAGGTCCTGGGGCAGCGTCTGGCCGTCGAGATAAAGCAGAGCGAGATTATACGCCGCCTTGGGCTCGCCGAGCTTGGCGGCGGAGGCGAGCAGCTTCACCGCCTCCGGCTTGTCGACGGGGCCGCCGCGCCCGGCCAGCCGCATCATCGCCAGCGCGAACATCGCCTCGCGGTCGCCGGCCTCGGCGGCGCGCTTGTACCAGATCGCCGCCTTCTCATAGTCGCGGCGGATGCCCTGGGCGTTCTCATAGAGCTGCCCGAGCATCGCCATCGCCTTGGGATCGCCGGCCTGCGCACGCGGCGTCGCCAAGTCGAAGGCTGTCTTGTACTGGCCCCGCTGATAGGCGCCGTAGACCAGGTCCACATTGGGATCGTTGGCCGCGGCCGGAGGCGTCGGGGCGGGCGCCGGCGCGGCCGGCTTGGCTGACGGGGCGGGAGCCGGCTTCTTCGCCGCGGCCGCCGGTGGCGCCGGCGGTTTTGGCTTCTCGGCGGCCTTCTCGGCAGGTTTGGGCTTGTCGGCCGGCGGCTGTTGCAGGGCCGGTGGCGTCAACGAGATCTGCGCGCGCGCGCCGGGCCCCAGGGCCAGGAGCGCAGCAACGAGGCATGTCAGGCGCAGCACCGTCATCGCCAGCCGTTCAGCCCTGTCCCGCGACGACGGCCGGCGCCGCCGCGTGGGCATGCCGGATCGTCGCACCGATGTCGGCCAGCGCGGCTGCCGGCCCACGCGGATCGTTCCAGACGAGATCGTCGACCAGCACGAAATCCGCTCCTGCGGCGACGAAGTCGGCCGCTTCCTTCAGCGAGATCGCATAGCCGACGCAGGGCGGCTCGAACAGCTCGGCCCACCACGCCAGGCGCTCGTTGACGGCATCCGGCGACGGCCGCCGGCCCTGCGCGTCGCGCTCGCCGAACAGCACGTAGTCGGCGCCGAGCTCTCCGGCCCGCATCGAATCATGCCGCGTCGACAGTCCGCCGCCCCCGGCGATGCGGTCCGGCTTGAGGCCGGGCAACGCGTCTTCCAAGGCGGCAATGCCGGTCAGATGTGCGCCGTCGGCGCCCGCACGTGCCACGATGTCGGGATGGCCATCGATCAACAGCGCCGCGCCGGCGCCCTGGATGGCCGGCACCAGCGCCTTCACGGTGGTGATCATGCTGCGCGGATCGCTGTCCTGAATCCGTACCAGCACCGCGGCGACGTCGGCGCTGGCGAGGATCGCGGGCAGGCTGGCGGCAAGCGCCGCGGCGTCGGTCACCACCGGCGTCGCCAGATAGAGGCGCGGCTCGGGCCGCGCGGATGTGGTCTTGCCGGACACTTAGGCCGCCTTCTTCTCGCGCAACGCCACCAGGTAGCGGGGGTTTCCGTCATTGTCGATGCGGTGAGGCACGGTCCGCCATGGGGCGAGGCGTGCTCTCTGCGGGTAGTACGCGGAGCGGTGATCCGCAAGCCTGTCGCGGGCCGCTTTACCGGCGGCGGGATAGCCCAGGCCGGGCGCCGCCGTCGCAGCGGCGACGGTGGTGAATGCGAAGATGTCCATCATCTGCTCCAGACGGCATCTGCCCTGCCCGTCAAACTAGACGGTTCTCGGGCCGTTGCCGAGCAAACATTGGCCGCAGCTGAGGCAGGCTCTCACAGAGGTGAACGGGACGTTGATGGCGGGAACCCTGCGCCTCAGCGGCGGTCAGCTCCCCCCTCCGTCTTGGGATGATCGCAAAGAGAAATACGGGACTGTCGCGACGAACGATCATGCCCGTTAGTTACTCCGTCATGCCCGGGGCTCGTCCCGGGCATCCACGTCTTTCCCAGCTTGCCGTACAACGTGGATGGCCGGGACAAGCCCGGCCATGACGACGGGGGACAGGCGAGCGCGAGACGCCAATGTTCAACTGCGATGGCCCTCCTGGAGAAGGAGAGTTCACTGCCGTCTCGGCTGGCATCGGCTCACGCCACCTTCGGGTCGAGCTCGCCGCCGGCGTAGCGCTTGGCCATCTCGGCGGTCGTCAGCACGCGCTTGATCTTGCCGGCCTGGCCCGCGGTGTTGAACTCCTCGAAGCGCTGCTTGCAGAGCTTGGTCATCGCTTCCATCGCCGGCTTCAGGTACTTGCGCGGATCGAACTCTTCCGGGTGCTCCGACAGAACCTTGCGGATCTGGCCGGTCATCGCCATGCGGTTGTCGGTGTCGATGTTGATCTTGCGCACGCCGTTCTTGATGCCGCGCTGGATCTCGGCGACCGGCACGCCCCAGGTCGGCTTCATCTTGCCGCCGAACGAGTTGATGATCTCCTGGAGGTCCTGCGGTACCGACGACGAGCCGTGCATGACGAGATGGGTGTTCGGCAGCTTGCGGTGGATCTCCTCGATCACGTTCATGGCGAGGATGTCGCCGTCCGGCTTGCGGGTGAACTTGTAGGCGCCGTGCGAGGTGCCCATCGCGATCGCGAGCGCGTCGACCTTGGTCTCCTGGACGAACTTCACGGCCTCGTCGGGATTGGTCAGCAACTGGTCGTGCGACAGCTTGCCTTCGGCGCCGTGGCCGTCCTCCTTGTCGCCCATGCCGGTCTCGAGCGAACCGAGCACGCCGAGTTCGCCTTCGACCGAAATGCCGCCGAGATGCGCCATCGTCGTCACGGTCTTGGTGACGCCGACATTGTACTCCCAATCGCCGGGGGTCTTGCCGTCGGCCTTCAGCGAGCCGTCCATCATCACCGAGGTGAAGCCGGACTGGATCGCGGTCATGCAGGTTGCCGGCTCGTTGCCGTGGTCGAGATGCACGCAGATCGGGATCTGCGGATAGATCTCGGTCAGCGCGTCCATCATGTGCTTGAGCATGACGTCGTTGGCATAGGCGCGGGCGCCGCGCGAGGCCTGGATGATGACCGGGGCGTCGGCTGCGCTGGCCGCCGTCATGATCGCCAGCGCCTGTTCCATGTTGTTGATGTTGAAGGCCGGGACGCCGTAATCGTGCTCCGCCGCGTGATCGAGCAATTGACGCAAGGTAATGCGGGCCATGGCTGGAACTCCCTGGGATAAGAATTGGACCGTGCGGCTGACGCACGCGTCGAAACGGCTGCACCGTGCATAACGCGGTGATCGGCGGAATCCAAGGGTGCCGGCGACGCAGGCGAGAGGAGGGGGCGGTCAGGCGGCACCCAAGGTTATCAACCCCGAGAGCGCGCCGCGAGCCGACAACGCGGGATCAGCTCTTCCTGGCTTCGAGAGCGGCGATGCGCTCCTCGACCTCGGTGACACGTTCGTCGAAGTCGCTGGCGGCCGCGCGCATCATGACCAGCATGCCAGCGGAATCGCGACGCTGTTTGCGGATTAAGACTTCCAGGGCGTCAAGCCGCGTCTCGGTCGATTGTCTGAATTGGCCAAACTCTGATCGGAACGCAGCAATGCTCTCCGGGATCTTGATCAGGATCGAGTGGATAGCGTCTGTCGGGGTCTCGGCCATGGATGGAACATAACAGAAACATCCATGGCCGACAAGCTCAGAGTATTAGGCCTTCAGCACTTCCACGCCCGGGAGCGGCTTGCCTTCCATCCATTCAAGGAAGGCGCCGCCCGCGGTCGAAACGTAGCTGAAATCGCCGGCCACGCCGGCCTGATTGAGCGCAGCAACCGTGTCACCGCCGCCGGCCACCGAGATCAGCTTCTTGGCCTTGGTCCGCTCCGCTGCGTGCTTGGCGGCGACCATGGTGCCGCGGTCGAACGGGGTCAGCTCGAAGGCGCCGAGCGGGCCGTTCCACACCAGGGTGGCGGCGTCGTCGATCGCGGCATGGATACGCGCGGTCGATTGCGGGCCGACGTCGAGGATCATGCTGTCAGGCGGGATCGCGTCGAGGCCATAGGCGAATGACGGCGAGTTGGCCGCGAAGTGATAGGAGACCGTGGCGTCCACCGGGAGAATGATCGCGCAGTTCGAGGCCTCCGCCTTGTCCATGATCCGCAGCGCGGTCGTGGCGAGATCCTTCTCGGCCAGCGACTTGCCGATCTGCACGCCCTGCGCATGCAGGAAGGTGTTGGCCATGCCGCCGCCGATCACCAGCGCATCGACCTTGGTGACGAGGTTTTCCAACAGGTCGATCTTGGTCGACACCTTGGCGCCGCCGACGATCGCAATCACCGGCTTGGCCGGGCGGCCCAGCGCCTTGTCGAGCGCGTCGAGCTCGGCCTGCATGGTGCGGCCGGCATAGGCCGGCAGCTTGTGGCCGAGGCCCTCGGTCGAGGCATGGGCGCGGTGGGCGGCGGAGAAGGCGTCGTTGACCCAGATGTCGCCGAGCTTTGCGAGCTCGCCCACGAACGCCGGATCGTTCTTCTCTTCCTCCTTGTGGAAGCGGGTGTTCTCCAGGCACAGCACGTCGCCGTCCTTCATCGCGGCGATGGCGGTAGCGGCCGGCTCGCCGATGCAGTCATCGGCGAAGGCGACCGGGCGCTTGATCACTTGCGACAGCGCGGCCGCGACCGGCTTCAGCGAGTCCTTGGCGTCGCGGCCCTTGGGCCGGCCGAAATGGGCGAGCAGGATCACCTTGCCGCCCTTGGTCGCGATCTCATTGATCGTGGGCGCGACGCGCTCGAGGCGCGTGGCATCGCTGACGTGGCCATTCTCCATGGGCACGTTGAGGTCGACGCGCAGCAGCACGCGCTGGCCTTTGACGTCGACGTCGTCGAGGGTTCGGAATTGGGTCATGGTCATGCTCGCCTGTTCGCGGAGGTCATGAGGGGCCAGCGCCGGGCGGTGGCTCCGATGTCGAGTCCTGTCGAGTTGTCACCTTTCCGCCCTGGCGCATGCCGTACGCGATCAAGCCGATCAGTACGATCACGCCAGGAATTCCGAGCCAGTGCGGAAGGGTCATGATGCTTGCTCAGCCGTCATTCCGGGGCGGTCCGAAGGACCGAACCCGGAATCTCGAGATTCCGGGTTCGCCTCTGCGAGGCGCCCCGGAATGACTGAGAGAGTTACTTACAGCAGCTTGCCCATCGCGACGGCGGTGTCGGCCATGCGGTTGGAGAAGCCCCACTCGTTGTCGTACCAGGACATCACGCGCACGAGGTTGCCGTTCATGACCTTGGTCTGGTCCATGTGGAACGTCGAGGAGTGCGGATCATGGTTGAAGTCGATCGAGACGTTCGGCGCGTTGGTGTAGCCGAGCACGCCCTTGAGCTCCTGCTCGGCGGCGCGCTTGATCGCCTCGTTGATCTCCTTCGGCTCGGTGTTGCGCTTGGCGACGATCTTGAGGTCGACAACCGAGACGTTCGGCGTCGGCACGCGGATCGCGACGCCGTCGAGCTTGCCCTTCAGCTCCGGCAGCACGAGGCCGATCGCCTTGGCGGCACCGGTCGAGGTCGGGATCATCGACATCGCCGCCGCGCGGCCGCGATAGAGATCCTTGTGCATCGTGTCGAGCGTCGGCTGGTCGCCGGTGTAGGCGTGGATCGTGGTCATGAAGCCGGTCTCGATGCCGACCGTGTCGTTCAGCACCTTGGCGACCGGCGCCAGGCAGTTGGTGGTGCACGAGCCGTTGGAGACGACCAGATGATCCTTCGTCAGCGTGGTGTGGTTGACGCCGTAGACGATGGTGGCGTCGGCGCCGTCGGCCGGAGCCGAGACCAGCACCCGCTTGGCGCCGGCAGTCAGATGCGCCGAGGCCTTGTCCTTGGAGGTGAAGATGCCGGTGCATTCCAGCGCGATGTCGACGCCGAGATCCTTCCACGGCAGCTTCGACGGATCGCGCTCGGCGGTGACCTTGATCTTGCCGCTGCCGATGTCGATGCTGTCGCCGTCGACCGTCACCGTGTGGGGGAAGCGGCCGTGCACGCTGTCGAAGCGCAGCAGATGGGCATTGGTCTCGACCGGGCCGAGATCGTTGATGCCGACCACCACGATGTCCTTGCGACCCGATTCCGCGATGGCGCGCAGAACGTTGCGGCCGATACGGCCAAACCCGTTGATCCCGACCCGGACTGCCATTTTCGTCTCCTTCAATGACGTTTCTCGTCCCCGTCTGCGTCCTCCCAACAGGGGCGCCACGAGGGTTTTGGAACTAATGCCGACCGGTTCTGCCGGACGGGAGCGGACGATAAGGGCCTTCTGGTAGACCTTTTTCGCGCAAACCTCAACTGTCTGGCGGCGATCCGGCTCCTGCCGACCGCGCGGCATTGATCAGCGCCAGCAGCTCCTCGCCGTAATGTTCGAGCTTCTTGTCGCCGATCCCTGGTATATCGCGGAGCTGGCCGAGCGTGGTCGGCCGGGCGCTGGCGATGCCGTCGATGGTGGCGTCGTGCAGCACCACATAGGCTGGTACACCACGCTTGCGCGCGATCTCCGAGCGCCAGGCGCGCAGGCTGGCGAGCAGGGGCGCATCGGCTGCCGCCGCGGGCCGCGCCACCAGCTCGCCACGGCGTGATTTGCTGCGGATCGCGCGGACCGAGCTTGCCGTCTCCTCGCGCAGCATGACCGGCGTCTCGCCCTTCAGCACGCCGCGGGAGCTCTCCGTCAATTTCAGCGCGCCATAGGCTTCGCTGTCGGGTGCGAGATGCCCCATCGCCACCAACTGGCGCAGCGCCGCGCGCCACTGCTTCTCATTGAGCTCGCGGCCGATGCCGAACACTGACAATTGATCGTGTCCGAACTGCTTGACGCGCTCGGTGGCGCGCCCCACCAGCACGTCGATCAGATGCATGGCGCCGAAACGCTGGCCGGTGCGATAGGCGCAGGACAGCAGCTTCTGCGCGATCACCTTGCCGTCGCGCATCTTCGGCGGCGACACGCAGTTGTCACAATTGCCGCAGTTCTCGCCCGCCGGGCTCTCGCCGAAATAGCTGAGCAGCAACTTGCGCCGGCAGCCTGCGGTCTCGGCGAGCGCGACCAATGAATCGAGCTTGCGGATCGACATCCGCTTGTAGGCCTCGGCGCCGGTGGATTCGTCGATCATCCGGCGCTGCTGCACGATGTCTGAGAGACCATAGGCCATCCACGCCGTCGACGGCTTGCCGTCGCGCCCGGCGCGCCCCGTCTCCTGGTAGTAGGCCTCAATGCTCTTCGGCAGATCGAGATGCGCGACGAAGCGCACGTCCGGCTTGTCGATGCCCATGCCGAAGGCGACGGTGGCGACCACCACGACGCCGTCCTCGTTGATGAAGCGGTCCTGGTTGCGCGAACGCACCGCCGGATCGAGCCCGGCGTGATAGGGGATCGCCGTGATGCCGGCCTCGTTCAGCGCCGCCGCAGTGTCCTCGACCTTGGCGCGCGACAGGCAATACACCACGCCGGCATCGCCGGCATGACGATCCCGAATGAAGGCCTTGAGCTGCGCCGGGCCGTTGTTCTTGTCGACGATCTCGTAGCGGATGTTGGGGCGGTCGAAGCTCGCGACGAATTGCGGCGCATCGGTCAGGCTGAGCCGCTCGGCGATCTCCTTGCGGGTCAGTTCGTCGGCGGTCGCGGTGAGCGCAATGCGCGGCACGTCGGGGAAGCGCTCGGCGATGATCGAGAGGCCGATATATTCCGGGCGGAAGTCGTGCCCCCATTGCGACACGCAATGCGCCTCGTCGATCGCGAACAGCGCGATCTCCGCGCGCTCCAGCAGCGACAGGCAGCGCGGCGTCACCAGCCGCTCGGGCGCAACGTAGAGCAGGTCGAGGTCCCCGACGATCAGCCGCCGCTCAACCTCATCGGCTTCCTCGCGCGACAGGGTGGAGTTCAGCACGGCGGCGTTGACGCCGGCCTCGATCAGGCCGGCGACCTGGTCGCGCATCAGCGCGATCAGCGGCGACACCACGATGCCGCAGCCCTTTCGCAGCAGCGCCGGCAGCTGATAGCACAGCGACTTGCCGCCGCCGGTCGGCATCAGCACCAGGCAATTGCCGCCCTCGGCGACATGCCGGACCACCTTTTCCTGCGCGCCGCGAAAACCCGGCAGCCCGAACACCGAATGCAGCACCGCCAGCGCGCGATCGGCCGTGTCGGTCGGGGCGTTAGGGGACGAGGGCATGGTGGGAGGGAGCTTCCGGAAGGTCTGGCGAACGAGCGCCTCAAGGGCGCCGGTTCTCCTATTGTCCTCGTCCTGGCGCGTCACAGTCAATGCATCTCCTCACCCTGAGGAGACCGCCGGAGGCGGTCGTCTCGAAGGGCGAGGCCAGCGCTTTCGACGCGGGCCTCATGGTTCGAGACGGCGCTGCGCGCCTCCTCACCATGAGGGTATTCACCGACTACGCCGTGAGAACGCTCAGCCCAGCCGCTTGACCGCCGCGTCCACCGCCGCTTCCGCGGTGATGCCGAAGTGCTTGTACAGCTCCTTGTAGGGGCCGCTCTCGCCGAACGAATGCATGCCGACGAAGATGCCGTCCTGGCCGATCACGGCGTCCCAGCCCCAGCGCACCGCGGCTTCGATCGCGATCTTGACCGGCGCGTTGCCGATGATCCTGGCCTTGGCTTCGGCCGGCTGCTCGAGCAGCAGCTCCAGCGACGGCACCGAGACGACGCGCGCGGCGATGCCGCGCTCGGCGAGCTGCTTCTGCGCGGCGACCGCGATCTCGACCTCGGAGCCGGTGGCGAACAGCGACACCTTGGCCTCGCCTTGCGCGGCCACCAGCTCATAGCCGCCATGGCTGCACGGATTGTCCGACGGCGCATTGGTGCGCAGCTGCGGCAGGTTCTGCCGCGTCAGCGCCAGCACGGTCGGGCCGTTGGTGCGGTTCAGCGCCAGCTCCCAGCATTCGGCGGTCTCGACGGCGTCGGCCGGGCGGAACACGCGCATGTTCGGGATCGCGCGCAGCGCCGCCAGATGCTCGACAGGCTGGTGCGTCGGGCCGTCCTCGCCGAGGCCGATCGAATCGTGGGTCATGACGTACACCACGCCGGCGCCCATCAGCGCCGACAGGCGCATCGCACCGCGGGCGTAGTCCGAGAACACCAGGAAGGTGGCGCCGTTCGGCGCGAAGCCGCCATGCAGGAAGATGCCGTTCATGCATGCCGCCATGCCGTGCTCGCGGATGCCGTAATGGATGAAGCGGCCCTTCGGCGTCTTGGCCGAGAACGAGGTGGCCGACTTCGCCTTGTTGTTGTTGGAGCCGGTGAGATCCGCGGAGCCGGCCACGAATTCGAACGGCATCGCCGCTGCGATCACCTCGATTGCGGCCTCCGACGACTTGCGGGTGGCGATGTTGAGCGGGTTCTCGAGCAGCGCCTTCTTGTGGTCCTTCAGTGCCTTCGCCAGCGTGGCGGGGCGCTCGTGGCGCAGCCGGCGTTCGAACTCCGCACGCTTGCGCGGGCCCATCTCGCCGAGTCGGGTCTCCCATTCGCTGCGCGCAGCCGCGCCGCGGCGGCCGGCCTCGCGCCAGGCGGCGAGCACGTCGTCGGGCACGGAGAAGGCTTCCTGCGAGATGCCGAGCTTCTCCTTGGCGCCCTTCAATTCCTCGGCGCCGAGGGCCTCGCCATGCACCTTGGAGGTGCCGGCCTTGGTCGGCGCGCCATAGCCGATCGTGGTCTTGCAGGCGATCAGCGACGGCTTCGACGATTTCTGCGCCCTGATGATCGCAGCGGCAATCGCCTCGGGGTCATGGCCGTCGATCAGCTCGGCGGCCCAGCCGGCCGATTTGAAGCGCTTCACCTGATCGACCGAATCGGCGATCGACAGCGGGCCGTCGATCGAGATGCCGTTGTCGTCCCACAGCACGATCAGCTTGTTGAGCTTCCAGTGCCCGGCCATCGCGATCGCTTCCTGGGAGATGCCCTCCATCAGGTCGCCGTCCGAGGCCAGCACATAGGTGTGATGGTCGACGATCTTCTTGCCGTATTCCGCCTGCAGCATCTTCTCGGCCAGCGCCATGCCGACCGCGGTGGAGATGCCCTGGCCGAGCGGGCCGGTGGTGGTCTCGATGCCCTTGGTGCGGAAATTCTCAGGATGGCCCGGCGTGAGCGAATCGACCTGGCGGAAGCGCTTGATCTGGTCGAGCGTCATCTCCTCGTTGCCGGTCAGATACAGCAGCGCATACAGCAGCATCGAGCCGTGGCCGGCCGACAGCACGAAGCGGTCGCGGTCCGGCCAGGCGGGCGCGGCGGCATCGTATTTCAGCACCCGGGTGAACAGCACGGTGGCGACGTCGGCGGCGCCCATCGGCAGGCCGGGATGGCCTGATTTCGCCTTTTCGACGGCGTCCATTGCGAGCGCGCGGATGGCATTGGCCATGCGGGAATGATCGACCTGCGTCATGCTGGAATCCGTCCAAACGTGAAATGCTGATGACAGGAGAGCCGCCGGTATTGCTGGCGGGCCGGGATTTTGCGGGCTGATTAGCACCTCGGTTCCGGGAATCAAAGGCAATGCAACGTCCCGGACGTCCCAAAAGTTGCTTAGTAGTGCATAGTTTCGGCCGAGCGTTGCGCTTGGCTCGCCCAGCACGTAAGATTCTGCCCGTAAACGCTTGCCGGACAGCGGCTTTTGTCGCTATCCCCGGGCGGTGTAAGGGCCTCGCATCCGTGCCATGAACGATCACCCTGCCAATCTTGCCGGTCAGGTGGAACCCGGCGCTGCCGATCTGGAGGCGGCGACGCGGCGACTCATGACGGCCCTCGACGCGCTGGAGAGCGCGGTCGAGCGGCGGCGCGAGGCGGATCGCGACGAGGACGAGCTGGCGACGCGCATCCAGGCGCTCGGTGCCGACCGCTCCCGCCTTGCGGACGAGCTCGACGGCTCGCTGATGAAGACGCGCCGGCTCGAGCGCACCAACCGCGAGATTGCCGAGCGTCTCGACACGGCAATCGGCACCATCCGCGCGGTGCTCAATGGCGGCGGGCAGGACGGTGCTGAAGACGAGGATGACGAATGAGCCACATCAACGTCACCATCAACGGCCGCCAATATCGCATGGCCTGCGAGGAAGGCCAGGAGCTGCGGCTTCTCAAGCTTGCCGAGAGCCTCGAGACGCGCATCACCAATCTGCGCGGCAAGTTCGGCGAGATCGGCGACGCCCGGTTGACGGTGATGGCCGCGCTCACCGTGTGCGATGAGCTGATCGACGCCAATCAGCGCGTGCAGGTGCTGGAGCAGGAGCTCGAAGGCCTGCGCAACGTCCGCAACCAGGCCAGCGACCGCGCCCGCGCGACGCAGGTCGCCGTCGCCAAGGCCCTGAACGCCGCCGCCGAGCGCATCGAGCGCACCACGCAGGTGCTCAACCGCACCATCGGTGGCGGGGTCGCGATCGGGTAGGGCGGATCGAACTAACAACTAATAATCTGGCGTCGGCACTGGTCTTCGCTTGTCATTCGAAAGCGCCTATGAGTGTGCCCTCTCCCCTTGCGGGCTAATTTCAGCACAGATCTTTTGGCGCTTTTTCAAGTATTTAGACTTGAAGCGAGGGAATCGACTGTGATTCTT
>NZ_JAUHIS010000006.1:0-525259 GCF_032381435.1 Bradyrhizobium sp. SZCCHNR1002
CAGATCCCGACCACCACGTCCGGCCCGACCCCGAGCGTCTGCAGATGATGCGCCAGCCGGTTGGCGCGCCGCTCCAGCGCGTCGTAGCTGAGTGTCTGGTCCTCGAAGCGCAGCGCCATCGCCTCGGGCGTCCGCTTCGCCTGCGCCGCGATCTGCTCGTGCAGCAGCGCCGATGGATAGTTCACCGCCGTCGCGTTGAAGTCGCGCACCACCTGTTGACGCTCGTCGCCGCTCAGCAGCGGGATCGCAGAGATTGGCCGCGCCGGATCGGCGATGATCTCGCCGAGCAGGCGACGAAGATGACGCGCCAATGTCGCGATCGACGATTCACCAAAACGCGCGGGGTCATACATCAGCTTCAACGACGGCGCCGCGCCCATCGCGACCTGCAGCGCCAACGGATAGTTGATCCGGTTCACGGCGCGGATCATGTCGAGGCGGATCGTATGATCCCGCGCCTGAGCCTGCAGCTCTGCCGGATAGTTCTCGAATACGACGATGCTGTCGAACAGCGGCGTTCCACCGGAAACATCGCTCCAGCGCTGCACGTCGGCCAGCGCGCTATATTGATAGTCCGTCAGCTCGCTCTGCCGCACCTGGATCTCGCCAAGCCAGTCCAGCACCGTCACCCGTCCGGACAATCCGACCCGCAGCGGCAATGTATTGATGAACAGCCCGACGGCATTCTCCACGTCCGGCAGGTTCTCCGGACGGCCCGAGACGGTGACGCCGAACACCACGTCGTCACCGCCGCCATACCGTCCCAGCAGCAGCGCCCAAGCGCCCTGCACCAGCGTATTGACCGTCAGGTGATGCCTGCGCGCGAAGCTTTCCAGAGCTTGCGCTCCGACATGCAAGGCATCGTCGTACTCGGCATGACGCGCGGCAGCCGACACGACGCGCGACGTCCGCTCGAGCGGAAGCGGGGTCGGTGCCTCGAACCTTGCCAGACGCCGCCGCCAAAACGCCTGCGCAGCCGCGACATTCTGGTGCTGCAGCCACACAACGTAGTTCCGAAATGGATGCGCCGGCGCAAGACGCGGCGTCTGACCACGGCATAACGCGCCATAGCAGGCGAACAGCTCGTTGAGCAGGGTCGTGATCGACCAGCCATCCAGCAGAATGTGATGGCACGACCACAGCAGACGGTAGTCGTGCTCGGCAAACCTGACGAGCACCAGCCGCATCAGCGGAGGCCGCACGAAATCAAATCCGCACGCGCAATCGACTTCTTCGAGATCCGCCAGGCGGGTGCGCTTGTCGGCGTCCGACAGCTGTCGCCAATCCTCCAGCGCAAATGCCGGCCTGGCCGCGCGCATCACGACTTGCAGCGGCGTGTGGAGATGCCCAAGAAATGCAGAGCGCAGCACCGCGTGACGTTCGACCACACTGTCCCATGCCCGGCGAAACGCATCGACGTCGAGGTCGCCGGAGAGACGGCACCCCAGCGTCGTGACGTAGGCCCGCGACTCCGGCTCGTACAGGCTGTGAAACAGCATGCCCTGCTGCGTCGGCGTGAGCGGATAGACGTCTTCGATGTCGGACGGATTGTCGACAGCACCGCGCACCTGAGCGAGATCCGCAGGTGACACACCGGCGAAGCGCGTCTCCGATACCAGCTTGCGACCGTCGTTCTCTGCCGCGTCGGGATCATGCCCCGCGGCAGCAGCCAGCGCTGCGATGGTCTGATGTTCGAAGATCTGCCGGGACGTCAGCTTCAGGCCGACCCGGTTGGCGCGAGCCACGACCTGGATCGACTGGATGGAGTCGCCGCCGAGCTCGAAGAAATTGTCTTCCACCCCGACCTGGTCGAGCTTCAGGATGTCGCGCCAGATCGACGCCAGCTTGCGCTCGTTGTCGGTCCGCGGCGCGATCAGCCGGCCGAGCTCCGGCCGCCCCTCGGGCGCAGGCAGCGCCGCGCGGTCGATCTTGCCACCCGGCGTCAACGGCATGGTATCGATCGGCACGATGGCCGCCGGCACCATGTAGTCAGGCAGTCTCTGCTGCAACGCCTGGCGAAGCTGCTGAACGTATGAATGCAGCAGAGACGCCGCTCCGGGATCGTTGCCGAAAACGCGTGACAACATCGCTGACCGACGCGGCAATCGCACGGGACCATCGACTTGCTTGCGATCGACAAAGACGACATCGTAGCATCCAGTCGCCGACGCAGACGCCCAGCTGACGCGGACCTCGTAGCCGAGCCGCTCACCGAGCATCCAAAACGCCTCCGGATCCTCACCCATGGTCTGGCGATCCTCGATGCTGCGCGCCAGATCCATCGAGCGGGCTGCCGGCTCGCAAGCATCGAGCGATTGCAAGCGGGCCAGATCGAGCGCCAGCCTCGCATTCGGCACGTCCAGCACGGCCAGGCTTGCGGGTCGTTCGTCGATCAGAATGCCGGACACCCCGGTCAGCGTCTCCGTCGTCCAATCGATCGTGCGCGCCGGGGCCGCAGGCTGCCCGCCGCCGACGTGAAGCACGACGTCGTAGCGATAGCGGCTCAGCTCGTTATGGGCCTCTGCCCTCTTGAGGAGGATCTCGACATCCGTGATGCGAGACAGGCGGCTCTGTAGCGCCAAAAAGAAACTTGGATCGATCGCGAGCTCCGTCTCGCGCTTGGCGGCGGCGATCGCGCGCGCCCTGATATCATCGGCGCGAGCCGCCGGATTGGAACGCTCGATTTCGATTGCCGTGCGGAACATCAGCAGCAGGCCGAAATGGCGGATGTCGCCGACGAAGATGCGGCCGCCGTCGACAACGGCGCTCAGCACCCCCGCGATCACGTCCTGCAGATAGTCGGTGTCAGGAAAATACTGCGCCACCGAGTTGATGATGACGGTGTCGACCGATGCCGGCACGAGATCCGACAGCGCGATGGCTTCACGCTGGGCGAGCTCGACATGGGCCAGCTCCGGCCGGCCCTTGGCCCATTGCCGCAGCCCTTCGATGGCGGCCGACGAGATATCCGTGCCGCGGTAGATGCGGCTGGCGGGAGCCAGGTGCTCCAGCAACAAGCCGACGCCGCATCCGATCTCGAGAATGCGCTGCGGAGCGAAGGCAGCGATACGCTGAACCGTCGCCATCTGCCATTCGCGCATCTCCGCTTCCGGGATGGGATCGCCGGTGTAGCTGTTGTTCCAACCCACGAAGCTCGGCGCCTTCGGCTCGCCGGCGCCGCCGTAGGTCTCGTCGAACAGCGCCTGCCACCCGGCAACGCCGTCCGCATCCTCGCTCGCGCCCCTCTCCCGGCGCTCCTGCTTCAGCCGATCGAGATCGGCCATGACATAGGCAACGAGCCGCTTGTGCCCTGGCCTGTCCTCCCGCGCCAGCGCGATCGCCTGCTTGACCTTTGACTCCGTGAGCAGCGCGGCCTCAATCTCGCCGAGCTCGACCCTGAAGCCGCGGATCTTCACCTGCTGATCGAGACGACCGAGAAACTCCAGCGCACCATCCGACCGCCAGCGCACGAGATCGCCGGTTCGATAGAGTCGATCGCCGCGCTCGAACGGATTCGGGATGAAGCGCTCGGCGGTCAGGCCCGGGCGTGACAGATAGCCACGGGCCAACCCGGCACCGCCGATGTGAAGCTCGCCCGGCACACCGACAGGCACGGGCTCCGAATGGTCATCGAGAACGTAGACGCAGGTGTTGGCCAAGGGGCGTCCGATGGCCGGCGCGCGCCGTTCGACCGTGCAGGGATACACGGTCGTGCAGACGCTCGCCTCGGTCGGTCCGTAGGCGTTGAGCACGATGCGCGGCCCGGTCCATGGCGCAACCAGCTCGGCGGCGCAGGCTTCGCCGCCGACGAGCAGCGTCTTCAGGTCGGGCAAGGAGTCGGCGCGGAGCGTGCCGAGGGCAGAGGGCGGCAGCAGAACGGCTCCGATGCGCTCGCGGTGCAGCAGATTGTGCAGCGGCTCGCCCGGCATCATGTCATGCCGGTCGGCGAGCACCAGCGCAGCACCGCAGCGCCAGCTCATCAGCAGCTCCCAGACCGCCGCATCGAAGCTGAACGAAGCAAACTGCAGGACGCGGCTGTGCGGAGCGATGTTCAGCGGCGCGAGCTGCGCCTCGGCCAGGTTGGTCGCGCCACGATGCGGCACCATGACCGCCTTCGGCCGCCCGGTCGATCCGGAGGTGTAGATTACGTAAGCGAGATTGTCCGGATGGACCGCAACGGCCGGAGCACTGGTCGGGAGCCGCGAGATCTCGGAACTCACGACGTCGAGTCCGACTGTTACGGCGTCGCCGGTGATCAGCCGGTCAACGAGCGAACTATGCGTCAGCACGACGCGCGTCGCCGAGTCCGCAATCATGTAGGCGAGCCGCTCGGCGGGATAGTTCGGATCAAGCGGCAGATAGGCACCGCCAGCCTTGAGGATGCCGAGCACGCCGATGATCATGTCGAACGATCGCTCGACACAGATGCCGACGACCGCGTCGGGACCGATACCAAGGCCTCGGAGATGGTGTGCGAGCTGATTGGCGCGCCGGTCCAGCTCGCCATAGGTCAGTTGGTCGCCGTCCTTGGCCAGCGCGGGAAGATCCGGCGAGCCCGCCGCCTGCGCCACGAACAGTTCGTGCAGCGTGCGGTGAGGGACCGGCAGAGCCGGCGCGGCGCTCCACTCCGCCAGAACGTGCCTGCGCTCGTCATCCGGCATCAGCTGCAACTGCGACAATCGGGCGTCGGGCTTTGCGATCACGCAGCGGAGCAGCTCGCTGAAGTGGGACACCAGCCGTTCAGCGGTGGCGGCCTCGAACAGATCCGTCGCATAGAGGAGACATCCGGTCAGTCGTCCGCCGACCTCGGTCATGGACATCTCGATGTCGAACCGAACGGATGTCGCACCCTCGTCGAAGCGCTCGACCTCGAGCCCTGGAATCTTCAACTGCTCGACGGACACGTCCTGCAGCACGAAAACCGTCTGAAAGATCGGCTGCCGACTGAGATCCCGTGTCGGCTGCAACGCGTCGACGAGCTTCTCGAACGGCAGGTCCTGGTGCTGATAGGCGCCCAGCGCGGTCGATTTGACCCTTTGCACCAGATCACGAAACGAAGGGTCGCCGCCGAGATCCGTGCGCAGCGCAAGCATGTTGACGAAGAAGCCGATCAGTTGCTCGGTTTCTGCGCGCACCCGCCCGGCGATCGGCGAGCCGACGATGACGTCACTCTGTCCCGTCCAGCGCGACAGCAAGGCCTTGAAGGCCGCCAGCAGCACCATGAACAGCGAGGCGCCCTCGCGGCGGCCGAATGCGGCGAGCGCCGCCGAGGTGTCGCGATCGAGGGAAAAGCGAAGGGCCGCGCCGCGGAAACTCTGTGCGGCTGGACGCACATGGTCGGCCGGCAGCTCCAGACCGGCGGGCGCATTGGCGAGGCGCTTTTCCCAATAGGCAAGCTGCGGCTGCTGCACCTCCTCGTCCACCCAGCGGCGGTGCCAGCTCGCATAGTCGGCATACTGGATCGGAAGCTCGGCAAGCGGCGACGCGCGCTGCGCGGAATGGGCGTCATACAGTGCAGCCAGCTCGCGAAACAGCAAGCCGATCGACCAGCCGTCGGAGACGATGTGATGCATCGAGAGCGCCAGGATATGCTCGTGTGGAGCGACCCTGAGCAGCCCGCATCGAAACAGCCGGTCATTGTCGATCTCGAACGTCTCCTCCATCAGGCCGCGAGCCCACGCCTGCGGCGATGTCTCCGCGCTTCGCACGGCCTCAAGATCGATCGGCCAGGGCGGATCGATCTGCTGCACGGGTCCGCCGTCGCGCAGGCAGAACCGGGTCCGCAGACTTTCGTGACGGCGCACGATTTCGGTCAGCGCCGCCGACAGCGCCGCGACGTCAAGCGGACCGTTGAGGCGGACGGCGAGGCCGATCTGGTAGGCGGGTCCGAGACGGCCGAGCCGGTCGAAGAACCAGAGGCGCTCCTGCGCGAATGACAGCGGCAGATCAACGTCCCGAGAAACGCTCGGAATCCGTGCCGCTTGCTGTTCGAACAGGTCGCGGACCTTGCGTCGCAACAATGCGCGGCGGCTGTCTCTCATCGCCGTCGTCGACGGTGCCTGGCTCTCGAACTTCTGCATCGGCGATCGCCTGCTTCTGTTGGGTGTAACGCTTTCGAGACTTCCGACGTCCGGAGCCGACAAGCTCGATCCGGCGCCAGCACTTTTTGCAACTTCAGATTGTATTTTGGGCAACGCCGTTCCGTGACTGCCCCGAGGACGTCAACCGATCGGTGATCTTCTTGGATAGTCGCGAAGGACTATCAGCGATGGGTCAGGTCTGGCCTGCCCCCAATGCGCGTGCGACTTCGGTGTCGTCCATTCTGGCGACCTCCATAGCGAGACCCCGCAGCATGTCCGCCTCCGCCCACAGCGGAGAGACCGGCAGACGCGCCTGCAGCTCGCGTCCGAGCTCGGCGAGACTGCAGTCCTGCCACAGCCTTGCCGAATCGATCCGCACCATGAAGTCGCTCTCGATCCTGCTCTTGATCCGCATCAGCCCGAGCGATGTCACGCCAAACGCCATCAATGGATCGTCCGGAGCGAGTCGATCGGCGTCGATGCCGGCCAGATCGCGCGCGACCTCGCGCAGATAGTCCTCGATCGATCGATCCTGCTGCGACCTCGTCTGCCCCTTCAGGGCGATGACGAGCTCGACCGCATCGAGCCGTTGCTCCTCTATGGCGGCCTCATCCAGATCCGAACTCCATTCGGCCTGGATCGGCAGCGATCCCTCGGCCAGCATGGCCCGGGCGCGGGAGCGCTGGATCTTGCCGCTCGACGTCTTCGGCAACAGGCGATGTTGCGTCACCACCACGCGCGACAGCTCGATGCCATGCCGCGCCGACACCGCGGCCCGTACGGTCTCGAGCACGGCTGCAGCGTCGCGCCAGCCGCGCCTCGGCTGCTCGATCAGCAGGATCGGCCGCTCGGATGCGCGATCGGGCGTCGTAAACGCGGCGGCTTCGGCGATCTCAGGAACGGCTTCGCGCGCCGTCAGCTCGACGTCCTGCGGATAGACGTTCTGGCCATTGACGATCATGACGTCCTTGATTCGCCCGCAGACATAGAGCGTACCGTCACGCATGACGCCGAGATCGCCCGTCCGCAGATACGGACCTTCGCCGCCGGCGAGATGCGCGCCGAACACGCGCGCGCTCTCATCCGGATTTCGCCAGTAGCCCGGCCCGGTCGTCGAGCCGTCGATCCAGATCTCGCCGATCGCATCGGGCGCGCAGAGCCGTCGTGTGTCCGGGTCGACGATGAGGATGCGATGCTCGGGGCTGGGCACACCGCATGACGGCAGCCTATATGTATCATCGGCGCATCCGGCATCTGCGATCTCGCGCCGCTTCATCGCCGTGTGCGAGACGGTCAGTGCCGACTGCCCGCCCCACACAGGCCCGCCGGACACCAGCAGCGTCGCTTCGGCCAGCCCGTAGAAGGGACACATGGCGCGACGATCGAGCCCATAGGGGCCGAAGCGGTCGGCGAAACGATCCATTGTCTGCTGATTGATCGGCTCGGCGCCGGATCCGGCGACACGCCAGTGCCGAAGATCGAGACCGACACAATCTTCTTCGGCGACCTGCCGAAGGCAGAGATCGTAGGCGAAGTTCGGCGCGATCGTGATCGTGCCGCCGAACCGCGAGATTGCCTCGAGCCAGCGGACCGGGCGTGCGACGAAGGCCGCTGGCGGCATCAGAACCGCGGTCGCGCCGTGATAGAGCGAGGTGCAGATGCTACCGAACAGGCCCAGATCGTGGAAATGCGGCACCCAGCTGACCCACACTGAGCCTGTATCGAGCTCGGCCTGATGGCCGAGCAGCAGCGCGTTGCGCGCCGCATTGCCATGCGTCACCGCGACACCGCGCGGAAGCCCGGTCGAGCCGGACGTATACTGCAGCACGCAGAGATCGTCGGGGGACGGGGCGATCAGCTCGCTCTCGTCAACGCCCTCGAGCGCAAGCGTATCCGTCGCAAGGGTTTTCAGCGGACGGCCCGAAGCGGACACCAGGCCATCGAGCCGTGACTGTAGCGACGCCGATGTCAGCATCATCGCCGGCTCGGCATTCTCGATCAGCGCAGCGATCGCGCCGCCGCCGCCCGCGCGACGCGGCAGGGCAAGCGGCACGGCCACGACGCCGGCGTAGAGCACGCCGAAGAACGCGCTCACGAACTCGAGCCCGGGCGGGTAGACCATCAGGACCCGGTCGCCGCGCTTCAGTCCCGCCTCGCGCAGCCGCCCCGCGATGCGCGATGCCGCGCAATCAAGCTCGGCATAGCTGGTATCGACCGTCTCCGACGCCGCGGGCAGAAAGCGGAACGCGGCCCGGTCAGGCATCGCTCGCGCGCTCAACCGCAGCGCTTCTGCCATTGTCGCGGCACCCGCACTCACGGCACCGCTGGTCACTGCAGTTCTGGATCTCATCATCGGCCTTGTCCCCAGCCGAACGCATCACAACTACGTCCGCCGGCAGTACGGCGAACATCGGTTACTCGCAGGCAACACATCACCCTGCCGCAACACCCCTACTGGGCGCGGCCCCTGACCGCCGCCACGCCAACGCAACGCGAGACCACCGATCCACCCACCAGGATCAGCCACGCCCGCGGCTTGACGCCGAACAGCGACACTCGGATTGATGTGAAACGCCAGGACGTTGCTGCCGGGCATCACCGATCCAACTTCAGCCGGGATCACGGCGGTGCGGGCAGACGCCGAGGCTAGGACGCTTCCGCCATGCGACGGCGCAAGCTCAGAGGCCTCATATCGGTCCAAACCTCGTCAACATGCTTCAGACACTCGGCCTTCGATCCGCGCATCCCGACTGCGCGCCAGCCATCGGGAATCGCCCGCTCGGCGAACCAGATCGAATATTGCTCCTCATCGTTGACTACGACGACGAACTCTTCCTCGGCCGGCGCCGTCGGCTTCGCATTGGCATGCATGAGCTTGACCTCCTTGTTATCACTGACCGCTGCAACACGCGCCTCACGAAGCGCAACACATCGGCCAGCAAGCCGAGCAAGAAGGAACGACTCGCGAAGAGCGCGATCGGACCTGTTAGCTCGTCCTGTATCTTCACTAATACAGGATTCTCCCCCTACTTCAATACCAATGTAGAGCTGGAATGCACTTTAGGTTGTAAACTCTGTCTAACGTTTTTTTGAACCGCCGAAGGCATCGCGCAGAGCGCATCACCACAAAACATTTACAAACAACGGCAACGTCACCACGATCGAAGTGAGAAGCTGCAACTCATGCCGACACCAGACGTTCCCCATCATCAACTACGCACAATGAGATACACATGAGTACAACGATTTCTCTTTATTGCTTGCCTTATGCTGGCGGAAGCGGTCGCGTGTTCGGAGCGTGGCAGGACATCTTCCATCCCGACATCAAGATTGTTTCCATCGACTATCCCGGACGTGGAACCCGCATGCGCGAGCCGTTGCTTGAGTCGATCGCACGCATTGCGGACGACGTCGCGGAGACGATCGCGTCTGATTGTCGATCGCGCTACGCGTTGTTCGGGCACAGCATGGGCAGCCTGGTCGCGTTCGAGTTGTGTCATCGTCTCATTCATCGTTACGGCTCACGGCCTGCGCTGCTCGCCGTGTCCGGACATCGGGCCCCGGGAACAGCACGAAGAACGCGGGCGATCCATGACGCCACGGATGCGGACTTCATTGCGCATCTGCGCGAGCTCGGCGCGACCCCACCCGAGGTGATCGCAGCGGATGATCTCATGGCCCTGCTGCTTCCGATCCTGCGCGCCGACTTCCGTGCCTGCGAGACGTATGTGCCGGAGAGGCGCGGCGCCCTGTCAGTTCCGATCGTCGCCTATGGCGGCCTCGATGATGTCGAGGTCGATGCGACCGATCTCCGCGGGTGGCGCAACGAGACCGCGAGTTCCTGCATCGTTCGGATGTTTCCGGGCAATCATTTCTACATCCGAGATCATGCCGTCACCGTCGCCGCGGCCTTGCAACTCGACCTTCGAACGGCACTCGCCGCGACGACAAGTCCGTGCACGGACGACAGGGAAGCTGCCGAAGCCATCCGAAACTTTTGAGGACGGCCGCTGTGTCGAAGGGATGACAGCCGCACGGGTGGCGCGCGCATGTCCATCGTCGCGCCCCCGCTGATCTGCGGAGAGACATGTCGAGGCAACGATCAAGGGAGTGTGGGGAAAGTTGGTAGCGGGGGAGGGACTCGAACCCCCGACCCCAGGATTATGATTCCCGTGCTCTAACCAGCTGAGCTACCCCGCCACGGTGTCCGATCAAGGCGCGGCGAAACAGTGCGGCGGGCCTTGTGAACGGGCGGCATATAAGGAGCCGTTCCCGCCCCTGTCAAGCAAAGCTCGCAGCCGGCAGCGGTTTTCCCGCCGCGCGGTTTCCATTCGACTCGTCAAGGCCTTGGCGCAAGCTCATGGGCCGGCGCGGCGGCGTCGCGGATCGCGAGGCCGGCCACGGCGAATCTGATGCAACGGTGCGGCTCACTTCGGCTGCAGGTTCGGATTGCCGCCGGGACTGCCGGGCGGCGGGATCACCGGCGTGGTGCCGCCTTCGGGGGTCGGTGCATGCATCTCCGGATCGACGCCGCTCGGCGGACACAACACGCCATTGGTCTTGGCGAGCTTCTCGCCCAGCGGCTCACCGGCGCGGCCGGTGGTGATGCCGTCCGGCGTCGCCGTCGCCCGCGCGTTCGGGGCACAGGCGGCATTCGCGTTGGGAGCAGGCGCCGTCGCCTGCGGCGGCGTGGCCGGTGTCGGGGGGGCCTGCGCGTGAGCCGCAGTGGCGGCCGAGGCCAGCACGAAGGAGAGGAACAATGACTGCCTGATGCTCATGACAGAGCAACGCCAACCCGGCGTTCGCGTTCCCTCGGCCAAGACTTCAGTGGCCAGCGAGCCAGTCGGGAGGCGATCAGCCCTTGCGGTAGCGGATCAGCGAGAAGTGCCCGAGCGGCGGCATCGGCCGGCGCTCCGCGAGCGTCACCCCGCCATGCTTTGCCGCCCAGTTCACCAGCCGCGCCCACGGGAATTCCGGCCGCCAGCCGAGCCGGCGCGCGATCGGCGCGAAGGCCAGCTCGAAGATTCGGCGCGGGCCGCTCTCCGCACCGATGTGGTTGACGAGGATCAGTTCGCCGCCCGGCTTCAGCACGCGGACGAAATCATCCAGCGTCGCCTCGGGATCCGGCACCGCCGTGATCACATATTGCGCCACGACGGCGTCGAAGAAATCATTCGGAAAGGCGAGATGCTTCGCATCCATCACCGCGAGCGTCTCGACATTGAAGAGCTTCAGCTCGCGCACGCGCGCCTGCGCCCGCCGCAGCATCGGCTCGGAGATGTCGACGCCGCAGATCTTCGTCGTGCGGGCATAGTCCGACAGCGACAGCCCGGTGCCGACGCCGACGTCGAGAATGCGGCCGCCGATGCGATCGGCTTCCGCGATGGTCGATTGGCGCCCCTGATCGAAGACCTTGCCGAACACCAGATCATAGATCGGCGCCCAGCGCTCGTAGGCCTTTTCGACCCCTGCGCGGTCGATGTCCCCCATGCCCCTGCCCTGAATGATGAAAGCTGATCAGCCGCGGACCGGCTCGGCCACGCGCTGCGGCCTGACGGCGCCGCGCGCGCTGCTGCTCTCGGCAACAGCGCTCTGGATGAAGCCGCCACCGAGCACGCGGGCGCGGCCGGAGGCAGCATCGTAGAACACGCAGGCCTGACCGGGCGAGACGCCCTCCTCGCCGCCGACCAGCTCGACCTCATAGTGACCGTTGGCGCCACGCAGCCAAGCCGGCTGCGGCGGCCGCGTCGAGCGCACCCGCACGAAGAGTTCGAGGCCGTCGCGCACCGCCGCATCGAGCGCGCCGTCGCCGATCCAGTTGACCTCGCGCAAGGTGATGCGGTGCGTACGCAGCGCCTCGCGCGGGCCGACCACGACCCGTCGGGTCGCGACGTCCAGCTTCACGACATAGAGCGGCGCGCCGGCCGCGATGCCGAGTCCCTTGCGCTGGCCGATCGTATAGTTGGCGATGCCCTGATGCGCGCCGAGCACGCGGCCGTCGAGATCGACGATCTCGCCGGGCTCCATCGCGTTCGGACGCAGCTTGCCGATGATGTCGGTGTAGCGGCCGGTCGTCACGAAGCAGATGTCCTGGCTGTCATGCTTGTCGGCGACCTCGAGGCCGAAGCGCCGCGCCAATTCGCGCACCTCCGGCTTGGTCATGTCACCGAGCGGAAAGCGCAGATAGTCGAGCTGCTCGCGCGTGGTCGCGAACAGGAAATAGCTCTGATCGCGATCGGCATCGGCGGCGCAAGTGAGCGCGCGCGATCCGTCGGCCAGACGCCGCGAGGCGACGTAATGGCCGGTGGCGAGCACGGAGGCGCCGAGCTCGCGCGCGGTCTTCAGCAGGTCGCCGAACTTGATGGCGCGGTTGCACTCGATGCACGGCACCGGCGTCTCGCCCGACGCATAGCTGGCGGCGAAATTGTCGATCACGGACTCGCGGAAGCGGTCCTCATAGTCCAGCACGTAATGCGGGATGCCGAGCCGCTCGGCGACGTTGCGGGCGTCGTGAATGTCCTGGCCGGCGCAGCAGGCGCCCTTGCGATGGGTCGCGGCGCCATGATCATAGAGCTGCAGGGTGATGCCGACGACGTCGTAACCTTCCGACTTCAACAGCGCAGCCGTGACCGACGAGTCCACGCCGCCGGACATGGCGACGACGACCCTGGTGTCCTCGGGACGGCCTTCGAGATCGAGACTGTTGAGCATGGTCAGGTCACTGCGATCGCGGCGTCAGACGAGTCGTCCCCGGCGGGAACGCCTCGCATGCGCCGTCTGTGCGGATGGCTTGCTCCCGGCGATCTCCGGACCCGGTCTCCCGGTCGGAAACAACACGAGAAGCATCGGTCTTTAATATAGGCGCACTTCCTGCGAAGCAATCGCGCTGGCCCTTGAGAGCCGCGGCAAATCTTGCCGGCCGGGCAGAAATGACGACCCGCCGGCGTCGGCCGGCCATTCCCATCACATCCATAAGATACTGATATATATTGCTTTTTATAAAGACGCCGCTTTGGCCCGCTCCTTGCTGAACTGGCTCGTCGAGTTTCATCGCGAGAGGTTCCAAGGTGTTCAGCGTCACGTCAGACATCCAGGCCGGCCCGGTTCTCAAGAGCGCAGCGCCGAAACCGTCCCGTCAGGACGCCGCGCAGCCGTCCGACAGCTTCTCGGCGCTGGTCGATGCCGCGACGCCGCCGGATCCGTCGACCTCGTCGCTCCCCTCCACGGCGCCGGCGCCCCGCGCCAGCAACGCCGCGAGTCCCAGCCGCGAGACCACGCGCACCAGCGATACGGACCGCACCAGCCAGACGAGGTCGGCAGACAAGGCGCAAGACAACACCGACGACGGCACGTCACGCACCGAGAAGACCGGCTCGGATGCGCCCTCCGACACGACCACCGACACATCAGCCAAGAGCACGGCCGACGCCTCCGACGGGAAGAGCTCCGACAAGAAGGACGGCGACCAGGCCGGCGCAGACGCGACGACCGCCGCGGCTGCCGTCGGTCAAGCGCCCGTTTCGACGCCGGCTGCCGTCGCGATTCCGTCCGAGATTACGCTCGCCAATCCCGCAACCACCGCGCCTGCTTCAGACGGTGAAGGCGCCTCCACGGCCCCCGTACCGACCGCGCCGGTCGGAACCGCCAGCTCCGGCCCGAATGGCACGATCGATGCTAGTGCCGGCCTGATGGCCGCAGCGGCCAAGGCTGCCGGCGCCGCGAAGACCACCGAGACCGCAGCCTCGACATCGGACGCCGAGACGACGGCGGCCTCCGGCGACGCGGCCGCGTCGACGGATCAGACCTTCACCGCGGCTCTGGATGCGGCGGTCCCCGGCGGCACCAAGGCGACGGGCAAGCCGGGAGCGCAGGTCAAGACGGGTCTTGCGCCCGGTGAGATCGGCAAGACCTCCGAGCAGGGCGCCCCAGCGACACAGGGCACTCAGCCGCAAGCTCAGGGCACTGACCTCGGCCAGCAGCCTGCCGTCGCGGCGAAGCCGGATGGCGGCGAGGTCGAGCCGCTCGCCAAGGGCGGCAATGGCCCGGCACCAGCGGCGCATGAGCGCAGCGCGGCGCACGCCGGCGGCCAGGGCAACGTTCCAGTCGCCGATCCGACGGTGCCGGCCACTGCGGCCCTGCAGCCGCAGCTCTCGACGCCCACCGCCTCGACCAGCCCGATCACATCGGCCAATCTGACGGCCACGGCGGCGGCCAACGCCCCCGTGCCGCTGCACGGCCTTGCCGTCGAGATCGCGGCGTCTGCGCTCAATGGCAAGAGCCGCTTCGAGATCAGGCTGGATCCGGCCGAGCTCGGCCGCATCGATGTCCGCATCGACGTCGACCGCAACGGCCAGGTCACCTCGCATCTGCGGGTCGAGAAACCGGAAACGCTGGCGATGCTGCAGCAGACCGCGCCGCAGTTGCAGCAGGCGCTGCAGGATGCCGGCCTCAAGAGCAACAACAGCGGGCTGCAATTCTCGCTGCGCGACCAGAACTCGTCCGGCCAGAACGGCGGCGACAATCAACAGAACGGCAATTCCCAGCGCCTCATCGTGACCGAGGACGAAAACGTCCCGGTCCAGTTCGCCGGACGGTCCTATGGACGGATGTTCGGCGCACAGGGTGGCGTCGATATCAGGGTTTAACAGGAGGCTTCCATGGCCATCGGCGACGCAATCACGGCAAGCCCGGCAGTCTCGGGCACGACCAAGACATCCACCACCGGATCCAACAGCAGCCTCGGCTCGACCGCAGGCTCGACCATCGCGGGCAACTTCCAGACCTTCCTGACGCTGCTGACGACGCAGCTGCAGAACCAGAACCCGCTCGATCCGCTCGACACCAACCAGTTCACCCAGCAGCTCGTGCAGTTCGCCGGCGTCGAGCAGCAGCTCAAGACCAACGACCAGCTGGCCTCGCTGATCTCGATGCAGCAGACGACGCAGGCCACCCAGGCGCTGGCCTTCGTCGGCAAGACCGCCGTGGTGAATGGCTCGACGACGACCATGACCGGCGGCAAGGCGAGCTGGGATCTGAGCATCCCGAAGGACAGCAACCTGACGGTGAGCATCACCAACAGCGTCGGCCAGACCGTCTTCAGCGGCAAATATTCGGCGAGCGCCGGCGACAACCAGACCTATAATTGGAACGGCCAGGGCAATGACGGCGTCCAGTGGCCGGACGGGCAATACAAGATCTCCGTGGTCGGCACCGACGCGACCAACGGCACGCCGGTGGCCATCTCGACCCAGGTCAAGGGCACGGTCTCCTCGGTGGATCTGACCCAGCAGCCGCCGCTGCTGTCGATCGGCGGCCAGACCTACACCGTGAATCAGATCCAGCGGATCGTTAGCTAGCCCTTGAAGCGGGGGCGCGCGGTTGACAATCTGGATACGCTTGCAGCTGATCTTGAACCTCAAGCTCGGCCCGGGCTGCGACATGCCGGCGTAACCGCCGGAAATTCTTAACCAATCATTTACCACGATCTCGCTCCCGGGGCCTCTGGCGGCCGGGAGCGGCGGCGTTCGCGCGGAGCGCCGGATTCGCGCCCTTTGCTTAGGCAAATTTTAAGCGAGGCGGCGTAGGGTCTTACCGTGAGTTCAGTGGTTAAGAGTTTGTGAGTACGCCATGACAGAACCCCATCGCCCGAGGGTGAAATACGTCATCGGGCCTGACGGCAGCCCGCTCACCATCGCGGATTTGCCTGCGCCAGGCACCAAGAGGTGGGTCATACGCCGCAAGGCCGAAGTCGTCGCTGCGGTTCGCGGCGGATTGTTGTCCCTCGAAGAGGCGTGCAGCCGATATACCCTGACCGTCGACGAATTCCTGTCGTGGCAGTTCTCGATCGACCAGCATGGTCTCGCCGGGCTGCGCACCACCCGAATTCAGCAATATCGTCAATAAAGCGTTAACGACGCGACGGGATGTCTTCGAAAATCGGCTTGGCTCCGCCAAGCCGATTTTTTGCATGTCGATAGTTTGTTAGGACCTCTTAACCGACGTTAACCATATCGAAACCTTCCCATAGGCAATAATTGCCCAGTGGTTCGATTCAACCTCTGCGACTGCCTCGCGACTGCGGGAGCAGAGGGCGACATCGGATCACCACCTGGAATGCGGGTGGCGGCGAAGGGTTTAACGATTGAATTTCGCGATCTCTGCAACCGGCCGTAAAGGCCCGCGAAGCTCAAATGACCTCCCAGCAGCCACCCGTCGAATGCCGAACTATGGGGCAGTTGCTTGCAAGGTCTCTTGGACTTCCTGAAGGGTTTGGGCGCCGCGCGGCTGACCGCCATGATCGCGGTGACCGCCGCGTTGATCGGCTTTTTCGGCTTCGTCATCATGCGCGTGACGGCGCCGCAGCTGACGACCCTGTTCACCGATCTGACGATGGACGACTCCTCCAGCATCATCAAGGATCTGGAGCGGCAGGGCATTCCGTTCGAGATCCGCAATGAAGGCAGCGTCATCCTGGTCCCGAAGGACAAGGTCACCCGTCTCCGCATGAAGCTCGCCGAAGGCGGCCTGCCCAAGGGCGGCGGCGTCGGCTACGAGATCTTCGACAAGTCGGACGCGCTGGGCACCACGAGCTTCGTCCAGAACATCAACCATCTGCGCGCGCTGGAGGGCGAGCTCGCCCGCACCATCCGCGCCATCGACCGCGTCCAGGCGGCGCGCGTCCACCTCGTGCTGCCGGAGCGGCCGCTGTTCTCGCGCGAGACCCCGGAGCCGTCGGCTTCGATCGTCGTGCGCGTGCGCGGTGCGCTCGAGGCGAACCAGATCCGGGCCATCCGCCACCTCGTCGCCTCAGCCGTCAACGGTCTGAAGCCGCAGCGGGTGTCGATCGTCGACGAGGCCGGTCAATTGCTGGCCGACGGCACCCAGACCGACATCGACCAGCAGGTCGGCGACGAGCGGCGCAACAGCTTCGAGAAGCGGATGCGCAAGCAGGTCGAGGACATCGTATCCTCGGTGGTCGGTGCCGGCCGCGCCCGGGTCCAGCTCTCGGCCGATTTCGACTTCAACCGCATCACCCAGACCTCCGACCGCTACGATCCGGAAGGGCGCGTGCTCAGGTCGAGCCAGACCCGCGAAGAGCAGTCGGCCACCAACGAAAACAACGGGCAGGTCACGGTCAACAACGAGCTGCCGGGCAATCAGCAGAACCAGCCGCCGCAACAGCCCCGCGACCAGAGCAAGAAGACCGAAGAGACCAACAATTACGAGATCTCCCGGACGACGAAGACCGAAGTCACCGAGGCCGGGCGGGTCAACCGCATCTCCGTCGCGGTGCTGGTCGACGGTGCCTACTCCAAGAACGAGAAGGGCGAGCTGGTCTACAAGGAGCGCAGCAAGGAGGAGCTCGATCGCATCGCAGCCCTCGTCCGCTCCGCCATCGGCTTCGACCAGAAGCGCGGCGACCAGGTCGAGGTGGTCAACCTGAAATTCGCAGACGCCCCGACCGTGCCGCAGATCAACGAGCCGACCGGCTTCCTCGGCATGCTGCACTTCACCAAGGATGACGTGATGTACGTCATCGAGCTCGCGGTGATGATGCTGCTCGGAATCGTGGTCGTGTTCATGGTCGTGCGTCCGTTGGTCAAGAAGATCATCTCCACCGAAGAGGTCGCCACAGCGTTGAGCGGCGGGGTCCCTGCCCTCACCGACGAGACCGTCCAGGCCGCCGCCCACGCCCAGCAGACCGCCAACATGATCGACGTCGCCCAGGTCCAGGGCCAGGTCCACGCCCAGTCCGTGCACCGGGTGGGCGAGTTGGCCGATCGCAACCCCGGCGAAGCCGCCGCCATCATCCGCCAGTGGCTCGCCGAGCCCCAGCAGAACTGAACCAACCGACGCGAACCGCCTGAACTGAGAAGAACGTAGCCGCCATGTCGCTCCCGCAGACACAGACCAACGCCAACGCCAACGACATCTCCACCGTCATCGCGACGCTGGCGAGCCGGCAGGCGCAGCGCGAGAAGACCGAGCCGTTGAGCGGCCCGCGGCGCGCGGCCGTGATGATGCTTGCGCTCGGCGAGCAATATGGCGGCAAGATCTGGCAACAGCTCGACGACGACGAGGTGCGCGAATTGTCGCTGGCGATGTCGACGCTGGGAACGATCGAAGCCGACGTCGTCGAGGATCTCATGCTCGAATTCGTCTCGCGCATGTCGGCCTCGGGCGCGCTGATGGGCAATTTCGACGCCACCGAGCGGCTGCTGCAGCAATACCTGCCGGCCGAGCGCGTCACCGGCATCATGGACGAGATCCGTGGCCCCGCCGGCCGCAACATGTGGGAGAAGCTCTCCAACGTCCAGGAAGAGGTGCTCGCCAACTACCTCAAGAACGAATATCCGCAGACCATCGCCGTCGTGCTGTCCAAGCTGAAGCCGGAGCACGCCGCCCGCGTGCTCGCGATCCTGCCCGAGGACATGGCGCTCGACGTCATCGGCCGCATGCTGCGCATGGAGGCCGTCCAGAAGGAGGTCATCGAGCGGGTCGAGCAGACGTTGCGGGTCGAGTTCATGTCGAACCTGTCGCAGACCCGCCGCCGCGATGCCCACGAGGTCATGGCCGAGATCTTCAACAATTTCGACCGCCAGACCGAAACCCGCTTCATCACCTCGCTCGAAGAAGAGAACCGCGAATCCGCCGAGCGCATCAAGGCGCTGATGTTCACCTTCGACGACCTGATCAAGCTCGACTCCGCCTCGGCGCAGACCCTGCTGCGCAATGTCGACAAGGACAAGCTCGGCATCGCGCTCAAGAGCGCGAACGAGGAGGTCCGCAACTTCTTCTTCGGCAACATGTCGTCGCGCGCCGCCAAGATGCTGCAGGACGACATGGCCGCGATGGGGCCGGTGCGTCTGCGCGACGTCGACGAGGCGCAGGCCCTGCTCGTCAATCTCGCCAAGGACCTCGCCGCCAAGGGCGAGATCATGCTCAGCAAGAACCGCGCCGACGACGAGCTGGTGTATTGATGGCTCAGCCCGCGAAATTCCTGTTCGATACCGACTTCGCCGCGCCGGAGAAGACGACGCGGGAGCGTGCGGCGACGTCCGCCGAGATCGCACAGAAAGTCGCGGCCGCCGAAGCCGCCGCCTACCGCAACGGCTACGAGGCGGCGCAGCGCGAAGCCAAGGTCGAGGCCGACCGCCGCGTCGCGGCGGCGCTGGAGCAGATCAACATTCAATTGCAGGGCATCTCCGCCCGCTTCGAAGGCATCGAGCAGCGGATGGAAACCGAGGCGGTGGATGTCGCGGTCGCCGTCGCCCGCAAGCTGTGCGCGGCGCTGGTCGATGCGGAGCCGCTCGGCGAGATCACCGGCCTTGTGCACGACTGCTTCGCCCATCTGGTCGCCACGCCGCACCTCGTGCTGCGCATCAATGACGCGCTGTACGAGCTCGCCCGCGAGAAGATCGACAAGCTCGCCAAGCAGAGCGGCTTCGAAGGACGCCTCGTGATCCTGGCCGAGCCGGAGATTGCGACCGGCGACTGCCGCATCGAATGGGCTGACGGCGGCGTCGTGCTGGAGCGCGCCGCGATCGATGCCAAGATCAACGAGCTGGTCGGACGCTACATGGCGTCCAAGAAGAACTAGGCCGCTGTGGTGGCCAAGGGAGTTTAAGTCATGAGCGACAACGAGATCCCTCTTCCCGACCTCAATGCGGCAGACGCGCCGCCGCTGGGCGGTGACGTCGGCTACAACGAAGAAGAGCACGCCGCGCGCATCGCCGCCGACCTCGAGGCCGTGTTCGACGTGCCGGTGCAGGTCTCGGCCGTGCTCGGCCGCTCGAAGATGGATGTCGGCGAGCTCCTGAAGCTCGGGCCCGGCACCGTGCTCGAGCTCGACCGCAAGGTCGGCGAGGCCATCGACATCTACGTCAACAACCGCCTCGTCGCGCGCGGCGAAGTGGTGCTGGTCGAGGACAAGCTCGGCGTGACGATGACGGAAATCATCAAGTCCGACCGCAACTGACAGACATGATCCGCGCGCTGATCGAGAGCGGCGCGACCGAATAGGAGACCAACATGCGGCTTCTCATCGTCGGAACGCTGAAGGGCCAGCTTACCGCGGCCACCAAGATCGCCATGGAGAACGGCGCCACCGTCACCCATGCCGAGGACAACGAGCAGGCCATGCGGGTGCTGCGCGGCGGCAAGGGCGCGGACCTGCTGCTGGTCGATGTCGCGCTCGACATCCGCGACCTCGTGATGCGGCTCGACGCCGAGCACATCCATGTGCCGATCGTCGCCTGCGGCATCACCAGCGACGCCCGCGCCGCGGTCGCCGCGATCCACGCCGGCGCCAAGGAATACATTCCGCTGCCGCCCGATCCGGAGTTGATCGCAGCCGTGCTCGCCGCCGTCGCCAACGACAGCCGCGACCTCGTCTATCGCGACGACGCCATGGCCAAGGTCATCAAGCTGGCCCAGCAGATCGCCGGCTCCGACGCCTCGGTGATGATCACCGGCGAGTCGGGCACCGGCAAGGAGGTGCTGGCGCGCTACGTCCACACCCGCTCCGCCCGCGCCAAGCGCCCCTTCATCTCGATCAACTGCGCCGCGATCCCCGAGCATCTCCTGGAATCCGAGCTGTTCGGCCACGAGAAGGGCGCGTTCACCGGCGCGGTGGCGCGCCGCATCGGCAAGTTCGAGGAGGCCAATGGCGGCACGCTGCTGCTCGACGAAATCTCCGAGATGGACGTGCGGCTGCAGTCGAAGCTGCTGCGCGCGATCCAGGAGCGCGTGATCGACCGCGTCGGCGGCACCCGCCCGGTCCCGGTCGACATCCGGATCATCGCGACCTCGAACCGCAACCTCGCCGACGCTGTGCGCGAGGGCACGTTCCGCGAGGACCTGCTGTTCCGACTGAACGTCGTGAACCTGAAGATCCCGCCGCTGCGCGAGCGCCCGGCCGACATCCTCGAGCTCGCCCAGCATTTCGCGCGCAAGTACTCCGAGGCCAATGCGGTGCCGCTGCGGCCGATCTCGGCGGAGGCCAAGCGCATCCTCACCACCAACCGCTGGCCGGGCAACGTGCGCGAGTTGGAGAATACGATGCATCGCGCCGTGCTGATGGCTCAGGGCGACGAGATCGGTCCGGACGCGATCCTGACCCCCGACGGCGCCCGCCTCGACATCGGCAAGACACAGCCGGCCGTCGCTCATGCTACGATGGCCGCGGAGCAGGTCACGCGCGCGCTGGTCGGCCGCACCGTCGCCGACGTCGAGCGCGATCTGATCCTGGAAACCCTGAAGCACTGCCTGGGCAACCGGACACATGCGGCCAACATTCTGGGCATTTCGATCCGCACGTTGCGCAACAAGCTCAACGAATATGCCGACGGCGGCGTGCCGATCCCGCCCCCCGGCACCGGCGACACGCCGCGCATGCCGAGCCCCGTGTAGCCTCGCCGTCTTCCATCATCTCGCTCTCGGCGGCGCGCTCCTCCTGGGCGCGCCGCTTTCCGTTTCCGCGGCCGTCGCCGCGACACGCGGCGTGCTGGCTGGCTGCTGGGAGCAGACCTCGCACCCGCCGTTGGTGAAGCCATCATCGGGTGAGGAATGGGGAGCCCGCAGCTGGTGCTTCGCACGCAACGGCAAGCTGATCTCACGCACCTTCGCATGTGGCACCGGCGGCTGCGACGGTTGGGACACAGAGCGGCGCTATCGCTGGCGGCCGCCTTATCTCTCGCTCTCCGATATCGAGACCTCGCCGGACGGCTCCGGACAAAGGCGGGTCTGGCGCCGCTGCCGAGTGCAGTTTCTCACCGCCGACTGGATGCAGCTGCGGGATTGCGAGCAGTCGAAGGATCCGTGGCTGCGCGAGCCGCCGCCACGACGGGGCCGCGCAGCGGCAGCTCACGAATAGCTCGGCGCCTCGGGGTTGCGGAAGATGTGGATGGGATCGCCCGGTGTGAACTCGCGCTGCGTCAATACGGCGTAGGCATAGAGCGCCAGATACAGGATCGCGGCCGTACCGATCACGTAGAGAGCCCAGGTTCCGATCCGCTTCATGATAGTCCGCTGCCGACATCGACAGTGGCTTTTACGGCCTCCTCCGCCTCGACGCCAGCGCGTCTCGTCGGTCGGCCCGCCGTTACGGAGTCAGCCTCGGATCAGGCACGCTCAGCGCGGCCAGCCGGCCGAGATCGTCGTCGCGATCAACCGCGACATAGCTGCCATGCCAATACGCCAGAGCCGCCGATTGCGGCGCGACCTCGATATGCACCACCTTGCCGATGACGATGGCGTGGGAATGCCGCTCGATGATCTCCTCGACCTCGCAATCCAGCGTCGCGAGTGCTCCCACCAGCAGCGGCACGCCGGTGACGTGCTTGCGCCAGTCGGCGCCGGCGAAGCGCTCGGCGCCGCGCAGGCCTCCCTTACCCGCGAACCGTTCGGCGACGCCGATCTGATCCGCCGCCAGCAGATTGGCCCCAAACACGCGTTCCCGCTGCAGAATCGGCCAGGATGAGGCGCTGCGGTTGAGGCTGACGATGATGGAAGGAGGCTCGACCGCAAGCGACGACAGCGAGCTCACGGTCATGCCGGTGACCTCGTCGCCCCGGCCGACGGTGATGACGCTGACGCCGCCGACCAGTTGGCGCATCGCAGAGCGGAAATCCGGCTGGAGCGCCGTAGCATCGGGCATGTGACGGACGATGGAGTTCATTGCGTTGATCTTTCCTACCCTGCCGTGCCCGGTCCAAGCAACTGGCCCAGGATCGAGCCTTCCAGCGCGGCGAGCTCGGCAGACCCGCGCCGTCGCGGGCGCGGCAGATCGACGCTGATGTCCTCGGCGACCCGACCGTCCTCAATGACCAGGACGCGATCGGCCAGGGCCACGGCCTCCGCGACATCATGGGTGACCAGGATTGCGGTGAAGGTTTGATCGGTCCAGACCCGTTCCAGCAGCCGTTGCATCGCGATCCGGGTCAGCGCATCGAGCGCGCCGAGCGGCTCGTCGAACGCGAGCAGGCGCGGTCCGCTGACCAGCGCACGCGCCAGCGCCACGCGCTGCTTCTGGCCGCCCGACAGCACCGCCGGCCATTGGTCGCGCTTCTCGGCCAGACCGACCTCCTCCAACGCGAGGCTGGCGCGGTCATGCGCGCCGGCGGCCTTGCGGCCGCGGCCAAGCCCGACCTCGACGTTGGCCAGCACCCTCGCCCAGGGCAACAGCCGCGGCTCCTGGAACATGACCCGGACATCCTCGGGGCGCGCGGCGGTGTCGCCGAAGCTGATCGTGCCGGACGTCGGCTTGTCCAGACCTGCGATCAGGCGCAGCAGCGTGCTCTTGCCGCAGCCGCTCTGGCCGACGATGGCGACGAACTGACCGGCCGGAATCTCCAGGTCGATGCCGCGCAGCACCTCGTTGTCACCGAAGGCCTTGCGCAAGTCGCGGATCACCAGCGGCAGGCCGCGCGTCTCGGATTTGGCCGGGCTCACGCTGGGCTTCCTCACAGGGCGGAAAGCCTGAGCATGGCCGATCACATCCTTGCCGTCGATCGCCTCGACGCCGGATACGGGAATTCGGAGCGCTTGCTGCATTTACGAACCTCAATGTTTGCTGAACGCCGGATGCCAGGACAGCGTCAGCCGCTCCAGCAGCCGCGAGGCGCTGTCGGCGAGCTTGCCCAGCAGGGCGTAGATCAGGATGGAGAGAACGACGACGTCGATCTGCATGAACTCGCGCGCCTGCATCGCCATGTAGCCTAGCCCGGAGGACGCCGCGATCGTCTCGGCGACAATCAGGGTGAGCCACATGATGCCGAGCGCGAAGCGCAGGCCGACGAAGATCGACGGCAGCGCGCCGGGAAAGATCACGCGGCGAAACAGCTCGCCGTCGGTCATGCCGTAGACGCGGCCCATTTCAATGAGTTGCGGATCGACGGTGCGAATCCCGTGCAGCGTGTTGAGATACACTGGGAAGAACACGCCGAGCGCGACGAGAAACAGCTTTGCGCTCTCGTCGATGCCGAACCACAGGATGACCAGCGGGATCAGCGCCAGATGCGGCACGTTGCGGATCATCTGGAGCGTGGTGTCGGTGAGCTTCGACGACAGCTGCGACAGGCCGTTGGCGAGACCGAAGGCGAAGCCGATGCTGCCGCCGATCAGGAAGCCGATCGAGGCCCGCCAGAAGCTGACCCAGATGTTGCGGCCGAGCTCGCCCGACCACAACAGCTTCCAGCCGGCACGCGCGACGTCGCTCGGCGCAGGCAGCACGCGGGGCGAAACGAGGCCCGCGACCGACGCCGCCTGCCAGATCAGGAGGATCGCAAGCGGCACCAGCCAGGGCAGCAATCCATCCGCCTTGGGCACGTTGAGCTTGCGAACCTTGGGGAGGCTGTCGATCAGGCTCATGACTGCGACGCCCGCTGCAGGGGACGATGCTCATTGGCGATGGTCTCGCCGAACGGACCCGTATTCGCGCGGAGCTTGGTCACGTTGCCGCCCTGCTCCACCGCGTTCAGCCCGAGCTTCGGGAACACCAGCTCGGCGAAGCGATAGGCCTCTTCGAGATGCGGGTAGCCGGAGAGGATGAAGGTATCGATGCCGAGGTCCTGATACTCGCGGATGCGCGCCGCGACCGTATCGGGATCGCCGACCAGCGCCGTGCCGGCGCCGCCGCGGACGAGGCCGACGCCGGCCCACAGGTTCGGGCTGATCTCGAGCTTGTCGCGACGCCCCCCATGCAGCTGCGACATCCGCTGCTGGCCGACCGAGTCCATGCGCGCGAAGATCTTCTGCGCCGAGGCGATGGTGTCATCGGTGACGTGCTTGATCAGATCGTCGGCCGCGGCCCACGCCTCCTCATTGGTCTCGCGCACGATCACATGCAGGCGGATGCCGAACGACAGCTTGCGGCCGCGCGTGTCGGCGACGGCCTTGACCTTGGCGACCTTGGCCGCGACGTCGGCCGGCGGCTCGCCCCAAGTCAGATACTTCTCGACGGTATCGACGGCGACGTCGATGCCGGCATCCGACGAGCCGCCGAAGAACAGCGGCGGGCGCGGCGACTGCACCGGCGGGAACAGCAGGCGGCCGTCCTCGACCTTGATGTGCTTGCCGGAGAAGTTGACGGCCTCGCCTTCGAGCAGCTTGTTGTAAACGGTGAGGAACTCGCGGGTGACCTCGTAGCGCTCCTCATGCGACAGGAAGATGCCGTCGCCCTTGTTCTCGACCGGATCGCCGCCGGTGACGACGTTGACGAGCAGGCGGCCATTTGTGACGCGGTCGAGAGTGGCTGTCATGCGCGCGGCCACGGCCGGCGACTGCAGGCCCGGCCGCACAGCAACGAGATAGCGCAACTTCTCGGTGAACGGCGCCACGGCTGAGGCGACGATCCAGGAATCCTCGCAGCTGCGGCCCGTGGGGATCAGCACGCCGTAATAGCCGAGCTGGTCGGCGGCCTGCGCCACCTGGCGCAGATAGTTGAAATTGACCTCGCGGCCGCCTTGCGACGTCCCGAGATAGCGGCCGTCGCCATGGGTCGGCAGGAACCACAGCACGTTGGGCTTCGAAGTGTTGCTCATGTCATTCTCTTTCGGATGCGGATGGCGATCACGCGTCAGGTGGACGGCGTCCACTTCCAGACGATGTCGGCGACGTTGACCTGTCTCGGAATGAGCCCGACCCGGGCGAAGCGGTCGGCCACTGCCTGCTGGCTCTTGATGATGTCGGCATCGATCGGCACGACGCTGTAGACCGAGCGGTCGACGAAGCGGCGGACAGCTTCGAGATCGACACCGGTGGCCTCGGCCTGCGCCTTGGCGACCTCCTCGTGATGGCTGTTGGCCCAAACGCCCTCGGCGGCGAAGGCACCGTTCAGCTTGGCGACGACGCCCGGATACTTCTCAACGAAGTCGCTGCCGACGATGTAGAACGAGTTCGGCTTGTGCACGTCCTTGTCCCACACGATGACGCGCGCATTCTCCTTGAGCTCGGCGAGCGCGAGATACGGATCCCAGATCGACCAGGCATCGACCGAGCCCTTGACGAAGGCGGCGGTGGCATCGGCCGGCGCGAGCGGCGCAGGCGTGATGTCGCTCCAGGCGATGCCGGCCTTCTCGAGCGCCGCGACCAGCAGATTATGCGCGCTGGAGCCCTTGCCGAAGGCGATGCGCTTGCCCTTGAGATCGGCCAGCGTCCTGATCGGCGAGTCCTTGGGCACGATGATCGCCTGCGTGCTGCCGTTCTGCTTGACGGCCGCGGCGTAGCGGATGTTGGCGCTCGCGGCCTGCGCGAAGATCGGCGGCGCATCGCCGACATAGCCGAAATCGACACTGCCGACATTGATCGCCTCGAGCAGCGGCGGGCCGAACTGGAAGTCGATCCAGACGATCTCGATGCCGAGAGGCTTGAACGTGGACTCGATCGTGCGCCGCGCCTTCACGGCGGGAAAGAAGCCGCCCTTCTGGGTGCCGATGCGGATCTCCTTCGGCCTGTCCTCGGCGCGCAGCGGCGCCGCGCAGCTCATCACCGCAGCCGATGCCAATGACAGTTTCAGAAAATCGCGACGCTTCATTGCCCTCTCCGATCACCCTTGCGCATCCACGTTGATGCGATGCGCAAGATGATGGTGGCGAGCGAAACGCCTGTCGAGCACCCCTGAAAAATAGCAATGCCGGTCCTCCCGGCTGACGACCAGAGGGGATGATCGTATCGAGGTCCCCACGCAAAGCAGCGAGAGTTTCTCGCAAGGAGACATGCGGTCACGGATCTTCACGGCTCATCAACCAACATGATGGCGACGCGGGCCCGAGTTCGCAGGAGCGGTGCGCTGGTGTGCTCTGGGGTCCCCGCGCTTGATCCAGGTCAACGCTGGTTCCAATGGTCTCCCTTAATCTATCATCAGGCGCGGCCCGGATGCCGCAAACCCTCCCATACCCACACAGTTGAGAATCCTCTCATGTCGCTCGTTGGCAGCGATGCGACTGCGCGTGCGCGCCGCAGACGCATGGAAATTTTTGCCTTTCTGTTCCTCACCGCAGTGCTGATGCCCGCGCTCGCGGTCGCCACCGTCGGCTCCTACGGGCTGGCGGTGTGGGTCTACCAGATGATGGCCGGACCGCCCGGCCCACCCGCGGCACATTGACCGGAAGGACGGCTCATATGCTCTCACACCGCACTCGCCTCGACCGGCGCGCGCTGATCACCGGCCGGGTGCTCACCGCTGAGCCCGTGGTTGCGCCTGTCACGGGCGAAATCGCCTCGATCATCGTGCAGACCCGTCCCGATCAGCTCGATCGGGTCGCCGCCGACATTCTTGCGATGTCCGGCTGCGAAATTCACGGCCGCGATGAGCGCGGCAAGCTGATCGTCGTCGTCGATGCGCCGAACGCGGGCGCGCTCGGTGCCACCATGACGACCATCTCCGCGATCCCCTGCGTGCATTCCGCCTGCCTCGTCTTCCACGCCATCGACGCCGGCTAATCAACCGAGACCACCATGACCGAATCAAAAATCGATCGCCGTCAGATGCTCAAGCTGGAGGCCGCAGCGATTGCCGCGGCCGCCGCCGGGATGCCGGCGAGCTCGCTCGCGGCCAACCTCGTCACCGAACGCGAAGCCAGCGAGCTGAAATGGGACAAGGCCGCCTGCCGCTTCTGCGGCACAGGCTGCAGCGTGATGGTCGCGACCAAGGACAACCGCGTCGTCGCCACCCATGGCGACATCAAGGCCGAGGTCAATCGCGGCCTGAACTGCGTCAAGGGCTACTTCCTGTCCAAGATCATGTACGGCCATGATCGCCTGACGCATCCGATGCTGCGCAAGACCAACGGCAAGTACGACAAGAACGGCGAGTTCACGCCCGTCAGCTGGGACGAAGCCTTCGACATCATGGCGTCGAAGTACAAGGACGCGTTGAAGAAGCGCGGGCCCTCCGGCGTCGGCATGTTCGGCTCGGGACAGTGGACGATCTGGGAAGGTTACGCCGCCTCGAAGCTGTTCAAGGCCGGCTTCCGCTCCAACAACATCGATCCCAACGCGCGGCACTGCATGGCCTCGGCGGTGGCCGGCATGATGCGCACCTTCGGCATCGACGAGCCGCCGGGCTGCTACGACGACATCGAGGCCACCGACGCGTTCGTGCTGTGGGGCTCCAACATGGCGGAGATGCACCCGATCCTGTGGACCCGCGTCACCGACCGCCGGCTGTCGGCGCCGCATGTCAAGGTCGCGGTGCTCTCGACCTTCGAGCACCGCTCGTTCGACCTCGCCGATGTCGGCATGGTGTTCAAGCCGCAGACCGACCTCTACATCCTCAACGCCATCGCCAACCACATCATCAAGACCGGCCGCGTCAACAAGGACTTCGTCCAGGCGCACACCGTGTTCAAGCGCGGCCAGACCGACATCGGCTACGGCCTGCGCCCCGAGCATCCGCTGCAGAAGAAGGCGACGGGTGCCGCCAAGGCCAACGACGCGGTCGACATCTCGTTCGACGAGTATGCAAAATTCGTCTCCGACTACACGCTGGAGAAGGCCGCGGAGATGTCCGGCGTGCCGTTGAACCGGCTGGAGGCGCTGGCGGAGCTCTATGCCGATCCCAAGACCAAGGTGGTCTCGTTCTGGACCATGGGCTTCAACCAGCACACCCGCGGGGTCTGGTGCAACAACCTCGTCTACAACATCCATCTGCTGACGGGAAAAATCTCGGAGCCCGGCAACAGCCCGTTCTCGCTGACCGGCCAGCCCTCCGCCTGCGGCACCGCGCGCGAAGTCGGCACCTTCTCGCACCGCCTGCCCGCCGACATGGTCGTGACCAACAAGGAGCACCGCACCAAGGCCGAGCACATCTGGCAGCTGCCGGAGGGCACCATCCCCGACAAGCCCGGCTATCACGCCGTGTTGCAGAGCCGGATGCTGAAGGACGGCCTGCTCAACGCCTATTGGGTGCAGGTCAACAACAATCTACAGGCCGGCCCCAACGCCAACGAAGAGACTTATCCCGGCTTCCGCAACCCCGACAACTTCATCGTCGTCTCCGACGCCTACCCGTCGGTCACCGCGCTCGCCGCCGATCTCATCCTGCCGACCGCGATGTGGGTGGAGAAGGAAGGCGCCTATGGCAATGCCGAGCGCCGCACCCAGTTCTGGCATCAGCTGGTGTCGGCGCCGGGCGAGGCGCGCTCCGATCTCTGGCAGCTGATGGAGTTCTCCAAGCGCTTCAAGATCGAGGAGGTCTGGCCCGAAGAGTTGATCGCCAAGAAGCCGGAATATCGCGGCAAGACGCTGTTCGACGTGCTCTACAAAAACGGCCAGGTCGACAAATTCCCGCTCGACCAGATCGAGCCGGGCTATGCCAACGACGAGTCGAAGGCGTTCGGCTTCTACGTTCACAAGGGCCTGTTCGAGGAATACGCCGCGTTCGGCCGTGGCCATGGTCACGACCTTGCGCCGTTCGAGACCTATCACAAAGAGCGCGGCCTGCGCTGGCCGGTCGTCGACGGCAAGGAGACGCGCTGGCGTTTCCGCGAAGGCTCCGACCCTTACGTCAAGGCCGGCACGGGCGTGCAGTTCTACGGCTTCCCCGACGGCAAGGCGCGCATCTTCGCCCTGCCCTACGAGCCCCCGGCGGAGTCGCCCGACAAGGACTATCCGTTCTGGCTGTCGACCGGCCGCGTCGTCGAGCACTGGCATTCCGGCACGATGACGCGCCGCGTGCCCGAGCTCTACAAGGCCTTCCCCGAGGCCGTCTGCTTCATGCATCCGGACGATGCGCAGGAAGCAAACCTGCGGCGCGGCGACGAGGTCAAGGTCGCTTCGCGGCGCGGCTTCATCCGCGCCCGCGTCGAGACCCGCGGCCGCGACAAGCCGCCGCGCGGGCTCGTATTCGTGCCGTGGTTCGACGAGTCCAAGCTGATCAACAAGGTGACGCTCGACGCCACCGATCCGATCTCACTGCAGACCGACTACAAGAAATGCGCCGTGCGCATCGAGCGGGTGTGACCGACATGATCAAGAAGCTTGCCGTGATGCTGCTCGCAGCCGGCCTTGCCGCCGGCTCGAGCACCCTGCTCGCCCAGAGCGTCTCGTCCTCGCTGCGGGGACCTGCGCCGCTCAACGACGAAGGCCCGGCGCCGCCGATGCAGCCGATGAAGAACACCGCCGAGAAGGAGGTGCGCAACTATCCGGAGCAGCCGCCGGTGATTCCGCATGCCATCGACGGCTATCAGGTCGACATGCAGGGCAACAAGTGCCTGTCCTGCCACGCGCGTGCACGCACCGCTGAATCAAAGGCGCCGATGCTGTCGATCACCCACTTCATGGACCGCGACGGCCAGTTCCTCGCCTCGGTGTCGCCGCGCCGCTACTTCTGCAACCAGTGCCACGTGCCGCAGAGCGTCGCCACTCCCCCCGTCAGCAACGATTTCGTCGACATCGACACGGTGCTGTCGCACGACAAGCCCGGTGCCAAGCGATGAGCAGCGCCGACATCCCGCAGGGGACGGGAACGCCGGCCCCGGAGAAACGGCTCGGGCTCATCCGCCGCACCTGGCAGTTCGTGCTCGACCTGATTGACGTGCTGCTCAAGCCGAGCTCGATCTTCGGGCTGGGCGTGCTGGTGCTCGCCGGCTTCGTCGCCGGCGTGATCTTCTGGGGCGGCTTCAACACGGCGCTCGAGATCACCAACACCGAGAAGTTCTGCACCGGCTGCCACGAGATGAAGGACAACGTGTTCGCCGAGCTGAAGACGACGGTGCATTTCTCCAACCGTTCCGGCGTCCGCGCCTCCTGCCCGGACTGCCACGTGCCGCACAACTGGACCGACAAGATCGCGCGCAAGATGCAGGCGTCCAAGGAGGTCTGGGGTCATCTGTTCGGCTCGATCGACACCCGCGAGAAGTTCAACGACCGCCGGCTCGAGCTGGCGCTGCACGAATGGGCGCGGTTCAAGGCGAACGATTCGCTCGAATGCCGCAACTGCCACAGCTCCCAGTCGATGGACATCACCAAGCAGTCGCCGCGCGCCGTCGAAGCCCACCAGCGCTTCCTGTTCACGGGGCAGAAGACCTGCATCGACTGCCACAAGGGCATCGCGCATCATCTGCCGGACATGAGGGGCGTGCCGGGCTGGCAGTAGGTCCCTTACCTCTCCCCGCTTGCGGGGAGAGGTCGGATTGCATCGAAGATGCAATCCGGGTGAGGGGGTACAGGTCCAACCACTCGCACCACCCGCGCGGCTGCCCCTCACCCCGACCCTCTCCCCGCCTCAGCGAAGCGAAGCTTCGCCAGGGAACGGGGAGAGAGAGCGCACCGTCTGCGCCTCTTCCAGCTTGATCTCGCTGAAACAGCCCTTAGGTTCACGGAATGTCCCGAGTCGCCCCGCGGCTCCATTCTTGTGAGCCATGACCACCTTCTCCCCGCATCAGGATTCCGCCCTCAAGGCCGTCAGCGACTGGCTGAAGGAAAAGCCCGGCCGGAACGGCACGCCGCAGGTGTTCCGGCTGTTCGGCTATGCCGGCACCGGCAAGACGACGCTGGCCCGCCACATCGCCGAGGGCGTCGATGGCGAGGTCAAGTTCGCGGCGTTCACCGGCAAGGCGGCGCTGGTGATGCGCAGCAAGGGCTGCGACAACGCCTCCACCATCCACTCGCTGATCTATCGCGCGCAGGAGAGCGGCGAGGAGCAGCCGAACTTCGAATTGTGGGACGACGCGCCGGCGTCCAAGGCCAAGCTCATCATCATCGACGAATGCTCGATGGTCGATGCCGATCTCGGCCGTGACCTCTTGTCTTTCGACTGCCCGCTGCTGGTGCTCGGCGATCCCGCACAGCTGCCGCCGGTCAAGGGCGGCGGCTTCTTCACCGACAGCGAGCCCGACGTGATGCTGACCGAGGTGCATCGTCAGGCCAAGGACGATCCGATCGTGCGGATGTCGATGGACGTGCGCGAAGGCAATACGCTCGACATCGGCCGCTATGGCGAGAGCGAGGTGGTGGAGCGCCGCGAGCTCGATCCGTCACGCGTCATGGAGGCCGACCAGGTGCTGGTCGGCCGCAACGCCACCCGCCGCGCCTACAACAACCGCTTCCGTCAGCGCCTCGACATCGAGGACGCGCTGCCCGTCGCCGGCGACAAGCTGGTCTGCCTGCGCAACAACCGCAAGAAGGGCCTGTTCAATGGCGGGCTGTGGCGGGTGAAGTCGCGTGCGACCTCGAAGTCCAAGATCGTGACGATGCGGGTCGCGCCCGAGGAGGATTTCGGACGCAAGGTGACGAAAGTCTCGGTGCGCGGCGAGTGTTTCGCGGGCGGCATCGAGGACATCCCGTGGGAGCAGCGCAAGCCCTATGACGAGTTCGACTACGGCTATGTGCTGACCGTGCACAAGTCGCAGGGCTCGCAATGGGACGACGTCGTCTTGTTCGACGAGAGCTTCGCCTTCCAGGAAGCCCGCGCCCGCTGGCTCTACACCGGCATCACGCGGGCCGCGAAGCGGCTGTCCATCGTCGTTTAACCTTGATGCAGGCAGCGGCGGTATCGTCCTGCCTCGTTCCTGCAAAGCCTGCGACCTGTTGATCCAGGTCAAGCTGCCGCAGCACGCTTGGCGGATACAAAACGATTCACATGTCTGTACATCACCAGCAGGCGGGGCGGAAGCGGATGGCAAATACGAAGACGACGAAGAGCAAGACGTCGAACGGCCGGCGAGCGAGTGCGACGGCGCGAGTCGCGCGAAAGCAGTCCGCGACCAAGCTCGATCCAATCGGGCAGTCGCTGGTGAATGAATCGACGCAGGCCGCGCAGATCACCGAGCTGTCGGCGTTCGAGAGCGTGCTCCACGGTCCGCCGGCGCTGAACGCCGATTCTGCACCGATCAAGGCCATGCTCGACGGCGCGGCGCCTGATGATGCCAAGCTGATGAAGGCGCTGATCGACGGCAAGACCAAGCCGGACAAGCGTCACACCTCCGACGAGCTCGCCGACAATTGGCGCCAGGGCGGCTATCCCTACAAGTACCGGATGCTCCGCAAGGACTATGAGGAGCAGAAGTTCATCCTGCAGACCGAGCTGCTCAAGCTGCAGAACTGGATGAAGGACGCGCGCCAGCGCCTGGTGCTGCTGTTCGAAGGCCGCGACGCCGCCGGCAAGGGCGGCACCATCAAGCGCTTCATGGAACATCTCAACCCGCGCGGCGCGCGCGTCGTCGCCTTGGACAAGCCGAGCGACGTCGAGCGCGGCCAGTGGTACTTCCAGCGTTATGTCGAGCATCTGCCGACATCCGGCGAGATCGTGCTGTTCGACCGCTCCTGGTACAACCGCGCCGGCGTCGAGCGCGTGATGGGCTTCTGCTCGCAGACCGAATATGACGAGTTCCTGCGCCAAGTGCCCGAATTCGAGCGCAACCTCGTACGCAGCGGCCTGCACATCATCAAGTTCTGGTTCTCGGTCAGCCGCGACGAGCAGCGACGCCGCTTCAAGGAGCGCGAGGCACATCCGCTCAAGCAGTGGAAGCTGTCGCCGATCGATACCGCCTCGCTCGACAAATGGGACGATTACACCCGCGCCAAGGAGGCGATGTTCTTCTCCACCGACACCGCCGACTGCCCGTGGACCGTGATCAAGTCCGACGACAAGAAGCGTGCCCGCCTGAACGCGATGCGCTGCGTGCTGCATTCGCTGCCCTACGCCGGCAAGGACGTCTCGCGCATCGGCCATGTCGACGACCTCATCGTCGGCCGCGCCAGCGTCATCCATGAGCGCGAGGAGCATGCGAGCTGATGGCTTCGTGCAGTTTGTAGAGCGGGCAAAGACGCGCCACTGCGCTCTGTTGGAGGGACGACGATCAAGCATCACTCGGGCCTCAGAGGTTGCGAGAATGAGTAGTTATGTCCGGGATCGCGCTACAACAATTAGTGTCGTCCCGGCGAACGCCGGGACCCATAACCACCGGCCGTGGTTTGACGCGCAAATGTCGACCACCTCGCTTCCACCACGCCCGCCGCGGCGTATGGGTCCCGGCATTCGCCGGGACGACAGCGGAGGACGACGCGGGCATCACCCGTCTCATCGGCATCGTCACCACGAGCGTGTTCCGCTTGCCGGACTCACTTCGCCGCGACGAAGAAGAAATCCTCCCGCCCCGGCGGCGAGCCGTAGGTGAAGGGCTGCTGGCGTTGCTTGGTGGCCGCCCAGACGTCGTCGCGGACGATGTCGAACAGCTTGCGCACCTCGAGACGCGGCTCCTTGATGGTCCTGGCGAGCGCGGTCGCGAACGGGCTGTTGCCACCATCGCCGTCGAGCGCCGTGGCGCCATGCTTGGCCGCGTAGACCACCATCATGCCCGCACCGGGCTCGATGTTGGAAAACCCCTTGTCGACCAGCTTCAGCGCCAGCGTCTGCTTCATGCCCGGCGCGAACGGGTTGTCGCGGCAGGCATCGAGGATGACGAGGCGCAGCTTGCGCGCCGCGCCGACGGCGGCGAGCACCTGCTCGAGCGCGACCGCCTCGGTCTCGGCATCCTTGTCGGCAGCGAGCTTCGCATCGATCGGCACCAGATAGTTGACGCCGCCGATCTCGAAGCCGTGTCCGGCATAGTAGACCACGGCCCAGTCCGCCTTCTCGGCCTCGGCCTCGAAGCTGCGCAGCGCCTCGAAGAACCTGTCGCGGGAAAGGTCGCTCACCAGCGTCACCGACTGGAAGCCGGTCGCGCGCAACGTGTCCGCGATCAGTCTCGCATCGCGCGGCGGGTTGGGCAGCGCATGCACCGACTTGTAGCCGCCATTGCCGATCACCAGCGCGACGCGGCGCGCATTGGATCCGGCGCCGGCGATCTGCGGCGTCAGTGCTGCGAGCCGTTCCTGGGCGAGCTTGCGCGCCCTGGCCACGTCGAACGGATCGTAGGTGGTCAGCGCGAAGGCGGCCGCACGATAATCGGCGCGCGCCTGCGCGACGTTGCCACGCTTCTCGAACAGCTGGCCGCGGCTGGCATGGGCGTGGACGTTGTTCGGGTTCATCGCCAGGACCGCGTTGAGATCCTTCAGCGCCGCATCGAGGTCGCCCTTGCGGAGATGGGCGTCGGCCCGGCCGACGATGGCGAACTGGTTCTTCGGCGATCGCTCGATGATCCCGGTCCACCCGGCGATCGCCTCATCGGGACGGCCCATCGCGGTCAGTGTCTCGCTGCGGTACATCGCCGCGAGCGGCGCAGCCGCATCGATCTTCTCGGCCTGATCGTAGTCGGCCAGTGCGGCGTCGTGCTCCCCCATGAGCGCGCGCACGCGGCCGCGATTGACGTAGCCGAGATAGAGCGTCGGCACGGCGCGGATGGCCGCGTTGAAATCGTCGAGCGCGCTCTGCAGCGCACCGCGGCGCAGATGGATGGTGCCGCGATTGTTGTAGGCGATCCCGAAGGTCGGACGCTTCTGCACGGCGGCGTCGTAATCGGCCAGCGCCAGTTCATCCTTGCCCTTGCGCTCATAGACATAGCCGCGCCGGTTGAGGATCGTGACATTGTCCGGATCGGCGGCCAGCGCGGCGGTCAACGCCTCGATGGCCTTGTCGTCCTCGTGCTTGTTGAGCGCGACCAGGCCGCGAATGTCGAGCGCCAAGGCGAGGTCCTTGCCGGTCAGATTGCCGCCCTCGAGCAGGCGCTCGCAGGCCGACGCCCGCGTAGCCAGCTCGGCCTGACGGCTGCGGCAGACGGCTGGATCATCGCTCAGAACCGGACCGGCGAAGGCAGGCAGGACGGGAACGATCAGCAGCAGGAGCAACGGCAGGAGGCGCAGCATGGCCGGGATGGATCTCGCGTGGGCGGGTCGATCGTTTGTCGAACGAATATCGTCGCGGTTCGGCCAAGACCAGAGGCCAAGACCAGAGGCGAGGAGCAGGGCGCCGCAGCAACCCGGCCCCGTCGTCCTGTTCACGCAGTCGTGTGGCAGCCCCTGTAACGCCCTGTGACCGACGACGTATCTTGCGACAGAGGCTTGACCGGGCCACTGTTCCGGCCGGCGAGACGAGACAAGTCACCAAAGAGGATCCCAAGATGCGCCTCACCCGCTCCCTTTTCGTCAAGACTGCCCTGCTCGGCGCGATCGCGGCCGCCGGCATCCTGGCATGGCAGCCGCTCCACGCCGCCGAGGAAGCCGTGGTGATCCCGCCTCCGGCCCAGGACCAGCCGGCGGCCGAAGGCATTGAAACGGCGGTCGTGGCCGGCGGCTGCTTCTGGGGCGTCCAGGGCGTGTACCAGCACACCGCCGGCGTGGTCAGCGCCGTGTCCGGCTACGCCGGCGGCACCAAGGCGACGGCCGACTACCGCTCGGTGTCGAGCGGCAGCACGGGCCATGCCGAGTCCGTGCAGATCAAGTTCGATCCGAAGAAGATCTCCTACGGCAGGATCCTGCAGATCTTCTTCTCCGTCGTGCACGACCCGACGCAGCTGAACCGGCAGGGCCCGGATTCGGGCCCGCAATATCGCTCCGCGATCTTCACCACCTCGGAGGCGCAGAAGAAGGTCGCCGAGGCCTATATCGCCCAGCTCGACAAGACCAAGGTGTTCGGCAAGCCGATCGTCACCAAGGTCGGCAAGCTCGAGGCGTTCTACCCGGCCGAGGACTATCACCAGGATTATCTGACGCTGCACCCGAGCCAGCCCTATATTGCCTATAACGACCTGCCGAAGATCGACAATCTGAAGAAGATCTTCGCCGAGAACTACATCGACAAGCCGACGCTGGTCAGGGACGCCAAGGCGACGAATTGAGGCCGACCGGCACGACGACAGGGCGGACCCAGGCGGATCCGCCGGAGGACAAGAGGATGAGCGACACCAAGACGAGCGACAAGGTGGTCAAGAGCGAGGCGGAGTGGCGCCGCGAGCTGACGCCGATGCAATATGCCGTGCTGCGCGAGAAGGCGACCGAACGTCCCTTCTCCGGCGAGTACGAGCATGAGCATCGCGCCGGCACCTATGTCTGCGCCGGCTGCGGCCAGACGCTGTTCGAATCCGACGCCAAGTTCGATTCCGGCTGCGGCTGGCCGAGCTTCACCGCGCCGGCGGCCGAGAGCCTTGTCGACGAGGAGACCGACTATACCCACGGCATGGTCCGCACCGAGGTGCTGTGCTCGAAATGCTCGGGTCATCTCGGCCACGTCTTCCCCGACGGTCCGGGGCCGACCGGATTGCGCTACTGCATCAACTCGGCGGCGCTGAAGCTGAAGCCGCGCTGATCGTTGTCCGGCGCTTTCCGGCGCTCCCGGGCCCGTTCTTGCGACGGTACCGGGAGGCCGGCAGGCCCGGCCCGGCGCGCCCGGAGCGGTCAAAATCGGCCACAAGGCGCGAGATTTTCACCGTGCGGATCGGCCTCCCCTGCATTCACAAGTTGCAGATCAATTAAGTTGTTGAAAAAATAGGATATTTCAATACGACCGGAAGCAGCCCGGATTTACGATGTGACCGGGCAGGATTCGCATTTCTGTCAAATCGGCCTATATTAGGGGCTGTAACTGACATGCAGGGCTGGGCCGCCTGGAGCGGCAAGAATACCGCCCTCCACACCCGCAATCGCTGGCGTCATTGCCAAGCTTGATCGTTCGAAAGCTCGCGTCAGCGCTCTTAGCCGACAAGAAGAGGTCTCAGACCATGCGTCCAATGCGTCCGTTCAACTTCAACACCTCTGCCGAACTGTTTCCCGCCGCCATTCGCAAGAAGAAGCGGGCGGGCTTTGCTTATCGGCGGTTCGGCACCGCGGCCGAGGCCGTGCGCTTCGCCATGGAGGAGTTGCCGGCGGACTCGCTGAATGGCGCCTATCTGCAGGTCGAGGAAGCCCGGTTCGACCAGAACGGCATCCGTACCCTGTATGAGAGTGAGGCGTTTCCGCTGCCGCGCCGCGCCGTCGAGGACAAGGCGCCCGACGCCGATGCGGCCTGACGGCAGCCAGGCCACTAGACGACACCCTGCCCCGCCTCGCGCGGGGCAGTTTTTTTATGGAGACCTCTTTATTGGTTTCTGCCGTTGGTCAGCGCGGCTGGGTATCCAACCACCGCCGCAGGATCTTGGCGTTGCGCATGTTGGCGCGGAACAGCACGTCGAACGCATCGCCCGCGACCGGCACCATGCCGATCACGCCTTCGACCGCGACGTTGCCGAGCATCCGCGTGATGACGTGCCAGGGCGCACCCAGCGCGCGGGCCTCACGCACCAGCCACAGCGACAGCGCGGTCGCGATGAGGTCGCCGACGACCGGGATCAGACCGATGATGCCGTCGATGCCGTAGCGGATGTTGGTGCCGGGCACGACGAAGGCGACGTCGAGCAGCCTGGCCACCGCCTCGAGCCGGGCGATGCGCTGCTCGCGTGTCAGATTGCCGAACGGATTGGCGCCCTGGAAGTCGAAGCGAACGCCGCCCGGCCCGACGAAGGCGCCATTGAACGACGATTGGAAGCCTCCCTGCGGGACCTCCCGTCCATCCTGGTCGATGATCGGCCCCCGCGCCTCATTGGCGCTGAAATGCGCCTGCGAGGCACGTCCGGAGGCGCGGCGGGGCGAGGTGGAGATCTGGTCTTGCATACCCATCACATAGAAACGCGGCAGCGCGGCGCAAGTTGCGTCACGCCGTCACGCACCGTGCTCGCTGGGCCGGGCCGGCGAGGCGTCCGGAAGTTGCTCATCGACGAATTTGTGAACCAGCCAGGACGATACCGTCGCCGGAATGAAGCCGACGAGGCCATACAGGATCCACTGGAGCGCGCCGTATTCGGAGCCGTGGGACGCATAGTTGAAGCCGGCGAAAACGAAGGCGATGCCGCCCACGATCAGCATCCGGATCGCCGGCGTGATGCGGCGGACATGGAACAGGATGTCGTCGATCGCGCACATCATCAGCGCCGGCAGGAAGCCGAACAGATAGCTGTATTGCAGCGACGTGGCGAACACCTTGAACAGCTTGGCCACTTCACCCGGATCGGTCTTGGTCCAGTAGCCGGACATGTAGGTGGTGACCAGAAGCAGCGCGAAGCCGCCCAGCGCGGGGCCGACGGCCACGAAGATGAGATATCGCTTCATGACAAACCTCCTGCCTCGCCGATCCGCCGACGGCGCGAAGCCCGTGCCGCCCGGTCAGTCTCCCCACAGCGCGAAGGCGTCGTTGAAGGCGCGCTCGCCCGGAGCCCCCTTCTCGATCGCGATGATCGCCCGGCGTTGGTTGGTGTAGACCAAGGGAACGTCGAACCAGGAGCGCTCCTTCAGGAGCTGCACGTTGCGGGTCCGGTCGGCGTCGACATTGGAGAGACCGACCAGGAAGAAGCCGTCGGTCACCTTGACCGCGAGGCCCGCCAGCGGCGTACCGCGCGACTGCTCGTTGGACTTCATCAGGATGCCCGGCACGTTGCCGACGCCTCCGCCCGCGAAATCCTGCGGCAGGATGAAGGTCAGCTCGGCGGTATGGCTCGCCGGCAGCGACGTGTCGGTGTTGCGGCGGAACGACATCGTCATCTTGAACTTGCGATCGGGAATCTCGATGTCGGCCCGCACGGCGATGTCAGCCTTCTGCGTGCCTGTCGCCTTGATCTGCTCGGTGCGCCAGACCACCGTGCCGAGATACTGCTTGCCCTTCGGATCGGCCGGATCCTCGTCGTAGAGCACGACCTTCTGGGCCACCGGCGCGATCTGGTCCGAGGATGGCGACTGGCCGACGCGGTCGGTGATCTTCGGCTTGCTCAGCGGCGCCCCGGCGTCCTTCGGCGCCTCGACCGTCGAGGTCGACTTGAACAGGCTGCTGACGGTTCCGACCAGCGGCCGGCCCCACAGAATGCCGGCGCCGATCAGGATCAGCACGATGCCGGCAGCAATGGCGGCCTTGAACGGGAAGGTCGATCCACTGCGCTCCGGCTTTTTCTTGGCCTCGCGTTCGCCGGCCGTCCGCGGACGGGCCGAGGCGGTGGCCGGCACCGCGTAGCGCTCGGCTTCCTGAACCGACTCGTCATAGGAATAGGCCGGCTCGGCGGGCAGCGGCGGCCGGTCATCATCGCCGTCGAGGCGGTCGAGGTCGGTCGCCGGAACATTGGCGTAGGTCTTGCGCGCGGCGCGATTGGCCTGGGCCGTCGCCTTGCCGAGATCGTCGACGTCGGCGGTGATGTCCCGGAAGCCACGCATCGACGGCGTCGCAGCGGCGGTGCCGTTGTTGTCCTGCCCCCGTCGCTGGGGGCCCGGACGCTCGCGCAACGGCGGCACGTCCTGGGACGCGACCTGTGGCGGCTGCGGCCGAGCCGGTGCAGCCGGGGCTGCCGCGGCAACCGGCGACTCGGGCCGCGGAGCACGGGCGGACCGTGTCTCGGCCGGCTCAGGACCAGTCGGCGGACGGTCGTTGCGAGGGACTGGGGACCCAGCAGCTGGCCGCGGTCGCGCAGCGGGAGCAGCCGGTTGTTCGGGCGTCGGGCCGGGCTGAGCTGCGGGGGCCGCCGGAGCATCAGGATTGCGCGCGCCGGCCCGGCGCAGCGCATCGCCGGGACGGGCCGCGCCGCTGGAGGCCCGCTGTGCCTCGCGGGCGCGCTGAGCCGCTTCGGCCTCGACCTTGCGGACCGCCTCCTCGAGCGACAGCCGCTCGCGGGTGATCTCGGATTCGCTGAGCGGCGGCTGGACGCTGCGCAGCTGCGCGATCAGCGCCGCCCGTGCCCGCTCATAAAGCGCGCGCCGACTTTCGCCGGGAGCGTTGGGGTCCAATCCGGCAATGGCGCGGGCTATCAGCGGGTAGTAGTCGGCCATATCAACTCAATTCGCGGGCTGCGCTGTCGGGTCCCTTCACGCTTCGAAGGGATTCTGGACCAGAATAGTATCCTCGCGTTCGGGGCTGGTGGAAAGCAGCGCAATCGGGCAACCCACCAGTTCCTCGATGCGTCGGACGTATTTGATGGCCTGGGCCGGCAGATCGGCCCAGGAGCGTGCGTTCGCCGTCGGCTGCTTCCAGCCTTCGATGGTCTCGTAGATCGGCTCGACCCGGGCCTGAGCGCCTTCGCCTGCCGGGAAATGATCGATCTCCTTGCCGTCCAGCCGATAGCCGGTGCAGACCTCGATGGTGTCGAAACCGTCGAGAATGTCCAGCTTGGTCAGTGCAAGACCGTTAATGCCGCAAGTCCGCACCGCCTGGCGAACCAGGACGGCATCGAACCAGCCGCAACGACGCGGCCGGCCGGTATTCGTTCCGAACTCGCGGCCACGCTCGCCGATCTTCCGGCCCGTCTCGTTGTCCTGCTCGGTGGGAAACGGTCCCTGCCCGACCCGCGTCGTGTAGGCCTTGCAGAGGCCGAGCACGTAGCCGATCGCGCCCGGCCCCAGGCCGGCGCCGGTCGCAGCCTGCGCCGCCACCGTGTTGGACGAGGTCACGTAAGGGTAGGTGCCGTGATCGACGTCGAGCAGCGCGCCCTGTGCGCCTTCGAACAGCAGGCGCTTGCCCTCGCGACGCTTGATGTCGAGCAGCCGCCAAACCGTTTCGGTATAAGGCAGCAGCTTCGGCGCCAGCGCGGTCAGCTCGTTCAGAATGACCTTGCCGTCGATCGGCTCCAGGCCGAGCCCGCGGCGCAATGCGTTGTGGTGGGCGAGCAGGCGGTCGATCTTGTGCGGCAGCGTGTCGAGGTCGGCGAGGTCCATCAGGCGGATCGCGCGACGGCCGACCTTGTCCTCATAGGCCGGACCGATGCCCCGGCGGGTGGTGCCGATCGCGGTCGCGGCGCTCGCGGACTCGCGGAGCGCATCGAGCTCCCGGTGCAGCGGCAGGATCAGGGTGACGTTCTCGGCAACGCGCAGATTGTCCGGGCTGATGGACAGGCCCTGCGACTGCAGCTTGCTGACCTCGTCGAGAAAGGCTTGCGGATCGAACACGACGCCATTGCCGATCACCGACAGCTTGCCGGTGCGCAGCACGCCCGACGGCAGCAGCGCCAGCTTGTAGGTCGCGCCGTTGATGACGAGCGTATGACCGGCGTTGTGGCCGCCCTGGAAGCGAACGACGATGTCGGCCTGCTCCGACAGCCAGTCGACGATCTTGCCCTTCCCCTCGTCACCCCACTGGGCGCCGACGACGACGACGTTAGCCATTCGCAGCTCTTTCCTCTGCCAAGATCCAAAACAGCACGATCGGCTCGGACGATATCGCTTCCGATGAGGGGCCAGCCTGGCCAACCATGCGCCCAGCCCAAATCGCGGCCGGGACCGCTCGCTTGCGAGGCGACCCACCGGATAAAGGAAGCCGCCGGGCTAGGCAAGCAAGAACGGGCCCTCGGAGCACACAACAGCGCCACCAAGCCTTTGATAAGCCCCAAAATTTCATGCCGCCCCGGCTGCGGATGGGCGACCCGGGCCGGCGCTTCTGTCGGCGCCCTGACCCAGGCATGCTCATTGAGCACTGGAACGGCGGCGAATCTACGATCGAAGTTGCGAACCGGACGCACAGCTGCTGATCAGCACCGTCGCCGGTCAGGCCTGAATGCGCCCATCGACAACCTCGATGATGCGGTCGCAGCGCCGCGCCAGATCAAGGTTGTGGGTGACCAGCAGGAAGCTGGTGCCGACCCGGCGATTGACCTGTTGCAGCAGGGCGAAGACCGCCTCCGCCGACTTGGTGTCGAGATTGCCGGTCGGCTCGTCCGCCAGCACCAGATCCGGGTTCATCGCCAGCGCCCGCGCCACCGCGACGCGCTGCTGCTGGCCGCCCGACATGTTGCTTGCGAGATGGCCCGCGAACTTCGCCAGACCGACCTGGTCGAGCAGCCTGCCCGCCTGCGCCTCGATCTCCGGACTCGGAAAGCCGCGATCGACCAGCAGCGGCATCATGACGTTCTCCTTGGCCGTGAAGGCGGAGATCAGCAGATGCGACTGGAAGATGAACCCGATGGTGTGGCCGCGCAGATGGGTGAGCTCGGCGTCGCTGAGCGCGGCGGTGTCCTGGCCCTTGATCGTCAGTCGCCCGGAGGTCGGCCGGTCGAGCAGGCCGACGATGTTGAGCAACGTGCTCTTGCCGGAGCCGGACGGACCGATCAGCGCAACGAACTCGCCGCGGTCGACTTCGAGGTCGATGTCGTGCAGCACCTCGCTCTCGGTCGGCTGGCCGACATTGTAGGCCTTGCAGACCTTCTCCAGACGCAGGATGACCTCAGCCACGGATCGCCACCACGGGATCGAGCTTGGCCGCGCGCAACGCCGGCGCGGTCGCCGCGAGCAACCCCGTCACCGTCGCGATCAGGGCCGTGATGATGAAGAGCCGACGTTCGAGGATCAGGGGAAATAATTCCGAACCGTCGGCCTGGCGCTGCACCGCATGCCAATAGATCAAGGCACCCGCTCCCATCGCGGCGCCGAACAGCGAGCCGATGAAGCCGAGCAGCCCCCCCTGCAGCAGGAACACGCGCAGGATCTGGCCGCGCGAGGTCCCCATCGCCCTGAGAATGCCGATCTCCTTGGAGCGCTGGATCACCGAGACGATCAGCACGGCTGCGATGCCGAACGCGACCGAGAGCGCAACGAACACCCGGATCAGCGTGTTCGAGGTTTCCTGCGCGCGCACCGCGGTGAAGAACTGCGCATTGGTCTTGATCCAGCTGTCGGCCTTGACCAGGTTCGCTGCCTGGATGCGCTGGGCGATATCCTCCGCCGCGTAGATGTCCTTCACCGTGATGTCGATCGTGGTGACGCCGCCGACCATGCCGAGCAGCGACTGCGCGGTGCGCAGCGCGACATACGCCGCGCGCTGATTGACGCCCTTGTTGCCGAGATCGACCAGGCCGGTCACCGTCAGCACCCGATTGGCGCCGGAGGCGGCCTGGACATTGAGCTTGTCACGAACGATCGCGCCGAGCTCCCTGGCCAGCTCGGTGCCGATGATGATGTCGTCGCTGGTCAGCCGCGGCTCGCCGGCGACGATGTAGTCCGGCACGCGTACGATCTTGAAGTAGCTCTCCGGCTCGACGCCGGACAAGGTCACGGCGCGGCTGGCATCGCCACGAATGGCCAGCGCCGAACCGGAAATGGTCGGCGACACCGCGGTGATCTCCGGCATCGCCAGCATCTGGTCGCGGATCTTCGGCCATTGATCGATCGAGATCACGCGCTGACTCGGGCGCTGCACGATCGGATCCTCGATGACGCCGTTGCCGTTGCGCAGGGGACGCGCGACCTGATCCGGCGTCAGCAGCTGGATCTGCGGCTGCGAGGTCAGCACGCGCTTGATGAAGTTGGCCTCCAGGCCCGCCAGCATCGCCGACATGAACACGATCACGCCGACGCCGATCGCGATGCCTCCGATGATGAACAAGGTCTGCAGACGTCCTTCGCGCAGGAAGCGCACCGCCGCGATCCACTCGAACGGCAGCCAGCGGTTCACGGCAGCACCGGACGAAAGCGCTGTCCGGTCACGACACCCGAACTCTGGGGCACTGCGACGTCACCCGCATTCAAGCCGTCGACGATCTCGACATGACTGTTGCCGCGAATGCCGGCGCGCACCGGCAGCTTGACGGCGCGGCCGTCCTTGATGCCGAGCACCCAGGGCTGCCCGGAGGTGAGATCATGAACCGAGCGCACCGGCAGCTCGAGCGTGTCCTTGCGCGATGCGACCTCGATGTCGACAGACACCGTCATGTCCTGGCGCAGATAGTCCGGCGGGTCCTTGACGGTCAGCTTGACCTGCACGGACGCGCGGGACAGATCGATGCCTGGATTGATGTAGCTGACGACGGCCGCGAAGCGCCTGTCGGGATAGGCATCCGCCGAGGCCAGCGCCGTCTGGCCGAGCGCGAGCTTGCCGAGATTGCGCTCGTCGATCTGCAGGACGAGTTGGACGTCGCCGGCAGGCGCCAGCACCAGCAGCGCCTTGCCTGGCTGGGCCACGGTCCCCTTCTCGACATTGCGCGTGATCAGCACGCCGTCGCGGGGCGCAGAGATCGTCGCGTAGCCGAGCCGCGATTGAGCCGTGTCGAGATTGGCGCGCGCCTGGTTCAGCTGCGTCTCCGCCATCACGTGGTCGCTGCCGCCCGGGCTGGCGGTGAAGACCTGGAATTCGGCCGCGCGCTTCTGCGCCAGAGCGATATCCAACGTCTTCTGCGCCTCGTCGAGCGCGGCGCGCGTGGCATAGCCATTGCCGGTCAGTTGCGAGGTCCGATCATAGCTCTGCTGCGCGTTGAGCAGCGTCGCCTGCGCCTGGCGCAGCGCCTCCTTCGCCGAGGGCAAGGTCAGCTCCGCGAGCTGCCGCATCCGCGCTTCGGCCTGCGCGACCTGTCCCTGGGCTTGCACCACCGCAGCCTTGAGCTCGCGCGCTTCCAGCGAGATCAGCGGCTGGCTCTTGGTGACACGCTGGCCTTCGAGCACGAGAACTTCATCGACGGTGCCCGTGATCTGGCTGCCGATCTCGACACGGAATGGCGTCTCGACATGGCCGCTGGCAACGACCGTCTCGACCAGATCGCCGCGCCGGACCTGATCGACCGAGATCGCCGGGCCGAGCATGAGGCGCACGCTCTGCCAGCCGCCGAGGCCGAGCAGCAGCAAGACCGCCAGAATGAACCAGCGATGCGCCAGCAAGGCGGTCCACACCTTCGGCATTGGCTTGCTGTTCTGACGCGTGAGGGCTGCAGCTTGGTCGACCATGTCCATCAATACAGATGCGCCCGGCGGACCGGGCGGGATCTCGTCCTCGTGCTCGTCAACTTGCAGCCGCCAGCCCTGCGGCGCGGTTCCTGGAAATTAGGTCATGGGCGCATCGGGATGTTGCGCTAGGTCAACCGGGGCACGATGCTTCGTGCAATTCAGCCGTGAACATCTGTCCACGAACATGAACGGGCGCGCGTGACCACGGAAACCACCTCCGGCCTACCCCGGTTCTGGCGCCTCTCGCCCGCACAGGTCGGAGCGTCCCTGGGCTGCGATTTGAAGGGACTCGGCGAGTCCGACGCACAACAGCGGCTGCAACTCTATGGCCGCAACGCCGACTCTCCGTCGCACGTCGTTGGCCCGCTGCGCGCCGTGTTGCGCCGGCTGCTCGAGCCGCTATCGCTCATTCTGCTCGTCGCCGGCATCATCTCGATGGTGACAGGCGACGTGATCGGGGGCGCAATCATCGTCCTGATCCTGACGCTGTCGATCGGACTCGATACCGTTCAGGAGGGCCATGCCGTCAAGGCCGCCGAGGAGCTGCGGCGCTCCGTGGCCCTGAAGGCCGAGGTCAAGCGCGACGGCGCCTATCGCGAGATCGATGTCGACCTGGTCGTGCCCGGCGACATCGTGCGCGTGCGCGCCGGCGACATCGTTCCGGCGGATGCATTGATTCTCGAGTCCAAGGCTTTCGCCGCCGGCGAGGCTGCCCTGACCGGCGAGCCCTATCCCGTGACCAAGCAGGCCGACCTTCCCAGCGACGAGAACGATACGTCGAACGCGCTGTTCCGCGGCTCGGTGGCGCAGACCGGCGAAGCCGTCACTCTCGTCGTCAACACCGGGCCGAACACGATGTTCGGGGCGGCCGCCTCGGCACTGGCGGAAGCACAGGCGCGTACGCCGTTCGAGCGCGATCTGCACGAGTTCGGTCTGGTCGTCGCACGACTCACACTGGCGCTGGTCGTCATCGTGCTCGCCTTTCGCGTGGTGTTTGGCCGCGACGTGCTCGACTCGCTGTTGTTCTCGGTCGCGCTCGCGGTCGGACTGACGCCTGAGCTGCTGCCGATGATCACGACGGTGACGCTGTCGCGCGGAGCGCTGCGCATGGCCAAGCGCAAGGTGATCGTGAAGCGGCTCGCGGCGATCCACGACCTCGGCGCGATGTCGGTGCTGTGCACCGACAAGACGGGAACGCTGACGTCGGCGGAGATCACGCTGGCCCGCAGCATCGCGGCGGACGGCCGCAACGATCCGCGCGCCGCGGAGCTCGGCGCGATTGCCGCCGCGCTCGGCGGCGATCGCGGATCGCTCGATACCGCGCTGCTCGCAGGTGCCGATCAGGCCGCGGCAGGATGGGCCTTGGGCGGCCAGCAGACCTTCGACTTCTCGCGCCGGCTCGGCTCCGTGCTGGCAATCCGCGGCACCGAGCAGATCCTGATCGTGAAGGGCGCGCCGGAGGCCGTCATCGAGCTCTGCACGCAGCAAAGGCAGGGCAGCACCATCGCCGCGCTCGACGACAATGGTCGTCACGCGATGCGCGAGCGCGTTCATGCACTGGCCCACGAGGGACTGCGCACCGTCGCGATCGCCTCGAAACCCTGGAGCGGTGCGACCCGCGAAATCGAGACCGAGGACGAGCAGGAACTGATCTTCGAGGGCCTGTGCGCCTTCGCCGATCCGCCCAAGCCGACGGCGGCAGCCGCGATCGCACAGCTCGCCCGCGCCGGCATCGCATTGAAGATACTCTCCGGCGACGATCCCGTGGTCGTCAAACGATTGGCGGGACTGGTCGGCCTGAAGGCCGACCGCGTGTTGTCCGGAAGCGACATCGCCGAGCTCAGCGATGAGGCGCTCGCGGTGCAGGTTCGCTCGGCCGACGCCTTCGGACGGCTCGCCCCCGATCAGAAATCGCGTATCGTCAAGGCGCTGCAGGCCTCGGGCGAGGTCGTCGGCTTCCTCGGCGACGGCATCAACGACGCGCCGGCGCTGAAGGTGGCCGACATCGGCCTGTCGGTCGACGGTGCGACCGGCGTGGCACAATCCGCGGCCGACATGATCCTGCTCTCCTCCGATCTCGAGGTCGTCGCCGACGGCGTCGAGGAGGGCCGGCGGACCTTTGCCAACATCCTGAAATACGTCCGGATGGGCGCGAGCTCGAACTTCGGCAACATGCTGTCGATGGCGGTCGCCTCGATCGTGCTGCCATTCCTGCCGATGCTGCCGACGCAGATCCTGCTCAACAACCTGCTCTATGATCTCTCCGAGCTCGGCATCCCCTTCGATCGCGTCAGCCCGCAGGCGACCGCGCGGCCGCAACGCTGGGACATGAAGCGGCTGTTGCGCTTCGCCGGGATCATGGGGCCGTTATCGTCGCTGTTCGACTTCCTGACCTTCGGCGCGCTGCTCTATCTGTTCCACGCCACGCCCGACGAGTTCCGCACGGCCTGGTTCCTCGAATCCATGGCGACGCAGATTCTCGTCATCTTCATCATCCGGACCAACGGGCGACCATGGAGCAACCGGGCCGATCCGATGCTGACGGCCTCGTCGCTGACCGCGCTGTTCGCCGCGCTCATTGTTCCCTTCACGCCGGCGGGCGCATGGTTCGGCTTCGTTGCCCCGCCCGTTGCCATGCTGGCTGGCATCGCGGTCCTGGTCGCCGCCTACTTGGTCAGCGCGGAAGCGCTCAAGTCTTTCGCCGTGAGAACCGGACGTCCACGACGTCACCACAGGCATCACCGTCAGCATGGACATTCATGACCGCCCTGGCTGCATGGTCGCGATGCATCTGCCCTCTTGATGGGCAACGGCAATTGGTGTCTGTCGAGAAGGCCGGGGAGGAAACAGCGGCCGGGACAACCGGGCCGAATGCCGCGGCGCACGAACCGGGTCCAAAACCGCCGTATGACCGCCGCCGATCCCCCTGCGTCCGCCGCGCCTGCGCGCGCCTGGATCGCGAACCAACCCTACGTGCTGCTCAGCATCACCGCGCTGTGCTGGGCCGGTAACGCGGTCGTTGGCCGCCTCGCGGCCGGTCACATCCCACCGGTGACGCTGTCGTTCCTGCGCTGGTCGCTGGCGTTCCTTCTGATCTTGCCGCTGGCCAGGAAGCAGTTGCGGCAAGACTGGCCGGCGATCCGGTCCAAGCTGGGCATCATGATCGCGCTGTCGGTGACCGGCATCGGCGCGTTCAACACGCTGCAATACTGGTCGCTCGAATACACCCAGGCGCTCAACACGCTGCTGCTGCAATCCGGCGGCCCGCTGATCGTCGCGATGTGGTCGATGCTGCTGCTGCGCGTGCACCTGACGCTGGCGCAGGCGATCGGCATCGTGCTGTCGCTCGCAGGCGTGCTGCTGATCCTGACGCGCGGCCACCCTACCGCGCTCGCCGACATCAGCTTCAACAAGGGTGACCTGATCTTCCTGGTCGCGATGGCGGTGTTCGGCTTCTACTCGGTGCTGACGATCAAGCGGCCTCAGATCCACGGTCTGTCGATGGTCGCTTTCACCTTCGGCTGCGGCGCAGCCAGCCTGATCCCGCTGTTGATCTGGGAACTCAACGCCCGCCCGGTGATGGCGTTCGATGCCCAGAACCTGCTGTCGCTGCTCTACGTGGCGATCTTCCCCTCGACCATCGCCTATCTCTGCTTCAACCGCGGCGTGCTCCTGATCGGCGCCAACCGCGCCGCACCGTTCTTCCACGTCGTGCCGGTGTTCGGCTCGATCATGGCGTTCGTGTTCCTCGGCGAGCAGCCTCAGATCTTCCACGTCATCGGCTTTGCCCTGGTGCTGAGCGGCGTCTACGTGGCCTCGCGCAAGCAGGCGACATGAGGCGCGGATCACTGAACGAGAGCGCCTGCATGGCACCAATTCGCGACGGCGCATTGCGTTGAGCCGGGATTTGGCCCACCCTCCCGGCTTCTCCCGTCAGAGCATCCCGCCTCCCTTGCCCGCCGACGACCTCAAGCCATCCTCGCCGTTCGCCTGGCTCAACAACCAGCCCTATCTGCTGCTGACGCTGGCGTCGCTGTTCTGGGCCGGCAACATCGTGCTGGCACGCTACGTCGCCGGCCACGTGCCGCCGTTGACCTTGTCCTGTATCCGCTGGATCGGCACCTTCCTGATGCTATGGCCCTTCGCGCGGGCGCATCTCGCGCATGATTGGCGGATCTTGCTGGCAAACTGGCGGCTGGTGCTGGTCCTGGCGCTGACCGGTTTCGCCATCAACAACGCGCTGTCCTATTGGGCCATGCAGTACACCCAGGCGCTCAACGGGCTGCTGATCCAGTCCTCGGCCCCGCTGTTCGTGGCGCTCTGGGCGCTGGTGCTGTTCGGCGTGAGACTGACGGCGGCGCAGTTCGCCGGCATTGCGATCTCCTTGACCGGTGTGCTCGTGATCCTGCTGCGCGGCGACCTCGGCGCATTGGCCGCCATTCAGTTCAACCGCGGCGACCTGATGTTCGCCGGGGCGCTGCTGGTGTTCGGGATCTATTCCGCCGTCATGACGCGGCGGCCGGCCGTGCACCAGCTGTCGCTGATCTCAGCCTGCACCGCCTTGGGCGCGCTGTTGCTGCTGCCGCTGGCCGCCTGGGAATACGCCTCCGGCTTCGTGCTGCAGCTCGATCTGCTGTCGGTCCTGACGCTCGGCTATGTCGTGGTGTTCGCCTCGACGCTGGCCTATCTGTTCTTCAATCGCGGCATCGGCCTGATCGGGCCCAACCGCGCCGCGCCTTTCTTGCACCTCGTGCCGCTGTTCGGCTCGGTGCTGGCCATCCTCCTGCTCGGCGAGGAGCTGAAGCCGTTCCACCTGATCGGCTACGCGCTGGTCATCGCCGGCGTGATCATCGCGTCGCGCGTGCCGCTCCGGAGGCCGCAGGCGGCGCCCAAATCGTGAGCGTGCGGCAAGAGGCCCCAGGACAGCGAGCCCTCATCATCTGGGTGTCATCGAAGTGTCAGCCTAGCGTCAGGCGTCCTGTCCACAACGCGCATGGTTCAAGCTCGCAGGAGGCTTCCCATGCACCGATATCTACTGACCACCGTTGCGGTCCTCGCTCTCGGCGTCGGCGCGGCGCGCGCGCAAGGCGAAGGTGAATTCCCCGTGACGCTGGCGGGGCACGCCGTGATACCAGCCGAATCCTTCATCGACGCCCCAGCCGATGCCCCCGATGATCTCAAGACGTCCGGCAAATACACCACTGGCAAGCGCGTCGACGCCATCGGCAGCGTGATGGGCAAGTCCTACGAGCGCCCGACTGGCGTCTCGCTGCCGTTCAAGGGCCAGCCGCAGCAGGGCCACTCCGGCATCAAGAAGATGGCGGACGGCAGCTTCTGGGTCCTCACCGACAACGGCATGGGCTCGCGCTACAACTCACCGGATTCGATGCTCTATCTGAACCGCTACAAGATCGACTGGGCCAGCGGCAAGGTCGAGCGACTGGAGACGATCTTCCTGCACGATCCGGACAAGAAGGTGCCGTTCCGCATCGTCCATGAGAACACCGCCAAGCGCTATCTGAGCGGCTCCGATTTCGACATCGAGGGTTTCCAGATCATCGGCAACGCCATCTGGATCGGTGACGAATTCGGTCCCTACGTCATCAAGGCCGACAAGAGCGGAAAGGTGCTCGCGGTGTTCGAGACGGTCGCCGACGGCAAGCCTGTGCGCTCGCCCGACCACTGGGCGGTGCAATCGCCTGGGGCACCCGGTGCGAGCTACACCAACGTCAATCTGCGCCGCTCGAAGGGCTATGAAGGCTTCGCGTCGTCCATCGACGGCAAGTTCATCTACGGCCTGCTCGAAGGTCCGCTGTGGGATGCCGAGAAGAAGGATTGGGAGAAGGTCGACGGCAAGGAAGCCTCGCGCATCCTCGAGTTCGACGTCGCCGCAGAGAAGTTCACCGGCCGCTACTGGCAATATGTGTTCGAGCAGAACGGCAACGCCATCGGCGACTTCAACATGATCGATCCGGCCCAGGGGCTGATCATCGAGCGCGACAATGGCGAGGGCACCGGCGACAAGGCCTGCGCGCAGGGCACCCGCGGCGACAACTGCTTTCCGGACCTCGCCAAGTTCAAGCGCGTCTACAAGATCGAGCTGTCCGATGCCAATGTCGGCAAGCCGGTCCGCAAGATCGCCTACATCGATCTGATGAAGATCAAGGACCCGGACAACAAGGCACGCAAGCCGCTCAACGACGGCGTGCTCACCTTCCCGTTCTTCACGATCGAGAATGTCGACAAGGTCGACGAGACCCACATCATCGTCGGCAACGACAACAACCTGCCGTTCTCGTCCAGCCGCAATCCCAACAAGGCCGACGACAACGAGTTCGTGCTGCTCGAAGTCGGCGACTTCCTCAAGGCCAAGTAGCCGGCTTTCGGGCCTCACCGCGCCGGCGTTGCGACGCCGGCGCCAGCTCCGATCAGGCCGTCCGTACCTTTGCCATGAAGCCGTCGACGGCCTGCTGCAGCAGCCCGGACTGGCTGTCGAGCTCGCGCGCGCTCGCCAGCACCTCGGAGGCGGCCATACCGGTCGCTTCCGCGGCCTTGGTGACGCCCCCGATATGCGCGCTGATCTCGTTCGAGCCGGCGGCGACCGACTGGATGTTGCGCGCGATCTCGCGGGTCGCGTCGCCCTGCTGGGAGATCGAGGTCGAGATCGAGTTGGTGATCTCGCTCATCTGGGCGATGGTCTGGGTGATGCCGCCGATGGCGGCGACCGCATCCTGCGTCGAGGTCTGCATCGCGGCGACCTGCGCCGAGATCTCCTCGGTCGCCTTCGCCGTCTGGTTGGCCAGCGCCTTGACCTCGGAGGCGACGACGGCAAACCCCCTGCCGGATTCGCCGGCGCGGGCAGCTTCGATGGTCGCGTTCAGCGCCAGCAGATTGGTCTGCGCCGCGATCGAGTGGATCAGCTTGACGACCTCGCCGATCTTCTCGGCGCCGGTCGACAGCACCTGCACGGTGGCATTGGTGCGCTCGGCATCGCCGACCGCCTTGCTGGCGATCTCGCTGGAGCGTGCGACCTGACGGGAGATCTCGTTGACCGAGCTCGACAGCTCCTCGGCCGCGGACGCCACGGTGCCGACATTGTCGTTCGCGCTCTGCGTGGCGGCGCTGACCGTAGAGGCGCGTGAGCTCGCATCGCTCGCCGTCGACGTCATCGACTCCGCGGTGTGCTGCATGCCCTCCGCCGCCGAGGCCACCGAGCGGACGATGCCGTTGACGCTGCGCTCAAAGTCGGCCGCAAGATTTTGCATCGCGGCGCGCCGCTCCGTCTCGGCGCGCTGCTTGTTCGCGGCCTCCGCCTGCTCGAGCTCGCGCATCCGCACCGCATTGTCCTTGAAGATCTGGACCGTGGCCGCCATGCCGCCGATCTCGTCACCGCGGCCGACACCGGGGATCTCGCCGTCGAGCCGCCCGTCGGCGATCTCCCGCATGCGGACGCCGAGGCGATCCAGCGGCACGCTGATGCTGCGGCTGATCAGCCAGGCGATGCCGCCGGCGACGATCGCGATGCCGGCGCAGGCCATCCAAATCATCCATTTCAACGGCTGCATCTTGGCATCGAGATCGTCGACATAGACGCCGGTGCCGACGAACGTGTTCCAGCCGGGGATCATGACCGCATAGGAAATCTTCCGGGTCGGCTGCTCCTGGCCCGGACGCAGATATTCATAGTGCAGGGTCACGTCGCCGTTCTTGGCAACGCCGTCGCGCAGCTCGACGACCAGCTTGCGTCCGTTGAGCTCGAAATCGATGACGTTCTCGCCGCGCTGCTTCGGGTTTTGGGACAGGACCACGATCCCGTCCATCGTATAGGCGAACAGGTAGCCCGCCCCCTTGTCGAAGGTCATCGTCCGGCCGCGGTCGATGAACGCGTCGAGCGCCGCCTCCTTCGTCATCTTGCCGGCTTCGACCTCCTTGATGAGGCCGAGCGCCATGTTGCGCGCGGTCTCGACGATGGCCCTGCACTGCTCGATGCGGGCGTTGACCATCTCCCGATGCATCAGGTCGGCGGCGAAGCTACCGGCCGCGGCAAGCCCCAGGAGAGCGACACCGACCACGATGGCCAGCTTGGGGGCGATCTTCATATTGTTCAGCAGCACGCGACGAACTCCGCCCCATCGATGTCAACGATCTGTCAAGGTAACCTGCAGATCAAATGATCAGGCGATGGTTAGGGTTCGGTTGCGAATGCCCCCCGTATTAACCCGGATCAGCTCGGCACGGCGACATCCCCGGACGGGACCGGAGCGGAGGTCGGGCGCAACGGCGCGAACTCCTCGGCCGTCAGCGTCTCCTTGGCGATCAAGAGCGCGACGCCGCGCTCCAGATCCTGCCGATGGCCGTCGAGAATCGCCCGGGCGCGGGCACCGCCTTCGGCGATCAGGTCGCGGACAGCGAGATCAATTTCGCGACCGGTGTCCTCGGCCGCCGACACGATCTGGTCCTGCGGCTGCAGGAACGACACTTGCGGACGCGGCGCGTAGGTGCGCTGACCAAGCGTCGAGTCCATGCCGTACTTCGTGACCATCTCGATGGCGATCTCGGTCGCGCGTTGCAGATCGTCGGCCGCGCCGGTCGAGACGTCGCCGTCGAAGATGATCTGCTCGGAAGCGCGACCGCCCATCAGCACTGCGATGCGGTTCTTGAGCTCGCTGACCGCGAGCAGGAAGCGGTCCTCGGTCGGCCGCTGCATCGTGTAACCGAGCGCGCCGACGCCGCGCGGAATGATCGAGACCTTCTGCACCGGATCGACGCCGGCGAGATTGGCTGCGACCAGCGCATGCCCCATCTCGTGATAGGCGACGCGGCGGCGCTCGGCCGGGCTGAGCACGCGGCTCTTCTTCTCGATGCCCGCGACGATACGCTCGATCGCCGTGGTGAAGTCTTCGAACGTCACCTCGTGGCCCTTGCGGCGCGTCGCCGCGATCGCGGCCTCGTTGATCAGGTTGGCGAGATCGGCGCCGGTGAAGCCCGCCGTCAGCGCGGCGACCTTGTCGAGGTCGACGCTGTCCGCCATCGTGATCTTGCGGACGTGAACCTTGAGGATCGCGAGCCGCCCGCTCCGGTCGGGCCGGTCGACCAGCACCTGGCGATCGAAGCGGCCGGCGCGCAGCAATGCGGGATCCAGGATCTCCGGCCGGTTGGTGGCGGCCAGCAGGATGACACCGGAGCTGGGATCGAAACCATCGAGCTCCGCCAGCAACTGATTGAGCGTCTGCTCCTTCTCATCATAGCCGCCGAGCTGAGCCCCCGCCGAGCGGCTGCGGCCGAGCGCATCGAGTTCGTCGATGAAGATGATGCAGGGGGCGGCCTTGCGCGCCTGCTCGAACAGATCGCGCACCCGCGCGGCGCCGACGCCGACGAACATTTCCACGAACTCGGAGCCGGAAATGGAGAAGAATGCAACGCCCGCCTCGCCGGCGACCGCGCGCGCCAGCAGCGTCTTGCCGGTGCCGGGCGGACCGACCAGCAGGATGCCCTTCGGCACGTGTGCGCCGAGCCGGCCATAGCTCTTCGGATCCTTCAGGAACTGCACGACCTCCTGCAGCTCGAACTTGGCTTCGTCGACGCCCGCGACGTCGGCAAAGGTCACCTTGGTGTCGGTCTCGACATAGACCTTGGCGCGCGACTTTCCGATCGACATCAGCCCGCCGAAGCCCTGGCGGTCCATGACCTTGCGGCCGAGGAAGACCCAGATCAGATAGAACATCAGCGCCGGCACGACCCAGGACAGCAGCGTCTGGATCACGCCGCCCGACGGCACGCCGGTCACCGTGACGCCTTTGGTCGCGAGCTTCTCGGCCAGCGGCGGATCGACCCGTGCCGTGATGAACGCGGTCTTGCCGTCTGCCTGCTTGTCCTTGAACTTGCCCTGGATGGTGTCCTGGCCGACCGAGACCTCGGAGATCTTGCCCTGCTCGACCATCTGCTCGAACTGGCTGTAGGGAATCGTCTCGACGGTATTGTAGGTCGTCAGCAGCCATTGCAGCAGCAGCATGCCGACGCCGGCCAGGAAGATGTAGCCGACGGCAATGGCCTGCTTGCGGGTGTTCGGATCGGATTCCATGTCGGGCACTCGTGGCAGCGCTCCCAGGACTCGGCAGCCGACCATGATCGATACCGATGGAGCCTCGACTGCGTTTAACAAGCGAGGCCGCTCACACGCTTGTCCTGGATCAAGTCCGCCCGACACGACCGGAGCGGCATCCGGCCTGGCCGCATGCCGCTCCGTGCCGTCTTCTCAAGCCGCGCGGTGGGCGCCAGCCTCATTCCAGATCGATCGGCTGGTAGGATCCCGACTTGTCGAGCTGGGTGCCCCAGACCTTGTGCAGCGCCTGGTGATCGCCGCGGCTCAGGTTGAGCGAGGCGCCAAGTCCCATGTCGAGATTGCGCGTGCTCTCGAGCGTCTCTACCAGCCGTTCCGTGTCGAGCTGCGGCCCGCAACGCTTCAGCGCATCGATCAGGAGATTGGCTGCGACGTAGCCTTCGAGCGAGATGTAGTCCGGGACCTCGCCCGGAGACGCCTGCGCCAGCGCCGCCTTGAACTCGAGCACGGTGCTCGAATAGCCCGACACGGCCGGTACTGCCTGCGTGACGATGACGTTCTCGGTGAAGCGCGGTCCCAGCAGCATCAATTCCTGCGCCAGCGCGGTGGCGCCGACGATCGACATATTGGTGTAGATCATGCCCGGAAAAAGATCGCGTGTCTTCTCGATAAATTTCGCCGCCGGTCGCGTGGTCCCGACCATGACGATCGCCTTGATCGGCACCTTCTGGGCCCTGAGCTGCGCGACCGCCTCGTCCATGTCGATCGAGTTGCGGTTATAGACCAGGCGCACGATCGACGCATCGTTGAGGCCGGCGGCGCGATAGGCCCTTGCGACGCCTGCAAAGCCCTGCTCGCCGAGATCGTCGTTCTGCCCGAACACCGCGATCTGGTTCGGCCTGATCTTGCGCATCTTCAGCAGATAGCGCACCGCGGCGTCGGCCTCTTCGACGAAGCTCGGCCTGTAGTTGAAGACGTAGCGATCCGGAGGATCGTGCCGCACCACGCTGCCGCCCGTGAACGGCGCGAAGAACAGCACACGGCGCTCGAGCGCGAACGGAACGGCGACGGCCGCCGTCGGCGTGCCGAGATTGCCGAGGAACCCGAACACGCGCTCCCTGTCCCAGAGCAGCTTCATCGCCTCAGGCGTCCGCGATGGCTCGAAGCCGTCATCGGCGGCAATCAGCTTGAGCATTCGTCCATGGACGCCGCCCGCGGCGTTGCTCCGGGCGAACGCGACCTCGATGCCGCGCTTGTAGCTCTGTCCGTTCTCCTTGGCGCTCCCCGTATAGGGGATGACCATGCCGAAGCGGATTTCCTGGTCGGTCACGCCCCGCACCTCGCCGGGCGCGGCCGGTCTTGCCATGCTCACCGCCGCATTGGCTCCAGCCGGCGCAGCGGAGGTCGCCGGGCCCGGCGGCGGCGCACCGACGCTCCGCTCGAGATCGGCGAGCTGGCGCTCGACCAGCCGGCAGTCGGCGCGTCCGCCATTCACCGCGGCACGTCCCTCCGCGATGTTACGCTCGAACTCGCGGGCAAGCTCGTTGCGATCATTCGGATTGGTCGACGCCTCGCGGATCGCTTCCTGAAACTTGGCGAGGATCGCCTGCACGCGACGGGTCGCGATGCTGGTGCATGCCTGAGACGACCCGATGATCGGGCCGACACGTCCGGCCAGCTCGCGGACGAGATTCACGTTGTCCGCCGAGAGGGCGCCACTTGCACTCCCCGTCAGGAAGACGGCAGCAAGAATCGCCGGGCTAAGCGAGCGCCGCGCGATGCACGAGGCGAGAGACAAAAATTGCATCTTGTAGACTGAGGCCTCCGTTCCTGTCCGCCGAACGACGCGCACAGACCGGACGCAAGCATGCGGCCAACCGGGATGGTCAGCGGCTGCGGTAATTCGGATATCGCCATGACGATTTGGAATGCCGGAAACATCAGGAAAGAATCGGCTTGGTCTGCCCGAAGATCGGGACAAGCCGGTCATTTTTTCCTACGGCCGCTTGATCGCGAAAGCTCTTTTTCCCGTATCCTGCAGTCGTAGCTTCCGAATGCCGCCGCTTGCTACTTGCATCCGCGTCCGGGTGAAGACACGGCATGGCCGGCATCTACGACGGCTTTAAGTTCGGATGAGGGCAGACCTGACGCAATCAGGCCTCAGCTGCGTCGATCGGGCGGAGCAAGCCGGAGCAGGATCCGAAACTCCTGATACCACCAATGTCCGCGCCCCGATCTCAAGTTGATAGAACGATCATCGGGGCGCGTGACGCGGGCGGATGTCTGCACACCGGGCCATCCGCCCATGATCGGCTAACCTGATGGGCTCATCACCACCGTCTTGTCCTTCGGCCAGCGGACGCGCCAGGCAAACGAGAGCTCTTTCGTCTCGCCGGGCTTGGCATCGAGCATCCACTCGGTGACGCCGCGGCGGTCGCGCACGTTGGTCGATGTCGGCGGCGTGGTCGCCGGCAGCATCTCGACCGTGATCTCCTCGTTCTCGCTGACCGGCAGCTGATCCTGGATCGCGACCTTGACCGGGAAATCGTGCGCGTTGCGAATCGTCGTCTTGAAGGCGCGCTCGTCGATCTTTGCCGTCGTCACGATCAGGCCGGCCGAACCTTCGTTGCGCTTCACCACGGTGCGCTCGACCTTGACCTTGTCGTCAGCCCCGAAGCCGAGGCGAACGGTCTCGTCCTTGCCGGCGGCGGCCAATTTGCTGCTGCCGACGAACATGCCGTCGCGATAGATCGACACCTTGCCCGGCAGCAGCGGCGCGTCCTCTCCTTGTGTGAAGCTCGCCTCGAGATAGGCAGTGGGATCGGCCACCGGCGCCGAGCGAATGATCAGCTCCGGCGTGATCGTCGCGGTGGAGATACGCAGGCTCTTGGCGCCATCATTGGTGCCGATGCTGACGCGTCCAGGAAGACGGAAGGCAGTCTGGTATGCACCGATCTCAACGGCGGTCTCGCGCTCCTCCGCCCGCTTGGCAGGCTCGGGCGCGGCTGCAGCCGGCGCATATGACTCCATGCTTCGCTGCCTCGGCGCCTTGTCGGCCAACGTGCCGAGTTGCGCCATCGGCGGCGACGGCGGCGGCGGATACTGCGCGATCACGGTCCGCAACTCCGGCGCGCTGCCGCCGCGGCCCGTGCGTACCGTCGACACCGAGAGCGCGACATCGGACCAGTCCTCGCCAGTGGTCTGCTGAATCTCGGCGCGACGCACCAGCTCCAGCGCGGGCTTGCGGTCTTTGGCGGACGTCTCCAGACGCGCATCGTAGAGTGGCACCCAGCGGGCGTTGCGCACGGCGTAGGTCACGCGCAGGGTCGCCTTGGTCGCCGTCGCTGCCGACAGCTCGATCTGAACCTCCATCCTGCTCGGCGGTTTGGCCGCGCGATCGGCCTGCAACCGCGCGATCTCGCGATCGATGTCGCGCTGCTTGCGCTCGGCGTCTCTTATGGCCGAGTCGGCCTGACCGACCTCCTCGGCCACGGCTGCAAATGCATTGCGCCACTCCGTGATGGGGCGTGCCTCGCCCTTCTCGCCGAGGCCGGCGGGAGAGGCTTCCGCAAACCGCTCGGCGAATTTCTTCCGCGCAAGCGCGGCGGCGATCGCGCCGTCGAGATTGGCACGCTCGTCCTTCAGCGCCTCGATGCGCTTGTCGATCTCAGGCAGATTGACCGGGGGCGCCGCCCGCGGCGGCTTGGCATCGACGGTGCCGATCACGAGCTTCGCTCCAGCCGCGCCCTCGACCCGCAGCGAAGAGACGTCGAGCCCGAGCGGAAAATCCTTGGCAATGGCCGTAGAGTCGCCGGCCGGAAGATCCAGCGAGATGACCCGGCTCACGGTGGCACCGTCGGGATAGACGGTGACCGCATCCACCGTGGACGTGGCGTCGAGGTTGGCAGCATGGCCGGGCACAGCCGTCAGCGCGGCGCCCAGGACGAGACCGGTGGCAATCAGGCCCTTGTTTCGCATGGTCATCACATTCTCCGCAGCCCAACACCCTCAAGACCGGATCAGCCGGTCCTTCGTCGGGCGTTAGACGCAGGGAAAGCTGGCCGGGTTCAAACGAGTCCGGCGGAGATGATCATTCGACTTCGCTGAAAATGACAAAGGCAGCACGGCAGAATCTGCCGTGCTGCCCCGCTGGCTCGACTAGGACAGCCTCCGGCGATCAGAACGCCAGCGCCTTGGCCTGCTTGACCTGCGGCAGGGCCTGGATCTTGGCGAGCAGCTCCGCCGGCACCGCGCCGTCGACCTCGACCAGTGCGATCGCGTCACTGCCCGGCGCGACGCGGCCGAGGTGGAAGGTCGCGATGTTGATCTTGGCATCGCCGAGCAGGCTTGCGAACTTGCCGATGAAGCCCGGCTTGTCCTCGTTGGTGACGTAGATCATCGACTTGCCGAACTCGGCGTCGACACGGATGCCCTTGATGTCGACGAGGCGCGGCTTGCCGTCGGCGTACACTGTGCCCGACACCGCGCGGTCCTGATGCTCGGTCGTGACCGCGACCGTGATCAGGCTCTCATAGTCGCTCTCGCCGGCGCGCAGCACCTCGTCGACGATCATGCCGCGCTCCTTGGCGATCACCGGCGCCGAGACGACGTTGACCTCGCCCAGCATCGGCCTGAGCAGGCCGGCCAGCACCGCCGAGGTCAGCGCCCGGGTCTTCATCTCGGCGACGTGGCCTTCATAGGTGATCTGGATCTTGGTGATGCTGCTTTCGGTGAGCTGGCCCGCGAACGAGCCGAGTTTCTCGGCGAGTGCGATGAACGGCTTCAGCTTGGGCGCTTCTTCCGCGGTGATCGACGGGAAGTTGATCGCATTCGAGATCGCGCCGGTGAGCAGGTAGTCCGACATCTGCTCGGCGATCTGCAGCGCGACGTTCTCCTGCGCTTCCGTCGTCGAGGCGCCGAGATGCGGCGTGCAGATCACGTTGGCATGACCGAACAGGGGATTGCTGGTCGCCGGCTCCTCGGCGAACACGTCGAGGGCTGCGCCTGCGACGTGCTTGCTGTCGAGGGCCTCGAGCAGCGCCTGCTCGTCGATCAGGCCGCCGCGCGCGCAATTGATGATGCGCACGCCCTGCTTCATCTTGGCGATCGCCGCGGCATCGATGATGTTGCGGGTCTTGTCGGTCAGCGGCGTATGCAGCGTGATGAAGTCGGCGCGCTTGAGCAGCTCGTCGAGCTCGACCTTCTCGACGCCGAGATCGAGCGCGCGCTCCTCGGTGAGGAACGGATCGAAGCCGATCACCTTCATGCGCAGGCCCTGCGCACGGTCGCAGACGATCGAGCCGATGTTGCCGCAGCCGATCACGCCCAGCGTCTTGCCGGTGATCTCGACGCCCATGAAGCGGTTCTTCTCCCACTTGCCGGCCTGCGTGGACGCGTCGGCCTGCGGGATCTCGCGGGCCAGCGACAGCATCATCGTGATCGCATGCTCGGCGGTCGTGATCGAATTGCCGAACGGCGTGTTCATCACGATGATGCCCTTGGCCGTCGCCGCGGGAATCTCGACATTGTCGACGCCGATGCCCGCGCGCCCGATCACCTTGAGCCGCTTGGCGCGCTCGATGATCTTGGCGGTCGCCTTGGTGGCGGAGCGGATCGCCAGGCCGTCATAGTCGCCGATGATGTCGGCAAGCTTGTCCTTGTCCTTGCCGAGATTGGGCTGGAAGTCGACCTCGACGCCGCGGTCTTTGAAGATCTGTACGGCCGCGGGCGACAGTGCATCGGAGATGAGAACTTTGGGCTTTGACATGACGATGATCCTTCACGCCCCCTTTGTGAGGGGGCCGCGCAGCGCGCGGAAATGGGGAAACATACAGGGTGGGCAAAGCGCAACGTGCCCACCGCTCTCTCGCGTCAGGTGAGATCATTGGTGGGCACGGCGCGTTGCGCCTTTGCCTACCCCTACGTTGTCGTCAACTCCGTCATTGCGAGGAGCGAAGCGACGAAGCAATCCAGACTGTCTGTGCCACCCTGGATTGCTTCGCTGCGCTCGCAATGACGGCGAGACCAGCGCGTGTCAGGCCGCCTTCGGCAGCGCGGCCTTGGCCTCGGCGAACGCCCAGTCGATCCACTGCGTCAGCAGCGCGACGTCGCTCGCTTCCACCGTGGCGCCGCACCAGATGCGCAGGCCGGCCGGCGCGTCGCGATAATGCGCGAAGTCGAAGCCGGCGTTTTCCTTCTCGACCAGCGACACCAGCTTCTTGGCGAAGTCGGCCTGGGCATCGGCCGACAGCGCCGTGATCGCAGGATCGACCACCTTCAGGCACACCGAGGTGTTGGAGCGGATCGCCGGATCCTTGGCGAGGAAATCGATCCAGGGCGTGCGCGCCTTCCAGTCCGCCAGCACCTTGGTGTTGGCGTCGGCGCGCGCGATCAGCGCCTTGAGTCCGCCGATCGACTTGCCCCAGTTCAGCGCGTCCAGATAGTCCTCGACGCACAGCATCGACGGCGTGTTGATGGTCTCGCCTTCGAAGATGCCGGCATTGAGCTTGCCGCCCTTGGTCATACGGAAGATCTTCGGCAGCGGCCAGGCCGGCTTGTAAGTTTCGAGACGCTCCACCGCGCGCGGCGACAGGATGAGCATGCCATGCGCGGCCTCGCCACCGAGCGCCTTCTGCCAGGAGAAGGTGACGACGTCGAGCTTCGGCCAATCTAGTGGCTGAGCGAATGCGGCTGAGGTGGCGTCGCAGATGGTCAGGCCTTCGCGGCTCGCGCTGATCCAGTCGGCATTCGGCACGCGCACGCCCGACGTGGTGCCGTTCCAGGTGAAGACGATGTCGCTGGCCGGGTCGACCTTCGACAGATCCGGGATTTCGCCATAGCCGGCGTGCAGCTTGGTGACGTCCTTGAGCTTCAGCTCCTTGACGATGTCGCTGACCCAGCCTTCGCCGAAGGATTCCCAGGCGATCGTGGTCACGGGCCGCGCACCGAGCAGCGACCACAGCGCCATCTCGACCGCGCCGGTGTCGGACGCCGGAACGATGCCGATCTTGTAGTCGGCCGGCACTTCGAGCACGTCGCGCGTCAGCTCGATCGCCTGCTTGAGCCTGGCTTTGCCGATCTTCGCGCGATGCGAGCGGCCGAGCGGGGCGTCCTTGAGATTTTCGGAGGTCCATCCGGGGCGCTTGGCGCAGGGGCCGGAGGAGAAATGCGGCACGGCAGGCCGCTGCGAGGGCTTCGCTGCAGTCATCGTCTATCCTTCCAGATAGTAAGCCTCCCGTTGGGGGGAGGTGTCCCGCCGTGGTGATTAAGGGAAGCGCCGTTCCACGTCAAGGAACTTCGCGCACGCGTTCACGCAGTCGTGCTGGCATATGGCGCGCCCGACTGCGCTTCGAGAAGTTGTCCCGAATGTCAGCGGGAGATGTCCTGCCGCACGACGCGAACTAATCCGGTGCCGACCCGATCGGTGCCTGGCCCGCGGGCGGACGGTGCAGGAACGTCATCGACGCGTAGGCGCCGATCCACGAGCCGACGGCGGCGAAGGCCACATAGATCCAGTTCTCGGTGTAGCTGATCACCGCGAACGACGATAGCGTGTACCAGATCGCGCTCCAATTCGCGGCCGGCAATCGCCGCCGCGCGACCACGGCCGATGTGAACATGACATACACCGCGTCGGTCGCCGCCGTTGCCGCGACGACGCCGAGCGCCGTCAGTGGATTGATGTCCGGCATCGTTCCCCCCTGCTCGTCCATGCCGTATCGCACAACGCCGTGACGTTGTGTCGTCCGACCTGCTCATGCACAATGACGCGAACTGCACGCGCCCAACAACAAGGATAGAAGAATGCAACGCGTCCGTCTCGGGAGGACCTCACTCGACGTCACACGGCTTGGCCTCGGCACTGCCCCGCTCGGCGGCCTGTTCGAGCCAGTCAGCAATGCCGATGCCGAGGCGACGATCGCGATGGCCTGGTCGCGCGGCGTGCGCTTTTTCGACACGGCGCCGTTGTATGGCTTCGGTCTCGCCGAGCAGCGGCTCGGTGCGTTCCTGCGGCAGCAGCCGCGCGACAGTTTTGTGATCTCGACCAAGGTCGGCCGGCTGTTGCGCCCGGATCCGAGCGCAGCGGCGGAAGATCCGCATTACAAGGGCACGCCGCCGCTCCGCCCGCGGTTCGACTATTCCTATGACGGCGTGATGCGCTCGGTCGAAGAGAGCCTGGTCCGGCTCGGCCTCGATCGAATCGACATCCTGCTGGTGCACGATCCCGACGATCATTATGACGAAGCCCTGGCCGGCGCCTTCCGGGCGCTCCAGCGGCTGCGTGATGACGGCAGCATCAAGGCGATCGGCGCCGGCATGAACCAGTCGGAGATGCTGGCGCGATTCGCCGAGGCCGTTGCGGTCGACTGCTTCCTTCTCGCCGGCCGCTACACGCTGCTGGATCAGGGCGCGCTCACGGCGCTATTCCCGGTCTGCCGGAGGCAGAACATCGCCATCCTGCTCGGCGGCATCTACAACAGCGGCATCCTGGCCAATCCGCATGGCCACGCCAAGTTCAACTACGAGGACGCCGATGCCGCCCTGGTCGCGCGCGCGCGTCAGCTCGACGCGCTCTGCAAGGAGCACGGCGTCAACCTCAAGGCGGCCGCCATCCAGTTCTGCCTCGCCCATCCCGCCGTGACCGTCGGCCTGCAGGGCGCCCGCAATGCGCAGGAGGCGGCCGACAACCTTGCGATGGCCGAAACGGTCATCCCCGCGGCGTTCTGGCGCGCGCTCCGTGCCAGCAATCTGGTCGACCCGCGCGCGCCGCTGCCGGGAGAGGCACCATGAGCCGCGCCATCGACGCTCACCAGCATTTCTGGGATCCCTCACGTGCTGATTATCCGTGGATGGCGGGCGACGCGCTGGCCCCAATCCGCCGCCCGTTCGGTCCCACCGACCTTGCCCCGCTGTTGGCAGAGAACGGTCTCGATGCCAGCATCCTGGTGCAGACGCGGTCGTCGCTCGAAGAGACCGAGGAGTTTCTGCGCATCGCCCATGACACGCCGTTCATTGCTGGCGTCGTCGGCTGGGTCGATCTGACCGATGCGTCGGTGGGATCGACGATCGACCGGCTGCGCGAGCTGCCGGGTGGCGAAAAGCTGGTCGGCGCGCGCCATCAGGTTCATGACGAGGCGGACCCGGCGTGGCTCGATCGCGGCGACGTCAGACGCGGACTGGAGCGCGTCTTCGCGCACGACCTGACCTACGACCTGCTGGTGCGCACGCGCGAGCTGCCGGCCACGATCGCGACGGTGCGCGCTTTTCCAGAAGCGCGCTTCGTCCTTGACCACGCCGCCAAGCCGCCAATCGCCACGGGGTTCGATCAGAACTGGGCCGATCGCATCGCCGAGCTCGCGACATACGGCAACGTCTGGTGCAAGGTATCGGGACTGGCCACGGAAGCCGTCTGGACCGACTGGGACGCGGAGCGGCTGCAGCCCTACGTGTCGCACGTCGCGCGTTGCTTCGGCGCCGACCGGCTGATCTTCGGCTCGGACTGGCCGGTCTGCCTGCTCGCGGGCGAGTATGACGAGATCAGGCAGGCGCTCGAGCAATGCCTGACGCAGCTTCCTCCGGGGATTCGCGACAAGGCGTTCGGCCCGAATGCTATTGCTGCGTACCGTTTGCGCTCCTGATCAGAACCGCATCACCATGCCGAAATGGCTCTTGGCAAAGCCGAGCCGCTCGTAGAAGCGCTGCGCATCGGTGCGGCTCTGGTGCGTCATCAGCTCGACCAGATTGCAGCGGCGGCCGCGCGCCTCGGCAATGGCCCATTGCAGCAGCTGCTCGCCGATCCCCAGGCTGCGTCGGTCGGTCGCGACGCGGACGTCCTCGACCAGCGCCCGCGACGCGCCTTGCGAGCTCAGGCCCGGCAGGATGCACAATTGCAGACAGCCGACCACCCTGCCCGCGTCCGCGGCCACCACCAGGGTGATGTTCGCATCGCGCGCAATCGCGTCGAACGCCGCGTAGTAGGTATCGGGCAGCGGCTCCTCGACGCGCTCGCGCGCCCGGCCGAGATGGTCGTCGGCCAGCATCGCCACGATGGCGCCGACGTCCTCGCGCCGCGCGGGCCGAATGGTGATCGACATGGGGTCTGCCATCGTCGCGACGACAGGCTCAGAACTTGTAGCCGACGCCGGCGCGCACCGTGTTGATGCTGGTGTCGACGGTCGAGGTGAAGCGGATGTATTCGTACTCGGCGCGCGCAAACAGGCCACCCACCAGATTGACGTCGACACCGAGGCCGGCGCTGTAGCCGTAGATCAGGTGGTTGTGCTGAATGTTGTTGGAGCTGAGCGGCGTAAGCGCCGTGTAGGTGCCGAGCTGGGTGGCGCTGACCCGGTCCTGAACGGTCACGGTCTGTCCGAGATCGGCGTTGCCGAGCGCGAGGCCGAAGAACGCATAGGGCAGGAAGCAACCCAGCGCGTAGCCGGCGCGGCCGCGGATGGTCGCCATGTCCTTGATCGAGATCTGCGAGGTCTGGGTCGAGGTCACGCTGTGGTAGTTGCCGTCCGACAGCGCGGCGCTGCTGACCAGCGAGCGGCTCGACGAGGCACTGCCGCCGAACTTGCCATGCAGATAGCTCGCCTCGACGCCGAGCACGACGTCGTCCCACTGGCTGTTGTAGCCGACGAAGGCGCCGAAGCCCGAGGATCGTGAAGATTGCTTGCCGAGATTGGTGTTCCAGGACGACACCTGCATCTCGCTCTCGATCAGCGTATTGGCCAGCACCGCCGCCGTCATGTTCTTGGTCGAGCCGTTGAAATTCTCGTCGGACGAACCATAACCGCCCTGGACGCCGACATAGTAGCCGTCCCAGTTGACCCGCGCATTGCTCAGGCCTTCGGTCAGGCCACCTCTCAGGATCGGAAGGTCGGGCATATCGGCGGCCTGGGCAGCCGAGACCATGCCGCACACCGAAACCGCCACCACCAGGCTACGCATCGTCACGCTCCAATCAGCACTGAACTCTCGATGAGCGATCATCGCGCGTTAACCTTAATCATCCGTTGCCGGAACGCGGCTACCGGCAATTCTTTCAGCGAGGGCACGCCTCTTCGGACCGGTCGGAAAAGCGAAACGGCGCGGGAAGCCCGCGCCGTTCGTTCAGTCAGAATGACGTTTGCTCGTCTCAGCCCTTGCGGATCAGCGCCGGCATCGGCGGCGGCGGAGGATTGTCGAAATTCCAGCGCACGCCGAGCTTCAGGTCGTGCGAGGTGATGTCCTTGAATTTGAAGTTGTTGCCAGTGGTGGTGCCGGTATAGGTCGACAGCACGCCGGTCTGGCCCTGCCCGAGGTCGACATAGCTGTAGGCCAGTTCGAGCACGAGGTTCGGATTGACGTTGTAGGCCAGACCCGCATGGGCCGCCCAGGCGAAGTTCCACTTCGAGGAGGTCGGCGCCGTGGCGAAGCTCGTGGTCGTGAACGGCAGGTTGTTGATGCCGGTGTCGGTGAAGTTCGAGATCGTCACGCGCGAGCCGCCGACGCCGGCGCCGATGAACGGCGTCACGCACCACCAGGTGCCGAGATCGACATAGGCGTTGGCCATGACGACCCATTCCGACTTGCTGGCCGTGTAGTTGTCGATGCCGCTATACGGCACGCCGCCCGCCGTCGCGTTGAAGCGATCGGTGCCCTTGAAGTTCGAATTGCCGCGATACTGGCCGGTGACGTCGGCGCGGAACCAGCTGTTGAAGCGATAGCCGACGCCGACGCCGTAGATGCCGGCGGTGTCGAATCCGGAGGTCTGCTCGAACGAGGTCATCGGCGTATAGGCCGACTCGCGGCTGTAATGAACGTCCTTGACCTTCTGATTGCTGAAGCCGATGTCGCCGCGCAGGTACCAGCCGCCGAAATCGGCCGCCGGGGGCGGCGCGTAGACCGGAGGAGGCATGATGGGCATGTCGGCCGCAAAGGCCAGAGTTGAAAACAGAGAGGCCGCTCCGGCGGCGATCAAAGACATAACGCTACGCATTGGCTTCGTCCCTTTGGCCGGTGAGGCGTTCGGAAATGGGCCCCACATCACAACTGACGGCTGTACAATCGCACCAAATGCTTAAGCAGCGCTTAACCCTAATAATTAAGGTTGATGTTTCGTGAGCGCGCGGGAACCGTTAACGGTCACGCAACAGATCCTAACAAACTATTAGCCAAGCCGTCCTGGTCCGACACACGCTAACTAATCAGCTCAAACCGACAGAGCGCTCGCATCCTCCCCCGTTCTTGAACGTCCGTCGGCGCGAGGCGACATCACCAACAAAAAAGCCTGCCATCGAACAACGATGGCAGGCTTTGAAAGCTGAGAGATGCGAAAGACTACGCGGCCGCCGCAGCCGCGTTGCCGACGGCGGCGACGATCTCGTCGACGACCTCCTCGACCAGATTGCGGTCGTCGCCCTCGCCCATCACGCGGATGACCGGCTCGGTGCCGGAGGAGCGCACGAGCAGGCGGCCATGGCCGTTGAGACGCTTCTGCCCGGTATCGATCGCCGACTTCACCGCGTCGGCATCGAGCGGCTTGCCGCTGCGATAGCGTACGTTCTTCAGGATCTGCGGCAGCGGATCAAACTTGTGGCAGACCTCGGAGACCGGACGGCGCAGCTTCTGCACCGTGGCCAGCACCTGCAGCGCCGCGACGAAGCCGTCGCCGGTCGTCGCGTAGTCCGACAGGATGATGTGGCCGGACTGCTCGCCGCCGAGATTGTAGCCGTCGGCCAGCATGCGCTCGAGCACGTAGCGGTCGCCGACCGGCGTACGCACCAGCTCGAGCCCCTGCCCTTGCAGGAAGCGCTCCAGTCCGAGATTGGACATCACGGTCGCGACGATGCCGGGCTGCGCCAGGCGGCCGTCCTCCTTCCAGCTCTGCGCGATCACCGCTAGCAGCTGGTCGCCGTCGACGATGTGGCCGCGCTCGTCGACCAGGATCACGCGGTCGGCGTCGCCGTCGAGCGCGATGCCGATGTCGGCGCGCATCTCACGAACTTTCCGACAAAGAGCTTCCGGCGAGGTCGAGCCGCACTCCTTGTTGATGTTGAAGCCGTCCGGCTCCACGCCGATCGAGATCACGTCGGCGCCGAGCTCCCACAGCGCCTCGGGCACGACCTTGTAGGCCGCGCCATTGGCGCAATCGACCACCACGCGCAGGCCGTCGAGCGAGAGATCGCGCGGCAGCGTGCGCTTGGCAAATTCGATGTAGCGGTCGTGCACGCCGTCGATGCGGCGGGCGCGGCCGAGGCTCGCGCTCTGCGCCAGCTTCTTGTCGAGCGACTCATCGAGCAGCTGCTCGATCTGCTTCTCGACATCGTCGGACAGCTTGAAGCCCTGCGGCCCGAACAGCTTGATGCCGTTGTCCTCGAACAGGTTGTGCGAGGCCGAGATCATGACGCCGAGATCGGCGCGCATCGACTTGGTCAGCATCGCCACCGCCGGCGTCGGCATCGGGCCGACCAGCAGCACGTCCATGCCGACCGAGGTGAAGCCCGCGACCATCGCGTATTCGATCATGTAGCCCGAGAGACGCGTGTCCTTGCCGATCACCACCCGGTGGCGGTGCTCGCCCCGCTGGAACAGAAGACCTGCGGCCTGCCCCACCTTGAGCGCGAGTTCCGGCGTGATCAGGCCGTTGGCACGGCCACGAATCCCATCGGTCCCGAAATAGTTACGGCTCATTTGACCCCCAGCGACGGCTTTCTGGATTTCGTTACCGGCGGCCCGCGAATCACGGCACGGCCCATCCGGTCAGCCCGCGGGTTATAGTCCCGTTAAACCCGCCCTGGCTTCAAAAAATGTGATGAATCATTACCAGGAAACTGCCTCTCCCCCGGTAACCTCCTGTTAAGGCTAATTTTTCTGGAACAGGCGCCGGTGATCGGGACGCCTCTGCGCCGCCCCCCGCATGGTGGCAACGCGGAAACACCGGCCAGCCGGATGCAGGTTTCTGGCAAGCCGTATCGCGATCGCGCCCCTGCGCTTCGTTCCGGCGGGTGGGCTGCCGTTCCAAGGTGTGGATTTGGCAGCCGAAGCAAAGATGCTAGAGGACGTGCCAGCCCAAGATCTGCCAGCTCAAGAAACGAGACGTCGGTGGGGAGCCGAACACTGCGATGAAGCACATCACCTGCATTGAAGACCTGCGCCTCTTGCACAAGCGCCGCGTGCCCAAGGCGTTCTTCGATTACGCCGACCGCGGCTCCTATGCCGAGGAGACCTTGCGCGCCAACCGCGAGGATCTGCAGAAGATCAAATTCCGCCAGCGCATCCTGGTCGACGTCTCCAAGCGCGACCTGTCGACCACCATCCTCGGCGAGCCCTCGTCGATGCCGCTGATCCTGGCGCCGGTCGGCCTTCTGGGCATGCAGCACGGCGACGGCGAGATCCACGCCTGCCGCGCGGCGCAAGCGGCCGGCATCCCCTTCACCCAGAGCACGATGTCGATCTGCTCGATCGAGGACATCGCCGGCAGCGTCGAGAAGCCGTTCTGGTTCCAGCTCTACGTCATGAAGGACCGCGGCTTCATCAAGGCGCTGGTCGAGCGCGCCATCGCGGCGAAGTGCACCGCGCTGTGCCTGACGGTCGACCTGCAGGTGATCGGCCAGCGTCACCAGGACATCAAGAACGGCATGAGCGTGCCGCCGGAATGGACGCTGTCCAAGCTGTTCGACTTCGCCATCAGGCCGGCCTGGGTGCAGGGCGTGCTGCAGGGCAAGCGCCGCACCTTCGGCAACATCGCCGGCCACGTGAAGAACACCGAGGATCTCACCAAGCTCTCGGCGTGGACCGCCGCGCAGTTCGACACCTCGCTGAACTGGAAGGACGTCGACTGGATCCGCTCGATCTGGCCGGGCAAGCTGATCATCAAGGGCATCCATGACATCGAGGACGCCAAGCTCGCTGTTGAAACGGGCGCGCAGGCGCTGGTGGTGTCGAACCATGGCGGCCGCCAGCTCGACGGCGCGCCGTCGTCGATCCACGTGCTGCCCGGCATCGCGGACGCCGTCGGCGACAAGATCGAGATCATGTTCGACGGCGGCATCCGCTCCGGCCAGGACGTGATGCGCGCGCTCGCCCTCGGCGCCAAATCCTGCATGCTCGGCCGCGCCTATGCCTATGGCCTCGGCGCCGGCGGCCAGGCCGGCGTCGCCAAGGCCATCGACATCATCCGCAACGAGCTGCTGACGACGATGGGCCTGTGCGGCGTCAATACGGTGGCGGAGATCGATCGCAAGGTGCTGGCGGATTAGGTTCTGTACTCATAAATGGATTCCGTTAGCTGACGGACGGTGATTCACTCCCCTTAGGTGATTTGGGGGGGTGAAATGGCGCGGTTTGACCTGAGCGATCGAGAATGGGCTTTGATCAAGCCCTTGCTGCCGAATAAGCCGCGCGGTGTCGGTCGGGTCGACGACCGGCGGGTTCTCAACGGCATCTTCTATGTGCTGCGGACAGGCTCGCCCTGGCGAGATCTTCCGGAACGCTATGGCCCTTACACGACGGTCTATAACCGCTTTAACCGCTGGGCCAAGGCAGGCGTTTGGGTCCAGATCTTCGAGGTGTTGGCAGCTCGCTCGCCGCAGTCGATGGCGCTGATCGACAGTTCTATCGTCCGCGCCCATCAGCACGCCGCTGGGGGTAAAAAGGGGGCGAGGATCACGCCATTGGCCGTTCTCGTGGAGGACTGAGCACCAAGATCAATGCGGTCGTCGACGAGAACGGACTGCCGGTCCGGCTGATGCTAACCCCGGGGCAGGCCCACGATCTGCGTGCTGCGCCATTTCTGCTCCAAGGGCTCAAATGCCGTGATGTTGTGGCCGACCGTGGTTACGACGCCGATGCCCTCCTGCACATGATCAGAGCCCACGGAGCTAGGGCTCATATTCCCTCCACCAGCCAGCGAGTGGTCCAACGCTCCGTCAGCCGCCGCATCTATCGCAAGCGAAATCTGGTTGAGCGCTTCTTCTGCAAGCTCAAGCATTTCAGGCGCATCGCGACCCGTTTCGACAAGCTCGCTCGCAACTTTCTCGCGGCAGTCGCACTCGGCTCAACCCGCCTCTGGGCCAGGGCTTATGAGTCCACGCCCTAGTTGGAGCCGATGCGGCGTCAGCGCGGACGGTGCAACCTCTCCCCGCTCTTTGCGGAGAGAGATCGGATTGCGCAGCAATCCGGGTGAGGGGCATGGCACTGAAGAAGCTCAGATAGTGGTCCGTCGGACGGGCACAGCGACTTCGCGTCGATGAAGGCATCGAGCGCGCATGGACTATCATTGCCGAGCTAACAGAAGATCAGTTCGCAGCAAGAAAAACTGCCCCCCCGCGCCGCTGCCCCTCACCCCAACCCTCTCCCCGTGAAGAACGGGGAGAGGGAGCGCACCGTCTTCCTACATCGGCGGCGTCAGCCCATCGCGGCCGACACTGACGCGGCTTGTTTCGAGCGCGCCGTCAGGCAACTGCTTGACGGTGGCGATCACCTTGGCGCCCGTCTTCAGCTCCGACTTGTCGCCTGGCACAAAAGTGACGATCGGCGTCTCCGGCGTGATGTCGACCCGCTTCTCGCCGCCCTTGTATTTGACCAGCAGCGTGTGACCATCGGTCGAGACCGAGCTTTCGGCCACCGTCGCGTTGGTCATGCTCGAGTTCGGCTTCAGGTCCCACGGACGCGAGCCTTCGCCGGTGCCACGCATCTCCTCGGGAAAGATGTGGATCTCGACCGCTTTCGGCGCGCCGTCCGGGCCAGGCACGGTGGTGGCTCCGATGAACGATCCCGGCTTGATGTCGGAGAGGTCAGCCTTGACGACACCGGACACGCGCAGGTCACCGGCCATGCGCAGCTTGAAGATTTCGCCGCTGCGGGCCTTCACCGTCATCGTATCGGCATCCACACTCTCGATGGCGCCGCGGACCCGTGTTGGCACCGGGGCGAGCTGAGCGATCGCGAGCATGGAGGTGGTCGCAACCATGGCGAGTGCAACAGCGGGACGGATCAGGGCGAGACGGAAAGACATGCGGGAAACTCCGAGGCTCTAGGCTTGGGCTCTCATTCAGGTCGCAAGCGGCCCGGCGAGCGTACGTGGATTGAGACGCCGCTTCGCGCTGCTTATTCCATTCTCAAGCCATTGTGAGAACGCGTGCTCTCTCCCGCGTCCATTCAACGGCGCGGGCCAGGGCTCAACGCGCCTGCGGCGGCAGCAGCTCCGGCCGATACTCGAAATGCATCGTATCGTAATGATACCACCTGCCGCCCCAGATGAATCCGTGTCGCTCGAAGATGTCGACGATCTGCTGCGGAAAGCGATTCTTGTAGGGAATGAGTGACGACTTCTTTGCGCTCCAGAGCCAATAGTCGGAATAGTCCAGGTTCAGGTCGATCGCCGCGGCATAGCCATGCATGCTCATCCGGCCGGTGTCGGCCACGGGACGGCAGGACAGAACACCGGCGATCGGAAAGGCGGCACGCCTGATCTTGGGGTCGAGCTCATCGATCTCGGCGGAGATCTGCTTCAGCCGTTCCGCCACGCCGTTGACGCGGGTGACGCTGACGGTCTTGCCCCAGCTCTTCGGCAGCCAGGTGATCGTGACCAGGCTTCGACTCACACCGCCTGCGGTGCAGTCGCCGTACATCTTCTTGAAGAACGCCTCGTTCCTGAAGCGACCGGGGTCGGCGTTGACGGCCGGTGTGGATGGCTGGCCGCGCGGATAGGGCTGGCTGAGCTGATCGAGAATGGTGGCATTGCGCAGCCTGTCGTCGAAGGACCGCTGCGGATCGAGCTGGCCGGCGGGCATGCGCGTGCCGTCGCGCCAGATGATGGCGTCGCCATCATGGCCGGCCAGCGCCTGCGGATAGGCCTGCACGAGGCGGTCGAGCAGATCGGCAGCCGTCTCCGCGCGCACAACCGAGGCCGTCAGCAATGGCAGGCCGACGCAGACCGGCGCGAGCCAGCAGGCGGTACGACCGATCACGGCCGCTTGCTCATCTGATCGATCAATTTGACGTTGGCCTCTTCGACACCGTTTAAAATCGGATTCCAGGTCGATGGCGCGTACCAGGCGAAGCGGCCGAAATACGCCTTGAGATCCGGCGCGTCGAAGAACCGTCCGCGCCGGGCAAAGATCTCGTTCTTGGCCAGCCGCAGCTCCGCCTTGGAGAGCCGCGCCAGCTCGCCTGGTGTCAGCAGGCGGCGGTCGGAGTCGGCAAACAGAAAACCGCTCGGCTGCGTCCCGCCATTTTCGGCGCGATCGAGAATCTCGACATTGGCCGCCTCGACCGGGTTCAGCACGGGGTCCCATGTCCGCGGCATGTACCAGGCGAATTTGCTGAAGTAGGCCGTGAGCTCGGGTGACGAAAAATGGCGTCCGCGGCGCGCGAAGATCTCGTTGCGGGCGATGCGCAGCTCCTCCTTCGTCCGTCCTTGCAGGTCGGCGGCCGACAGCAAGCGCTGGTCGGAGTCGGGAAAGACGAACTCGGCCGAACGCGGCGCACTGGCCAATGCGGGAGCCGGGACCGGTGGAGGGGTCGCGGCTGCGGCGACAGGCGCAGTCGCCTGCCCGGCGGCTGGTCCTGCGAAGTAGAACGTGCCGTCGATCGGCGACGAGGCGACCCAGGGCTGCTGCGCGCTGGCCGTCGCCTTCTTCACCGTCAGGCCGACCTGATTGAACGCCTGCAGCACGTCCAGCCCCGGCCGCTGCACGGCATCGACCAGGGCGCGCGTGTACGGGCTGTGCCCGTCATCGCCGTCCAGCGCGACATTGCCGGGCTGCGTCGCATAGGAGAGAATCGTCCCCTCGGGCGCGCGGATCTGCGCGAGGCCGCCATCGCTCGATCGCAGCCCACGTCCGCCGAACGGATTGTTGCGGCAGGCATCGAGGATCACGATGTTGAGCTTGGTGCCGGCGGCTTCCATCTGCCGCAGGACGAGCCCGACATCGACCATCATGAAATCGACATCGGCTTCGCGGGCAGGATTGGCGCTGGTGGGAACCAGATAGTTGGTCCCGCGCACCTGAATGCCGTGACCGGCGTAGTAGAACACCGCGACCTCGGCGCCCAGGAGCTGCCTGCTGTAGGCCTGGATCGCCTGGTCGAAGCGCGGCTTGTCGAGATCGAGCTGCGCCGCTCCACCAACCAGCGTGAAGCCCAGACGTTGAAGCGTCTCGGCGACCAGGCGCGCATCATTGGCTGGATTGGCGAGCTTGCCGACGTTTTGGTAGTCCGAATTGCCGACCACCAGCGCGACGCGCGGGGCGGCGGTGCAAGGCGCCACGCAGAGCAACAAGAAGACCAAAATACCAATAGCCGATCGTATCATCCTCAGTCCTCAGATCCGGGCGTCGTTGTAGCTTGCCCAACGGATCAAATCGACTGTGGCATTGCGGCGATATTGCATCGCGGGCCCACCGTGGACGGCGCATCATCCGCTATCTCTTGCGGAGATCAGCCTCGACCAGCGCGCGCAATTCCGGCGTCACCTGCGGGCGGCGGCCGAACCACAATTCGAAACCGCGCACCGCCTGATGCAAGAGCATGCCGAGCCCGTCCGCGGTGCGGAGCCCCCTCGCCCGCGCGGTCGCGAGCAGTTGCGTCTCCAGCGGGACGTAGACGATGTCGGCCACCACGGCATGCGGCGACAGCAGCGCGACGTCGAGCGCGAGCGGCGGCTGGCCGTGCATGCCGAGCGAGGTCGTGTTGACGAACAGCCCAGCGCGCGGCAGCAGCGCACCGACGCGGTCCCAGCCTTCGGCGGCGACACGGCTGCCGAACTGATCGGCCAGCGCCTGGGCGCGCTCGGCAGTGCGGTTGATGACGTGAACGCGGCCGATGCCGCGTTCGAGCAGGCCGAAGACGACGGCCCGGGCCGAGCCGCCGGAGCCGAGGACCAGCGCCTCGTCGGTGCGGTCCCAGCCGGGGGCGGCAGCATCGAGATTGCCGATGAAACCTTCGACGTCGGTGTTGGTCGCGCGCAGGATGCCGTGCTCGTACCACAGCGTGTTGGCAGCGCCGACGGCGCGGGCGCGCGCGTCCGGCTCGGACAGCTCCAGCACACGTTCCTTGTGCGGGATGGTGACGTTGGCGCCGACGAAGCCCCGCCGGTCGAGATGGGTGACGAAGTCCGCCAGCTCCTCCGGCGGCACGGCTTCGATGGTGTAGCCGCCGGCGATCCCGAGCTGGTGCAGCCAATGATGATGGATCAAGGGCGAGCGCGAATGCGCGGCAGGCCAGCCGATCAGGCACGCGGCGCGAGGTTTGGCGGCGAGGGTCATGGCCGTGACATCGGACAAGCTCCGGCCGGAGTCAATGCTCGGAGCCTGGAGGTGGCCCCTCGGGGACGAGCGCGGCAGACGTCACGCGCAGCCTGCCGTGGCGGCCCAGGTCAAGCCTCAGCTCGCCGCTAGCCCGTCGGCGATCTCCTCCCGCGGCGCGTCCTTGCCCTTGATGTCGGCCACGGCGCGCTCGATGGTCTCGCGATAGCGTACCAGCGGCGGCCGCACGCCGTGGGTCAACAGCGCCCGGCGCACCGTCGGCGAGGCGCCGGTGATGAACAGCCGGATGCCCTGGCGCTTGGCCTTGGCGGCGACGCGGCTCATCGCGTTGGCGGCGGTCGAATCCAGGAACGGCACGGCTGCGAAATCGACCACGAAGGCCTTGCGGCGGTCGGCGATGGAGTCGAGCACGGTCCCGACCGTCGAGGCGGCGCCGAAGAAGAACGCGCCGGTGATGCGATAGACCAGCACATCCTTGTCGGCGCTGAGCTTGGGATTGTACGGCACGCGCGCGCCATCCTCGAAGTCCGCCCGATCCTCGGCGACCAGCGGCGAGCCATCCTCGACGCCGGTCATCTGCGCCATCCGGTTGATGAAGAGCACCGCGCCGAGCGCGAAGCCGACCAGGATGCCCTCGGTGAGATCGCGGAAGATCGTGAGCCCGAAGGTCGCGAGCAGCACCGTGGCATCGCCCCAGGACGAGCGGACCAGGGTCGCGAACTCGTGCTTCTCGGCCATGTTCCAGGCGACGACCACGAGCACCGCGGCCAGTGCCGACAGCGGGATGTAGCTCGCCAAGGGGGCCGCGATCAGCATGAACACCAGCAGGAACAGCGAATGCAGCATGCCCGACACCGGGCCGCGTGCGCCGGCGCGGACGTTGGTCGCGGTGCGCGCGATGGTGCCGGTGACGCAGATGCCGCCGAACAGCGCCGAGCCGACATTGGCAAAGCCCTGCGCGACCAGCTCGCAGTTCGAGCGATGGCGGCGGCCGGTCATGCCGTCGGCGACGACGGCCGAGAGCAGCGATTCGATCGCACCGAGCAGAGCGAAGGCGATCGCATCGGGAAACACCGCCTGGATCTTGGCGAGCGACATCGCCGGCAGCGTCGGCGCGGGCAGCTCGCGCGGAATGCCGCCGAATTTGGTGCCGATGGTTTCGACCGGCAGCTGCAGCGCATAGGTGAAGACCGCCGCGACCACGACCGCGATGAGAATTCCGGGCCATGTCGGCCGCAGACGCTTGAGCCCGACGATGATCGCGATCGACAGCGCGGCCAGCACGACCGCCGCCATGTTTGCCGTCGGCGCGCCATGCGCGAGCGCCGTGAGCTTGGGAATCAGCTCGCCCGGCTCCTTGGCCGTAAGCGTAATGCCGAACAGGTCCTTCAGCTGGCTGGCGAAGATGATCACGGCGATGCCGGCGGTGAAGCCGACCGTGACCGGATAGGGAATGAACTTGATGTAGGTGCCGAGCCGCAGATAGCCGGCGATCACCAGCATCACGCCGGACATCATTGTTGCGAGCAGCAGGCCATCGAGACCCTGCCGGTCGACGGTCGCGGCGACCAGCACGATGAAGGCACCGGCGGGGCCGCCGATCTGGAAGCGGCTGCCGCCGAGCAGCGAGATCAGGAAGCCGCCGATCACGGCGGTGTAGAGGCCGCGGCCTGGCGAGACGCCGGAGGCGATCGCGATCGCCATCGACAGCGGCAGCGCGACGATCGCGACCGTCAGGCCCGCGAGCGCATCGGCGCGGAAATCGGCGAGGCCATAGCCCTCACGCAGCACCGTGAGAAGTTTTGGGGAATACAGCTCGGCAAAGGTCGGCTCATGATGTCCGACCCGCCGCTGCGCGCCGTGCTCGTTTGCGATGCTCATGCCCATCACGCTCCCGTCGCATCGTCCGAGCGCCATGCACCGACGATGCGTCTCACACGGAGCGCTCAACGGCCTCCGTGCCGCGCGATGAAGCTAGCTCGCGCCATCGCGCGCAATGTCAGTTTGACGGCCCACGCGGTTGGGCGGCCCGGGGTCCTTCAGGCGAACACCGCGCCCGCCATCCTCGCTGCGGGCATGCTCACCGATCAGATCCACGCCCGCACGATTGAGCGCATCGACGACCTTGGTCAGCGAATCCACGACGCCGCGGACGTTGCCGGTGGAGGCTTCCATCCGCTGGATCGTCGGCAGCGATACGCCGGCCAGCTCGGCCAAGGTTTTCTGATCTATCCCGAGCAGCGCACGCGCGGCCCGCATCTGGAACGACGTGATCACGATGGCCTCACGTGGTACACACCATAAGTGATGTCTGAAACAAAGACAATGATGTAAAATACATCATCTGGAGGCAATGGCAAGGGCTACGGGCGCGGCCGCCAGGGCTGCCTGCGGCGCGGATTGAGTTGGAGCATCAAGGCCGCATGACGCACCTTTCCGATCGCCAAGCGCGCAGCTTCGAGGTCGGCCCCGCTCTCACCCTCCCCTGGAGGGGGAGGGTCGGCTCACATGGAGCACAGCGTAATGTGAGCCGGGGTGGGGTGATCTCTCCTCTTGCGCCGGTTTCGCGGAGAGATCACCCCACCCCGCTCGCCCGCTTCGCGTGCGATCGACCCTCCCCCTCCAGGGGAGGGTGAGACTGAATTCGCGGTGCCTTCCGTCGTCCCTATCAGCGCCTTGGCGATGAGAGCATGATGCGTTTCCACCGAGAGCATGATCCGGAAAAGTGGAAACCGGTTTTCCGAAAAGATCATGCTCAAACAAAGGGATAGGATCATGATGCGATTCCGTGGAATCGCATCATGATCTAGGGCGTGGACTCATAAGCCCTGGCCCAGAGGCGGGTTGAGCCGAGTGCGACTGCCGCGAGAAAGTTGCGAGCGAGCTTGTCGAAACGGGTCGCGATGCGCCTGAAATGCTTGAGCTTGCAGAAGAAGCGCTCAACCAGATTTCGCTTGCGATAGATGCGGCGGCTGACGGAGCGTTGGACCACTCGCTGGCTGGTGGAGGGAATATGAGCCCTAGCTCCGTGGGCTCTGATCATGTGCAGGAGGGCATCGGCGTCGTAACCACGGTCGGCCACAACATCACGGCATTTGAGCCCTTGGAGCAGAAATGGCGCAGCACGCAGATCGTGGGCCTGCCCCGGGGTTAGCATCAGCCGGACCGGCAGTCCGTTCTCGTCGACGACCGCATTGATCTTGGTGCTCAGTCCTCCACGAGAACGGCCAATGGCGTGATCCTCGCCCCCTTTTTACCCCCAGCGGCGTGCTGATGGGCGCGGACGATAGAACTGTCGATCAGCGCCATCGACTGCGGCGAGCGAGCTGCCAACACCTCGAAGATCTGGACCCAAACGCCTGCCTTGGCCCAGCGGTTAAAGCGGTTATAGACCGTCGTGTAAGGGCCATAGCGTTCCGGAAGATCTCGCCAGGGCGAGCCTGTCCGCAGCACATAGAAGATGCCGTTGAGAACCCGCCGGTCGTCGACCCGACCGACACCGCGCGGCTTATTCGGCAGCAAGGGCTTGATCAAAGCCCATTCTCGATCGCTCAGGTCAAACCGCGCCATTTCACCCCCCCAAATCACCTAAGGGGAGTGAATCACCGTCCGTCAGCTAACGGAATCCATTTATGAGTACAGAACCTAGTCGCATCGTGCTCTAGGCGTCAGGCCGGAACCTGTTTGGGAAAATCGAGCCGAACCGTCGTGCCACGGCCGCTGCTGGTGGTGAGCTTGCCGTGCAGCTGTGCAGCAAGGCCCTCGCAGATCCGCAAGCCCAAGCTGTTACCTTTGCTGGGGTCGGCGCCGGGGGCGAGGCCCTTGCCGTCATCCGCGATCGTCAGCGCATAGCGCGCCTCGTCGAGCGGCCTCAGACTGACCGTGATGGTGCCGGCCTCGTCCGGCCCGAAGGCATGCTTGAGCGCATTGGTGACGAGTTCGACGACCAGCAGCGACAGCGCAGTCAGGCGGGTCAGATCGAGCTGCGCCGGCGCGAAATCCACCACGCAGGCGACCTGGCGCGCGCCACTCGACTCCAGCACGTCGTTGCAGATGGTCTGCAGATAGGGACCGATGTCGAGATCCATCCGGCCGGGATCATGCAGCATGCGATGAACGCGCGAGATCGTCTCGAGCCGCGTCTGCGCCTCGCTGAGAATCGCAGTGGCGCGCGAGGGATCAGCCAGCGCCTGCCGCTTCTGCATCATCAGCAATCCGGCGATGAACTGGATGTTGTTGGCGACGCGGTGCTGCAGCTCCTGGAACAGCACGCGCTGATTTTCGTAGAGCCGCTCGGAGACGGCGCGCTCCTGGCGCAGATGCCGCGCGGCCTCATGCATCAAATGGATCAGCGTGATGTCGACCGCGACGATGATCGCGTAGAAGCCGATCGCGAACGCGTTCTGATAGCCCGACGCCGGCATGAAGAAGTACCACGCCAGTGTCCCGCACAACGCGGCACACACGGTGCCGGGCCCGACACCGCAGAAGAAGGTCGTGAGGATGACGGCCGGGAAGAAGGTCAGATAGGGAAAGCCGTCCGGCAGCGTATCGACCAGGGCAAGGCGTAGCGCGAAGGCCGCGATCGCCGCGCCGACGGCGATCGCGTAGCCCAGCAGGACTTGGCGGCGGAACCTTTCCGTCGCCTGGGCGGCGCGCAGATAGAACGGAGCGGACGAGAACTTCTGAATCACGTGAGGCTGAGCTGGGAACTGATGAACTCTCGGGCCCGCGCCGTCGTCCCGTCCGGCTCGAAGTGACCGACGGGGCCTGGGCGGCAGCCGATCACGATTGTTCGGCCAATGACGGCATATCAGGTCCGGTGATCGGATGGCGTTATCATAACACCATGCTGGGAACTCGGTTGGTGCACAAGTGCACATTGCGTCGCAACGCGAGGCGACGCGGGCCGCCGATACTTGCCGGACCATATCGGCGGGGTCGCTGAAGCCGTGGCCGGGTTTACGGGCGCCCGGCCACGCTGCAAGGCTTGGGACTATGCCGCGTCGCGATGCGAAGCGATGATGTGGTCGGCGGCGCGGCCCGTCACCTCGGCCATGTGGTCGAACTGGCGGGTGAAGCTGCCGGCACCGGCGGTGGCCGAGCGCAGTTCGACGATCAACTCGCCGATCTCGGCCTCCGGCATCATGGCACGGACGCAGTCCCATCCCGGCCAGCCGTCGCGGGTGTCGAACGACAGGATCTGGCCGCGCCGAGCCGACAGGATCGCGTTGATCCTGGCGGTCGCTTCGGTCGGACAGACGATCTCGACCGTGTGGATCGGCTCCAGCAGCACCGGCTGGCATTGCGGCAGCGCCTCGCTGACGCCGGCCCGCGCCGCCGTCCGGAACGCGAGGTCGGACGAATCGACGCTGTGATAGGAGCCGTCGGTGAGCGTCACCGCGACATCGATCACCGGGAAGCCGAGCGGGCCGCGCACCAGCGCGTCGACGACGCCCTCCTCGACCGCCGGGATGTAGTTGCGCGGCACCGCGCCGCCGACCACCTTCTCGGCGAACTGGAAGCCCTCGCCGCGCGGCAGCGGCTTGATGTCGAGCACGACGTCGCCAAACTGGCCGTGGCCGCCGGACTGCTTCTTGTGCCGGCCGCGCTGGGTGATCGGCTTGCGGATGGTCTCCTGATAGCCGATCGCGGGCGCATGCGATTTGACGTTGACGCCGAAGCGGTCCCGCAGCCGCTCGAGCGCGACGCGCAGATGCATCTCGCCCTGTCCCCACAGTACCGTGTCATGCGTGCGCTGGTTCTGCACCATCGTCAGCGAGGGGTCCTCCTCGTTGAGCCGCAGCAGGGCCTGGCCGAGCTTGACGTCGTCCTTGCGGTCGACGGCGGCGATCGAGATCGCCAGCACCGGCGGACACGGATCGAGCTTCGCGAGCGCCTTTGGCGCCGTCTTGCCGGTCGCAATCGTGTCGCCGGTCTTGACGGTCTCGAGCTTGCCGAGCGCGACCGTGTCGCCGGCCTCCGCGCCCGCGCGCTTGCTGTCATAGACGCCGGTCGCAGCGAGAATGCCGGAGACGCGCGCCGCCTCGCCCGAGGCGGCATGCAAGGTCGCACCATCGTCGAGATGGCCCGCCAGCAGCCGCGTCAGCGACAGCTTGCCGCCATGCTGCAGATGCAGCGTCTTGAAGACGTAGCCGAGCGCCTCCTTGGTGTCCTTGACGCCGAGCCGCCTGGCGGTCTCGGCGATGCCGGGCGCCTCGTGGCGCAGCGCCTTCATCAGCCGGAGCACGCCGTTCTCGCGCAGCGCCGAGCCGAGCAGCACCGGGCAGATCAGGCCCTCACGCAATTCGCGCGCGAGGTCGTCGAACACGGCATCGCGCGGCGGCGGGATATCCTCGAGCAACTGCTCCATCAGCGAATCGTCGTGATCGGCGAGCTTCTCCAGCATCGAGAAGCGCGCCTCCTTCTCGCGGTCGAGATCGCCGCCTTCGAGCGCGACGACCTCGGAGGCCTTGTGCTCGCGATAGATGAAGGCGCGCTCCAGAGCGAGATCGACGAAGCCCTCGATGAGCTCGCCTTTCCAGATCGGGATCTGGCGGAGCACCAGCGGCACGCGCGAGGCCGGCTGCAAGGTCGCCAGCGTCTCGCGGATGCGCGCATTGGCGCGATCGATCTTGTTGAGAAACAGGAAGCGCGGAATGCGCAGCTCCTCGAGCTCGCGCAGGATGAGCTGCAGCTGCGGCAGCTTCTTCTCATCCGCCTCGCAGACCACGATCGCAGCGTCCACCGCCGGCAGCGCGGCGCGCATGTCGTGGATGAACTCGATCGAGCCGGGACAGTCGAGGAAGGTGTAGCTGTCGCCCATGAAGGTCGTGGTCGCCGCCGTCATCGCGACGCTCATCTTGTGATGGCGCGCCTCCGGGCTGGCATCGCCGACGGAGGTGCCGGCGTCGACGCTGCCGGTGCGCGGGATCGCGCCGGTTCGCGCCAGGATCGCCTCCAACAGAGTGGTTTTACCGCTTTGGAAAGGGCCCACCAGCGCGATGCACCGTGGACCTCGGGGACTTCTCAGGTCGTGTCCCATTTCGCCGCCTCCTCATTGTGGAGCTCGGCCCTTGATTGGGTCGGCAAAGCCGAATGCTCTGCCTCGTCTGCCGCTTTGGCAAGCAGGACGCTCGCGAAAAACGTCGCTGCAGTGCGGCAGGCACGCCACCTTCCCGCACGATTGCGGGAAGGCGGCTGTTCACGGCAAAGGGAGGATCAACGGCCCGGGCGCAATTCGAGGCTTTGCAGCCCGGCCGAGACGGACAGACCGACCTGGCCCTGCACGCTGAGCGGCTGCAACGCGATCGAGTTGGCGGAGCCGCCGACCAGCACGTTGCCGCCAAGGCCGACACCGACCGCGGCCGAGCCCTGCGCACCGGCATAATCGCCGGAAAGATCGCCCGGCCCGAGCCGCGCGACCGGCGCATAGACCACCCAGGCGAGCAGCGATTCCTGGGTGATGCCGAGGTCGAGGCCGACCTTGCGGATGGTCGCGACGTAGCGGTCCTCGGGGAGGCCGTCGGCGCGCAGCACGCAGCCGAGATGGGTCACCGAGCCGACGATGAAGCCGACGCTGGCGCCGCCGCGGCATTCGAGGACGCCGATCCGCACGCGATCTTGCGCCTGGGCAGCGCCGGCGATGCAGAGGCCTGCAGCAGTGAGCCCGGCGAGGATGGTCGAGCGCATGAATAAACTCCGGCTGAAATGAACATGTGATGCGACGCTCGGTGAATCGAACCGATGATCACGAGCCATCACATCTATGCCACAAGGCTTACAGCCGTGCCAGAAGCGGCGCGCCGTTCATCTGGCTGAACAACGTCAGCTCTCGCCCGATGCCGCGCTGCTGCGAGGCATTCTCGTCGTGCTCAGCGATAATAGCGTGAGAAGTAGGACGACGATCGGCTCGGGCTTGGATGCACCGGCAGCAGCGGCACCAGCTCGACCTCGGTGATTCCCGCCGCGAGGTTCATGCCGGTCTGCCCCTGCAGGCTGATCGGCTGCAACTGGGTGGCGCGATCGGTGTCGCGGACCAGGAAGCTGCCGCCGAAGCCCACCAGCGCGGCGGCGTTGGCCGACAACCCGCCATAGCGCCCGCGCAGCTCGCTGCGGCCGAAATCATTGACGGGAGCGTAGACTGCCCACGCCATCCGGGTCTGATCCGTCAGTCCGAGATCGAGACCGTAGCGGCGGACCTTGGCGACATAGCGCTCCGGCTGGCGGCCCTGGCTGCGAAACACGCAGCGCAGACGGGCCTGCGACATCACCAGCTTGCCGGTCGTCCGTCGGCCCTCGCACTCCAGAACCCCCGCACGCATCGGCCGGCCCTGATGGGCCTGCGCGAGCGGCACCATCATCACCATCGCCACGATCGACAGCACAAGCAGCCGCATCAAACTCAACCCTACGCCACCGGACTCGAGCCCGGACAAAAGAAAGGCGCCATGTTCAAAACATGGCGCCTTTCTGTGCGGAACTTGACCTTTGGAGATTCGAAGGTCGCTGTTGCCCGATTACCTCAGATTGCCGCAGAAGCGCTGGATACGCTTGCAGGCGTCCTCGAGATCCGAGGTCTTGGTCGCATAGGAGATGCGGAACGCCGGGCCGAGGCCGAACGCCGAGCCATGCACCACCGCGACGCCCTCGGTCTCCAGGAGCTCGGTGACGAAGGCCTCATCATTGTCGATCACCTTGCCCGACGGCGCGGTCTTGCCGATCGTGCCGGCGCAGGACGGATAGACGTAGAACGCGCCTTCCGGCCGCGGGCACTCGATGCCGTTAGCCTGGTTCAGCATCGAGACCACGAGATCGCGGCGCTCCTTGAACACCTTGTTGTTGGCCGGGATGAAGCTCTGAGGGCCGTTGAGAGCCTCCACCGCCGCCCATTGCGCGATCGAGCACGGGTTCGAGGTCGACTGCGACTGGATGGTCGCCATCGCCTTGATCAGTTGCGCCGGACCGCCGGCATAGCCGATGCGCCAGCCGGTCATGCAATAGGCCTTGGAGACGCCGTTCACGGTCAGCGTGCGGTCGTACAGCGAGGGCTCGACCTGGGCCGGCGTGGTGAACACGAAGTCGTCATAGACCAGGTGCTCATACATGTCGTCGGTCATGATCCAGACATGCGGATGCTTGACCAGCACCTCGGTGAGCGCCTTCAGCTCGGCCTTGGTGTAGGCCGCGCCGGTCGGGTTCGACGGCGAGCACAGGATCAGCCACTTGGTCTTCGGCGTGATCGCCTTCTCCAGCGCCTCCGGCTGCAGCTTGAAGCCGTGGGCGGCGGTGCAGACCACCGGCACCGGCTCGCCGCCGGCGAGCGCCACCATCTCCGGATAGCTGACCCAATACGGCGCCGGGATGATCACCTGGTCGCCCGGATTGATGGTCGCCATCAGCGCATTGTACAGCACCTGCTTGCCGCCGACGCCGACGATCACCTGGTTCGGCTTGTAGGTGAGGCCGTTCTCGCGCTGGAACTTGCCGATGATGGCTTCCTTCAGCTCGGGGATGCCATCGACCGCGGTATACTTGGTCTTGCCGTCCTGGATCGCCTTGATCGCGGCCTGCTTGATGTTGTCGGGCGTGTCGAAATCCGGCTCGCCGGCGCCGAGGCCGATGACGTTGCGGCCCGCCGCTTTGAGGACACGCGCTTTATCCGTGACCGCGATGGTCGCGGACGGCTTCACACGGTCGAGCGCAGCGGCGAGAAAGGACATCATCAGCTCCTATGCAGGCGTCGTGGATCACCCCCTCGGGGCCACGACCAGTCATGTCAGGGAAACGCCTGCTTTTACGGCCCGAAAGCCCGCATCGCAAGAAGCTTGGGCACATGGCTCCCAAGAGTTTAGGGAACGTTAAAGCGACCCGGCTAGCGTGGACCAACGATTGTCCCAATTTTCAGGCCGAAATGACCACTATCGGGAGCGCCCTGCGATCCGGCAACTGGCTGACGGCCGCGCGGATCAGATCCTACAGCTGGCTTCTGCTCGCGTTCGCGGCCGCCGCGGTCGCGGGCTGGATCGCGCTCTCCGACGGCCTGATCGATCGCAACGGCAAGCCGATCGGCACCGATTTCTCCAATGTCTATGCGGCAGGGGTATTGACCCTTCACGGCAAGGCCGCCGACGCCTACGACCCACCGTTGCAGCATGCGATGGAGAAGGCCGTGTTCGACGGCCGCGACGTGCCGTTCTTCGGCTGGCACTATCCCCCATTCTTCTTCGCAATCGCCGCCGTCACGGCTTTGCTGCCCTATGCCGGGGGGCTGGCGCTGTGGGTGGTGTCGAGCCTGCTCGCCTATCTCGCTGTCATGCGCGCGATCCTGCCGCGGTCGGAGACGTTGCTGGTCGCCGCCGCCTTCCCCGCGGTGTTCGTCAACATCGGTCATGGCCAGAACGCGTTCTTCACGGCCGCGCTGCTCGGCGGCGCGTTGCTGATGATGGAGCGCGGCCGGCCGTGGATCGCAGGCGTGCTGATCGGGCTTCTGGCCTACAAGCCGCAATTCGGCGTGCTCATCCCGATCGCCCTGCTCGCAAGCGGGCGCTGGCCGACGATCGCTGCAGCAGGTGTCACGGTGGCCGCGCTGATCGCGATCAGCTTCGCCGTGCTGGGCACCGACGTCTGGCATGCCTTCTTCCAGTCGATGACCTTCACCCAGACCGTGGTGCTCGAGCAAGGCGGCACCGGCTGGGAGAAAATACAGTCCGTGTTCTCGGCGGCACGTCACTGGGGAGCCGATGTCCGCACCGCCTATGCGCTGCAGACCTTGCTCGCATTGTCGCTCGCGGGCGGCCTTGCATGGCTGTGGCAGAGCGAGGCGGCGTTCGATCTGAAGGCCTCGGCGCTCGCCAGCGCGAGCCTGCTGGCAACGCCTTACGTTCTCGACTATGACCTCGTCGTGCTGGCCGTCGCGATCATCTTCTTCGTTCGCCATGGCCTCGCCGACGGCTTTCGCGACTATGAGCTCAGCGTGCTCGCCGCTGCGTGGATCGTGCCGCTGCTGTCGCGCAGCGTCGCCGGGCTGACGACGATACCGCTCGGTCTGATCGTGCTGATGGGTCTGTTTGCGCTGACTCTGCGCCGCGCGCTGGCCGATCGCGCCTCCGAGATCGACGGACACGCGCGCATCGCACAAGCGTGATCTCGATTATTTGAAGCTGTTGGAAAGTTGTTGTTCGCGAGTGCGGTGCAGTAGCTGTTTTCGACTTTTTCCATCCCTCGGCTCTTGCAGCCCGCGCCCATCGGCATCATTGTCTGGCCGCATTGCGGGACGATCTGGCGTCCAGATGCGTGATTCTCCAACGCGACGATTCCTCGAACTCGATACGGCCGGATGTACAAGCTCTATTCGATGCAGCGATCGGGCAATAGCTACAAGGTCCGCCTTGCGCTGGCGCTCCTGAACGCGCCCTATCAGGCGATCGAGATCGACATTCTCCGCGGCGAGAGCCGCACGCCGGACTTCCTCGCCAAGAACCCGAGCGGCCAGGTGCCGCTGCTCGAGGTCGGCGAGGACCGCTACATCGCCGAGTCCAACGCGATCCTGTGGTATGTCGCCGGCGGCACGCCGCTGGTGCCGGAATCACGCATCGAGCGCGCCGAGGCGCTGCAATGGATGTTCTTCGAGCAGCACGCGCTGGAGCCGAACATCGGCGCCGCCTATTTCTGGCTGCTGCTCGTCAAGGGCGGGCGTGACCTGCAGACCCACGCGCTGGAGGACTGGATGGAGCGCGGCTACGCGGCGCTGCAGGTGATGGAGAATCATCTCAAGAGCAACGACTACTTTGCAGCGAAGCAGCTGACCGTCGCCGACATCGCGCTCTACGGCTACACCCATGTCGCCGACCGTTGCGACTTCGATCTCTCGACCTTCCCGAAGATCCGCAACTGGCTGCGCCGGGTCGAGCATGCGCCCGGTTTCGTGGCGATGGACTGGCAGCCGGCCATGATCGATTCAGCGGGCATTGCCGCCGACTACGATTGACGGTGCACCGTAAGACTACCGACCGCCCGTAGAACCGCGGGAAAAATACACGCGCGGGCGGGAACAGATACCGGTAACGCCATCTTTTTGCCATTTTTGGCCAGTTGCCGCCCCAATCCTGCCCAGCGTTACCTTAGAATTTACCTCTGCGAGTGATTCGCTCGCGGATGTATGGGTAAGGGATTCGACTTCATGTCCCGGTGGCGTGGTGCTTCCGTTCCGAAGTTCAGTTGGGTCCGTGGCCCTGGGTCGCCCGGGACATCCGAACACAGTGAAGGGCCGGTCACAGCGACCGTCAGCGGCTTTCACGACCACGTCACGCTCACCCTTTCTGCCGACCTGACCACTGTGGTCGCGGCCACGATTGCAGCCAGCACGCTCTCATTGGGTGTGAGCGTCAGCATCGTTGTGCTGTCGATCCAGGCCGTCATCTCGATGCCCGCTTAGCCAGGAAGCCATTTTGACAACCCTTCGCGGTTTTCGCGACAACAGGCGATGATTGTCTCGCGCTGCAAATGGCGATGAAATCAACGGTCGTAATTGTTGCCGTGACCCTGGCACTCGCGATCCTGCTGGCGGCTTCACTGCTCATCATCATCGAGCGCCGCGGCGAGCTGTCGCTGTCGCCGCTCACCGAAGAAGCGCGGACGATGCATGTCCGGCTGATCGGGCCGCCCAGCACCGTCCCGGTGCAGACGGTCCCCGGTTGATCTCGGATCGAGCGGCACGTATCGAGGTCCCGTCCGACTCCAGCCGACGGTGAAGCCCTGATGACCGACGCCCCGACCATTCGCGCGATCGCGCGCGACGACTATGATCGCTGGCTGCCGTTGTGGGACGGTTACAACGCCTTCTACGGCCGCTCCGGACCGACCGCGCTGGCGGCCGAGATCACCGCCACCACCTGGGCTCGCTTCTTCGATGCCGCTGAGCCGGTGCACGCCCTGGTCGCCGAGAGCGGCGGCGAGCTGATCGGGCTGACGCATTATCTGTTTCACCGCGCCACCACATCGATCGGGCCGCTCTGCTACCTCAACGACCTGTTCACGAGCGAAGCCGCCCGCGGCAAGGGCGTCGGACGCGCGCTGATCGAAGCCGTCTACCACGCCGCCCGGCAGGCCGGCGCGCCCCGCGTCTACTGGCAGACGCATGAGACCAACATCACGGCACAGGCGCTCTACGACAAGATCGCCGAACGTTCGGGCTTCATCGTCTACCGCAAGGCGGTGTAGGCCAGCGGCTGTCATGCCGCCGTCATGCCCCGCGCCTACGCTCAGGCCGAGCGCTTGATCGGCCCCCCGTCACGGATCACGCGCGTCAGCGGTCCCCGTCAGACGCCGTCTCTGACCGGGGCCGCGCCTTTTTAGAGTTGCAGGTGGCGGTGGAGCAGCGGCCGCGACCGAGTCTCATGCAACATTCGTCGTCGGATCCAGCTTGACCGACGGCAACGGCGGAGACGTTCTGGCCTGCGCGGCGTCGATGCACAGCTTGACGGCCTCGCCCATGCTGACCGCGACCAGCTCGGCCTTGGTTGCCTCTTGCAGCGCCTTCACGGCCTGCTCATCGAGATCCGCTGCGCAGCAGACCAACATCACCCTGGCTCTGGGGAGCCGCCGCTTCAAACGACGGACGCTGTAGCGCATATGCGCAACGCCGGAATGGCCGAGGTAGACCAGGCAAGCAATCGCAATTCCTGCCGGCTCGAGCTTGATGACATTCGCCGTCGAAAGCGCCTCCGCTCCCGAAACCTTCGTCCCCAATCCGTGCGCCGAGAGCAGTTGGGCGAGAAGCACCGCAGCGGCTTCATCGATCGGGGTTCGACCAGCCACGCACAGCAGCGGCTGTTCGCTTCGCCACCCATCTGCGAGACTCTCCTTGCTGAGCACCGGCAACGTGTCGACGGCCCCGTTGCTCGCCGAATCGTCGATGGCTGAAGCCGCCTCTGGATCGGTGGTCCTCTCGCCTGTCGCCGCCGGCGCGTCATTCTGGTCGGAGAGATCGACGGTCAACTCGGTCACCGCGTCGCGGATGGTCGCAAGACGGTCGTAGGCGAGCGCGCCTCGTTCGGCGTCCGCCTGGGCCAACTGCAGCCCCTTCACCGCAACCTCGTCGCAATAGGCAATCAACGAGCGCTCCTTGAGATACTCCTCGGCCTTCTCGGCCGCTTCCGTCGGATCGTTTGCGAGCATGCGCTGGTAGAATATCTCGGGAGGGGACAACGCCGGACGATCGCCGAACATGACGTCGAGGAACTCCAGGCGCTCCACATGCCGTCCGATGACGACGAGACAGACCGTCAGCGGGGTCGCCAGCACCAACCCGATGGGGCCCCACAGGGCGGTCCAGAACGCGGCGGAGACCACCACGGCCACGGGGGACAGACCCGTGCTGCGCCCGTAAACCATCGGTTCGATGACGTGGCCGAGCAGCGGCTCGACGACCACAAACAGCGCCAGCGTCCAGATCAGCATCGTCCAGCCGGGGTCGACCGCTGCCGCCAGCGCGAGCGGAAACGCCGCTGCGATGACCGCGCCGATATAAGGCACGAATCGAAGCGCTGCGGCCAGAATCCCCCAAAGAATGGCGCTGGGAATGCCGATGAGCCACAAGCCGACGCCGATGACGACGCCGAATCCGCCGTTCAGGGCGAGTTGCGTGAGAAACAGCCGGCTGAGCCGGAAGGCGGCGTCGTCGAGCGCCGCGGTGGTGCGCTGCAGGTCCGATGAGCCCGCAAGGCGAATGAGCCGATTCCGCAGATCTTCGCGCTGGAGCAGGATGAAGATGACGAAGATGATGATGATGCCGGTGGTCGCCAGCGGATGAATGAGCGGCGAAATCAGCGTGCGAAGACTGTCCAGGGCGCCGGGATCAGGCTGGCGCACCTCGACCGGAATCGGGGCCACGGGAGCTGACGTCGTCGTGCGCAGTCCACCTGGCGTCCGGGCCTCCGGCTCCTTCGGCTTGTCGAGCTCCTTGCCCAGATCCTTGAGCATGTCCGATGCCCGCTCGAGTGTCCCTCGCCCGGCCTTTGTGTCGCGGAAGGACTGGATCTTGTTGCTCATCGTTGATTGATAGTTCGGCAACTCGCTGGCGAGCTGGGCGAGTTGCGTGGCGAGCAGGCTGCCCAGCGCAAAGATCACCACGAAGGCGAGAACGACCACGCTGACAACGGCCAGCCCCCGCGGAGCACGAAGCCGCTGCAATTGCGCGACCAGCGGCGCCAGCACGAAGCTGAGCAGAATGGCCAGCGCCACCGGAACGAAGATGTCGCGACCGAAATACAGCAGCGCGATGATGATGACCGCAAAAATGGCGACGGCCAAAGCGCTGATCAGGCCGAGAACTTCCTCGGTGGTACGAACCTTGAGCGGCTGCCGGCTGATCATCAAACTCTCTTTCCGAGCGAGGAAGCGCGCACGACGCTCGGGCGTTGGCTGGATGAAACGGCGAGCTCGACGAGCGCGGTCCGCCCCGCGTCGGTCGCCCGTTTCCGACACGCAATAACGAGGCCGTGAGCGTCCGGTTCCCCGGTGCGCCTTTCGTCGCATGCGCGACGATCAGCGGCTTCGAGGGACAGGCCTCGCTTCAACAGACCCGGGCATCGTTTGTGATCACGGAAGGGTTTGTTGGCGAGAGAGTAGCCACGCATGCGGTGTGCCCCCTCTCCCCGTTCTTCACGGGGAGAGGGTTGGGGTGAGGGGCAGCGGCACGGGAGGTTTCAGCTGTCCAGCAGATCAATCTTCTCTCATCAGCTCCTGTTGAATCGCCGCAAGCACCCCTTCGATATTTCCAAGAACGTCATTGTTCCAAAGGCGAAGACCCCGATAACCTTCGTCAGCTAAGCGACCGTCACGAACGAAATCCCGCGCGGACTCGCTGTGTTGACCACCATCGATTTCAATTATGAGAGATCTTTCCCGGCAGACGAAATCGCAGATGTATCCTCCGATCGGCATTTGCCGAACGAACTTGTGACCATCAACCTGGCGGTTACGAATCCTACTCCACAGCGCGCTCTCGGCCTTCGTCTGTGCGGTGCGGAGACGCCGAGCGAGTCCAGATCTAGGCCTCTCATGTGCCCCGCTCTCATCGAAAGTATTCGCCAGCGTCGAAAGAACCAACTGAAATACCAGCAGAAGACGGGGACCAATGCGATCCGAATGACCACCACCCGCGCCGCTGCCCCTCACCCCAACCCTCTCCCCGTGAAGAACGGGGAGAGGGAGCGCACCGCCGTCGCGGTGCAGCGGGAACCAAACGAGAGCTACTTCTTCCCGCCCACCGTCTGCCTGACCTCAAAGCCCTCGAACTGCGGCGGGCCGAGATAGAGCGGCTTGTTGTCGCCGGCGCCCTTGTGGGCCATGCGGAAGGCTTCGGATTTGGTCCAGTCCTCGAAGGCGGTCTTCGAGGCCCAGATCGTGTGCGAGGCGTAGAGCGTGTGGTCTTCGGCCTCGGGGCCCTTCAGCAGATGAAACTCGACGAAGCCGGGCACCTTGTCGAGATGGCTGTCGCGCGACAGCCAGACCTGCTCGAAGGCGGCTTCCGAGCCCTTGGCGACGCGAAAACGATTCATGGCGATGAACATGGATATATCTCCTGGATGTTGTGCCGCAGCGCCCAGGGATAGCAGACTTCACGCAACGATGCGCCTGCCGCATTCGTCGCTGATGCGGCGATGTCTTGAACATCCGGCGGCAACGCCGACCGACACAGCCTCAGGCGATGAGCCCCTTGATCGGCTTCACCGCCGCGCTCTCGGGAAACACCACGCCGCCGAGGACATTCTCGTTCAATCCGAGATGATCGGTGAGCACGCCCTTGAACACGGCGCGCAGATCGGTGGTCGGCGCGAGGTCGCGGCCCTGATAGAGACTCGCCAGCTTCAGCGTCGGCCAGTCGGCGATGACGCGTCCCCCCTTCACCGCGCCACCGGCGAGCAATGCGATGGTGCCGGTGCCATGGTCGGTCCCCTGCGTGCCGTTGATCCGCGCCGTACGACCGAACTCGGTCGCGACGACGACCACCGTGTCGCGCCAGCGCGGCCCGAGGCCGGCTTCGAATTCCGCGAGCGCGCCATCGAGTCCCGACAGCAGCTGTGCCAGCCGGCCGACCGCGCCGCCTTCATTGGCATGCGTGTCCCAGCCATCGAACGCCAGCGCCGCGATCCGCGGTCCGTCATCGGCGGCGATCAGTTTCGCAGCACCACGCGCGACCTGGCGCATCGCCGCGATCTGATTGCCGCCCGGCCTGGGCTTCATGTCGTCGCCGAACGCCACCTTCTCCAGCTTCAACCCCTGCGACAGAGCAGACGCCAGTGCGGGATCACGATGCGTGTAGAGGTCGACCAGGCGCATCGCGGTGTCGTCGTCGGCCTGCGGCAAGGTCACCGGGGCCCAGCCGACGATGGGAGCCGCACCGCGCAGCACCAGCGGCGCCGTCGGTCCAACCGCGAGCCCGCCGGAGACGCGCGGCCCGCGCGGCAGCGCTTCAATGGCGCGATTGAGCCAGCCGGACTGCACCCGGCCCGGTCCGGCAAAGCCGCTTTCGAGCACGTCCTGACCATCGAAATGCGAGCGCTCGCGATACGGCGTGGCGACCGCATGGATCACGGCGGCCTTGTTGTCACGGTACATGCGCGCGAATTCCGGCATCGACGGATGCAGCGCAAAGAACGAGTCGAGCGGCAGCGCAGGGTGCGGTCCATCGGCCGCAAGTGCGATCGCGCCATGCAGCCCCGCATAGTCGGGGTCGCCGATCGGCGCAACGGTCGCGAGCCCGTCGAGCGCACCGCGCAGGATCACGACGATCAGCCGTGGATCGCGATAACCGGCAGCGCGGGCGAATTTCGGCAAGTAGGCCCAGGCGGCGAAGGAGGCGCCCGCCAGCATCAATTGCCGGCGCGAGGGCAGCAGCGAGGTCGTGATCCGCTCCATCGTCATCTCCTCTGGAATTCCGGCGACATCAGGAGCAGCGCAAGCGCCTGCTGGCGCGACTCCGCCCGCTCGATCGTGCGCCGCGTTTCGGCCGAGGTCGCACTGCCCGCGGCGAGATCGAGCAGGTCGCGTGGATCGAGATTGTTGCCGAGACGTGACGCAAGCTGTGCCGAGATGTCGAGCCGCAGCTTCATGCCTTCCGGCGCGGCCCACATCGCGTTGCTATCGGCAAATCCATTTGGACCGGCCGGCGCCCATAGCGGCTGGCCGAGCGTGTTCAGCGAATTGAGATAGAAGCCGGGATCCTCGGGCACGCGCGCCAGCAGCCGGCCGCCGGCGACGAGAAACTCGTAGGGCGAGCGGATCTTGGTCAGCGGCGCCGACCAGGCCTCATCGGAATCGAGCAGGGCCAACGTCACCGCCTTGAGATCCCCGTCGGTCGTTCTGAACGCGGCCTCGAGCCGGGTGACGAGCGCGGGCGGCGGATCATCGGCGACGAAATGACGGGCGAGCTTGGTGGCAATGAACTTCGCCGTGGACGCGTGGCGCGCGAGGTCGGCGAGAGCAGCCTCGCCCTGCGCAAGGCCGTTATCCTGATAGATCTTGCCGAGCAGGGTCTGCGGCCCTGGCTGATGCGCATTGACGTTGAACACGAAGCTGCCGGGCGCGGCGTTGCGGCTGTTGCGGCCGGCAAAGCTCCAGCCCGTGATGATGCGCGCCAGCGACGTCACGTCCTGCTGGGTATAGCCGCCACCAACGCCGAGCGTATGCAGCTCCATGATCTCGCGCGCGAGATTCTCGTTGAGTCCGCGCTTGCGGTTCTGGCCGGCCCGCGAGTCCGGCCCGAGCGAGTCCTGGTTGTCGAGAAAGAACAACATCGCCGGATGCTGCTCGACCGCCTTCAGCATATCGGCGAAGCGCCCGAGCACGTGCGGCCTGATGGCTTCGCGCTCGAACGCGCCCGCCCACATCCGCGCCAGTTCGCCCTTGGCGGCGGAGATGCAGAAATGATTCGACCAGAACGCCACCAGGCGCTCGGTGATGCCGCAATCGGCGAGCACGGCGCGCTGGAGTCGCGCCAGCGCTTCGGCGCGAAAGGTCTTCTGGACGACGTTGGGCGGCTGCTGCGGCGGTGCCGGCTTCGCAGGAGCAGCCTGCATCGCCGGCGCAGCTTCACCGGCCGCCGCCATGCCGGCACTCGGCGACGCTGCCGCCGGCGGCACGGCCACCGGCATGTCGGCTGCATTCATCGACAGGCCGCGCGTCTGGCCCGGCTGCTCCGGTGCCGCCTCCGACTTCGCCGCCGCCTCGCGGGCTCGTTTCACCTCGTCCTGATAGGCAAAGACGGCGTCCGCGAGCGCGGGCGTGGCCAGCAGACCCGGCACCTCCAGCAGCGCGCCATTGGGCCGCAGGAGCTCGGCCTTGACGAAGCCGCGCGGATCCGACGCCGCGTTGACGAAATCGCCCGAGGCGCCGCCACGCGCGCCGAAGCCGAAGCGGTTCAACGCCACGAGGGCCGCCTGGGGATCACGGGCCATGCCTCGTCCTCGTCAAAAACTGCGCCAGAATGAGTGCGCCGACCTCGTGAACGGGTTCGACACCGGCGCGCTGGCGCCCTGTGCAGCCCGGCACTATACTTGCGGCAGCAGATGAACCGGGCATGAAAAGGACCGATCGGACGTGGTTCCGAAGGTGACAAATCGTTTAGCAAACGTTACCGCGCGAAAACTCGCTTGTGAGTCGTGCGGGACGGAATTCACGTGCGATCCCGAGGGCGCCTGCTGGTGCTTCGAGGAGTCCATCCGCCTGCCCTTGCCGAAGGCCGGGCAGAGCCCGTTCAAGGACTGCCTGTGCGTCCATTGCCTGAAGCGGCTGGCCGGCGAGGCGGAGCGGAGCTCATGACGCGGTGGCAGGTCGACGCCGTCCTGCTCGACATGGACGGCACGCTGCTCGACACCGAGAAGGTCTATCTCGAAGCATCGATCGCCGCGTTCAACGCCCTCGGCTATAGCGAAGGCGTGACCGAGCTCTGCCACGCCATGATCGGCATTCCCGGCCCCGACAACGAGCGGACGCTGCGCGACCATTTCGGTGACAACTTCCCGCTCGTTGAAGTCAATCGCCTGTTCGCCGCCAAGACCATCGAGATCCTGGATGCCGGCATGCCGCTGAAGCCGGGCGTGCTGACGCTGCTCGATGCGATCGAGGCAGCCGGCCTGCCCAAAGCCGTCGTCACCTCGTCCTCGCGCCGCACCGCGTCCGAGCACCTGCGGCTCGCGCGCATCGACCACCGCTTCGATGCGGTGCTGACCCGCGACGACGTCAGTCGCGCCAAGCCGCATCCCGACCTTTATCTGCTCGCCGCCGAGCGGTTGCGGACGCGCGCGCCGGCCTGCGTGGCGATCGAGGATTCCAATCCCGGCGTCGCCGCGGCCCACGCCGCCGGCGCGATCACGCTGATGGTGCCGGACATCGTGCCGCCGACCGACGAGACACGTGCGAAATGCGAAGCCGTGTTGCCGGATCTCGACGCCGTCCGCGAGATGCTGGGATTGCGCCTGCAGTTCGTGCCGCCGACATAGACCGCGTCTGGCAGGTTCACCGCGCGGCAGGCGGCCGGCGTGGGGCCGCGGATTTCGCGCGTCGCGCCAGCGCCGCAGTCGTCAGCGCCCGCGCGGCCTCACCCGCGGTCTCCATGTAGCTGGCATCACGATGCAGCAGCACGACCGCGAATGCGCCGTCGAGCAGCAGCAGCATCTGCCGCGCCAGCTCGCCTGACGCCGCGATGCCGGCGGCTTCGAACGTCGTCTGCAGCCAGGCCTCGAACTTCTTCTTGTGCGCGGCGCCGATCCTGATCGCGGGATGGCCGGGCAGATTGGCGAGCTCGGCCGTCGTGCGCAGGAAGCCGCAGCCGCGCCATTTCGGATGTCGAGCAGCCCGAGCAAGCTGACGGAAGATCGCGGCGACCTTGTCCGGCAACGCACCCTCACCGTCATCGAACCAGCGCTTGAACAGCTCGAGGTTCGGCTGGTCGCGCGCGGCGAGATAGGCCGCGACGAGATCGTCCTTGCTGCGGAAATGATAGTACAGCGTCTTCTTGGTGATGCCGGCCCTCGGCATAGAACAGCCGGCTCGCCGCGGTGAGGATGCGCGTGCGGGTCGGATCGGACGAACGGGCCATGACTGCGCTCATGCCAATGTATACTGACCAGTGAATATACCTTGCGCGCCGGCCCGCCTAGTCTTGGCGGCATCACCTGCCAGCCTAGAGAGGCGCCTCATGGCCGATCCCATCCTGCTCGACATCTCCGACCGCATCGCCCTGGTCACGCTCAACCGGCCGGAGCGGCTGAATGCGCTCAGCTACGCCCTGATCGATGCGCTGATGGCCGCGCTCGACCGCATCGAGACGGATGCCGGCATCAGGGCCGTGATCCTGACCGGCGCCGGCGACCGTGCCTTCTCTGCAGGCGCCGACATCGACGAATTCTCCGACAGCGTCCGCCAGGGGCGCGCCACCGCGCTGCGCGACTTCGTGCGGCGCGGCCAGGCGATGACCGCGCGGCTGGAGGCGTTCAGGAAGCCGATCATCGCCGCGGTGAACGGGCTTGCGTTCGGCGGCGGCTGCGAGATCACCGAGGCGGTGCATCTGGCCGTGGCCAGCGCGCGCGCCAGCTTCGCCAAGCCGGAGATCCGGCTCGGCATGCCGCCGACCTTCGGCGGCACGCAGCGGCTGCCGCGGCTGATCGGACGCAAGCGCGGGCTCGAGCTGCTGCTGACCGGCGATCCCTTTCCGGCGCGGCACGCGCTCGACATCGGCCTCGTCAACGCGGTGGTGCCGCATGACGAGCTGCTGCCGGCCGCCCGCGCGCTCGCCCAGCGCATCATCCGCCATGGTCCGGACGCCGTTGCCAGCGTGATCACCGCGGCGACGCGCGGCCTCAACATGACGATCGGAGAAGGGCTGCAGGTCGAAGCCGAGCAGTTCGCGAGCCTGGTCGGCGGCCGCGACCTGACGGAAGGCCTGGCGGCGTGGTGCGAACGCCGGCCGCCGCGGCTCTCTCGCTAGACCGGAAATCCCGGCGACTTGCGCGCCAGCCCGTCGAATGCATCGAGCAGCCGCTCGCGCCAGGCGTAGATGCTGTCCGTCTCCTCCAGCAGCTTGAACGGGCTGACCACGCGGGCCCATTGGAAGCCGCCGAACACGATGTAGTCGGCATAGTCTGGCGCATGGCCGCCGATGAAGGGCTGCGCCTTCAAGGTCTGGCGCAGCGGCTCCAGCGATTTGCGGAAGCCGATCACCGCCTGGTCGCGCGGCGCCATGACCTCTTCCAGCCGTTTGTCGAACCGCGCCTCGCGCGAGGTGCGGAAATAGGCTGCGTCCTCGGGCGCGAGGTTCTTCGGGATATCGGCGATGATCAGCGGGAAGATGCCGCCAACGATTGCGATGTCGCCCCACGCGTTCATGAAGCGCGCCATCGCGTGGCCGCCGGCGCCGCCGAACAGCGAGGGACGATCGGGATAAGTATCTTCGAGATAGCCGGCGATCACCCAGGAATCGACGATCGTGCGGTCGCCGTCGAGCAGCACCGGCACCTTCTCCGAACCATGCGGCGCGAGCGCGCTCTTCTCGGTGAAGCGCCAGGGGATCGTCTCCGCGGTCAGTCCCTTGTGCGCCAGCGCCATGCGGGTCCGCCAGCAGAACGGGCTGAACGGGCGCCCGGCATCGGTGCCCACGAGTTCGAACAGCTTCAGTGACATGCTTCGGTCCCCTCTCCCTGCGAGGAGAACGTTCTAGCTCACGACTCGGCCATTGTCGCGCAGCAGCTGCGTGCCGGCCTCGGTGACGCCGATGACGCCGCCGCCCGCGGCCGGCCTGCGCGCGACATAGCCGGCGTCGGCGGCATCCTCCCAGATCGTCAGCCGCGGACAGCTCGTCCGCCACGTCTCGATCACCTCCGCATGGCTGCGCGGCTCCCGAGCGATCCACTCGACGAAATCGAGCACCAGGGCATCGGCTGATCCAGTCATGGCTACCTCATTCGGCTGCAATGGAGCTTTGCGCGATCACCAGCAGCCAGCCGCCGTAAAGAATGTAGTAGCTCGCCACTGCCGTGATGATGCGGTTGGCCCAGACCCGGAACTGCTGCTCGCTCATCGCTTCGAGGATGCGCCGCGCCAGGGTGGTGCCGAGCATCGACGCCGCGATCGCCACGGCCGCGAGCACCGGATCGAGCTGCGCCGCCTGGTCGATGATGCCGCCGAAATAGATCAGCTTGGTGAGATGGCTCGCGACCTGACAGGTCGCCTTGGTGGCGACGATCGACTTGCGGTCGAAGCGCGCGCCGAGGAAGAAGGTGTCGAGCAGCGGGCCGGACACGCCGGTCATCAGCATCAGCCCCATGCAGATCATGCCGTAGACCGCGCCCTGCCACACGCTTTCAGGGTCGGGCTTGAGGCCCGAAGGCATCAGCCGCGCCAGGAACGGGGTGACGCCGAGCAGCAGCAGCGCAACCGGCTTGTCCGGCACGTAGCGGATCAGCGACCACAGGCCGAGCGCCAGCGCGCAGCCGATCAGATACACCGCGACCGGCCGCCAGCGGATGTGCCGCCGCCACAGCACCGCGCGCCAGCCGTTGGAGGCCATCTGCGTGATCGCATGCAGCACCATCGCCGCCGGCAACGGCATGATGGCCAAGAGCACGCCGATCAGGACCAGCCCGCCCGCCATGCCGAACAGCCCCGACAAAAACGCCGTTGCGACCATCAGCAATCCGAGCGCTGCAATCAGGACGGGCGTCATGGCTGATCTCCTCTGCACGCACAGTGTCGCACTGGCGGCGGCGACACAAACCGAGTTATCTTGCCCTGCATCAGTTTTCCTGAGGGCGGCATGCGGCGGCTTCTGTTCCTGAACGGCATCAAGGCATTCGAGGCGGCGGCGCGCACCGGCAGCTTCGCGGCGGCCGGCAGCGAACTCAACGTCTCCGCGGCCGCGATCAGCCGCATGGTCAACCTGCTCGAGCAGCGGCTCGGCGTCGTGCTGTTCGAGCGCAAGGCCAACCGGCTGGCGCTGACCGCCACCGGCCGCGCCTACCAGAGCGGGCTGACGCCGATCTTCGATGCGCTGTCGAGCCTGACCGCACAGATCATGGCGCCGTCGTCGATGCGCGTGCTGACGCTCGGCGTCGGCCCGACCTTCGCGATGAAATGGCTGATCCCGCGGCTGGCGGATTTCAGCACAGAGGAGCCGGACATCGAGGTGCGCATCACCACCGGCGGCGCGGCGGTGCCGTTCGGCGACGATTGGAGCTGCGGCATCAGGCTCGGCGACGGCGCCTGGCCCGGCCTCGTCGCCGAGCCGCTGTTCGCCGCCGATCTCGTGCCGGTGTGCACGCCGCGGCTTGCGGCGACGCTGAAGCGGCCGGCCGATCTCAAGGGTCCGAGCCTGCTGCGGGTGTCGCACGCGGCCGAGGACTGGTCGCTGTGGCTGAAGGCCGCCGGCGTCACCCGCGTGACCGCACGTGGCACCGAGTTCCAGTACTACGGCCATGCGCTGCAGGCCGCGATCGACGGCCTCGGCGTCGCCATGGGCATCCGGCCCTACATCGATGACGATCTCGCCGCGGGACGCCTGGTTGCACCGTTCGCGCTGACCGTCCCAAAAGGCGAGCGCTGGTATCTGGTCTATCGCAGCTTCCAGGCCGGACAGCGCGATTTTTCAGCGTTTCGGCGCTGGATCATGCGCGCGGCCGCGCAATCCGCCACACGGAACGCTCAGCGGAAGGATACTGTCAAAAAAGACACTGCGGTGTGAACCCGTTCACACTTGGCCAGACGTATTCATGCTGTCATTGCCGTTCGGGACATCCAGGACTGGGCAATGACGTACTTGTACGAGGACTTCGCCATCGAGCCGTTCGAAGCAGGAAAAGGCTTGTGGCACGCGCGGATTCGTCGCGCTGACATGACTCCGGTGGTGATCAATGGTGTTTCGTTCCCATCTCTCGAAGTCGGCTTTGCCTGGTCGGATGCGGACATGGCGATCGCCGATGCAAAGAGCCACATCGACCGGTTCCGGAAACGCTGGGGATAGTGCGACGAAATTACAGCCGACGGAGGATATCGATCGAACCCCGGGAAAAGACGGATAGCGCGGCGTGGAGCAATCTCAGAGAGTGTCATCTCCAACTGTCCACCCCTGCGCCCTACGGTTCCGAGCCGCCATTCACAACGCCAATTCGAAATGCCGAGTGTATTCGTAATGCGGACTGCAATTCATGGCTGAGCCTGCCGTCAAACACCTCACTTATTCGGTTCGCACGCGATGCCCGGACTGTGATGCGGAACTGAGCATCCTCAGCGTCATCAATGGTCGCGGCGGCTCTGAGTACTGGGCCCTGCAATGCGTCGCCTGTCACGGCGTCCATCTCGACATCGTCGAGCCTCCCACCCGGCATTAGCCGTCATCCGCGGCGCCGCTCGCTCCGGTGCCCATCAATCCGGCGATCGCTCCCCAGGGCGATCGCCGGTTCATGACCCGCGACTTGTCCACAGATCCTGCTGCCACCATGCTGTCAGCAAGGCGGTGGGTGGCCCGCGATCGCTCTTTCATGTCGGCTCCATCAGTCCCATATTCCGCCCATGGCGAAGACCCCCGACACCCCGAAGAAGCCCGGCCGCACACCGAAATCGAAGGCGCATCGCCCGGACGTTCAGCCGATCGCGCCGGCACTCGCCGAGCTGCTCAACCCCGCCATCAATCGCGGCGAGAGCGGGATCGGGTCCTCGACCGGACTGACGCCGCCGCCCGACAATTCCTGGGACCGCCGCAGCGGCGGCGAGGCCGCAGCGCACCGGGCGCGCGTGTCGACCAGGGACAAGAGCGCCGACGTTGCAAGCCGCGATTCGGCGAACCGCCCGATGCCGCTGCGGCCGAATCCGCAGCCCAGCGGTGCGCGTCGGGCTGAGGTCGCGGGCGACGGCGAGGAGCGGGCCGGTCTGTCCGAAGCCCCGCAGGCCAATTACGGCACGGCGGCCACCATCCCGACGCTCGATCCCGAGCTGGCGCGACAGCTCGGCCTGCCGACGGCCGAGGACGACGACGAGGCCCTGGCGCGCCCGCCGCGCAACAAGATGGAGGCGCTCGGCGTCAAGGCCACGGCGGAAGCGCTGGAGTCGCTGATCCGCGAAGGCCGTCCCGAGTTCCGCAAGGACGACGGCAGCTTGCGAGTGTGGACTCCGCACCGGCCGCCACGTCCGGAGAAGAGCGAAGGCGGCGTCCGCTTCGAGATCAAGTCCGCCTACGAGCCGAAGGGCGATCAGCCGCAGGCGATCAAGGAGCTGGTCGAGGGCATCGCCCGCAACGACCGTACCCAGGTTCTGCTCGGCGTCACCGGTTCGGGCAAGACCTACACCATGGCCAAGGTGATCGAGGCGACGCAGCGTCCGGCGATCATCCTGGCGCCGAACAAGACGCTGGCCGCGCAGCTCTATGGCGAGTTCAAGAGCTTCTTCCCGGACAACGCGGTGGAGTACTTCGTCTCCTATTACGACTACTACCAGCCCGAGGCCTACGTCCCCAGAACCGACACCTATATCGAGAAGGACTCCTCGATCAACGAGCAGATCGACCGCATGCGCCACGCCGCGACGCGCGCGCTGCTGGAGCGCGACGACGTCATCATCGTCGCCTCGGTGTCCTGCATCTACGGTATCGGCTCGGTCGAGACCTACACCGCGATGACCTTTGCGCTGAAGAAGGGCGAGCGCATCGACCAGCGCCAGTTGATCGCCGACCTCGTCGCTCTGCAATACAAGCGCACCCAGCACGACTTTACCCGCGGCACCTTCCGTGTGCGCGGTGACGTCGTCGACATCTTCCCGGCGCACTATGAGGACCGCGCCTGGCGCGTGAACCTGTTCGGCGACACCGTGGAGAATATAGAGGAGTTCGATCCGCTCACCGGTCACAAGCAGGACGAGCTGGAGTTCATCAAGGTCTACGCCAATTCGCACTATGTGACCCCGCGCCCGACTCTGGTGCAGGCGATCAAGTCGATCAAGCATGAGCTCAAGATCCGGCTCGACCAGCTGCACGCGCAGGGCCGCCTGCTCGAGGCGCAGCGGCTGGAGCAGCGCACCACCTTCGACATCGAGATGATGGAGGCGACCGGCAGTTGCGCCGGCATCGAGAACTACTCGCGCTATCTCACGGGGCGCCTGCCCGGCGAGCCGCCGCCGACCTTGTTCGAATACGTCCCCGACAACGCGCTGGTGTTCGCCGACGAGAGCCACGTCACCATCCCGCAGATCGGCGGCATGTTCCGCGGCGACTTCCGCCGCAAGGCAACCCTCGCCGAATACGGCTTCCGCCTGCCCTCCTGCATGGACAATCGCCCGCTGCGCTTCGAGGAGTGGGACATGATGCGGCCGCAGACGGTCGCGGTGTCGGCGACGCCGAGCGGCTGGGAGCTCAACGAGGCCGGCGGCGTGTTCGTCGAGCAGGTCATCCGCCCGACCGGACTGATCGATCCTCCCGTCAACATTCGCCCCGCCCGCACCCAGGTCGACGATCTCCTCGGCGAGGTCCGCGCCACCGCGCAGAAGGGCTATCGCTCGCTGATAACGGTGCTGACCAAGCGCATGGCCGAGGACCTCACCGAATATCTGCACGAGCAGGGCATCCGCGTCCGCTACATGCACAGTGACATCGACACCATCGAGCGCATCGAGATCATCCGCGATCTCCGCTTGGGCGCGTTCGACGCGCTGGTCGGCATCAACCTGCTGCGCGAGGGTCTCGACATTCCCGAATGCGCGCTGGTCGCCATCCTCGACGCCGACAAGGAAGGCTTTCTGCGCAGCGAGACCTCGCTGATCCAGACCATCGGCCGCGCCGCGCGCAACGTCGACGGCAAGGTGATCCTCTATGCCGACCAGATGACCGGCTCGATGGAGCGCGCCATCGCCGAGACCAATCGCCGCCGCGAGAAGCAGGTCGAGTACAACACCATCAATGGCATCACGCCGGAGAGCGTCAAGAAGTCGATCGGCGACATCCTCAACTCGGTCTACGAGCGCGACCACGTGCTGATCGAAACCGGCGGCGGCACCGCCACCGACGACGCGATCTCGATCGGGCACAATTTCGAGACGGTGCTGGCCGATCTCGAAACCCGCATGCGCGAGGCCGCTGCCGATTTGAACTTCGAGGAAGCCGCCCGCCTCCGCGACGAGGTCAAGCGCCTGCGCGCCACCGAGCTCGCCGTCGTCGACGACCCCACCGCCAAGCAGCGCACCGTGCAGAGCAAGGCGGGCGCCTACGCCGGCGCCAAGAAATACGGCGACGCCGCCAATCTGCCGACCACGGCCATGAAGGGCCGCGGCGCGGCCGCGCGCGGCGGTGCGAAGTCCCGCGAGCGCGACCCGCTGGCGCCCTCGATGGACGAAATCCTCGGTGGCGGCTCCCGCCGCGAAGACGGTCCCTCCGCCCCCTCTCCCCGTCCTTCACGGGGTCGGGACGAGCGAAGCTCGCCCTTGGAGGGTCGGGGTGAGGGGCGCCCCACGGGGACTCCCTCCACCTCCAAAGTCCACAAACCCCATCTCGACGAGATGCACGGCCCGGAATCCCTCCCCTACCGCCCCAACGCCAAGCTGCCGCCAAAACCGTTCGGCAGCAGCAGCAAGATCATCCAGCCGACCAACTCCCGCGAGTCGGGCCCGGAGTTCGGCCCCGCGCCACGCTCGACCGGCGGCGCACCGGGCAAGCGTGGCGGGTGGAAGAAGCGGTAGGACGCGTCCATCGAAAGGCCGGAGACTAACAAGAGTCGAACTCACAACTGATACTTCCGGCGCGGCTGCCCCTTCCCCGTCCCCGTGAAGAACGGGGAGGGGGAGTGGACCGTCAGCGGCGGGCAATGATGACAACGGGGTGGGCCGTTGCGTTTATCACGTCGTTGGCGAACTGTTTCTCGACACGGTCGGTGCAACCTCTCCCCGCCCTTGCGGGGAGAGGTCGGATTGCGCAGCAATCCGGGTGAGGGGCATGGCACATGCGGGGCCCAGATCTCAAATCCATCGGACGGGCACGGCGGCTCCGTGTCGATCAGACAGACGCGGAGACTGCGCTGTGGAACAGGATTCGTAACCGCCAACTGGAAGGTTACAAGTTCGTTCGGCAGCGGCCCATTGCGGAATACATCTGCGATTTCGTCTGTCGGGAAATATCTCTCATCATCGAGGTTGATGGCGGGCAGCACAGCGAGTCCGCAGGAGACGTCGTTCGCGATCATCGGCTCGCCGAGGAGGGCTATCGGGTCCTTCGTTTCTGGAACAACGATGTTCTAGGAAATATTGAAGGGGTCCTCACTGTCATTCAGCAAGAGATGGCGAACAAGGGATAGGTCGCTGAGGAAGTGGCACCGCCCGTGCGGCTGCCCCTCACCCCCAACCCTCTCCCCGTGAAGAACGGGGAGAGGGAGCGCACCTCGATTGTGGCGACGGCCGTCCTGCGTCGCTGCTCGTCGTTCCCATCCCTCCCGCCACTTTCCTTCGGAAAATGAAAAATGGCTTGACATTTTCGCCAAATCAGCATTATGGTCCCGCCCGTTCCGTTGCGTCGGAGGGGACGTATCGCGGTCGTCATGGACGTCGGCAGCGGAATGCGGTGGGCATGTCGGGTCGCAGCGTGAAGTGATTTGCGCCGACGAACGATCCGGCATGCACGGTCAAGTCGCGCGGTCCTGATACCCCGACGCTGGTATCACGCTTGCGCCGACGCTCACGCGTCGCGCGAGCAACGGTGGCCAAAAGCCGGTGCACCGGGGAGAACGCGAAGCAGCCGTCAAAACCATCGCGCAGGGAGGGCCGGGCGTTCTCGGCCAGACCTGTGGTACCTGCCGCCTGCATTTTTTTCGCAGGCGGGCCACGGGCGCGGCCAGCGCCCGGCCTTCCCTGCGCCCTTCGATGTGGAGGGCGGTGCTGAGAGCAAAGCTCGGACGCGATGTGCGCCGCGAGAACGAGGCGACGCGTCCCCATACTGATGCAGATTGTAGTTGGAGCCGTGAATGCGCCTCATCCTCGACTGTCGTCCCGGACAAGCCGCAGCGCGCGGCAACGCGTTGCGGCACCGATCCGGGATCCATACGCCGCGGCGATCATGATGAGCAAAAGGTCAACGGTCAGCGTGCCTCAATCAGCACCCTGGGGGTATGGGTCCCGGCGTTCGCCGGGACGACGCGTGTGGGCGGGATTGATGCCAAACACTCCGTTGTCATCGCCCGGCTTGACCGGGCGATCCAGTACTCCGAGACGTTCGTGATTGGATCGATGGGTCGCGGCGTACTGGATTCCCCGCTTTCGCGGGGAATGACAGTGGGGACTAAAGGCGACGCTTCCGATGTAGGGACGGTCAGCTCAATCGAACGAAGTTCGACAGTCTCGGCCGAGATGCCTCAGCCACCCCGTCGAACTCGACAACCTCAATCGACCAACCTCAGTCGAACAGGCTCGACACCGACTCTTCCGCCGCCGTGCGGCCGATCGCTTCGGCGATCAGCGGGGCGATCGGCAGCGCGCGGATGTTCGGGGCGTTGCGCACCGCCTCCGTCGGCATGATGGAGTCGGTGATGACGAGCTCCTTCAGGCGCGACGAGGTGATGCGGGTCGCGGCGCCACCGGAGAGCACGCCATGGGTGATGTAGGCGTAGACGTCCTTGGCGCCGTATTTCAGCAGCGCATCCGCTGCGTTCACCAGCGTGCCGCCGGAATCGACGATGTCGTCGATCAGGATGCAGGTGTGGCCGGAGACGTCGCCGATCACGTTCATGACCTCGGACTCGCCGGGGCGCTCGCGGCGCTTGTCGACGATGGCGAGCGGCGTGTTGATGCGCTTGGCCAGCCCACGGGCGCGCGCCACGCCGCCGACGTCGGGCGACACCACCATGACGTTGGAGAGATCGAAGCGGTCCTTGATGTCGCGCACCATCAGCGGCGCGGCATAGAGATTGTCGGTCGGGATGTCGAAGAAGCCCTGGATCTGCCCGGCATGCAGGTCGAGCGTCATGACGCGGTCGACGCCGGCATGGGTGATCAGGTTGGCGACCAGCTTGGCCGAGATCGGCGTGCGCGAGCCGGACTTGCGGTCCTGACGGGCGTAGCCGAAATACGGAACGACCGCGGTGATGCGGCGCGCGGACGCGCGGCGCAGCGCATCGGTGATGATCAAGAGCTCCATCAGCAGGTCGTTCGCCGGATAGGACGTCGACTGGATGATGAAGACGTCGGAGCCGCGCACGTTCTCCTGGATCTCGACGAAGATCTCCATGTCGGCGAAGCGCCGGACCACGGCCTTCGTCAGCGGCAGGCCGAGCTCGGCGGCGATGCCGGCGGCCAGGGCCGGATTGGAATTTCCGGCGACGAGTTTGATGGAGCCGTTCTTGGCCGACATCGCGAATTCTCCTCGCGGCTCGCTGGAGACCTTGTTCAGCATATCGGGTTATCCGTGGAACCGGCGGTTTTGCACGGGCGAGGTGATATCAAGGACACTGCGCAGCTGGCAACCCGCCGCAGGTGTTTTTCCCGGTCAAAAGCGGCGCAAAATGCGCCTCTTTGCCTAATGGTCGGTGTAGCCGAGGGCGGCGACGCTGGTGCCGTCGGACGACGGCGCGACGGATTCGACGGCGGCAACGGCAGGGCCGCGCGCGGCCGGCACCGCCGGCGGCGCGCTCTCGCTCGGCGGCGTGCCGTTCAGCATGTTGGCGAGCCCGCTGAATCCGGCCTGTGCGATCTTCCTGAGCACCATGTCGTCGACATTGTTCCAGGGATCGCGGCCGCCGCGTCCGACCGGCTCTTCGCCCGACAGCCGCAGGGCGCGCTGCTGATTACGATCGTAGACGTCGAACACCCAGGCGATCACGCTCTTGCCGCTCACGACCTGGGCGGAGAGATAGGTGCGGACGCGATAGGCGGCGGGCGCCTCGCGCGAGACGACGGCAAGGCTGCGCAGCTTGGACTCGCTGTCGAGCACGCTGACCATGCGGTCGAAGATCTGCGGCGGCGGGCCGTCGATCTGCTCGAAGGCGATGGTGGCGCCACTCGACGACGGCGCCATTGCATAGGCGTTGGACGGGCCGCTGCTGCTCGCGCAGCCGCCGAGCGTTGCAGCAGACGCGATCAGCAAGGCGGCAACGCAGGCGTGCTGCGCGGCGCGGCTGATCCGTCGAAGTGGTGTCGGCGCTCCCCTCATCGTCGGGAGCGATATCGTTAAAATCGATTAACGTCTAGGTCGCGGCTGCCACAGATTGGGACAGAGTGCACTCAGTTGTACAGAAAGGGTTAAGCAATCCACATGCGGCCACAATCGCGCCCCGCTTCAGCCTTCCAGCATGATCGCATGAACGTGCCGGCCATAGTCCGGCTCCTTGCGATGCACCGAGCGGCGGTAACTGAAGAAGCGCTCATCCGCATAGGTGTCGAGGCCGAGGTCGTCGATCAGCAGCACGCCGGCATTTTCCAGCCGCATCCGGATGAAGCCGCCGAGGTCGAACATCGCATGCCCCTCGCGGGCCGAGGGCAGGAAGAAGCGCGCATGCTCGGCATCGTCGTCGATGAAGCGGGTGACGAACTCGGCGCCGACCTCGTAGCTCTGCTGGCGGATCAGCGGGCCGATGGCGGCAATGATCCGGCCGCGCTCGGCGCCGAGTTGCTCCATCGCCTGCAGCGTCGCTTCGAGCACACCGGTCAATGCCCCCTTCCAGCCGGCATGCGCCGCGCCGATCACGCGCCGCTCGGGATCGGCGAACAGAATCGGCCCGCAATCGGCCGTCGTCACCCCGATCGCCAGATTGGGCGTTGCGGTGACCAGCGCATCGGCCTTCGGCCGGACCGGACCTTCCCATGGTCCGGTGGCAACCACGACGTCGGGCGAATGGATCTGATGAACGCTGAGGAATTGCTCGGGCGCGACGCCGAGATGCAGCGCCATGCGGCGGCGGTTTTCCCTGATGGCGCCCGGCTGATCGTTCGATCCCAGGCCGCCATTGAGGCCCGCATAGATGCCGTCGGAGACGCCGCCCTCGCGGGTGAAGAAGGCGTGGCGCAGCCCCGGGATCGCGGACATCACATCCGATGACACCAGCATCACGCGCCTCCCGTCTTCTCGTTGGTGTGCTCGTCGCTGATCCCGGCCAGCATGGGAATCGACGGATCGGACACGCCGAGCACCTTGAACAGCGAGCCCATGCCCTCGCGGCCGCCGCCGGTGAGGCGCTTCAGGCCGCTCGCAATGTCTGCGGAGACCTCGGGCGAGGCCTTCTGCATCAATGTGAGCGCCCGCGTCTCGATGCCGAGCCGCTGCAGGAACTCGCCCTGCGTGACCGGACCGTGCACGCGCGCGCCGACGGCATCCGCCGCTCGCGCGAGCGCATCGAAGTCGACATGCGCGGTGATGTCGGCAAGGCCGGGCGTCTTCAGCGGATCGGCGAAGCTGTGGCGGGCGATCGCCTGGAACGTGTCGCCGACATCGCTGCGGACATGGCCGTAATCGACGATCACCGCGGCGCCGCGCTGCTCGCGGAGGCGCTTGGCAATCGCCATCATCTCCGTGTTCGGCCGCCATTCGAAGATCGCGCCGGCCGGCGCGGCGCGCACCAGCGGCGGCAGCAGCAGTTCGAATCCCGCGGTCGGATCAGCGGCCGCGCCATAGACGAAGTTCTCCTCCTCGTCGAGCTCGACCACGCGCTCGTGCCAGCCGGTCTCGCGCCGGACCATCTGGTGCACCGGCAGCACGTCGAAATACTCATTGGCGAAGATGACGCTCGGCCCCTCCGGCACGTCGTCGAAGCTGTCGTGCCAGGTGACGTTGCGCAGCCCGGTCAGCGTCGCCTTCTGCTTCTCGCGCAGCACGGGATTGATCTCCACCAGATGCACCGAGAGCGTCTGGTACAGCGGCGGCAGCACGCGCAGCGCGCGCAGCGCATCCGACATCATGGTGCCGCGGCCCGGCCCCAGCTCGATCAGCCGGAACTGCTGCGGCGATCCGGCCGCCTTCCAGATCGACGCCGCCCACAGGCCGAGCAGCTCGCCGAACATCTGGCTCACCTCGGGCGCGGTGGTGAAGTCGCCCTCGCGTCCGAGCGGATCGCGCGAGATGTAGTAGCCGTGCTCGGGGTGCATCAGGCACAGCTCCATGTAGCGCCAGACCGGCATCGGACCGGACGCCTTGATCAGCCGCTTGATCTCGGTGTGGAGCGGAGACGTCTCGATCACGGATGGGCCTGCAGCGAGGGAGTGGCCTGATGTACGCCGGGCTTGCGCAGCGCCCTGATCACCAGGATCGCACCGACGATCAGCATCGGCACCGACAGCAGCATGCCCATGGTCATGCCGCGCCAGAGGAAGCCGAGTTGCGGATCCGGTTCGCGGAACAGCTCGCTGACGATGCGGGCTGTGCCATACAGGGCGACGAAGCTACCAAGCACCAAGCCGGGCCGCTTCAATGCCCCGAACCGGATCATGACAGCCAGGATGCAAAACAGCAGCAGGCCCTCGAGGCCGGCCTCGTAGAGCTGGCTCGGGTGACGCGGCAGATGGGTGGGATCGGTCGGAAAGATCATGGCCCAAGGGAGATCAGGATCAGCTGCCCTGCCCCACAGTTCCGGTTTGATGAAATTGGCGATGCGGCCCAGCAGCAGGCCGATCGGCGCGACCGCGGTGGTGATGTCGCCGAGGGAGAGGATCGGCAGGCCGTTGCGGCGGGCAAACCAGATCACGGCAATGACGCAGCCCATGAAGCCGCCATGGAACGACATGCCGCCGTTCCACAGCTGGAAGATGTCGAGCGGATCCTGGATGAAGTGAGGGAGATTGTAGAACAGCACATAGCCGGTGCGGCCGCCCAGAATGATGCCGATCGTGACCCAAAGGATGAAGTCGTCCAGCTGGACGGCGGACACCGGCGCCGGGCCGCCCCACAGCCGCTCCTTCTTCAGGAGCGAGCGGGCATAGAACCATCCGATCACGATGCCGCAGATATAGGCCAGCGCGTACCAGCGGATGGCGAGCGGGCCGATCGCGATCGCGACCGGATCGAACACGGGGAAGTCGATGAGGAGAGGCGTCATTTACAGGCTTTCATGGGCACGGCATTCCGGTGTCCGGGGAAGCACGCGGGCGATGCGGGCTCTGAACGGGCCCCGCCACAAGGACGGCGCGATGTCATCCATCGATGTCATCCAGGGCCGCTCATACAGCGCGGCGGGCCGACGCAACAAGTACGATGACAAGGAAACCGCGGCATGACAAGACGGGCCCATCTTGAAGGTGGCGGGACGGATCGCCATCCTGTGAGCGAGCGCGAGGCGGAAAGCGGAGTTTGAGCATGACCCAGACCAACAACCGGTTTTTCGACGAGATCGGCCGCCTGATGAACGACGCCGCCGGCGCCGCCCAGGGCATGAAGCGGGAGGTCGATTCCGTCATCCGCAACCAGGCGGAAAAGATCCTGAACGACCTCGACATCGTGAAGCGCGAGGAGTTCGAGGCGGTCAAGGACATGGCCCGGCTCGCCCGCGAGGAGAACGAGGCGCTGAAGGCGCGGATCGCGGCGCTGGAGGCCAAGCTCGGCGGAGCGGCCGGCACGCCGGGCGCCGGCAGCGCGGATGGCTGATGCCGGGGGCAAATCGGACCGGGACGGGACGAAGGGGCCGCCTGCCCCTTCATTTCCTTGTCATTTCCCGGGTTTGCCGCTAGAACGCCGCCACGTCCGCGGCCCCCGCACCCCTGGAGGCTTGCCGAAGGACGTCCAGCAACGGGCCGCATTGCGGCCTTTAACTTTTTAAAACAAGGACTTAAGCAAGATGGCGACCGTCAGAGAACTGAAGGCGACCGCCCGTCCGTCAGTCGGCAAGGGGGCCGCACGGGCAGAGCGTCGCGCCGGGAGAGTGCCCGGAGTGATTTATGGAGACAACCAGCCCCCGCTGCCGATCTCGGTGGAAGACCGCGAGCTGCGCCAGCGCATCCTCGCAGGCCGGTTTCTGACCACGATCTTCGACATCAGCCTCGACGGCAAGAAGCACCGGGTGATCCCGCGCGACTTCCATCTCGATCCGGTCAAGGACTTCCCGATCCACGTCGACTTCATGCGGCTCGGCCAGGGCGCGACCATCCGCGTCAGCGTGCCGCTGCACGTGGTGGGCTCGGAAGGCGCGCCGGGCGTCAAGCGTGGCGGCACGGTCAACATCGTGACCCACACCCTCGAGCTCGAGTGCCTCGCGGAGAACATTCCGCAGTTCATCGAGGCCGATGTCAGCGCGCTGGAAATCAACCACTCGCTGCACATCTCCGACGTCAAGCTGCCGACCGGCGTGAAGACGCTGTCGCGCGACGACGCCACGCTGGTCACCATCGTGCCGCCGTCGGGTTATGGCGAGGAGCAGAAGGCTGCTGCTGGCGCTGCCGCGGCTCCCGCTGCCGCCGCTCCGGCTGCCGGTGCCAAGGCCCCTGCCGCCGCCGCGAAGGCTCCTGCCGCCGCAGCCAAGGCCCCCGAGAAGAAGAAGTAAGCCGATCCGCTGTCGGGGCGCGCGGGCTGGTCCTGCGCGCCCCGGAGCGACGGCAGATCCCGGTGCCGCGCCATGCTGCTGTTCGTCGGTCTCGGCAATCCCGGCGCGAAATACGCGCGCAACCGGCACAATATCGGCTTCATGGCCGTGGACGAGATTTCCCGGCGCCACCGCTTCTCGCCGTGGCGCCGCCGGTTTCAAGGCGAGACCTCGGAAGGTGCGCTCGACGGCGAGCGCGTCATTCTTCTGAAGCCGACGACCTATATGAACGAGTCCGGCCGCGCGGTGCAGGAAGCGGCCAGCTTCTTCAAGCTCGGGATCGGCGACGTCACCGTGTTTCAGGACGAGCTGGAACTGCCGCCCGGCAAGCTGCGCGTGAAGGTCGGTGGCGGCATTGCCGGACATAACGGGCTGCGCTCGATCTCGGCGCATCTCGGCAACGACTACCGCCGCGTCCGCCTCGGTATCGGCCATCCCGGCGTCAAGGAGCTGGTGCACGGCCACGTGCTGTCGGACTTCGCCAAGTCCGAGATGCCCTGGGTCGAGGCGCTGTGCGAGGCGGTGGCCGACAATGCAGGTTTGTTGACCGGCAAGCGCGACTCCACCTTCGCCAACAAGGTGCATCTGGCGCTGCAGGCCAAAGGTTTTCTGGACAAGGGCGACGCCGGCGCCGCGTGAGGCGCGCGCGGTTGTCGCTGTGAGAGGATGCGAGACGGATCATGGGATTCAAATGCGGGATCGTCGGTCTGCCTAACGTCGGCAAGTCGACGCTGTTCAACGCGCTGACGGAGACGGCAGCGGCGCAGGCGGCGAACTATCCGTTCTGCACCATCGAGCCGAATGTCGGCGAGGTCGCCGTGCCCGATCCGCGGCTGGAGAAGCTCGCGGCCATTGCCAAGTCGGGCCAGATCATTCCGACGCGGCTGACCTTCGTCGACATCGCGGGCCTCGTCCGCGGCGCCTCCAAGGGTGAAGGCCTCGGCAACCAGTTTCTCGCCAACATCCGCGAGGTCGACGCCATCGCGCATGTGGTGCGCTGCTTCGAGGATTCCGACATCACCCATGTCGAGGGCAAGATCGCCCCGCTCGCCGACATCGAGACCATCGAGACCGAGCTGATGCTGGCCGATCTCGACAGCCTCGAGAAGCGCGTCGACAACCTCGCCAAGAAAGCCAAGGGCGGCGACAAGGACGCCAAGGAGCAGCACGATCTCGTCACCCGCGCGCTGGTGCTGCTGCGCGACGGCAAGCCGGCGCGGCTGCTGGAGCGCAAGCCGGAGGAGGAGCGGGCCTTCGGCATGCTCGGCCTGCTGAGCTCGAAGCCGGTGCTGTACGTCTGCAACGTCGAGGAAGGCTCGGCCAAGGACGGCAACAGCTTTTCGCAGGCCGTGTTCGCGCGCGCCAAGGAAGAAGGCGCGATCGCCGTCGTGATCTCCGCCAAGATCGAATCGGAGATCGCGACCCTGTCGCGCGAGGAGCGCGTCGATTTCCTCGAGACTTTGGGCCTCGAAGAAGCCGGCCTCGACCGGCTGATCCGGGCCGGCTATCAGCTGCTCGACCTGATCACCTACTTTACCGTCGGCCCGAAGGAGGCCCGCGCCTGGACCATCCACCGCGGCACCAAGGCCCCGGCGGCGGCGGGCGTCATTCACACCGATTTCGAGAAGGGCTTCATCCGCGCCGAGACGATCGCCTATGCCGACTACGTCGCGCTCGGCGGCGAGGCCGGGGCGCGTGAGGGCGGCAAGCTGCGGCTCGAGGGCAAGGAGTATGTCGTCGCCGACGGCGACGTGATGCACTTCCGCTTCAACAATTGAGGCGCCGCATGGGGCGGACTACATCCGCCCCTGCTCACGGATCGCGCCGAGGTGCTCGTTGATGCGGAAGACGATCAGCACGAATTCGGCGATGATGCGCGAGAACACCATGCCGACGATGACGCCGGCGAGCGACGAGAGCAGCAGCAGGAAGCCGCCGAACGGGCTGATCGCCATCTCGGCAAGGCCGGTGAAGATGCCGCGGATGCCCCAGAGAATGATGAGCGCAATCACCAGCCAATAGAACGTCTTGATGATGGTGGGCGTGATGAAGCGGTCCCACTGGAACAAATCGCGAAATTCCAACATCCTGATCCCCCAGCCACTTCCGAATCGCAACGCAAATCCGTCTTTAAGTCCTGCTCGAATCCGGCGCCAGACGGCAGGCGCGGCAGCCGAATTGATCCCGGTATCTGGCGCCTTCTGGCACTCTCGTGCGACGTGACCGGGCCTCAGCCATGCGAGCGGCCCGGTTGTGATTGCTGCAAAGTGCGGCCACAATCGGGCTTCTTTCAGCCATTCCCGACCCCATGACCCTCACCTTCGAAGATTTTCCCCAAGGCCCGTTCGGCAGCTTCGGCCCGCGACACGTCTCGCGCGACGAGATCATCGCCTTTGCGTCCGAGTTCGATCCGCAGCCGATGCACCTGGACGACGAGGCTGCTTCGCAGTCGATGCTCAAGGGCCTTTCAGGGTCAGGCTGGCATCTGTGCTCGCTGATGATGCGCATGATGTTCGACGGCTTCATCGGCCGCACCGCCTCGCTGGGCTCACCGGGGGTCAACGAGGTGCGCTGGCTGTCGCCATTGCGACCGAACGACGAACTGATGCTCGATGTGGAGGTGAAGGAGTGCCGGGTGTCGCGCAGCCGGCCGTCGACCGGGATCGTCACGTTCAAATGCAGCGTGCGCAACAAGGCCGGCGAGAGGCTTTGCGAGATGGAATCTCCGATCATCGTCGAGCGGCGTGAGCGCAGCGGGCAGGTCGTCTGATGCGCTTCTTCGAGGATCTTCAGGTCGGCCAGCGCCGCGAGCTCGGCTCCTACACGTTCACTGCGGAGCAGATCAAACGCTTCGCCGCGCAATTCGATCCGCAGCGCTTTCACCTCGACGAGGAGGAAGGCCGCAACTCGCTGTTCGGCGGGCTCGCCGCCTCCGGCTGGCATATCGGCTCGGTCTGCATGAAGCTGATCATCGCCGACAATCAACGGCTCGCGGAGATCGCGCGCTCGCGCGGCGAGCCGGTCGCGGTCGGGGGCCCCTCGCCCGGATTTCGTGAGCTGCGCTGGCTCAAGCCCGTGCTTGCCGGCGACACGATCAGCTTCGTGAGCGAGATTGATTCGCTTCGTGCATCGGCGTCGCGTCCGCAGTGGGGCATCTTGCAGGCGCGCAATACCGGCACCAATCAGCACGGTGAACTGGTGTTCTCCGTGCTCGCATCGGCCTTCGTGCCGAGACGGAACAATGGTTGAGGCGAAAAGGTCACGCTGCGTAGGATTGTCAGCACGGAACGAACTTCGCGCTAACGCATTCTGAACCCCGACTCTATAAGACAGCCCATCAGGGATCAGGATGTGGGGGATGAACATGGCAGATCGCAGCGGTCTGAAACTCCTCGGCTTTATCTTTGCCAGCGTGACGCTCGCGGTAATGCTTGCGACGGGAATGGTCGTAAAGGGATATGCCGACGGCTCGTATTCGCTGGAGACCTCGGCCTCCGTCGAAGAGTGACGATCTTAAATCTTTATTAACTACGACGAGCGGCGCAGCCGTTCGTAGCGGCGGTCTAACGGCTCCAGATGAGCACCATGACCGCCATCGCAATCACCAGCAATCCGACGAAGCGGACCATGATGGTCCCGATCCGCTGAGGCTGAGGCCGCAGCGGGATCGGATCGGTGTTTTCCGGCCGGATCGTTTCCATCGACGTGAATGCCCCCGCCCCAACATGCCCGCAAACAACTGGGCACGTGTTGGTCGCAGGGCCGTCACGAGACGTTCAAGGGTATGGCACACCAACGACGAAAGCCGCCACGCGATGGCTCGCGCGGCGGCTCGCTTTGAAGCCCTTGAGACCGATCAGCTGCTGCGCAGACCGTCGGCGGCTCGCTTCCACTGAGTCACGTTCTCGGCGATCGCGCGCGTCGACTTCATCGCCGCCTGGCTGAGCTGGGCGTAGCTCGCGATCTCGCGCTGCACACGCTGGCCTTCGGCGTGCAGCAATTCGCGGAGGCTCTCGAGCTCCCCGATCAGGTTCTCGATCTCCGACAGGGAGGTGCCGGCAACGCGCTGGATCAGCGTGGTGACGCTGTTGACGGCAGCATCGGCATCGATCGCGGCCTCGGCCGTGGCGGCCGCATTGGGGCGGCGCAGATAGGCGATATCATTACGGACGAAATCACGAATGCCGGCCTCGACTTCCGAGACCGCAGCCAGATCCGTATCCAGCTCGGCTTCAGTTCCATCGATCTTGTCCGGACGAATGGCATTCATCGGCTATTTCCTCATTTCGCGTTCAAGCGAGCGCGGTGTCCCCGCACGACGAACTTCTCAAAGCCTATCAGTGCGGCCAAATTGGGCCGCACCGCGGCGAAGCTGCGGCGCCGGTTCGATCATTCGTGGCGGGCTGCCGCAATTCGTTAACCTTACCAGCTCCGCTTGAAGCCGGCGGAGATGCTCTTGCTGGTGCCGCCCTGCGCCGTTTCGCTGACCGTGCCGGACACGCTCAGACCATCCGACAGCTTCTGCTCGGCACCGATCTTGCGCAGCCACTTGTCATCGCTCGACGACAATGTTTGTCCCGCCGTGACGCTCGTCCCGGTGTCCTCAATCGACAGCCTCGCGGATTGCTCGGTGTCGAAGCTGCGGCTCGTTTTCGGCGCGGCGCCAGGGATCGGCACCATGCCCTGCTGCGTGACGTTGTAGCCATTCTGCAAGGTCAGATTGTAGTGATCGATCGGCACGGCCTTGGTGATGGTGGTGCCGAGCCGGCTCTGGTCCGAGCCCGGATCGACACGAGCCTCGACCGCCGTCTTGTCCCAGATCGAGCCTGCGCCGGGCGCGGTGATGGCAGCCCAGGCCGAGCCGCCGGATTGCGGAGCGTTGCCGCCGTTCTCGGCCTTTTCCGCCAGCAATTCCGACATCGTGGTCGGCTGCCGTGCGACCGTCATGTCGGCGCCGACACGCGCGTCCCAGAACGGAGACACCGACTGCTTGACCGACACGCCGGAGGCAAGGCTTCCCTTGTTCTGGTTCGACCAGTCGAGCGCGGCCGCCTTCTCGGCGGCTGCTTTACGCTTCGCCGCGGCAGCGGCCTCGGGACGATCGAGAAAGGTGGTCTCGTCGATCGCGAGCTGGCTCCAGTCGAGCTTCTCGACGTCGATGTCCTTCATCGGGTCAGCTGCGGCGACCTGATTTTCCGCCTCTTCGTCCTCCGCCTCCTGCGGGGCCGGAGCGATCTGCTGCCAGGGAACGATCTGCATCGGCTGCGGCGCCTGCATCAGAGACTGGGCCTGCGCGGAGGACGTAAGAACCCCGAAGCCGGCCGTGAAAACCGCCAGCGCGCAACCATACGATCTCATGAGAGCAACCCCCGCCGCCCGAACCTGTCCGTCAGAATATGGTCGAATCTTGGCGCAAAATTATGGCTGCGCCAGTCACGATATGTTGGGCTGTTGGTGGGTGTGACTGCAATCCAACACGCAGGCGACCGGCTTCAGGCGAAGCTGCCGATCCGGGGCAGGTCGATGGGCCGGCCGAGCGTCTGCTCCACCAGATCGAACGTGTCGATGAGGATGCGCAGCCGCGCCAGCTTGCCGGCTCGAAAATGCATGAATTGCGCGAGCCGGGCCGTGATCGGCTTGTCGGACTCCTGGGTGGTCATGGCGCAGCGGACCATCGTGGCAGCCGCGCCGTCATCCAGCATCAGCGTCTCGCGATCGAGCCTTCGGATGTGCACGGTGTCCGCGATCTGCCGGACGGTCTCGAGCACAGCATCCTTGCCGAGCCGGGCGCCGAGAAACGGAAACATGTCGATCGGGCCGTAGATGGCCCAGTCAACGTCGTCGTCGAGAAGCTCGGTGAGCGCGTCGAATTGGCGGTCGTTGATCGCGCGATGCAACGCGCGCGACAGACGCCAGAGGCTATGCTCCGTCATCTTTCTGCTGATCCTGATCTGGCTTGCAAGGCGGCGCGCCAGCCATCAGGCGATATCGTCATGACATCGCGCCGGGGCGCCAATCCAACTTAATGATCTCCTAGATACGCGTCTGAGAAGCACGCGCAACGGTTGTTTTTGCATTGCACAAATGCACACCGCGACCGCGTGGGACGTCGCCGCAGGGGTGGAGAATGACGATCGGGACTCTTCAACCCCGTTCGTGAGGCATATGTTGGCGCGCGATCGCCACCTCGTGATCGCGGAACGCCGCCATTCCGAACAGAGTGGCGCCGCCAAGGCCGCCAATCAGGGCGCCGAGCGGCATGAAGGTGAAGAACACCAGCATGCCGGCATAACCCTCGAACTCGCTGGTGCTGAACAGCTCGATCCAGGCGAGCCCCAGGCCGATTCCGACCGTGGCGCCCCCCACGACTCCCATCACCAGCCCTGCCATCGCCAGGAATGCGATCTTCATGTTCACCGATGCCCCGTCAGCTGCCCGCTGATGGGTTCGCGGCGGCGCCCGCAGGTTCAAACCGCGCACCAATCTCGTGCTGACATTTGCGTGATCGGCGGCGGATCGCCCCGGCGTGACGAGTTAGGGCCGAGCGGTTCCGGCGATCAGCAGCCGGCTGAGGTCGCATTCGAGCACCTGCTGCACCAGGTCGAACGTATCCATGATTTCACGGATGCGGCTGATGCGGCCGTCGCGCAGCGTGTAGAAGGCGGCCAGATCGTACTGCACGATGCGTTCGTTGTCGCGTTTGCGCAGGAAGATGCGGAGATCGGCGGCGACCTGGTCGCCTTCGCAGATCATGGTCTTGATCTCGTGCCTGACGTCCGCATAGCGGCTGCGGGCGACCTCCCACATCTGCCGCACCTCGGCCTTGCCGCGGCGTCGCCCGAGATGGGGAAAGATGTCGATCGGAGCGGAGGCGAAGTGCTCGAGGTCGTCGCTGCAAAAGGCCAGCACCGTGTCGAAATCGCCGGCGGCATGGGCCTCGAGCAGCTTGCGCACGCGTTGCTTGTTGATGTGCTCGATCATCCTGTCTCCACTGACCGGAATGCCCTTGTTGCCGCCACTCGTTCTGGAGAGATTGGCCTTCGACCGTCAATCACCCGTGCGACCGTCTGCAGGCACAATGCGCCGATACGGTGAATGGAAGCTTGGCAACAGGTCGTGCACGCGATCAAGTCTCTCAAGCCGTAGGTCAGAGGCGCGATCAAAAGGTTCGCGTCAGGCATGACATTGGTTGCGTGGCGGGAACTACGCCGCATAGCGATGGTTAGAGAACAGCCTTCCTATGGAGCACGAACATGAAAGCCATGCTTGCCTTGACAGTCGCCGCCATTGCGCTGCTATCCACCGAAGCCGCCGAGGCCAAGGGCTGCATCAAGGGTGCCATCGTCGGCGGCGTGGCCGGCCATTATGCCGGTCACCACGGCGTGCTCGGCGCAGCCGCAGGCTGCCTCTATGGCCGTCATCGCGCCAAGGAGCAGGACCGTCATCAGCAGCAGACCCGGGTGAACGGCCAGGGCCGCATGTAGCTGATGCGATAGCGTCGCAATGACTTGACGCATCCGGGCGTCAGATGGCCGGTACGCTCACGACGTGATCCGCCTCACGGTGATGACGGTCAAAGGGGGCTACATCGGATCCGTCTGGTCCTCGCCGAGGGCCTCCGCAAATGGATGTCCGATCATGCACGCCGCCGCGTCCCCCAGCTCATCGGCGCCAAAGGCGCCGCTTCTCAACCTGCTCGAAGGAATGGCACTGACCGCCCTGTTCCAGGCCATTCCGACCTACGCCGGTGCCGCGCTGATTCTCAAGCTGGCGCACAGCACGGCATTGCACACCAGCATCATCGGCTTCGTCGCCACGGCGACCATCATCCATGTGCTGATGACCTCGGCCGCCGGACCGCGCTATCCGCATGTGCTCAAGCAGGCCTATGCAGCGGAGTTCTACGACGCGACGATCGGCGTCGCCGACAAGGTGCTGCGCTGGCGCACGCAGTCCGAAGGCTCGCTGCAGCTGTTGAGCTCGACGGTGATGCTGGCAGTGCTGTCGGTCGCCGCACTCGCGATGGGCTGAAGTGCGCCTCAGGGCATCGCCTCCCCTTCGTCCGTTGAAGGCAGAGCTAATGCTACTGCGTCAGAAATACTGCCAGCTATCCCGTGGTCATTCCGGGGCGCCCGGAGGGCGAGCCCGGAATCCATAGCCACAGACAGATGTTTGGCGGAAAGTGCCCACGACCAGCCTGCCTCACACGATTGCCTGTGGGTATGGGTTCCGGGCTCGCCCTTCGGGCGCCCCGGAACGACACGTCGAGAGAGCGAAGCCCTTTTCTGACACAGTAGTACTAACAGTCCATTCTCGGCGGCGGGTGGCGACAGCACTGAGACCCGGCAACTCCAATGGATGCAATCCGCTCGTCGATCACCATCGTGGACCGGTCCGAAAGCGTGAACAGAGACCATCGCTTCGAGCGAGGTAGATTGCGAACGGCCCGGCAATCCATCCCCGCCTTGCACAGTTCACCTCATTCCGCCACAACAGCCGGCGCGACACCAAGGACGACCACAAGACACGCTTTGAGCCCCTGATTCCATGTTCAGCGCCATCGAACGGCCCGCGGGTCGGCCACCCGGCCTCGGTCAGATCAAGACTGACTTCGGTCCGCTCTACGCCTCGCACGGCTTCATCGGCTGGCTGTTCGCCATCACGGGGCCCGTGGCCATCATCCTGTCGGTCGGCGCCAATGGCGGGCTGTCCCAGGCCGAGCTCGCGTCGTGGATCTTCGGCGTGTTCTTCATCAACGGCCTGATCACGATCCTGCTGTCATGGCTCTATCGCGAGCCGCTGGTGCTGTTCTGGACCATTCCGGGCACGGTCCTGGTTGGACATTCACTGACCCATCTCAGCTTCCCGCAGGTCATCGGAGCGTTCTACGGCACCGCACTGCTGATGCTCGTTCTGGGGTTGTCGGGCTGGGTCAAACGCGCGATGCAGCTGGTGCCGATGCCGATCGTGATGGGCATGGTGGCCGGCGTCTTCCTGCGGTTCGGCCTCGACCTGGTCCGCGCCGTGCTCGGCGAATTCGCCATTGCCGGGCCGATGGTCGGCGTGTGGCTCGTGCTGACGGCGCTGCCCGCGCTCGGGCGGCGCTGTCCGCCGATCATCGGCGCGCTGGTCGTCGGCACGCTCGCAGCCACTGCGTTCGGCAGATATCATCAGGATGCGTCGCTGCAGATTGCACTGATCAGCCCGGTGATCCCAACCCCGTCCTGGTCGCTGGCGGCCATGATCGAGCTCGTGGTGCCGCTCGCAGTCACCGTGCTGGTGGTGCAGAACGGCCAGGGCTTTGCGGTGCTGACAGCCGCTGGCCACAAGCCGCCGGTCAATGCCGTGACCCTTGCCTGCGGCCTCGGCTCGGCGCTGGCCGCCATCGTCGGGGGCGTCTCGACCTGCCTCACCGGTCCGACCAACGCCATCGTGGTCTCCGGCGGCGAGCGCAAGCGACACTATACTGCGGCGATGGTCGTAGGCCTGCTCGCGATCGGCTTCGGCCTGCTGGCGCCGACCTTCACGACGCTGTTGTTGATCGCGCCGAAATCATTGATCACCACGTTGGCGGGCCTGGCCATGCTGCGCGTACTGCAGACGGCGTTCGTGACCGCGTTCAAGACACGGTTCTCGCTCGGCGCTCTGATGGCCTTCCTCGTGACCGTCGCCGACGTGCCGCTGCTCAACATCGGCGCGGCGTTCTGGGGGCTCGTCGCCGGCTTTGCGATCTCGTGGCTGCTCGAGCGGGCGGATTTTGCAGCTGCGTCGGACGTGTGAGCCGCTTACCGCATCGCATCACGCGTCGTCGTCGCATCCCCAACCCAGCGGGCAACGCCCTGTTGCAGCGCCGCCGGATCGCGCTACACTTCACGACCAAACAAAAAGTCTCCTGGGAGGGTACGAATGACCGCGATCACGCGCCGCAACATGCTTGCGGGCACGGCAGCAGCAGGCGCGCTGGCGCTCACCGGCCAACCTGCCTGGTCGGAGCCGCAGTGGAAGAAATATGCCGGCACCAAGCTCGAGGTGATCCTCGCCAAGGGGCCGCGCGGCGACAATCTGCAGAAGAACATCAAGGAATTCACTGCCCTGACCGGCATCGAGGTGGAGTCCGAGCAGATCCCCGAGCAGCAGCAGCGTCAGAAGGTGGTGATCGAGCTGTCGTCGGGCAAGCCGAGCTTCGACGTCGTGCATCTGAGCTATCACGTGCAGAAGCGGCAGTTCGAGAAGGCCGGCTGGCTCGCCGACATCACCGACATGATGAAGGACCCGAACCTGACCGCGCCGGACCTCGTGCAGAGCGATTTCTCCGCCGCAGGCCTGACTTACGCCAGCAACGACAAGGGCCGCATGTTCTCGCTGCCATGGTCGGTCGACTACTTCATCCTCTACTACAACAAGGAGCTGTTCGCGAAGAAGGGCGTCGAGGTGCCGAAGACACTCGACGAGATGGTCACAGCAGCGCAGAAGCTCACTGATCCCAAGGACGGTACCTTCGGCTTCGTCGGCCGCGGCCTGCGCAATGCCAACATGACCTTGTGGACCAACTTCTTCCTCAACTATGGCGGCGAATTCCTCGACGCCAAGGGCAACATCCTGACCGACGGTCCCGAAGCGGTTGAAGCCACCAAGCTCTATCAGAAGCTGCTCACGACCTGCGCGCCTCCCGGCGTCGCCGGCTTCAACTGGATGGAGTCGATGGCCTCGTTCACGCAAGGACGCTCGGCAATGTGGATCGACGGCGTCGGCTGGGCCCCGCCGCTGGAGGATCCGAACGCATCTCGCATCGTCGGCAAGGTCGGCTACACCGTGGTGCCCGCCGGACCGAAGGGGCAGTACTCCGCGACCTATGGCGACGGCATCGGCATTGCGGCGGCGAGCAAGAACAAGGAAGCGGCCTGGCTGCTCTGCCAGTGGCTGGTGTCCAAGCCGCAGGGCGCTCGCCTGGTGCAGGCCGGCGGGGGCGTGCCGTTCCGCAACTCGGTGCTGAACGACCCAGGGGTTCAGGGCGGCGTGAAGATGCCCAAGGAATGGCTGCAATCGGCGATCGACTCCGGCAAGATCTCCAAGCTTGGCCTGCCCGTGATCATTCCGGTCGCCGAATTCCGCGATCTCGTTGGCGCGGCCTTGACGGCCACGCTGTCGGGCGCCGATCCGGCCACCGAGCTGAAGAAGGCGCACGAGCAGTTCCGCCCGATCCTGGAGCGCAGCGAAAAAGCGTGAGCACGATCGTCGAACAGGCTGGCGCGGCAGCGGAGGCTGCTGCGCCGGAACGTGCGTTGCGGCCGCCGTCCTACTGGCCGTTCGTGGTGCCGGCGCTGGTCACCGTCCTCGCTGTCATCATCTTTCCCTGGCTGTTCACGATCTGGATGAGCTTCCAGGAGTGGAAGGTCGGCTCACCCACGACGTTCGTCGGGCTGTCGAACTACCTGCGACTGCCTGCCGATCCGCGCTTCGTCGAATCTGTCGGGCATACGCTGTCCTACACTGCGCTGTCGGTGCTGCTGCCGCTGGTGCTCGGCACGCTTGCGGCGGTGGTGTTCCACGCGCGCTTCCCCGGGCGCGGCCTGCTGCGCGCGCTGTTCATCATGCCGATGATGGCGACGCCGGTCGCGATCGCCCTGGTGTGGACGATGATGTTCCACCCGCAGCTCGGGATTCTGAACTATCTCTTGTCGCTCGTCGGCCTGCCGCCGCAGTTGTGGGTGTTCCACCCGGGCACGGTGATCCCGTCGCTGGTGCTGGTCGAGACCTGGCAGTGGACGCCGCTGGTCATGCTGATCGTGCTCGGCGGCATCGCCTCGCTGCCGACCGAGCCCTACGAGAGCGCGCAGATCGATGGCGCCTCGACCTGGCAGATGTTCCGCTACATCACCCTGCCTTTGATCATGCCGTTTTTGTTCATCGCGGCGATGATCCGCGCGATCGACGCCATCAAGAGCTTCGACATCATCTTCGCGATCACGCAGGGCGGCCCCGGCTCGGCATCGGAGACCATCAACCTCTATCTCTACAGCGTCGCCTTCGTCTATTACGACCTCGGCTATGCCTCGGCGATCGCGGTGGTGTTCTTCGCCCTGATCGTGGCACTCACCGCGCTGCTGCTGGTGCTGCGACGGCGCGCGCAGTGGAATGCGCTCGGGAGCGACACATGAGCGTGAACACCCTTCTCGGCCGGCTTGGTCTCGCGGTCGGCGTATTCCTCATCGTCTCTCCGGCGATCCTGTTCTTCCTCTGGATGATCTCGCTGTCGGTGAAGTTCGAGGTCGACAATGCCGCCTTTCCGCCGGTGTTCTGGCCCGAGCATTTCGCCTGGAAGAACTACACCGACGTGCTGTCCTCCAACCGCTTCTTCACCTACTTCAAGAACAGCGTGCTGGTGACCGGCGGCGCGACGGCGCTGGCGATGCTGGTCGGCGTGCCCGCCGGCTACGGCATCGCCCGCATGGCCGCGCATAAGTCGGCGATCGTGATCCTGATCGCGCGCATCACGCCCGGCCTGTCCTATCTGATCCCGCTGTTCCTGCTGTTTCAGTGGCTCGGGTTGCTCGGCACCCTGTGGCCGCAGATCATCATCCACCTCGTCGTCACCGTGCCGATCGTGATCTGGATCATGATCGGCTATTTCGAGACCACGCCGATCGAGTTGGAGGAAGCCGCGCGCATCGACGGCGCGACGCGTTGGCAGGTGTTCCGCCACGTCGCATTGCCTGTCGCCAAGCCCGGGCTTGCGGTCGCCTTCATCCTCGCCGTGATCTTCTCCTGGAACAACTTCGTGTTCGGCATCGTGCTGGCCGGTCGCGAGACGCGCACCCTGCCCGTCGCGGTCTACAACATGATCTCGTTCGATCAGCTGAGCTGGGGCCCGCTCGCCGCGGCTGCGCTGATCGTCACCTTGCCGGTGCTGCTGCTGACCGTGTTTGCGCAACGGCAGATCGTCGCGGGCCTCACCGCCGGTGCGGTCAAAGGCGGCTGACGTCGTGGAGATTTCGGCGCTTTGTTCGGTATAATGCATGCCAACAGAAGCTGCGGCGGAATGCCAGATTTGCCTTGGTCAGGCCACAGTCTGCCACTTGGTTACCTGGATGGAACCGGGATTCGCCTCCGTCGCTGAAGCGGGCGCTCAATCGCGTTAAACGGTTCCGTCTCGTGTCCGTGACGGCTTCGTCCCAGCCGAATACCTACGCCGCACGATCGACCGCTCGGGGTTGGCCCCCCGTTCGGTCCGTCGTGCAAACCCATCACCGGCTGAACGCCCGACCGACGAAAGCTTCATGACATCCGATCGCGACGCTCCAGCGCCAGACCGATTGGCTGCCCTGTTGCAGACCGAGCTGCTCGACTCGCCGCCCGAGCCCGGCTTCGATCGCGTCACGCGCCTGACGACGCGGCTATTGCAGGCGCCCGCCGCGATCATCGCGCTGGTCGACCGCGACCGGCAGTTCTTCAAGAGCTCGATGGGGCTGTGCGAACCATGGGCCTCGCTGCGCGAAACGCCGCTCAGCCACTCGTTCTGCCAGCACGTCGTGACGTCGGCGCAGCCGCTGGTCGTCAGCGATGCCAACCAGCATCCGCTGGTGAAGGACAATCTCGCGGTACCCGTACTCGGCGTCATCGCCTATCTCGGCGTCCCCTTGAAGCTGCCGAGCGGCGAGGTGATCGGCGCGCTCTGCGCCATCGACCACGAGCCGCGGCCGTGGAGCGAGGACGACGTGGCCCAGCTCACCGAGCTCAGCGAGATCGTCATGGACGAGATCGCGCTACGCACTGAAAATGCGCGGCGGCGCACGATCGAGCAGCATCAGCGCGTGCTGGTCCATGAGCTCAATCATCGGGTGAAGAACACGCTCGCTCTGGTCGACAGCGTGATCGCGCTCAGCATCCGCGCCGACTCCGCCCTGACGGAGTTCGGCGAGGTGCTGCGCGGCCGCATCGCCGCCCTCACCCGCAGCCACGCGCTGGCGCTGGACCGCGGGCGCGAGGCGATCGCCCTCAATGAGCTGGTCTGCGCCGAGCTGGCCCCGCTGCAATCCGACCGCGTGGTGGTCGATGGCCCGGCGGTGCAGCTGGCGCCGGGCATCGCGCTGTATCTGTCGATGGGGCTGCACGAGCTGGTCACCAACGCCGTGAAATATGGCGCGCTGTCGAACGATGCGGGCCGGGTGGCGCTGAGCTGGCGCCATGCCGACGGCCGCCTTGCTCTCTCCTGGGAGGAGAGCGACGGACCGCCAGTCAGCCCGCCGGCCCGCAACGGCTTCGGCTCGCTGCTGTTCGAGCGCATTCTCGGCGCGGCGCTGAAAGGCCAGGTGACGCGCGACTTCGCCGCTGATGGGCTCAAGGTGCAATTCGATCTGCCGCTGACGCCTTAGAGCATGATCCGGAAAAGTGGAAACCGGTTTTCCGAAAAGATCGTGCTCAAAAAAGAGATGAGATCATGATGCGTTTTCCGCCGAAACGCATCATGATCTAGCGGCGCCTCAGCCGCGCTGGCCGCGGCGGCGCGTCAGCGTGATGTCGGCCAGGATCGACATCGCGATCTCCTCCGGCGTGATGGCCCCGAGATCGAGCCCGGCCGGCGCCTTCACCCGGTCGAGCTGCGCGGCGTCGATGCCGTCCTCGATCAGCTTCCCGCGCAGGCTGTCCATCTTGCGGCGGCTGCCCACGAACGCGTGATAAACCGCGTCGCAGCCGAGCGCGGCGCGCAGCGCCGCCTCGTCGCCCTTGCCTTGGGTCGACACCACGACGAAGCGGCTGCCCGTCGCCCGTTCGTTCAACGTGAACCCGTCGATCAGGACATCCGCCTGCGGCGTGGTGACGAGATCGGCGGCCGGCGCGGCGAGGGTGACGTGATAGCCGAGCGGGCGCGCCTGCGCGGCCAGTGCGATCGCCACAGGACTGGCGCCGAGAATGATCAGCGCGGGATGCGGCAGCACCGGCTCGACGAAGATGTCCATCGTGCCCTTGCTGGGGCACATGTTGGACGCAAAGCGGACCCCCTCTCTGGTCTCACCCGGCTTGACGCCGAGCTCGGCGAGCAGGTTGTCGGGCTGCACCGAGACCATGCGCGGGACGCCATCGGCGAGCGCCTCGCGCGCCGCCTTCAGCACCGCGCCGCGGGCGCAGCCGCCGCCGATCCAGCCCGCGACGATGGTGCCGTCCGGACGGATGATCGCCTTGGCGCCGGCCTTGGCAGCCGTCACCGATACGGTGCGCACGACCGTGGCGAGCACGAAGCTTTGGTCGTCGGCCTTCAGCTGCGCGGCGAGGTCGAGCAGTTCGGTGGAGATAGTCATGGATGAGCTCCTCTCGGACGGCATGGCCTCACAACCTCGCCAGATACGGCTCCAGCGCCGCGAGCGAGCTCAGCGTGTGCGCCGGCGCGTAGAGATCGACATGCGGCAGTGCCGCCTTGATGCCGCGCGCCTCGGGCGCATAGCCGTCCCAGCCGAGCATCGGGTTGAGCCAGACAATGCGGCGGCAGCGGCGGCGCAATTGCGCCATCTCGCGGCCGAGCAGTGCGGGATCGCCGGTGTCATAGCCGTCGGAGACGATCATCACGCAGGTGCGCGAATGGATCACGCGCGCGGCGTGCCAGCGGTTGAAGGTCTGCAGGCTCTCGCCGATCTTCGTGCCGCCGCCGGCGCCTTGCGCCATCATCGAGAGACGGTCGAGCGCCCGCGCGGCATCCCGCTCCTTCATCGCATCGGAGACGTAGGCGAGCCGGGTGTGAAACAGGAACGCCTCAGCCTCGCGAAACGTGTCGAGCACGCCGTGGATGAAGCGCAGGAACACCGCGGTGTAGGCGCTCATCGAGCCGGACGCATCGAGCAACACCACAAGCCGCAGCGGCTTCACCTTGCGGCGGCGATGCACCAGCGCGATCGGCACGCCGCCGTGGCTGATATTGCGGTGAATGGTCCGGCGCAGATCGAGGCGCTCGCCCTTGCGCCGCAGCTGGTCGCGCCGCGTCAGCCGCGTGCGCATCGCCTTGGCCAGCCGAGCCGCCGCCTCATGCGCGAGCGCGACCTGGTCGGGATCGGCGAGCTTGCGGAAGTCGGTGTCGCTGATCGCTTCCACGTGTGAGACGCCTTCGCGGATGCCCTCGCCGTTTTCGCGTGGCGCCTCCTCAGACGGCACCTGATCCATCGCGCCTTGCGGGCCGCGCTGACCGGCGCCAGCGTCCTGCAGCGTCTTCAAGGACGGGCTGTTCGCAGCCTGCGGCGATCCCGATGTGAGCACCCGCGAGCGCACGCGCTTGCCGAGCCAGAACGCGTCGAACAGGCCATCGAAGCGATCCCACTCGCTCTTGCGTGCCGCGAACAGATGCTTGAAGGCGGAGCGCAGCAAGCCGGGCTTGTCGGCATAGCCCGCGGCCATCACCGCCGCGGCGTCCTGTCCTTCGGGCATTCCAACTGCAAAGCCGTTGTCGCGCAGCGTCCGCAGGAAGGCGCCGAGCCGGCCGGCGACCAGCCGCGCCACCGCGTCCATGTCTTCATGATCGGGCGTGGCGCCGCAGCAGCTCATGCGACCTTCCCCAACAAGCGCGCCGAGACCTCGCGCGTGATGCGGGCGCGGTCCTCATGGGTCTTCAGTAGGCAGATCAGGGTGTCATGGATGACCTCCGGCTGATCCTTGAGATCGCGGATATCCAGCCCGACCAGCGCCGCGGCCCAGTCCAGCGTCTCGGCGACACCGGGCACCTTGCGCAGCTCCTCCTTGCGCAGCCCCTCGACCATCCGCGCGATCTGCAGCGCAAGCTGCGCGGAGGCGCCGTCGATCCGCGCCAGGATGATGCGGGCCTCGCGGTCGACGTCGGGATAGTCGACATAGTGATACAGGCAGCGGCGGCGCAGCGCGTCGGACAGCTCGCGGGTGCCGTTCGAGGTCAGCACCACATGCGGGATGCTGGTCGCCGTGATGGTGCCGAGCTCGGGGATCGAGACCTGGAAATCGGACAGCAGCTCCAGCAGGAACGCCTCGAACTCGTCATCGGCGCGATCGATCTCGTCGATCAGCAGCACCGGCGGCGTTGCACGGCGGATCGCGGCGAGCAACGGACGCTCGAGCAGATACTTCTCGGAGAAGATCCGGTCCTCGATCGCGTCGGCATGGCCACGATGCGCTTCGATCGCGAGCAACTGACGCTGATAGTTCCACTCGTAGAGCGCGGCGCTCTGGTCGAGCCCCTCATAGCATTGCAGCCGGATCAGCTCGGTGCCTTCAACCGCGGCCAGCGCCTTCGCCACCTCGGTCTTGCCGACGCCGGCCTCGCCCTCCAGCAACAGCGGCCGCTTCAGCAGCTGCATCAGCGCAATCGCCATCGCCAGCTCGCCATCGGCGATGTAGCCGCAGGCGGCAAGAGATTGCGCGATGTCGTCGCGGGTTTTCATCTGCGTTCGTTTCTCGATCTCATGGCGAACTCGCTGCCTTCCTCCCCCCTTGTGGGGGAGGCTTAGGGAGGGGGGTGGCCCCAAGCGACACCGCCGCCGGAGACCCCCACCCCCCGCCCCTCCCCGCAAGGGGGAGGGGAGCGCACCGTCGATGCCGCCACGTCCTTTTCGGCGATTTCGTTCGCTCTCTCCGCGTCATTGCGAGCGAAGCGACGTGTCCGCCGAAGCTCGCAGAGCGTAGGCGGAAGCAATCCAGGGGCTCGGGTGGGACTCTGGATTGCTTCGTCGCTTCGCTCCTCGCAATGACGACCGAGCACGCGATCGCGCCTACGCCACCACCCCCAAATTCTTCGCCGCCTGCCAGTTGCGCCAGAAGTCGTGGGGCATCTGGATGTGCGTGGCGCCGAGGAACGAGAACGCGTCGTTGACAGCGTTCGAGAATGCCGGCACGCCGCCGACATTGGGGCTTTCGCCGACGCCCTTGGCGCCGATCGGATGGTGCGGCGACGGGGTCACCGTGTAGTCGGTTTCCCAATGCGGCGTCTCGACCGCGGTCGGCATGAAGAAGTCCATGAACGAGCCGGTGACGACATTTCCTTCCGAATCGTAGCGGATCTCCTGGCCCATCGCGATGGCGAAGGCCTCGGTGAGGCCGCCATGCACTTGGCCCTCGATGATCATCGGGTTGATGCGGGTGCCGCAATCGTCGAGCGCGTAGAAGCGCCGGACCTTGTACACGCCGGTATCGACATCGATGTCCATCACGCAGAGATAGGCGCCGAACGGATAGGTCATGTTCGGCGGATCGTAGTAGCTCACCGCCTCCAGCCCCGGCTCCATGCCCGGCGGCACCGAGTTGTACGCCGCCCAGCAGATGTCCTTCATCGACATCGCCTTCTCCGGCAGGCCCTTGACGCGGAAACCGTCGATATCCCATTCGAGATCGTCCTCGTGGACCTCGAGCTTGTAGGCCGCGATCATCTGCGCCTTGGCCTTGATTTTGCGCGAAGCCATCGCAATGGCCGCGCCGGCGACCGGCGTCGAGCGCGAGCCGTAGGTGCCGAGGCCGTAAGGCGCGGTGTCGGTGTTGCCCTCCTCGACCATGATGTTGTCGGCGGGAATGCCGATCTCGCTGGCGATGATCTGCGCCCAGGTGGTCTCGTGCCCCTGGCCCTGGCTCTTGGTGCCCATCCGCGCGATGCCCGCCCCGGTCGGGTGCAGGCGAATCTCGCAGGAATCGAACATCGCGATGCCGAGAATATCGCAGTTCTTCGACGGGCCGGCGCCGACGATCTCGGTGAAAAAGCCGATGCCGATGCCCATGATCTCCCGGGTCTCGCCGCGCTTGAACGCGGCGCGCTTCTCGGCCTGCTCCTTGCGGAGACCAGCGTAGTCGACGGTCTCCATCATCTTGCGCATGGCGGTGTGGTAGTCGCCGGAATCATATTCCCACCCCAAGGCCGAGTGATAGGGAAACTGCTCCGGCTTGACGAAGTTCTTCAGGCGCAGCTCGGCCGGATCCATGCCGAGCTTCTGCGCCAGGATGTCCATCGCGCGCTCGATGCAGTAGGCGGCCTCGGTGACGCGGAACGAGCAGCGATAGGCGACGCCGCCCGGCGCCTTGTTGGTGTAGACGCCGTCGACCGCGAGATGTGCGACCGGAAAGTCGTAGGAGCCGGTGACGATGTTGAAGAAGCCGGCCGGCCATTTCGACGGATCGGCGCAGGCATCGAAGCCGCCGTGATCGGCCAGCACGTGGACACGCAGGCCGGTGACCTTGCCGTCCTTGGTCGCCGCGATCTCGGTCGTCATGTGATAGTCGCGCGCGAACGCGGTGGCGGTGAGGTTCTCGATGCGGTCCTCGACCCATTTGACCGGCTTGCCGGTGACGATCGAGGCCACCGCCGCGCAGATATAGCCGGGATAGGCGCCGACCTTGTTGCCGAAGCCGCCGCCGATATCCGGCGCGATGACGTGGATCTTCTGCTCCGGCAGCTTGGCGATCAGCGACACCACGGTACGAATGACATGCGGCGCCTGGAAGGTGCCCCAGATCGTCAGCTCGCCCTTGATCTTGTCGAACGAGCACACGCACTGGCAGGTTTCCAGCGGCGACGGATGGGTGCGGTGATAGGAGATCATCTCCTTGATCGTCACATCCGCCTTCTTGAACGCCGCGTCGGTCAGCTCCTTGTCGCCGACGGTCCATTCGAAGATGTGGTTGTGATGCTTGCGCGGGCCGTGCGCACCGGAGGTCTTGCCGGCGAGATCCTCGCGCAGCACCGGCGCATCCGGGTCCATCGCCTTGAACGGATCGACCAGAACCGGCAGCGGCTCGTAGTCGACGACCACCTTGGAGACGCCGTCATCGGCGGCGTAGCGGTCGGTGGCGACGACGAAGGCGACCTCCTGGTTCTGGAACAGCACCTTGCCGTCGGCGAGCACCATCTGCACGTCGCCGGCTAATGTCGGCATCCAGGCGAGGTTGACGGTCTTCAAGGTCTCGGCGGTGATGACCGCGAGCACGCCCGGCACCTTCAGCGCCTCCTCGGTGTGGATCGCCTTAACGCGCGCATGGGCATGCGGCGAGCGCACGAAGTCGCCATGCAGCATGCCCGGCAGCTTGACGTCATCGACGTAGTTGCCCTTGCCTTGGGTGAAGCGGATGTCCTCGACGCGCTTGCGCCGGCAGCCCATGCCTTCGAGGGCGGCTTCGCGTTGTTCCCGCGTGGGAGTCATGTCGTTCATTCCGCGGCCTCCTGGAATTCAACGCCGTTGATCTTGGCGGCGGCGTATTGGATCGCCTTGACGATGTTCTGATAGCCGGTGCAGCGGCAGATGTTGCCGGAGATGCCGGCGCGGATCTCGGCCTCGGTTGGCGACGGATTCTCCTTCAACAGCCGGTGCGCGCGAAGAATCATGCCGGGGGTGCAGAAGCCGCATTGCAGGCCGTGCATCATGCGGAAGCCTTCCTGCAGCGGCGACAGCGTGCCGTCCGCATTGGCCATGCCCTCAATCGTGGTGATCTCGGCACCATTGGCCTGCACCGCGAGCATGGTGCAGCTCTTCACGCTCATGCCGTCGATATCGACCGTGCAGGCGCCGCAATGGCTGGTCTCGCAGCCGATATGCGTGCCGGTGAGCTGTGCCTGCTCGCGCAGGAAATGAACCAGAAGCGTGCGCGGCTCGGCGAGACCTTCGACCTCGCTGCCGTTCACCTTCATCGTAACGTGGGTTTTGGGCATTCGGTGCTCCCTAAAGAACGTCTTTGAATTTTGAGCCGAGCTATCAGCCGCGATCTCGGTGCGCTCCCTCTCCCCGTTCTTCACGGGGAGAGGGTTGGGGTGAGGGGCAGCCGCACGAGCGGTGTATGCGGTGAGACCTGTACCCCCTCACCCGGATTGCATCTTCGATGCAATCCGACCTCTCCCCGCCCTAGCGAAGCTTCGCTTCGCCCTGGCGGGGCGAGGTTGCACCGCGTGCGCGGCTTCCGCATCGATTCCTTACTTCGCCCGGCTCGCCGCGCGCTGCAGCGCGCGCATGACCATGATGCCGCCGACATGGATGCGGTACTCGGCCGGGCCGCGCGCGTCGGAGGCCGGCTGCATGATCGCGCGCGCCGCCGTCGCGGCGGCTTTCAGCGCCGCCTCATCTAGCGTGGTGCCGATCACCGCATTCGCCGCGTCCGTCGCCAGCAGCGGCGTCTCATGCAGGTTGGTCAACGAAATCACGCACGTCGCCACCTTGCCGCCGACCATCGTCAGCACGACGCCGGCCGCCGCCGTCGCATAATCGCCAACCTTGCGCTTGAGCTTCTCGTAGGCATAGCCGTGCCCCGCCGGCGGCACGGGAATGCTGACTCCCGTCAGGATCTCACCGGGCTCCAGCGCGGTGAAATACGCGCCCTGATAAAATTCCCGCGCCGCGACCTCGCGGGCGCCGTTTGCCCCTTCGAGTCGGTACGTCGCATCCAGCGCCAGCATCAGCGCCGGCATGTCGTTGCCGGGATCGCCATTGGCAACGTTGCCACCGAGCGTGCCGCGGTAGCGCACCTGCGGATCGGCGATCAGCAGCGCCGTCTCATGCAGGATCGGCAACGCCTCACCGATCTCCTTGGAGGTTAGCAACTCGGCCTGTGTCGTCATGGCGCCAATCGCGATGCGGTCGCCCTCGCGGCAGATGCCCTTGAGGCCGGCGATGCCGTGCAGGTCGACCAGATGCGCAGGCGTCGCCAGCCGCAGCTTCATCATCGGCAGCAGGCTGTGACCGCCGGCGAGCGGACGGGCCTCGTCGCCGAGATCGGCGAGCAGCTTGATCGCGTCACCGACGCTCGCGGGCCGGTGATAGTCGAACGGACCAGGAATCATCTCGTTTCCCTTCCCTCATGCTGGCCTGCCTTGCCGGCTTGGCCGTTTACGTCGATGCGCGAACGTTCGTGCTGCAAGAGCGAATTGTGAACGCCAGCGGATCGCAAATTGGGCGGGAGAGTCGATCGGGATCGCGGGCCGCGCAACGGAGCGGGCACGGAGAGCGGTGAATTCGCACGAATGGCGGATCAACGCGCACGAATTGCGTCAGTCGACACGACCTAATCGCGCGAATGACGACTGCGATCGGATGCGCGAAGGCGCAGCGGCGTACGATGCTCACGACGTCAGGCGATGTGCATTGCAAAGGAGGCCGCGCCGGATGCTGCAGGCGCGAAACGACATCCCGAGATCACGCCGGCCGACGCAGCCCGAGCCGCGCCTTGACCTCGGCGACCTTGGCGCGGCTGACCGGCACGCGCGGCTTCGACGGCCCGTCGAGCTCGATGATGGCGCCCTCGCCTTCCTTGCCGACGAAGGTCACATGCTCGATCGCGACGATGTGACTGCGATGCACCCGGATGAAACGGCCGGGATCGAGCTGCGCCTCGGCCTCGGAGATCGACCACGGGCACATCCGCTCGCGGGTGCCGTCGTGCACTCTCGTATAGTGCGCATCGGCGCGGACGCTGCGGACATCCCCGGCGTCGATGAAATGGGTGCCGTTGGCGCCTTCGAGCGGCAGCCGCACTGCCGCGATGCGCGGCGGCTGGCCGATGCCGCCCAGCGGAGCGGCCTTGATACGTGTGGGAGGAGCGCTTTCGAGCGCGTCGGGAGGAGCAGCCGCAACGGGTTGCGCCGCAGGCGGCGGGGTGACCGGCTCCGGTGCGAGGTCAGGGGCAGCCACGGGGGGAGACGTGGCCGGCTCCACCGCGCGTCGCGCGTCGGGCACGAGCGACAGCAGGAAGCCTGCGGCCACGACGAAGCACAGCACAGCCACGACGATCGCCAGCACCTGCGGCGACGCAGCAAGCCCCGCGGCGGCATGCTGATGTCCCTCGCCGGCCGGCACGACATGCATGCCCAGCATCGCCGTGTAATGCATGCCGGAGACGGCGATGCCGAAGGCGAGCGCGCTGATGGCGAGCCGCAGGCCGTCCTGCCGCGCCAGGAAGATGCGCAGGCCGCCATAGGCGGCGACGATCGCGATCGCGACCGACAGCGCGACCAGCGCGGGATCATGCGTCAGCCCGAACCGGCCGGCGAGGCCGTGCATGCCGACATAATGCATGCTGGCGATGCCGGCGCCGAGCAGCAGCGCCGAGGGCACGACTCGCTGCGGTGAGGGATCGCCGATGCTGACGAAGAACAGGGAGATACCCACGACCAGCGCGCAGATCAGGAAGGAGATGATGGTCGGCAGCACCAGATACACGGCATCCGCCGGCAGCGGCGCGGCCATCATGCCCACGAAATGCATGGTCCAGATGCCGACCGCGAGAATGCCCGCGGCCCCCGACAGCAGCACGCGCGGACTCGCCCCCGGCCCGCTGCGGATGCGCGCGGTGAGACTGAATCCGGTATAACCACCCAGGCTCGCGATCACGACCGAGAGCGCGACGAGATAAGGATCGTATCCTTCGATCATCCTTGCCGGCCGCCCGTCGCCACGGGCCAGCCTCCTCCCGCAAAGATTTTACAGGGGGCGAGCGGGGAATGACAACACAAGGCGGGGAGCGCGAGGGGGCGTGATGTCGCTGGGGTTACCGAGCGTCGAACACAATCGCTGCTCTTGGGCGCGAGAGAGATCCGAACTCTCACCGCGAAGACGGTGCGCTCCCCTCCCCCTTGCGGGGAGGGGTCGGGGGTGGGGGTCCACGCATTCCGCTCAAAGTGATGAGCGTCGACTGCGAGAAGGCATATTGCCGGAAGTGAGTCTCATGGGATTCAGCGCCCGGAGACCCCCACCCCCAACCCCTCCCCGCAAGGGGGAGGGGAGCCCGGCGCCCGTGCTGTGAGATGCGCGATCTCGGCAATGAGAGCAGACGAAGACGTGTGGCTCGCCTCTGCCAGCCACACGCCCTCCCCGCCTCAGATGATCCCCGCCGCCACCTGGCTGCGCAGTCGCTCCAGGCTCAGCAAGGTCTCCGCGCAGGCCGTCGCCACCTCGACGCCCTTGGTTGCAAAATGCTTCCTGAAGAACTCGAAATGCGCCTGCGTCTCGTGGAATTGCTGTGGCGTCAGCACGGCGGAGAACACCGGCACCTCCGTGCGCAGCTGCACGTCCATCAACGCCTTGATGACGGCGTCGGAGACGAACTCGTGGCGATAGATGCCGCCGTCGACGACGAGGCCGGCCGCAACGATCGCGGTATAGCGCCGCGTCTTGGCGAGCAGTTGCGCATGCAGCGGGATCTCGAACGAGCCGGGCACCTCGAAGATGTCGACCCGGTCGCGCTGAATGTGGCGTGCCTCGATCTCGTCCAGAAACGCAATCCGGCATTCCGCGACGACGTCGCGATGCCAGGCCGACTGGACGAAGGCGACCCGCTGCGGCTTGGCGAAGCGCGGATGCGACGGCGCCGGGGGCGAGTCGTCAGGCGGGGATGCAGCCGGCGTGTCCGCCGGCGGCACGGCTTCAGTGGCGATATCGGTGGTGGTGTCGATGGTGTCTTGCAGCATCTGATTCATGGTTGTCCTCGATAGAGACCAGAATCAGGGCACACGGAACGACGACGCCCCCGCGCTGAGTGCGCAGGGTGCCGGGACCCGTTCTCTTTCATCCGGACTGTGACCGTCGGCTTCGGAATCGCACCGAATCTGCTGACCCTTCCCTTGCCGACGCGATCGGGAGTACGGAATTCTCCAGATCAGGCCTGCCAGAGAAGGCGCTCGCGGGCTCGCGCTCTCGACCGAGACCGCTTACCGCCGGTGGGGAATTTCGCCCCGCCCTGAGAACATGAGCCGCCCGGCTGGACGGCCCGAACGGACTATGCAGGGGCTCCGCCGCTGCGGCAAGGCCTCACGCCCGCAGGCTATGAGGGGCCACCATGCGGCCGCAGACGTCATTCCCGCGGCCAAATCGCCCTGGACGGGCGGTTTGCGGCGAATCCGATTCCGTTTTGTTCTCAAAACGGCATGATTCCACAGGCTGGACAGGAGTTGTGGACGAAGCGGTGTTTGGCTGTGGACGGACTCACCCCCCCGTTGCGCAGATTCCGCAAATCACATCAGTTTGTCCTCGCACGCCCGGGGTACCTCCGGGACTGCAAGCCGGGTCTCGAAGCGCCAGAGGGTGCGGGCCGGGTCGCCGCGTAAGTACCAACGAGATCAAGAAGACGAGGTCGAGACGGCATGTCCCTGCTCGAAAGCACTATCGATTCCGGAGATCATCCCTTGAGCGTGGTGGAGAACATCGCGTCCGACAACAATTGGATGTTCGAGCGCTCCGGCGAGGACGAGATCACGATCGCTTCCAAGGGGCAGTGGACCGACTATCAGCTCTCCTTCACGTGGATGGGCGAGATCGAGGCGCTGCATCTGGCCTGCGCCTTCGACATGAAGATTCCGGAGGCCCGCCGCGCCGAGGTGCAGCGGCTGATCGCGGCCATCAACGAGCAGCTCTGGCTCGGCCATTTCGACATCTGGACCCACACCGGCATGGTGATGCACCGCCAGGCGCTGGTGCTGCCCGGCGGCATCACCGCCTCCGGCCCGCAATGCGAAAGCATGCTCGCCGGCGCCATCCACGCCTGCGAGCGCTATTTCCCCGCCTTCCAGTTCGTGGTCTGGGCCGGCAAGTCGACGCAGGATGCCATGGCGGCGGCGCTGTTCGATACGGCGGGGGAGGCGTAAGCCGCCTCCCCTCTCGTCATGCGCGGGCTTGACCCGCGCATCCATCTCACCTCAAAAAGCCGCTTCTCATTGTCGATGGATGGCCGGGTCAAGCCCGGCCATGACAAGTGGTGGCTTGATGACCAGATCCGAACTCCAGAACACCACCGGCACCATCGTGCTGGCCGGCGCCGGCAAGATGGGCGGCGCGATGCTGACCGGCTGGCTGGCCGGCGGGCTCGATCCGGCGCGGGTGGTGGTGATCGAGCCGATGCCGTCGGCGGAGATCACCGCGCTGGCGGCCCGCGGCGTCCGCCTCAATCCGGCTGATGCCGCTCCGGCCGAGGTCGTCATCCTTGCCGTCAAGCCGCAGATGTTCCGCGAGGCCGGCCCGGCGCTGAAGCGGTGGGTCGGCGACGGCACGCTGGTGCTGTCGATCATGGCCGGCACCACGATCGCCAGCCTGCAGCAGGTCGTGGGCGGCGCGGTCGTGCGCGCGATGCCGAACACGCCGGCGGCGATCGGCCGCGGCATCACCGTGGCGGTGCCGGCCGGCAACGTCAGCGCCGCCCAGCGCGCCCTGACCGACGCGCTGTTGCGCGCCACCGGCGCGGTCGAATGGGTCGATGACGAGGCCCTGATGGATGCGGTGACCGCCGTGTCTGGCTCCGGCCCCGCTTACGTCTTCCTGCTCGCCGAGGAGCTCGCGCGCGCCGGCGTCGCTGCCGGGCTGCCAGAGGCGCTGGCCACGCGACTCGCGCGCGACACGGTGTCGGGCGGCGGCGAACTGTTGCGCCAGTCCGAGCTGTCGTCAGCGACGTTGCGCGAGAACGTCACCTCGCCCGGCGGCACCACCGCGGCGGCGCTGTCGGTGCTGATGGGAACGGACGGCTTCCAGCCGCTGCTGGAGCGCGCCGTGGCGGCCGCGACGGCCCGCTCGAAGGAATTGGCGAAGTAGCTCTCACACCCTCCGCCGTCATTGCCGGGCTTGACCCGGCAATCCATCCGCTTCGCAAGACCGGCTGATGAGAAGATGGATGCGCGGGTCAAGCCCGCGCATGACAAGCTTGTTTGACGCAAGACTGGTCGTTGCGCAGCAAGCAACCTCGTCCGCCGCCTGTCCCCTCCAGTAAGGTAAGTTACGGCACCGCGAAGCGCTTCTTGAACTGCTCGACATTGATCAGGCCGCGGCCGTGACGGCCGTCGCCGATCTTCACGTCGCCATGATAGGCTTCGACGCTGAAGCGGATGACGCGGCGCTCGACCTCGATCACCTCGGCGACCGTGCGAATGGTCGCGCCGACCGGCGATGCCGCGAGGTGGCGGACATTGACCTCGGTGCCGACCGTGACCCAGCCCGGCGGGAGCACCGGGTTGATGGCGTCCCCCGACGTCATCTCCATCTCCAGGATCATCATCGGCGTCGCATAGACCATCGGCATATGCGGCACGAAATGCCCGACGGTGCGCTCCGGCGGCACCACGAGCAGGCGCTCGGCGCGCATCCCCGGCTTGATGATGTCACGTGCGTCCATGGTGGCTCCGAGTTCAGTCGTCGTCCCGGACAAGCTGCGACGCGCGACAGCGCGGCGCAGCGCCGATCCGGAACCCACGCCGCGGCGGTCTTGATGGGCAAAAGCCCAATGACCAGCCTGCCTCAAACCGCTTCCAGGGGGTATGGGTCCCGGCTTTCGCCGGGACGACAGCGGTGGTGATCGAAACAGATGCTATTGGCTTCGCTTCGGCGTAACGGCGATCAACTACTTCTTCTGCTCGGCCAACCGCTCGACGAAGGTCTTTCCGCCCTTCATCTTGTGCGTCAGCGGCGCCTCGTTGATCTGAATGACGACGGCTTCGGGGTCGACGCCGAGATGCGTCACCAGGGCCTTGGTGATGTCGCGCATCATGTTGGCCTTCTGCTCGTCGGTGCGGCCGGCGGCCATGTTCACGGTGATCTCGGGCATTGACGGTTTCCTGTTGTGATCTCGTTATTAGTTGCTCGTCATTGCCGGGCTTGACCCGGCAATCCATCTCCAGACATCGACGATATCGATTGAAGAGATGGATGCGCGGGTCAAGCCCGCGCATGACGATCTTCCCCTTACCCCCAGCTCACGTCGTGGCGCGCGAGCACCTCGCGGACGGCGGCGACCAGTTCGTCCTCCTTGGCCGAGACCTGCGCCGGGCGGCTCTCGCGCCATTCCTGGTTGGAGGCGATCGCGGCGGCGGCCTTGGCGCCCTCGATCAGATCCTTGATCTGCACCTCGCCGCGGGCCTTCTCATCCGAGCCCTGGATGATGACGCAGGGCGCGTTGCGGCGGTCGGCATATTTGAGCTGGTTGCCCATGTTCTTCGGATTGCCGAGATAGAGCTCGGCGCGGATGCCGTGGCCGCGCAGGGTCGAGACCATCTTCTGATAGTCCGCGACACGGTCGCGATCGAACACGGTGACGACCACCGGCCCGAACGCCGGCCGCGTGTCGAGCTTGCCGAGCAGCGTCAGCGCCGCCTGCAGCCGCGACACGCCGATCGAGAAGCCGGTCGCCGGCACCGGCTCGCCGCGGAAGCGCGAGACGAGGCCGTCATAGCGGCCGCCGCCGCCGACCGAGCCGAAGCGCACCGGACGGCCCTTCTCGTCCTTGGTTTCGAGCAGAAGTTCGACTTCGTAGACGGGACCCGTGTAGTATTCGAGGCCGCGGACGACGGAAGGGTCGATCCGAATTCTACTTCGATCGTAACCTACGGATTCGACCAATTCCGATATTTGCTTAAGCTCTTCGATTCCTGCCCGAGAAGTCTCGTTCGAACCGAAATGCGTCATCAAACCATCGATGACGCCTTTGTTACTCTCGACAAAGTAGGATTTGCTGCCATCGACGGCAGAGAAGGTCATCACTGCACCCCGCTCTTGACGAACTCCCGTCGGCAAGTTGGTGACATCCTCTAATTCGGTAAGGTTCCCCTCTTGCAGCAGAGCGAATACGAGAACCTTTTCAATTTGCTCGTTGTCCAGACCTGCGCCTTTGGTGAAGTCGCCTTTCCCTTCCTCACTGCCATCCCAACGTCCGGGCCCCAGGAGCTTCTCGATCTCGGACGTCGGGAACTTGTCGAGCTTGTCGATTGCTCGCAGTACTGTCAGTCGGCGACCGGCATTCTCGTCGCCGCCAAGGCCAATGCTCTCCAAGATGCCATCGAGCACCTTCCGATTATTCACCTTCACGACATAAGCGCCGCGCGGAATCCCCAGCGCCTCCATCGTGTCCGCCGCCATCATGCACATCTCCGCGTCCGCCGCCGGCGAGCCGGAGCCGACGGTGTCGGCGTCGAACTGCATGAACTGGCGGAAGCGGCCGGGGCCCGGCTTCTCGTTGCGGAACACGTAGCCGGCGCGATAGCTGCGGTAGGGTTTCGGCAAGGCGTCGAAATTCTCGGCGACGTAGCGCGCCAAGGGCGCGGTGAGGTCGTAGCGCAGCGAGATCCACTGCTCGTCATCGTCCTGGAACGAGAACACGCCCTCGTTCGGCCGGTCCTGATCGGGCAGGAACTTGCCGAGCGCGTCGGTGTACTCGAACGCCGGCGTCTCCACCGGCTCGAAGCCGTAGCGCTCATAGACAATGCGGATCTTCTCGACCATTTCGCGCGTCGCCGCGATCGCAGCCGGGCCGCGATCCTCGAGCCCGCGCGGCAGCCGCGCCTTCAGCTTCTGGGGTTTCTTGGGTTTGTCGGACATGGGACTCGACCGTAGGGTGGGCAAAGCGCAGCGGGCCCACCATGGGCTGGATGACATCGCAGCGGTGGGCACGGCCCGCTTGCGCGGTCCTTGGCCCACCCAACGGGATGGAATGCGTTGCTGGCTTTGGTAGCAGCCGGGGCGCAGGGTCACAACCCGGGGAAGCTGCACGATTTCAGGCTCGTCATGGCCGGGCTTGACCCGGCCATCCACGACTTTTCATGCCGCGCGACGTGGATGCCCGGGACAAGCCCGGGCATGACGGCGAATGGAGCAGCGGGCTGCCCTACTTCACGTCCCGGATCCAATTGTGCGGATCCGGGCTGCGGCCGTACTGGATGTCGACCAGCTGCTTGCGCAGGCCCATGGCGACCGGGCCGGCATCGCCGCCGTTGATCAGGACATCGCCGCTCGTCGAGCGCACCTTGCCGATCGGCGAGATCACCGCGGCGGTGCCGCAGGCGAACGCCTCCTTCAGCTTGCCGCTCTTGGCATCTGCCCGCCACTGATCGATCGAATACGCCTCCTCGCGCACCTCGCGGCCGGCATCGCGGGCGAGCTTGATGATGGAGTCGCGGGTGATGCCCGGAAGGATGGTGCCGAGCGGCGGCGTCGACAGCGAGCCGTCGTCGAACACGAAGAACACGTTCATGCCGCCGAGCTCCTCGACATAGCGGCGCTCGATCGCATCCAGGAACACGACCTGATCGCAGCCATGCGCGATCGCCTCGGCCTGCGCCTTGAGGCTCGCGGCGTAATTGCCACCGCATTTGACGCCGCCGGTGCCGCCGACCGCGGCGCGGGTGTAGTTCTCCGAGACCCAGATCGAGACCGGGGCCGGGCCGCCCTTGAAATAGGAGCCGACCGGCGAGGCGATGACCGCGAAGATGTATTCGGCCGACGGCTTCACGCCCAGGAACACCTCGTTGGCGATCATGAACGGGCGCAGATACAGGCTGCCCTCGCCGCCCGGGATCCAGGCGCGGTCGATCCGGACGAGCTGCTCGACCGCCTCGATGAAGACGCTCTCGGGCAGCTGCGCCATCGCCATGCGCTCGGCCGAATTCCAGAACCGCTTGGCGTTGGCGTCGGGACGGAACAGATTCACGCCGCCATCGTCGCGCTTATAGGCCTTCAGCCCCTCGAAGATCTCCTGTGCGTAGTGCAGCACGGCGGCGGCCGGATCGAGCGGGAAGTTGGCGCGGGATTCGACGCGGGCGCTGTGCCAGCCCTTGTCCTGGCTGTACTGGACCACGGCCATGTGATCGGTGAACACCCGGCCAAAGCCCGGGTTGGCGAGCTTGGCGGCGCGCTCCTGGTCGGAGGTCGGGCTCGTCGTCGGCTTGATGTCGAATGTCAATGTCATGTCCTTGCTTCCCCCGCTCTGGTCGCCATTCGCGAGTTCTGGCGCCGACCCGTCCGTTCGGGCCAGTCGGCTTTTGAATTTCGGACTTGCCGCGGCCGGCCGTTGAGCCGGTCGCCGGGCAAGCGTGCCACCACAGGACATGCTTTTGCGCCCGGCGGAAGTCCAGTATGGTTTGCCGAAATGCCGCTCGACATCACACGGTTGTTCGTACCGTCGCCCAGGGTTGCCCGTCCGGGTTGCTTTTGGCCCGTCCAGACACGTCTTGAGACGATCGCCCGCCGATGAAACGATCTAAAATTTCGTGGCGGGCGATTGTTTTGTAACATTGAACCGCAGAAACGTCAATATGGCTGACATAAATTTCTCGTCTCCGACGTTGAGCCCCGAGCTGCGCGCGGCCGAGCCCTCCGCGACGGCCGGCGAGCCGCTGCGTTGGGACATCATCGAGCTTCTGTTCTTCGCCTACCGGGATTTCGTCGGGGACGCCGATCATGAGCTGGAGGCGTTCGGCTTCGGCCGCGCGCATCATCGCGTGATGCATTTCGTCACACGCTATCCCGGCCTGAAGGTCGCCGATCTCCTCGACGTGCTGCGCATCACCAAGCAGTCGCTCGGCCGCGTGCTGAAGCAGCTGCTCGACGAGGACTACATCGTTCAGAAGACCGGCAACAATGACCGGCGCCAGCGCCTTCTTTTCGCCACGCCGAAGGGCGAGGCGCTGGTGGCCAAGCTCGCCGGACTGCAGACCGCGCGCATCGACCGCGCGCTGGAGCAGGTCGGGCCGGCCGGCGCCGAGAAGGTCCGGCAGTTCCTGCGCGCGATGATCGATCGCGACGATCCGGACAAGGTGCTGGAAGCCATCTTCAGGACGCCCGCCGCCGCTGCCAAGGAGTGACCGTGACGATCACAGCCATCGCACCGCATCCGCCGCAGACGCCGGCCGACGACGCGCCGCATCTCCTGCTCGTCGACGACGACCGCCGCATCCGCGATCTCTTGTCGCGCTTCCTGCGCGGCGAAGGCTATCGCGTCACCACGGCGGCGAGCGCGAGCGATGCCCGCGCCAAGCTGACGGGACTACATTTCGATCTCCTGATTCTGGACGTGATGATGCCCGGCGAGAGCGGCTTCGACCTCGCTCGCTTCATCCGCACGCAATCCTCCGTTCCGATCGTGATGCTGACCGCGCGCGCCGAGCCCGAAAGCCGCATCGAAGGCCTGCAGCTCGGCGCCGACGACTACGTGGCCAAACCCTTCGAACCCAGAGAGCTCGCGCTGCGCATCGGCAACATCCTCAAGCGCGCCGCGCCGCCGCCGGCGGAGGAGGTCGTCGAGCAGATCGCATTCGGCCCGTTCGTCTATCACCTGGCACGCGGCGAGCTGAAACAGGGCGAGGAGATCGTCCACCTCACCGACCGCGAGCGCGAGATGCTGCGCATCCTGGCCACCGCCCGCGGCGAGACCGTGCCGCGCGGCGCACTCACCGGCAACGGCACCGTCAACGAGCGCGCCGTCGACGTCCAGATCAACCGCCTCCGCCGCAAGCTGGAGATCGACCCCGCGAATCCGCTGTTCCTGCAGGCCGTGCGCGGCATCGGCTACCGGCTGATGGTGACGGGGTGATGATCCGACGCGAGCATCACGGCAAAGCTCCATCTTCGCCGACAAAGTTGTGCACACATCCAGCGGCCTACACGGTGCACCCTCTCCCCTTGTGGGAGAGGGTGGATCGCATGAGCGTAGCGAAATGCGAGCCGGGTGAGGGGTATGCCTCCGCAGATGAGATCGCGGAGGCATACCCCTCACCCGGTTTCGAACTTCGTTCGAAACCACCCTCTCCCACAAGGGGAGAGGGTGCACCGACTTCGCAGCGCGCGATCGTGCAACTGCAAACCCCTTTTTGCACATGACCACGCTCGACACCGGCCTCACCCTCATCCGCACCGCCTCGCGCCGCGTGTCGCGCGCCAACAGCATCGTCGGCAATGCCTTCAAGGGCTGGATGCCGACGGGGCTCTACGCCCGCGCGCTGCTGATCATGATCGTGCCGATGGTGATCCTGCAGACGGTGGTCGCCGGCGTCTTCATGGAGCGGCACTGGAACACGGTGACGCGCCGCCTCTCCGCCGCCGTGGTGCAGGACGTGGCCGCGCTGATCGACATCTACAAGGGCTATCCGCAGGACAAGGACCGCACCATGCTGCGCCGGATCGCGCAGCAGCGGCTCAACCTCGTGGTCGACTTCCTGCCCGCCGGCGACATGCCGCCGCCCGGGCCGAAGCCGTTCTTCAATCTGCTCGACCAGTCGTTGTCGAGCCAGATCGGCCGCCAGATCAGCCGCCCCTACTGGATCGACACGGTCGGCCGCTCCAACCTGGTCGAGATCCGCATTGCACTGGACGATGCCGTGATGCGCGTGTTCGCGCAGCGCGGCGCGGCCTATGCGTCGAACACCGACATCTTCCTGTTCTGGATGGTCGGGACGTCCTCGATCCTGCTGATCGTCTCGGTGCTGTTCCTGCGCAACCAGATCAAGCCGATCCTGCGCCTTGCGGATGCCGCCGAGAGTTTCGGCAAGGGCCGCGAGGTGCCGAACTTCCGGCCGCGCGGCGCGCGCGAGGTGCGGCGCGCGGCGCACGCCTTCCTGGAGATGAAGGCGCGCATCGAGCGCACGCTCGAGCAGCGCACCGCGATGCTGGCCGGCGTCAGCCACGATCTGCGCACCATCCTGACGCGCTTCAAGCTGGAGCTGGCGCTGCTCGGCGACAGTCCCGAGATCGACGCGATGCGCAAGGACGTCGACGAGATGTCGCACATGCTGGAGGACTATCTGGCGTTTGCGCGCGGCGACAATGGCGAGATCGCGCAGCCGACCGACATCTCCAACGCGCTGGAGGAGCTGCGCAGCGACGCCGAGCGCAACGGCCATTCCGCCACGGTGTCGTTCCACGGCCTGCCGGTGGTCACCGTGAAGCCGCAGGCGCTGAAGCGCTGTCTCGGCAATCTCGTCTCCAACGCCGCCCGCCATGCGGACGCGATCGCCATCACCGGCCATCGCGACCACCGCTATCTCACCATCACCGTGGACGATGACGGCCCGGGCATTCCCGCCGCCATGCGCGAGGAGGTGTTCAAGCCGTTCCTGCGCCTCGACGACGCGCGCAACCAGGACGAGGGCGGCACCGGCCTCGGCCTCGCCATCGCCCGCGACATCGCCCGCTCCCATGGCGGCGACATCACGCTCGGCGACAGCCCGATGGGCGGCCTGCGCGCCAGCGTCCGGATTCCGGTGTAGCTCGCGGGTCTAGCTCATTCCTGCGCGATCACCGCGTCGAGCCACGCGCAGTTCAGCGGCGGAACGCTGGGGTCGGGCACACGGACGCCGCGTGCGGCGGCGGAGAGTCGCATGTCGCGCATGCGCTTGCGCTGCTCATCCGGCAAATACAGTCGCTCGTGTCCCCACAAGGACGGACCATCGAAGGTCTCATGCGGCTGCCAGGTCGCGGGATCGATCACCCGTCCGCCCCAGCCATATTCGATGAAGAAGCCGGAGGGCGTGTTGACGTAGAACGAGGTCATGTGGTCGTTGGTGTGCCGACCCAGCGTGTAGGCCACGCGCCCTTCGTCGAGTTGCGCCAGGTCGTAGCCCTGGCCGACGTCGTCGAGGCTGCCGAGCTCCACCATGAAATGATGCAGCGTCCGGCGGCCGGAGCCGACCATCGCGAAGCTGTGGTGCCGGCCGTTGACGTGGAAGAAATAGAGCTTGTAAGGCGTCAGGCCGAAGTCGGAGACCTGGAAGCCGAGCAGGTCGCGATAGAACGCCAGCAGCGGCTCGACCTCCTCGACGTTGAGCACGACGTGTCCCATGCCGAGCGGCCCGGTGCGGAAACCGGAGATCGGACGTCCCGGGCTGAAGGGATCGGAGGCGACGGCTGCCCCCCAGAACACTTCGATCGTATTGCCCGCCGGATCCTGAAACGAAATCAGCTCGGTGACGTGACGCTCGTCAGCCAGCGCGCGCGAGCCGCGGGCGACCCTCACCCCATGGTCATCGAGACGGCTGGCGAGGCGCGCGAGCGCGGCGGCGTCGCCGACCTCCCAACCCATGACGGCGAGTCCGCTATCATCGCTGCCGTCGACGATCAGCCGCTGCTTGCGGTCGTCCATGCGGTAAGCCTGCTTCCCGGCCGCACGATCGATGCGCTGCATCCCCAGCAGCTCGGTCGCCATGCGTCCCCACTGCTCTGTTTGGAACGACTTGATGCCGACGTAACCGAGCGCCGTGATTTCCATGGTGTTTTCTCCCGAAAGGCGCGGGCCAAATTTCGTATCAGCTCCGCGCGGTCCTGCAGTAGACTGGTGCCCCTGCATCCGGCTCGCGTTCTCAAGACGGTATCGGCGGACGGAAACGAAGAACAGGGAGGATTTTCCAAGTGTCCAAGCAACGGACGCGATCTCCGCACGCCCGTCCTGCGGAGGGTGTCCGCGCCTTCAAGCGGGGCCTCGACGTGCTCCGCGCGGTCAATCGGTCCGGCGGCATTCGCGCCGGCGACGTCGCACGCCAGCTCGATCTGCCGCGGCCCACGGTCTATCGCCTGCTCGAAACACTCGAGGAGCTCGGCTATGTCGCGCGCAGCGCCAGCGACGACCGCTTCCGGGTGACGCGCCATGCGCTGAGCCTCGGCGACGGCTATGATCCCGGCATCGTCATCTGCCAGGCCGCAGCGCCCTATCTCGCCGAGCTCAGCCGCACCCTGGTGTGGCCCGTCGATCTGTCGACCTACGAGAACGGCGCGATGGTCATCCAGGAGACCACGCATGCGCGCAGCCCGCTCTCGATCGACCGCAGCATGATCGGCAAGCGGCTGCCGATGCTGCAGACCTCGGCCGGCCGGGCCTATCTCGCCGCCTGCCCTCCCGCGGAGCGCGACCTCATCATCAACCACTTGCGACGCATCGAGAATGCCGAGGACGTCACCTTCCTGGCACCCGAGCGGCTGCAACGCATGATGAATGAAACGGCTCGGCGCGGCTATGCGATCCGCGACGAGGGCGAGTTCAATCCGAAAACGTCGTCGATCGCCGTGCCGATCGTGCGGGACGACGTCGTGTTCGGCTGCATCTCGATCATCTGGATCCGCTCCGCCATGACCCTGGAGGAGGCCATCGCCCAGTACGCGGCCCCCTTGCGCGACGCCGCAGCCGCCATCCCCGTCGAGCGTTAAGCGTCCGCTGGGCGGACAGTTGGTGACCGCGCCTTGAAGCTGCGAGGCGGTTGCGGATCAGATGCGGCCATGAGCAACACGGCCGCAAACTCCCAAAACTTCGACGTCGTGATTGTCGGTCGCGGGCCCGTCGGCTCGACGCTCGCCAATCTGCTCGGCCTGTGTGGCATCCGCACCCTGGTGCTGGAGCGCGAAGCCAAGACCTATCACCTGCCGCGCGCAGTGCATTTCGACGACGAATGCATGCGCGTGTTCCAGACCATCGGCCTCGCCGACGCCATCCTGCCCCACCTCACTCTCAGTCCCGGCATGCGCTTCGTCGATGTGGAGGGCCGGCTGCTGCTCGACTGGCCGCGTCCGAGCGAGCCGACCGCGATGGGCTGGAATTTGAGCTATCGCTTCCATCAGCCGGACCTCGAAGCCGTGCTCAACAGCGGCCTGGAGCGCTGGCCTCATGTCGAGTTGCGCACGCGCTGCGATGTCTTCGCGCTGGAGCAGGACCAGGACGGCGCCCGCGTGCGCTATGAGGATCTCGCCACCGGCCGGCTCGTCGACGTCTCCTGTGCCTACGTCGTCGGCTGCGACGGAGCGCGCTCGCTGGTGCGGCGCTTCATCGGCTCGGCGCTCGACGATCTCGGGTTTCACGAGCGCTGGCTGGTCTGCGACGTGCTGCTGAGAGAGGAACGACCGGACCTCGGCGATTTCAGCGTCCAGCACTGCAACCCGCAGCGTCCCGCGACCTACATTCGCGGCACCGGCAACCGCCGACGCTGGGAAATTACGGTTCATCCTGACGAGGATGCGGTCGACATTGTCCAGCCGGCGCGCGTCTGGGAGCTGCTCTCGCGCTGGCTCCAGCCCACAGAGGCCGAGATCGAACGCGCCGCCGTCTACACGTTCCACTCCGCAGTGGCCCGGCAGTGGCGCGGCGGACGGTTCCTGCTCGCAGGCGATTCCGCGCATCAGACCCCGCCTTTCCTCGGCCAGGGCATGTGTGCCGGCATTCGCGACGCAGCCAACCTCGCCTGGAAGCTCGCTCATGTGATCGCCGGCAAGGCAACGCCTGATCTTCTCGACACCTATCAGAGCGAACGCGCGCCGCATGTGCGGGAGTTCATCGAGCTCGCGATCCGGCTGGGTGGGCTCATCAACACCAAGGCGGTCGAGGCAGCGCTCGCGACCGGCACGGCACAGCGCGACGGCCAGCTCAAGCTCGACGTGCAGAAGCCGCTGCTCGGCCCGGGCCCGGCGTGTTGCGATCGCAGTCTGACGGCACGACTGGCGCCGCAATTCCGCAGCCGTGATCACGGCCGCAGCGACGACCGTGTCGGCTATCGCTTCGCGCTGCTGTGCCGGTCGGGACTCGGGACCGCAGTGATCGAGCAGCATCATGCCAGCCTGACGGCCGCTGACGTCAACATACTTTGTGGCGAGGAAGCCGGCGGCCTCGACGGCTGGCTCGATCAGCACGGCTTCGACGCCGTGCTGATGCGCCCCGACCGTTACATCCTGGGTGCCGTGCGCCGGGGCGACGATCCCGCGGCGCTGTTGTCCGGCCTCGCCTTCCTCGCACCGCTGCCGAGCGTCGCCTGATCGTTTCCGTTTGTCCTGAGAGGGGTCACGTATGAAGCTGGTTTCCTTTGTCATCGACGGGCGCCCGGGGTACGGCGCAGTGAAGGGAGACGGTGTCGTCGACCTCGGCCGGCGGCTGCCGGCGAAAAGCCTGCGCGCGCTGCTCGAGGCGGATGCGCTTCGCGACGCCGCCGCGCTGCTCACCTCCGAACGGCCCGACTATCCGCTCGATGCGATCGCCTTCGCGCCCGTCATCCCCGATCCCGGCAAGATCATTTGCGTCGGACTGAACTATCGCGACCACGTCGCCGAGACCGGACGGACGGTCACCGAGAAGCCCGCGCTGTTCGCGCGCTTTGCGACCAGCCAGGTCGGACATCTGCAGCCGATCGTTCGCCCCGGCGTCTCCGATCATTTCGACTATGAGGGCGAGCTTGCGCTCGTGATCGGGACAGCCGGCCGGCACGTCCGGCGCGAGAACGCGCTTGCGCACATCGCCGGCTATTCCTGCTACAACGAAGGCAGCATCCGCGACTGGCAGCGCCACACCTCGCAATTCCTGTCGGGCAAGACCTTCGACCAGTCCGGCGCATTCGGCCCCTGGCTGGTCACCGCCGACGAGATCCCCGACCCGTCCAAGCTGACGCTGCAGACCCGCCTCAATGGCGAGACCGTGCAGCGGACCACGACGGACCTCCTCATCACCGATGTGCCCGATCTCATCGCCTACTGCTCGACGATCATGACCTTGCTGCCGGGAGACGTGATCGTCACCGGAACGCCGGGAGGTGTCGGCTTCAAGCGCAACCCGCCGCTGTTCATGAAGCCCGGCGATACGGTCGAGGTCGAGATCTCGGGCATCGGCGTGCTGCGCAATCCCGTGGCCGCCGAACCGGCAGCCTGACGTCTCCGCCTCGCGGACAACCGCTGGGCGCAGCAACCAAACACCACATAACAAACAAGATCGTTGAATCCGGGGAGGATCATCATGTCGCGACGTCTCACGGCCGGCATCGCCGCGCTGTTGCTGCTTGCAGGCTCATCCGCGCAGGCGGACATCAAAGGGAAGGCGATCCGGATCGGCGTGCTCACCGACATGACCGGCATCTTCGCGACGGCGATGGGGCCCGGCTCAGTCGAGGCGGCGCGGATGGCCGCGGAAGAATTCGGCGGCAACATCAACGGCAGGCCGATCGAAATCCTTCAGGCCGACCATCAGAACAAGCCGGACATCGCGGTCGCGATCGCCCGGCGCTGGTTCGAGCAGGACGGCGTGCAGGCGATCGCCGACGGCGGCAGCTCCGGCGCGGCGCTTGGCGTGCAGGAGCTGGTGCGCAGCAACGGCAGGATCTTCCTCATTTCGGGGGCCGGCGCCAACCAGCTCACCGACGAGGCGTGCGCGCCGACCTCGGTGCAATGGACGCACGACGCCTATTCGACCGCGACCGCCGTCGTCTCGGGCATCATGCAGACCAGCAAGGAGCCGTGGTTCTTCATCACCGGCGACTACGCATTCGGCCATTCGGTCGAGGCGACCGCGCGCGCCCGCATCGCCGCGCTCGGCGGCACCGTCGCCGGCAGCGTCAAGGCGCAGCTCGGCACGCCGGACTACGGCTCGTTCCTGCTGCAGGCCCAGGCCTCCGGCGCCAAGATCCTGGCGCTCAACGTCGCCGGCGACAACGCCACTGCCATCAAGCAGGCCGAGGAGTTCGGGCTTGCGGCCCAAGGCATGAAGATCGTGCCGATGTCGTTCCAGAACGTGGACATCGAATCCATCGGCCTCAAGGCGACGCAAGGCGATCTGATCGTCACCAGCTTCTTCGAGGATGCTTCCCCCGCCGCTCGCCGCTTCTCCGACGCGTTCTACGCGCGACGCAAGGCAATGCCGTCACAGATCCAGGCTGGCGTCTATTCGGCCGTGCGCCATTATCTGCAGGCGGTGAAGGACGCCGACAGCGACGACGGCGCGAGCGTGATGGCGAAGATGAAAGCCACGCCGGTCTCGGACGCCTACGCGGACCACGGCCAGATTCGCGACGACCAGCGCATGGTGCACGACCTCTATCTGGTCCAGGTCAAGACCCCAGCCGAATCGAAGGGCCCCTGGGACTTCGTCAAGCTGGTGACGAAGATCGCCCCCGATCAGGCGTTTCGTCCGCTCGACCGCAGCAAATGCAGCCTGGTCGGCAAGTGAGCCGATGAGCAACCAGGCATGATTCCGAACGATCAGCGCGCCGTCATCATCACCGCTCCGGGCGGCCCGGAGGTCCTGTCGGAACGGCCGGACTGGCCGGTCCCGCGGCTCGGCCCCGACGACGTGCTGATCGAGGTCGCCGCCGCCGGCATCAACCGTCATGACTGCAACCAGCGCGCCGCCGGGCCGTCGCGGGAGCCCAATCCCGTTCCGGGACTGGAAGCCTCGGGACGCATCGTGGCCTGCGGCGCCGACGTTCCCCCGGAGCGACTGGGCGAAACGGTGATGGCACTGACCGACGGCGGCTCCTACGCTCAATACGTCGCCACCGATCAGCATCTCGCACTGAACTTGCCGAGCGGCCTCGACTGGATCCAAGGCGCCGCCCTGCCCGAGGCGCTGTTCACGACCTGGTTCAACTTCTTCGAATTGATGCGCATGGTGCCCGGCGAGACCGCCCTGATCAATGGCGGCAGCAGCGGCGTCGGCACGATCGCGATCCAGCTGTTGTGCGCGCTGGGTCATCCCGTTCTTGCCACCGCCGGCACCGCAGAGAAACGCGCCCTGGCACTCAGCCTCGGCTGCAGCGCCGTGTTCGACTATGCCGATCCCGATCTCGCCGAGCAGATCCGCGCGGCGACGGGACAGCGCGGGGTCGACTGCATCCTCGACACCTCCGCAGGCGCTCACATCGCGCAGGACCTCGCGGCGCTCGCGATGGACGGTCGGATCGCCATGCTGTCGGCTGGAGGCGGGAAGGACCTTGGAGTGCCGCTGCGCAGCCTGATGGCGCGCCGGGCCAGCATCACCGGCGCATTTCTCCGTTCGACCTCACGCGATATCAAACGCCGCATCGCAAGCGAGTTGCGGCAGCGCATCTCGCCCCTTCTCGGAACGGCCATTCGACCGCACATCGACAGGACCTATCGCCTCTCGGAGGCAGCCGATGCGCACGAACGCATGGAGACGAGCCGACACGTCGGGAAGATCGTGCTTCGCGTCCGCTGATGAGCGCCAGCCCACGTCTCCGCGCCCGCCACACGCAACCAGCGCGCGGCTACTGCTTCACGCCCGGGATCAGGGCCTTCAGCTTGTTCATGTCCTTGATGTTCATCTTCATGCCGCCGGGCATCACGATGTCGCCGGGCTTCTGGTCGGGCTTGCAGGCGCCCAGCCATTTGGCCTCGATCGTCATCGCGGTGTCCTTCACGCCAGTGCCGGCAGCGCCGCCCGTCACGCGCGACATGGTCTTCACCGTATAGGCCGAGTTGAAGTCGCCGGTGATGTCGGCATGGGACGTCGTATTGATGCCGCCGAAATTGCAGACCGAATCGGAGACGTAGCCGGTCGCCGTCTTCTGGATGTCCTGCTTGGAGCAGACCTGCTGCGCCATCGGCGAAGCGAAATTGTTCATTTCCTTGTCGGTAGCCGCGTCGGTGCAATGCTGCATCGTCGCCTCCGGGAGCTGACCGCCGGATCTGATCATCTTCAGCTCCCACAGGCCGGCCTTGCGCACCGGCAGGTCGACGGCCCAAGCCTCATGGCTCGCGGTCGCGCCCAGGAGGCAGCAGGCCAACAGCCCAATAGCGATGCGTGTGCAGGTCATGTGCCCCGTTCCGGCTCGTTGATCGATGCCGGAGCGAATGCCGCCAAAAGATGGCAATTAGGAGAACGGCAGTTGAAGGAACGTCAGTACAGCGTCCGCAGCGGCCGCTGCGCCGAGCCGTACGGTACCCAGCGGCAGGAGAACGACACGTAGCCGCCGTAGCGCGCATCGACGGCGCGGAACTTCGCGACCTTCCCGTAGGAGGCGCAGTGGTCGACCGCGAGCTGACGGGCATCCGTGGTCTGGGCCAGCTGATAGGCGATGATGCCGCCGGTGTCGTTGCCCTTGAAGGGCGGCACCACGTCGGCCTGGGCGGAGGCGGCGACCAGCACCACCCCAGCGGCCGCGAGGCCTGCAGTCTTCACGAATCCGGCCATCAGCGTCCGCATTGCATTCTCCTCGATCTGGCCTGCCATTCTAAAGGTCCTGTCCGGTCAAGAAAAGAACACCGGCCTCACGTTAACAGGACTAATCGTGGAGTGTTGCCGCGTTGCACTTGACCTCCTGTGGCCGCCGCGGCACGGTCCACGCTCCCGGATCAGCCTTGCGGACGGCCCATGCGCGACTTCAGCACAGCTTTCAAGACGTTCGGCGCCGCATGCGGCGCGCTGCTCGCCGTTGCGACCGCGCCGGCCCAGGCGGCCAACCCGCTCGAGATGAACTTCTGGCTGTCGGGCCCGAAATATGAAGGCCGGGTCGCGCCGTGCGAGGCGGCCATCCCGACCATCGTCTCGCGATTCCAGGATAAGGAAAGCACCTTCTGGAATTCGTCGCTGCAGATCACCGGCGTCGCCAACGTCCGCGAGATCGCGTTCCGGCCCTGGCAGTCCGACAACATTCCGCGCCGCTTCTGCACCGGCAGCGTGATGATCAGCGACGGCAAGGCGCGCACGCTCAACTACTCGATCATCGAAGACGGCGGCTTCGCCGGCTACGACCAGGGCGTCGAGTTCTGCGTCGTCGGCCTCGATCGCAACTGGGCGTTCAACCCGGCCTGCCGCGCCGCCAAGCCCTGATCGGTCGACGGCCGGCGCGAGCCCGTCAATGGCGGGACGCTTGTGATCATCGGCTGCCTTCGGGCAGCCGTTTTTGTTCTTGAAATGTTCCATCAGCTTGGTAAGTTCCTGGAACAGTCCGGGGAGTTCGCCATGTTCGATTGCCTGCGCCGATCTGCCGTTGCTTGTTCGCACACGATTGCCTGCCTCGCTCTGCTGGTCGGCGCCCTCGCGGCCGCCCCGGCCGGGGCGCAGGACCGCCGCCAGAATGCGCCGGGCGCGTTCGACTTCTACGTCCTGTCGCTATCCTGGTCGCCATCCTTCTGTGCCGAGGCCGAGGAGCGCGGCGGCCGCGGCAGCCGCTCGCAGCAATGCAGCGGACGGCCCTACTCCTTCGTCGTGCACGGGCTGTGGCCGCAATACGAGGCCGGCTATCCCGAGTATTGCGAGCAGCCGTCGCCGCGCCTGCCCCGCAACATCATGACCTCGATGCTCGACCTGATGCCGGCGCCGGGGCTGATCTATAACGAATGGGACAAGCACGGCACGTGCTCGGGCCTGTCGGCGAAGGCCTATTTCGAGGCGATCCGCAAGGCACGGGCGGCGATCAAGATCCCGGAGGAATTTCTCGACCTGGCCCAGGCCAAGACGGTGGCACCGGCGGCCGTCGAAGAGGCCTTCATCAAGGCCAACCCGAAGCTGACGACCTCGGCCATTGCCGTCACCTGCAACCGCACCCGGCTGAGCGAGGTGCGCATCTGCCTGTCCAAGGATCTCGAATTCCGCAGTTGTGACGAGGTCGACCGTCAGGCCTGCCGGCGCGACGAGGTCAACATGCCGCCGGTGCGCGGCGGCTAGAGCATGATCCGGAAAAGGGCGCAGCGGTTTTCCGAAAAGATCATGCGCAAACAACAACCTAAAGCGCGATGACGATTCATCCCGATCTCATCGCGCTTTAGGCGCCGCGGCGAATCAGCCGGTGCTTTGCCAAAGCCGCTCGTGCGGCCGAGGCCGGGCGAATGACGGGGTACCCTTTTGACGCGGAACGGCGTAACCCGGACGGCATGAACTACCGACACGCCTTTCACGCCGGCGGTTTCGCCGACGTCATCAAGCACATCGTGCTGACACGCATCCTGGTCTACCTCCAGGAGAAGCCGGCTGCCTTTCGTGTGATCGACACCCATGCCGGCGCCGGCCTCTATGATCTCACCGGCGACGAGGCTTCGCGCAGCGGCGAGTACCTGACCGGTATCGCACGGCTGCTGCAGGCACGGCTGTCGGACCAGGCCTATGCGCTGGTTGCGCCCTATCTGGACATCATCAGGTCGTTCAATCCGCCGGGCGAGCTCAAGGCCTATCCCGGCTCGCCGCTGATTGCCCGCGCGCTGCTGCGGCCGCAGGACCGCATGACGCTGTGCGAGCTGGCGCCGGCGCCACGCAAGCAGCTGATCGATGCGCTGCGCCGCGACACCCAGGCCCGCGTCGTCGATCTCGACGGCTGGGTCGCCCTGCCCGCCTTCGTGCCGCCGAACGAGCGCCGCGGCGTGGTGCTGATCGATCCGGCATTCGAGGCCAAGGATGAGTTCGAGCGTCTCGCCGACCGCTTCGCCGCGGCGTTCGCGAAGTGGACGACTGGTATATACGTGCTCTGGTATCCCGCCAAAAGCCGGCGGGCCACCGAGCAGCTCGCCGACCGCGTCACTGCGCTCGCAGCAGCGGCCAAGCCGCCGGGCAAGGTGCTGCGGATCGAGTTCAGTGTTGCGCCGCAAATCGAAGGCGAGGCGCTGACCTCGACCGGGCTGCTGGTCGTCAATCCGCCCTGGCCATTGCATGATGAGCTCAAGCTCATCCTGCAGGAACTGCAGCGTCCGCTGGGCCAGGGCGGTACCGCACGCTTCAGGCTGGACATCCCCAAAGCTTGAAAGCGGTACTGGTCGAAAAGCCATAGTCAATCGGCGCGGAACCGTACTATTGTGTCTGATTGTAAGACTGGCTTTACGTTCCGCTTCCGCGAATGGTTGCGGCGGGGTGATCAAGGCCTAACAAGATCCGACGATCCGGCGTGGCGAGCGCTGGTCGTTAAGGTGGCCAACGCTTTCCGATCAAAGTGATGTCCGGTCGGACACTGCGCAGGGCGCGCAGTGGAGGAAGCATTGCGGGGGAGGAGTTTCCCGATGGCCATGACTGGGACAGTCAAGTTCTTCAATGGTGAGCGCGGCTACGGCTTCATCAAGCCGGACGACGGTGGACGCGACGTATTCGTGCACATCACGGCGGTCGAGCGTGCCGGCCTGAAGGATCTGACCGAAGGACAGCGTATCAGCTTCGAGGTCGAGCCAGACAAGAAGGGCAAGGGCCCGAAGGCGGTGAACCTGGTCCTGTCGTCATAGACGCAGCCTGCTCGGCGACAGCCGCCTGCGAGCGGCCGGCCGCGGCGGGCGCGTCGACCTCAATGCATTCCGATTGGAAGCCGTTGGCAGAAGCTGCCGGCAGCGCGGCCGGCTCGCACGCAGCGCGTTTGCACGCGCCGTCTGCGAAGGCTGCGCGCGATGACGCATGCCCTCTGGTGAGCCTGCAAAAAAATCCCGGCCGCGCGAGCGGCCGGGAGGTTGTCGTTCGACGTTTCTTCTTCCTATCCCGTTTTTGCCATCAGAAATGGAAGTTGATGCCTGCGCGGATCAATCCAGACCGATAGTCGTTCTTCGCCCCCGTGATCACGAAATTGCTGCTGTCGAGATCGACATAGAGATACTCGATCTTGGCGGTCCAGTTCTGCGCCAGGCCAAACTCGGTGCCGACGCCGAGCGTCCAGCCCACCGTGGTGTGCGACTCCGACAGGCCGAAGGTCTCGGCCCGCAGGCCGCCGAAGGCGAGACCGCCGGTGCCGTAGAACAGGATGTTGTTGAAGGCATAGCCGGCGCGGCCGCGCAGGGTGCCGAACCAGGGATTCGAGAACTTCCACGGCGCGAAGGTGTCGTTGGCGCCGCTCAGATTGATGTCGCCCTCCGCACCGAACACCCACGGGCCGTTCTGCCAGTTGTAGCCCGCGGTCAGGCCGCCGATCAGCCCGGACGGCTTGGTCGGATTGTTGCCGACGGCGCCCCATTGATAACCGAGCGTGCCGCCGAGATAGGGGCCGGCCCAGCTGTAGGCATTGAGCGGCTGGTTCACCGTATAGGGCGCGCGGCGCCCGTAGCCGTAGTTGAGATCGGCCGCCTGCGCCGACACCGATCCGAAAGCCGCTGCGCCCAAGCCCGCCGCGGCGGCAGCACCGACCAAGAACCTGTTCATCACTCACTCCACGCCACTCGCCGTCTCCAGCCGGGTCTGCGCCGCACGAACGTGCGGGGGAGCCGGCGTGGTTACGGAACTCCTGCTGTTTTCGTGAGCATTTATCGAGAGTTTTAGGTTAAGCCGTTGTTAAGCCCGGTTACCCGTCGATTAATGTGCTTAACGAAGCGTTACCGCGTGGGCCTGTGCATGGCGCCTCCGCCCGCTGGCGGGAGCGGCCGCCAACGCTTAATTTGCACGACATGACCACCGACAGATCCGATCCACCCAAGGCGCCGGCGCCCACGTCCCGGCGTGGCGCCACGGCCGACCTGCCGCCCGACGCCATCGACACGCCCGATCTCGATCCCGCCTCCTCCGCAGCCGACGAGGATGACGAAGGACGGCTGCCGGAATTGACCGAAGAAGGCCTGGAGGCCGTCGGCGAGGGCCGGCTCGCGATCGGCCACGCCGCGATCGAGAACGCGGTGCGGCTGGCGCCGACCTCGCCGGGCGTCTACCGCATGCTCAATGCGGCCCATGACGTGCTCTATGTCGGCAAGGCCAAGAACGTCAAAAAGCGGCTGTCGTCCTATGCCCGCGCCAACGCGCCGCTGCCGGCGCGCATCCTGCGCATGATCGCGGCCACCGTGACCGTCGAGATCGTCTCGACCACCACGGAGACCGAGGCGCTGCTGCTGGAAGCAAACCTCATCAAGCAGCTCAAGCCGCGCTTCAACGTGCAGCTGCGCGACGACAAATCGTTCCCCTACATTCTCATCACCGGCGACCATTGGGCGCCGCAGATCCTCAAGCATCGCGGCGCGCAGTCGCGGCCCGGACGCTATTTCGGCCCGTTCGCCTCGGCCGGCGCCGTCAACCGCACCATCACGGCGCTGCAACGCGCCTTCCTGATTCGCTCCTGCACCGATTCGTTCTTCGAGAGCCGCACCCGCCCCTGCCTCTTGCACCAGATCCGCCGCTGCGCCGGGCCCTGCACCCAGGAGATCGACTTCCCCGGCTATACCGAGCTGGTGCGCGAGGCGACCGACTTCCTGTCCGGCCGCAGCCAGGCGGTGAAGGCGCTGCTGGCGGCCGAGATGGAGAAAGCCTCCGGCGAGCTCGAATTCGAGACCGCTGCCGTCTATCGCGACCGCCTCGCGGCGCTGTCGGCGATCTCGTCGCAACAGGGCATCAATCCGCGCACCGTCGAGGAGGCCGACGTGTTCGCGGTCCACCAGGAAGGCGGCTTCTTCTGCGTCGAAGTGTTCTTCTTCCGCACCGGCCAGAACTGGGGCAACCGCGCCTACTTCCCGCGCGCGGAGAAGACCTTCACGCCGGAGGAGGTGCTGTCCGCCTTCCTCACCCAGTTCTACGACGACAAGCCGCCGCCGAAGCTGATCCTGCTGTCGCACGAGATCGAGGAGGCCGAGTTGCTCGCCGAAGCGCTGTGCGTCAAGGCCGGGCACAAGGTCGAGGTGTCTTGCCCGAAGCGCGGCGAGAAGAAGGACCTCGTCACGCATGCCCTGACCAATGCGCGCGAGGCACTTGGCCGCAAGCTCGCCGACACCGCGACGCAGAGTCGCCTGTTGGAAGCGATGACCACCACGCTCGCTCTGCCTCAGATTCCGAAGCGCATCGAGGTCTACGACAACAGCCACATCCAGGGCACCAACGCGGTCGGCGCGATGATCGTCGCCGGCCCCGACGGCTTCATGAAGAACCAGTACCGCAAGTTCAACATCAAGTCGGAAGGGCTGACGCCAGGCGACGACTACGCGATGATGAAGGAGGTGCTGCAGCGCCGCTTCAAGCGGCTGGTGTCGCCGTCGGAGAAGGACGTCGCCCGCGCCGCGAAGGAGGACGATGTGCCGCAATGGCCGGATCTCGTCATCATCGACGGCGGCCGTGGCCAGCTCAATGCCGTCAGAGAGATCTTCACTGAGCTTGGCGTCAGCAACGTTGCGCTGATGTCGGTCGCCAAGGGCCCGGACCGCGACGCCGGCCGCGAAACGCTGTTCATTCCCGAGCGCGAGGCCATCAAGCTCGAACCGCGCGACCCCGTGCTGTATTTCATCCAGCGCCTGCGCGACGAGGCGCATCGCTTCGTCATCGGCTCGCACCGCAAGCTGCGCAAGAAGGACATCCGCGAGGCCGGCCTGCAGGAGATCCCCGGCATCGGCCCGTCGCGCAAGCGCGCGCTGCTGCATCACTTCGGCACGCTGAAGGAGATCGAGCGCGCCTCGATTGCCGACCTCGGCAAGGTGCCGGGCGTCTCCGCGGAGAGTGCGCGGAAGATTTTCGAGTACTTCCATAGCAACGCGAGCTGAGCGGACCGGGGCGAGTTGAATGGAGCTGACCCACCCGTTTCCACGGTCAGCTTGAGCCCGTCTTCCGCCACCCGTCATTCCGGGGCGCCCGCAGGGCGAGCCCGGAATCCATAGCCACAGGCGGACGTGGGGACGGGACCGGCTGTGGCGGTCATCCCGTATCATCACTCACGGTCGTGGTTATTGATTCCGGGCTCGCCCTGCGGGCGCCCCGGAATGACGTGGATGGGCTGGTGCCCGCTCATTCCACGAGGGGCGCAGAAATTATTTTACCCGGACAAAATTATCCGATATACACCCGGACGAAAATCCGGAGCCCCACCATGACCCCCGATCAGCGTAAGGCGGCCGCAGCCGCCTACAAGGAACGCAAGACCCCCGCCGGCATCTATGCCGTGACGTGCGCCGCGACCGGCGCGCGCTGGATCGGCTGTGCGCCGGACCTGGAGAAAATCCAGAACCGGCTCTGGTTCACCCTGCGCCAGGGCGGCCATCGCCGCGGCGGGCTGCAGGCAGCCTGGAGCACCCATGGCGAGAGCGCATTCAGCCTCGATGTGATCGAGACCTTCGACGAGGAGACGCTGGCCTATGTTCGCGACCGCGTGTTCGCGGAGCGTCAGGCGCACTGGTGTGCGGTTCATCAGGCCGAGGCGATCTGACGCGGAGTCGCGCTGCTGTCATTGCACCGCAATAAAAGGGGGCGGCGCGCGCGCCGCCCGGAGCCGATCTGCACACTGGCGCGCACGCGTGCGGTTGCTTAATGAAACGTTACCGCTCTCTTTGTATCGGGGCGGGAGAGTTCCTATCTCTTCAAGACCTCGTTGCGATTTGTGTCATATCTGCGTCATCCTGCCAAAGTCGCCCGGCTCGGAGGTTGACGTTCGAACGGCGGCAGTATTGGTACACCGGATGAATATTGCGACCACACGCGTGCCCAGCAAGACGTCGACGTCCCTGCCGAACATCCTGACCTATACGCGCATCGCCGCGATACCGGTCGTGGTCGGCTGCATCTACGCGCAGTCCATCATGGACTATCCGCTGTGGCTGCGCTGGGTGGCCGTCGCCGTCTTCATCGCCGCAGGCGTGACCGACTATCTCGACGGCTATTACGCCCGCATCTGGAACCAGCAATCGGCGTTCGGCCGGATGCTCGACCCGATCGCCGACAAGCTCCTGGTCGCCTCCTGCCTGCTGATGCTCGCCGCCGATAACAGCATCCATGGCTGGACCCTGTGGGCCGCGATCGTGATCCTGTGCCGCGAGATCCTGGTCTCGGGCCTGCGCGAATATCTCGCCGCGCTCCGCGTCAGCGTGCCCGTCACCAAGGTCGCCAAATGGAAGACCACGATGCAGCTGATCGCGATCGGCTTCCTGCTCGCGGGCGAGGCCGGCGACCAGGTGGTTCCGGTGGTGACCATGATCGGCATCGTGCTGCTGTGGGCGTCTGCGATCTTCACGATCTACACCGGCTACGATTATTTCCGCGCCGGCATCCACCACCTCATCGAAGAGGACTCGCGATGAAGGTGAAGTATTTCGCCTGGGTGCGCGAGCGCATCGGCAAGGCCGAGGAAACCGTCGAGCCGCCCGCGGATGTGCGCACCGTGAGCGAGCTGATCGACTGGCTGACCGCGCAGGGCGAGGGCTATGCCTACGCGTTCGAGAAGCCGAAGGTGATCCGCACCGCGATCGACCAGACCCATGTTCAGCCGGATACAGCCATCGCCGGCGCCCGCGAGATCGCGTTCTTTCCGCCCATGACCGGCGGCTGACGCAACAGAAGATACGTCCATGACCGCGATCGTCACCGTCCGCGTGCAGCACGAGGATTTCGACACCGCCGCCGAGATCGCAGCCCTTAGCCATGACCGCACCGACATCGGCGCCGTCGTCAGCTTCTCCGGCCTGTGCCGCGGCAACGACCATGAGACGCCGATCTCGGCGCTGACGCTCGAACACTATCCGGGCATGGCCGAGGCCGAGATCATGCGCCATGCCGAGCAGGCGATGGCGCGCTGGCCGCTGCATGGTCTCACCGTGATCCATCGCTTCGGCCGGATCCGGCCGGGTGAGAACATCGTGCTGGTGGTGACCGCCTCGAGCCACCGCCAGGCGGCGTTCGAGGCGGCCGAGTTCCTGATGGACTATCTCAAGACCAACGCGCCATTCTGGAAGCGCGAGGAAACCGAGGACGGCGGCAGCTGGGTCGAGGCCAGGAGCCACGACGATGCCGCCGCGGCGCGCTGGACGAAGTGATGGCAAAGAAGGCGAAGGCGGCTACGCCGCGCAAGGCGGCGGCTCCGAGGCTGCCGAAGGTCAATGCCGGCGAGCTCGCCACGCTGCTCGACTACCTGCGTTATGCCGTGAGCTGCTTCCAGAACGCCGACCTGGTGTTCGCGCACGGCACCACCGATCCGGTCTCCGAGGCCGCCTTTTTGATCGGCGAGGCGTTGCACCTGCGTCCCGACCAGTTCGAGAGCTTCGTCACCGCGCGGGTCACCGCGGCCGAAGGCAAGACCATCCTCGACCTGGTCGCGGCCCGAATCACCACGCGCAAGCCGGCCGCCTACCTGGTCAACAAGGTCTACATGCGCGACCTGCCGTTCTATGTCGACGAGCGCGTCATCGTGCCGCGCTCTTTCATCGGCGAGCTGTTGGAGACGCATTTCGGCGGCGCCGAGGCCGATGGGACCTCGCTGATCGACGATCCCTTGGCCGTGGACAGCGTTCTGGACCTCTGCACCGGCTCCGGGTGTCTGGCGATCCTGGCCAGCCGCCATTTTCCCAACGCGGTGATCGACGCCGTCGACATCTCCAAGGATGCGCTCGCCGTCGCCGCCAAGAACGTCGCCGCTTACGATCTCGGCGAGCGCATCTCGCTGCACCGCGGCGATCTGTTCGCGCCGCTCAGCCAGCGCCGCTACGATTTGATCATCACCAACCCGCCCTATGTCGACGCCGAGGGCATGGCCGGCCTTCCCAGGGAATGCCGCGCCGAGCCGGCGCTCGCCTTCGACGGCGGCCCTGACGGGCTCGACATCATCCACCGCATCCTCGCCGAGGCGCGTGACCATCTGACGGCCGAAGGCGCCCTGCTGTGCGAGGTCGGCCGCGACCGCCCGCAGATCGAAGCCGCCTACCCGGACCTGCCGCTGCTGTGGCTCGATACCGAGGATTCCGAGGGCGAGGTGTTCTGGATCACCGCGCGCGATCTGGTCTGACTCTCGGCCGGATGCACGCTGACGCGAAATGACGCAGCGGACTTCCAAGATTCGGCACAAACTGCTGTCGCTGTGCAGAATTCGCTCACCAGGGCAGCGCCAACGCCGGACCTTTGACATTTCCGTCCGTTCGCGAAGCTGATAGCTTGGCGCCGGCCCGGATCGTCGGCTGACGACGTCTGCGCGCGCATTCAGGCCCCTCACGCATGATCCGTTTCGGTCAGTGTCCGGCAACCGGTTTGCCACCTTTCCGGGTCATGCTGTCGCCGTCGCCCCATTCTGCCTTGAACGTCCGAAGAGGTCCCCATGCTGGACAAGAGCCCCCGCCCCACCACCGTTCCGAATGATCTTGCCGCGCATTGGATGCCGTTCACCGCGAACCGCGCGTTCAAGAAGAATCCGCGCATGCTCGCCGGCGCCAAGGACATGCACTACATCACCGTCGACGGCCGCAAGATCATCGACGCCGCCGCCGGCATGTGGTGCTGCAACGCCGGCCACGGCCGCAGCCAGATCGCGGAAGCCATCGGCCAGCAGGCCGCCGCCCTCGACTACGCGCCGCCGTTCCAGTTCGGCATTCCCCAGGCCTTCGAGCTGGCGAACCGCATCGCCGACCTCGCGCCCGCCGGGCTCGACCACGTGTTCTTCTGCAACTCCGGCTCGGAGGCCGCGGACACCGCGCTGAAGATGGCGCTCGCCTACCACCAGATCAACGGCCAGGGCAGCCGCACCCGCCTGATCGGCCGCGTCCGCGGCTATCACGGCGTCGGCTTCGGCGGCACCTCGGTCGGCGGCATCGTCAACAACCGCAAGCTGTTCGGCACCCTGCTGACCGGCGTCGACCACATCCCCGCGACCTATGACCGCGAGAAGCAGGCCTTCACCAAGGGCGAGCCGGAATACGGCGCGCACTTCGCCGAGGAACTGGAAAACCTGGTCGCGCTGCACGGCGCCAACACCATTGCCGCCGTCATCGTCGAGCCGATGGCCGGCTCGACCGGCGTGATCCCGGCGCCGAAGGGCTATCTCAAGCGCCTGCGCGAGATCACCCAGAAGCACGGCATCCTCTTGATCTTCGACGAGGTCATCACCGGCTTCGGCCGTCTCGGCCATGCCTTCGCCGCCGAGCGCTATGGCGTCACGCCGGACCTGCTGACCTTCGCCAAGGGCGTCACCAACGGCGCGGCGCCGATGGGCGGCGTGCTGGTGCGCGACACCATCCACGACGCCTTCATGAGCGGCCCGGAGCACATGGTGGAGTTCACCCACGGCTACACCTACTCGGCGCACCCGATCGCCTGCGCCGCCGGCCTCGCCACGCTCAACATCTATCGCGACGAGAAGCTGTTCGAGCACGCCAAGGCGATCGAGCCGAAATGGGCCGACGCCGTGATGTCGCTGAAGGGCCTGCCCAACGTGCTCGACATCCGCACCGTCGGCCTGACCGCCGGCATCGACCTCGCAGCCCTGCCCGACGCCGTCGGCAAGCGCGGCTACCAGGCGATGGAGCACGCCTTCCACAACACCGACCTGATGCTGCGCATCGCCGGCGACACGCTTGCGCTCACCCCGCCGCTGATCATCAACGAGGACCAGATCGGCGAGATCGTCGAGAAGGTCGGCAAGGTCATCAAGGCCGTGGCGTAAGCCGGGCGCGACGAGCCAACAGCAGAAACAAATGGCGGCCCATGTGGCCGCCATTTTTGTTTGAGGGCGTCCCCTCGCTTCAGCGCAGGTTTTGCTAAGGTTCGACGAACAACGGTCTCTCCGTTCCCTCCCCCCTTGTGGGGGAGGGTCAGGGAGGGGGTAGCCCAGGATGCCGCACGCGGTCGTCAACGACCGCCAGCGCAACAGAGCGAGGCAACTTCGCCGAACGATGACAGGTGCCGAAACGTTGCTCTGGCGGTACATCAAGGCGAACCGATTTGACGGCATGAGCTTTCGCCGTCAGGTACCAGTCCCAGAACTACATCGTGGACTTCGTCTGCTTCTCGGCAAAGCTCGTGATCGAGCTCGATGGCGAGTCACACGATTTCGCCGAGTGGCAAGCAAAAGATGTCAAGCGCGACGAGTTTTTCGCTACCGAGGGATTTGCAGTTCTTCGCTTCACGAACGCGCAGGTGATCTCAAACCTTGAGGGCGTTGTTGAAGCCATCCGCCAAGTCATCGTCGATCGCGCCCGCGGCTACCCCCCTCCCCGCCCCTCCCCCACAAGGGGGGAGGGAGCCGAGAGAGTTTCGCCGGCGGCCAGGATGATACGACCGGTGCAAGCACTGACAAATCTCAGCCGTGAAATTCAAGTAACGCCAATCGAAGGCCAACTCGACACCAGTGAGCCCTGGCGAGCTGGCGACGACCCATTTGCAGGGTTAGCTCGTAGGGAACCTTCGCAAATCCTCCACGTTCATGTCGCGAGCCGGCGGTTCGCGCGCGGCAACGACGTTTCGGAGGACGCGCATGCTCGCACCGCCAGGAGAGCTCCTGCAATTGGGCCTCGAGCAGAGGCTGAACCGCGTCAAGCGCGCCACCCAGGCCTACATGCGCGACCGCGCGCGGCAGGCGACGGGCACGGTGACCTCCTACGCGGTCGCGGCCGGGCTGTTCGCCACAGCTGGCATTTTCCTGATCGCGGCCTGCATCGTCGGACTGACCGCCTTGTTCCGCTGGGTGGAAATGAGCTACGGCCTGTTTACGGCGTTTGCGGTGGTCGGCGGCATACTCGTCGCGCTCGCGGTGATCTCTGCGGTCGTCGCCGCCGTCAAGCTCCGCAGCCCGACGCCGCATTACCCTTCGCTGTCCAGCCGGCTGCGCGTCGCGATTGCGGCGCCGGTGGCGCGGCAGCCCGATGCCGACGAAATCGATCCCGACACGATTCCGCTCGCCCCCTCGGCTGCATCGACGAATCACGCGCGCGGCCTTGGCCGGGTCAACGTTCCCGTGGGCGTCGCCGTCGCGGCGCTGCTGCTGGGCGTCGCCGCGTTGCGCCGGCGGCGCCATCACCAGACGTGACAGCACGAGATGTGACGCCGACATGACGTCCCACCTCGCTCGTCGCTGGCGCATTGTCTGAGCTGATCAGTTTCCAACGACGACATTCGTGCCTCAGGACGCCCTTGTGTCGCGACGTTTCCCGCCACGACGGCCGTCACCGTTGTTCTACGGGACGCGGCACTACGATGACACTCCGCTTTGTCATGCGAATTTGCGTAAATGACACGCGGAGCGGAAATCGTCGGCCTCGCCCGGTATTTGAATCCTGCCGACTATCCTCGCGAATCAACAGAAGTGCTAAGGTTGTGTTCGGTTGGGAGCGTCGCGCAGCATGATCCGTATCTCCACGATTTTCATTGCCATCTGCATGGTTCTGGTCGCAGCGTCGCTGGGCCTGATCCTGTATTCGATGGCCGGCATCAGTGGCTCGGAATCCGCAATCGTCTCACTGGCCGCGCTCACCTTCCTCATCCTCTACAACGCCGTGTCGATGCGGCTGCGCGACCGTTCCGACGTCGGCAGCCAGATCGCGGATCTGTCGCGCGGCACCGCCGATCTCGCGCGCCAGGTCGCCGAGTTCGGCCGACGGCTGTCGGCGATCGAAGGACGCATGGTGTCGTCGAGCTCGGTCAGCGCCGATCGGCTGCAGGGCGTGATCGGTGAGATCAACGAGCTGGGCGGACTGATGAAGCAGCTCGCCGTGACCGTCGCCCAGCACGAGGACCTGATCGCCGCCATCCCGCAGGCCGCGGCGAGCGGCGCCGACAGCACCGCTGCGGCTGCTCGCGATGTCACGGCTCCCGTCGTTGTGCCGCCAACATCCGCCATTGTCCCGGAAGCCAAGCCTGCACCATCTGCCAGCCCCGAGCTCAAGGCGCGGGAGGCGACGGGGACGTTCAGCGCAGCACCGGCGCCAGCGCCCATCGCGAGGGCACCGATCGCCCAGCCCGTGCCCACCGCGCCGGCCACGATTGCGAACTCCGCGCCCGTGGCTCCCGCGGCGCCGCGCAGCCAGCAGCAGATCCTCGCGGCCGTCAAGGGCGCGATCGAGGACAACCGCCTCGACATCTACCTGCAGCCGTTGGTGACGCTGCCCCAGCGCAAGGTGCGCTTCTACGAGGCGGTGACGCGGCTGCGCGACGAGCGCGACCAGGTGGTCGCGGCCGAGGACTTCATCAGCATCGCGGAAGCCGCGGGCCTGGTCGGGCGCATCGACCACATGGTGCTGCTTCGCTGCGTCCAGGTGCTGCGCCGCCTGATGGTGCGCAACAAGGACGTCGGCATCTTCTGCAACATCTCGTCGGCCACCCTGAGCAGCCCCGCGAATTTCTCGCAGTGTCTCGACTTCCTCGAAGCCAACCGGGCGCTGGCCCCCTCCTTCGTGCTCGAGTTCAAGCAGTCGACCTTGCGCAGCCTGGGCCCGACCGAGACCGAGCATCTCGCGGCGCTGGCGCAGCGCGGCTACCGCTTCTCGATCGACCACGTCACCGACCTGCGCTTCGAGCCGCGCGAGCTCGCCGATCGCGGCGTCCGCTTCATCAAGGTGCCGGCCGCGCTGCTGCTCGACCCCAAGCAGAGCTCGGTCTCAGACATCCATCCGACCGATCTGTCCGACCTCCTGGGCCGTTTCGGCATCGACCTGATCGCCGAGCGGATCGAAGGCGAGAGCAGCGTCGTCGACCTGCTCGACTACGACGTCCGCTTCGGCCAGGGCTTCCTGTTCGCGCCGCCCCGCCCATTGCGACCCGAGGGCGCATCTGCTACCGGCGAGGCCGCCGCCGGCCCTGCGGGCGGGCAGGACATCAAGATTCAGGACCCCAATGCCGCCGGCCCCACCTCCCTGGACGTGTCGAACACCAACGCAGCGACGCGCAGCGGCAACGCCGCGCTGGCTCGCCGCATCGCCGGGTCCATCTGACCTGCGACGCCTGCCATGACTGCCTTGCGATTCGAGGAGCGGCTGCGCGATGTGGTCGGCCGCAAGCGGGTGCTGCTGAGCGACATCTGGGGCGTCGTCCATAACGGACTGGAGTCCTTCCCCGAGGCCTGCGAGGCGCTGCATCGCTTCAAGCACGAAGGCGGTACGGTGATCCTCATCACCAATGCCCCGCGGCCGGCCGATTCGGTGCAGCGGCAGCTGCGCAAGCTCGGCGTCGCCGACGAGGTCTACAGCGCCATCGTCTCCTCCGGCGACCTGACGCGCCACTACGTCGCCGACCATCCGGGCGGCAAGGTGTTCTGGCTCGGCCCCGAGCGCGACAACTCGATCCATCGCGGCCTCGACCTGGCGCTGTCGCCGCTGGAGGAGGCCTCCTACATCATCTGCACCGGCCTCTATGATGACGAGACCGAGACCGCCGAGGACTACCGGCCGATGCTGCTGCAGGCGCGCGAGCGCAAGCTGCCGCTGATCTGCGCCAACCCGGACATCGTGGTCGAGCGCGGCGACCGGCTGATCTATTGCGCCGGCGCCATCGCCGAGCTGTACCGCGAGCTCGGCGGCGAGGTGATCTTCTACGGCAAGCCGCACCGGCCGATCTACGAACGCGCGATGCAGCTGGCCGAGCAGCATGCCGGCCGGAAGGTGGCGCGCGAGGAGGTGCTGGCGATCGGCGACTCCGTCCGCACCGATCTCGCCGGCGCGCACGGCTTCGGCATCGACTGCCTGTTCGTCACCCGCGGCATCCATTCCGAGGAGTTCGCCGGCATCGACCAGCTCGATCCGGCCTCGGTCAAGGAGTTGTTCGGCCACCCGCCCCGCGCCTTGATGCGCGAACTGAAGTGGTGAACGCCCGCAAACGAAAAACGCCCGGCTGAGTGCCGGGCGTCTTTCAGCTTAGAACCATCAGGCCGCTTTCAGGCCGTCGCCATGTCCGGGAAGACCGCGTCGATCTTGGTCTTCAGGGTCGCGGCGTTGAACGGCTTGACGATGTAGTTGTTGACGCCGGCCTTCTTGGCGGCGATCACGTTCTCGGTCTTGGATTCCGCCGTGATCATGATGAACGGCGTGGTCGCCAGGTTCGGATCGGCGCGGACCTCGCGGAGCAGGTCGTAGCCGGTCATCGGCTCCATGTTCCAGTCGGAGATCACGAGACCGTATTTCTTGGCGCGCATCTTGTTCAGGGCCATCGAGCCGTCGCTCGCGTCGTCGATGTCCTCGAACCCGATCTGCTTCAGAAGATTCCTGATGATACGGATCATGGTGCTGTAATCGTCGACGACGAGCACCGGCATCGTCAAATCAACCGCCATCTTGACTCCCCCAGACGCGTACGCAACGCGCAGACTGTTACCAAACGCTCTTTCGGCTCAGGCCTTGAACGACCTCCGCCATCCGGGCTCAGGAGTAGCATCAGCCGTTAAACAGCGCGTTAACTGCGCCGCGGCTGCATGTCGCGGATGCTGCACTGCATGAGCCGGGGAACCCCTTCGGCTTGACTTCGGCAGGCCGGCCGCCCACGGTCGACGGCAACGTCCGCCGGCTGACGGCCTGCTGAAATCTGCGAGATATTTCCACGACATGTGCGCTTTTCAGATCATCCGCGATTCCACCCCGCCACAGGACATCCTCAAGGGCGCGGTGGTGGCGATGGGAAATTTCGACGGCGTTCATCTCGGTCACCGGGCCGTGATCGAGGCCGCCATCGAGATGGGCAAGGCCAAGGGGCGTCCAGCCCTCGCGCTGACCTTCGAGCCGCATCCGCGGCGCTTCTTCAGCCCCAATACCCCCCAATTCCGCCTCACCGACGAGGCCGCCAAGCTGCGGCTGCTGGCGGGAACCGGCCTGCAGGGTGCCGTGGTGATGACCTTCGACAAGGGCCGCGCCCAGACCTCGGCGCAGGACTTCATTCACCATGACCTGATCGGCCGGCTCGGCGTCTCCGGCATCGCGGTCGGCTACGACTTCCATTTCGGCAAGGGCCGGGTGGGCTCGCCCAGCCTGCTCGCCAGTCAGGCGCCCAAGCTCGGCATCGAGGTCGACGTCCAAGCCCATGTCGACATCGACGAGCGGCCGGTGTCGTCGACCGCGATCCGCGAGGCGCTGGCCGAAGGCCAGGTCACCGAAGCCACCGCCATGCTCGGCGGCCCCTGGTTCGTCACCTCGGAGGTCATCCACGGCGAAAAGCGCGGCCGCGACCTCGGCTACCCCACCGCCAACATGCGGCTCGACCGCGATTGCGGGCTGCGCCACGGCATCTATGCCGTCCGGGTCGGCCGCGGCCGCGGCGCTCAGCGGGTGCTGATCGACGGTGTCGCCAATTTCGGCCGGCGCCCGACCTTCGACAACGGCGCGCCGCTGCTCGAAACCTTCCTGTTCGACTTCAAGGACAGCCTCTATGGCGAGGTCCTGGATGTCGCCTTCATCGGCTTCATCCGCGAGGAGGCCAAGTTCACCTCCATCGAGGCCCTGATCCGGCAGATGGACGACGACAGCGCCAAGGCGCGCGCCCTGCTGGCGGCGAACCCCGGCCTCTTCCCCCGCCTTGGCGACATCGGCTGATCCTCCACCGCCGCCGTCATTCCGGGGCAGCCCGCCAGGGCTGAACCCGGAATCTCGAGATTCCGGGTTCGATGCTTCGCATCGCCCCGGAATGACGCTGAAAGACTGCCCCGCAGCGTTGCTGCCGCAGGATCGCTTTGCGATTCCGTGGTCCGGCTGCTAAGAGGAAGTCCCATGTTGATACGGCGCATCATCGGCATTAGCGGCCCGGCTTCCGCCTGAGCTTTTCGAGCTCGGCGCAAGACCGGGATGTCTCTGCTCGTTCCGCCGCCCGCGATCGAAATCGCGCCTTTCAGCCGTTCAGCTCATCAAGCCAGATCACGATGTCCGAGAAGCCGCAAAAGTCCGACGCCGCCGATTATTCCAAAACCCTCTATCTGCCGCAAACGGAATTCCCGATGCGCGCCGGCCTGCCGCAGCGCGAGCCGGAGATCCTGAAATATTGGGGTGACATCGACCTCTACGGCAAGCTGCGCGAGACCGCCAAGGGACGACCGAAATTCGTCCTGCATGACGGCCCGCCCTATGCCAATGGCAACATCCATATCGGGCATTCGCTCAACAAGATCCTCAAGGACGTCGTGACCAAGAGCCAGCAGATGCTCGGCCACGATTCCAACTACGTCCCCGGCTGGGACTGCCACGGCCTGCCGATCGAATGGAAGATCGAGGAGGAGAACTATCGCAAGAAGGGCAAAGCCAAGCCCGACTTCCGCGACAGCGCCGCCATGGTCGCCTTCCGCAGGGAGTGCCGCGCCTATGCCGAGCATTGGCTCAACGTGCAGCGCGAGGAGTTCAAGCGTCTCGGCGTGATCGGCGACTGGGACCATCCCTACGCCACCATGACCTATCCGGCCGAGGCGCAGATCGCGCGCGAGCTGATGAAGTTCGCCGCCAACGGCACGCTGTATCGCGGCTCCAAGCCGGTGATGTGGAGCGTGGTCGAGAAGACCGCGCTGGCCGAGGCCGAGGTCGAGTACGAGGACTATCAGTCCGACACGGTGTGGGTGAAATTCCCGGTGACCTCGCCGGCGCACGGCGCGCTCGCGGGTGCTTCCGTCGTGATCTGGACCACCACGCCGTGGACCCTGCCCGGCAACCGCGCGATCTCGTTCTCGCCCAAGATCGCCTACGGCCTCTATGAGGTCACCGACGCCCCCGCCGACAATTGGGCGAAGACCGGCGACAAGCTGATCCTCGCCGACGCGCTCGCCGAGAGCGTGTTCAAGCAGGCGCGCGTGACGTCCTACACCAAGCTGCGCGACATCCCCGGCGACACGCTGGATGCGGTCGAATGCGCGCATCCGTTCAAGGGCCTCGCCGGCGGCTACAATTTCGTCGTGCCGCTGCTCTCGGGCGAGCATGTCACCGACGACACCGGCACCGGCTTCGTGCACACCGCCCCCGGCCACGGCCGCGAGGACTTTGATGTCTGGATGGCGAATGCCCGCGAGCTCGACGGCCGGGGCATCGCGACCACGATCCCCTACACCGTCGACGAGAACGGCGCGCTGACCGATCATGCCCCCGGCTTCACCGGCAAGCGCGTCATCAACGACAAGGGCGAGAAGGGCGACGCCAACGAGGCCGTCATCAAGGCGCTGACGGACAACGGCATGCTGCTCGCGCGCGGCCGCCTCAAGCATCAATACCCGCATTCCTGGCGCTCCAAGAAGCCGGTGATCTTCCGCAACACGCCGCAATGGTTCATCGCGATGGACAAGGATATTGTCGACGACGGCAAGTCCAAGTCCGGCGACACCCTGCGCGCCCGCGCGCTGCGCGCCATCTCGGTCACGCAATGGGTGCCGGCCGCCGGCCAGAACCGCATCAACGGCATGATCGCCAACCGCCCGGACTGGGTGATCTCGCGCCAGCGCGCCTGGGGCGTGCCGATCGCCGTGTTCGTGCGCGAGACCGGCGACGGCTCCGCCGAGATCCTGCAAGACGAGGCGGTCAACAATCGCATCGCCGACGCCTTTGCCAAGGAAGGCGCCGACGCCTGGTACGCCGACGGCGCGCGCGAGCGCTTCCTCGGGTCCCGCGCCAACGAGGACTGGAAGAAGGTCGACGACATCTGCGACGTCTGGTTCGACTCCGGCTCGACCCACGCCTTCGTGCTCGAAGACCCCGTGCACTTCCCCGGCCTTGCCGGCATCAGGCGCAAGGTCGATGGCGGCCAGGATACGGTGATGTATCTCGAAGGCAGCGATCAGCATCGCGGCTGGTTCCATTCGTCGCTGCTGGAGAGCTGCGGCACGCGCGGCCGCGCGCCGTATGACGTCGTGCTGACGCACGGCTTCACGCTCGACGAGAACGGCCGCAAGATGTCGAAGTCGCTCGGCAACACCGTCGAGCCGCAGAAGGTGATCAAGGATTCCGGCGCCGACATCCTGCGCCTCTGGGTCTGCGCCACCGACTACGCCGACGACCAGCGCATCGGCCCGGAGATCCTGAAGAACACCATCGAGACCTACCGCAAGCTGCGCAACAGCATCCGCTGGATGCTCGGCACCCTGCACCACTACAAGCGCAGCGACGCCGTCGCCTTCGCCGACATGCCGGAGCTGGAGCGGCTGATGCTGCATCAGCTCTCGCAGCAGGCCGAGGTGATCCGCCGCGCCTATGCCGCCTTCGACTACAAGACTGTCATCGCGAGCCTCGCCGCCTTCATGAACACCGAGCTGTCGGCGTTCTATTTCGACATCCGCAAGGATACGCTGTATTGCGACCCGCCGTCCTCGGTGGCGCGCAAGGCGGCGCTGACCGCGATCGACCTGATCTGCGACGCCATCCTGAAATGGCTGGCGCCGGTGCTGTCCTTCACCACCGACGAGGCATGGCGGATGTATCGCCCCGACGCCGAGCCGTCGGTGCACCTGACGCTGTTCCCGGACGCGATGGATGGCTATCGCGACGATGCGCTCGCCGCGAAGTGGGAGACGATCCGCAACGTCCGTCGCGTCGTCACCGGCGCGCTGGAGCTTGCCCGCGCGGCCAAGACCATCGGCTCCTCGCTCGAGGCGTCCCCGATCATCTACGTCGCCGACCGCGCCCTGCTCGGGACCTTGTTCGATGCCGATCTCGCAGAAATCTGCATCACCTCGAACTACGAGGTCCGCGAGGGTGACGCCCCGGCCGATGCCTTCCGGCTCGATGCGGTGCCGGGCGTGGCCGTCGTGGTGGAGAAAGCCGTCGGCAAGAAGTGCGCCCGCTCCTGGAAGATCCTGGAGAGCGTCGGCGAGGACGCCGAATATCCCGACGTCTCCCCGCGCGACGCCCAGGCGCTGCGCGAATGGAAGGCGCTCGGGGTGGGCGTGTGATCCGCGATCGTGTGTCACACACCAGTGTCGTCCCGGCGAAGGCCGGGACCCATAGCCACCGGCTTTGGTGTAACGAAGAACGATGATCCAGACCTTCTCCGCCAACACCCATCACGCGGTATGGGTCCCGGCCTTCGCCGGGACGACAGCGGAGTTTGGCGCGAGCATCCCGGCATGATCGGCCTTCACGCATGACCCCCCGCCTCCGCCTCGGCCTCATCGCGGGGTTCGCCACCCTGGTCATCGACCAGGCCTGCAAGCTGTGGCTCCTGTATGTGTTCGACCTCGCCAACCGCGGCACGGTGAAGGTCACCCCGTTTTTCGACCTCTACCTCGCCTGGAACATCGGCATCAGCTTCGGCTGGCTGCAGAACGAGAGTGTGCTGGCCCAATACGCCCTGATGGCGGTGAAGGCGGTGGCGGTGGTGCTGCTGGGGGTCTGGATGGCGCGCTCGGAGACGAAGCTCGCCACCACCGCCCTCGGCATGATCATCGGCGGCGCGATCGGCAACGGCATCGACCGGCTGGCCTATGGCGCGGTGGTCGATTTCGCGCTGTTCCACATCGAGATCGGCGGCACCGTTTACAATTGGTACATCTTCAACCTGGCCGACGTGGCCATCGTTGCCGGGGTGGCGGCCCTGCTGTATGACTCCTTCTTCGGGGCTCATGCCGCAAAAGCGCCCTGATCGGGGTCGATACCGACCGATGCCGGTCTTAGGTCAAGAGCCTGACGTATTTCACGTTTTTGCGATCAGCACGGTGACCGGACGGCCCGCACGTCGCGAGGGTCCAAGCCGGCGGAATCGCAGCCGGTTCGCCGGAGCACGAGCACTGGACAAGCGAGGACAGGGAAAGCCATGCGCAAGACCGAAGTCAGCAGCCGGATCGTGACCCACGCGGCCCTTCGTACCCTGCGGCTGTCGGCCGTCGCGCTCGGCATCGGCCTGGTGATGGCCGCGGGCACGGCCCGTGCCCAGGAGGACGAAGAGGACGACAAGACCTTCGAAGAGAAGATCATCGACAACCTGATGCGCGGCCTTGGCGGCACCAACATGGAGACGCCGACGATCGACTACCGCGAGCGCTCGCCGCTGGTGGTGCCGCCCAAGCTCGACCTGCCGCCGCCGGCCGCGGCCGCCCAGGCCACTGCGCCGAACTGGCCGAAGGACCCCGACGAGCAGCGTCGCCGCGCGGCCGCCGCCGCGCGCAAGAAGGAAAACAAGGATCCGGCCGTCGCCGCGCGTCCGCTGACGCCGGCCGAGATGCGCGCCGGCCGGACGGCGGCAGCGAAGCAGACCGAGCCGGTTCAGCCCGGCATCACCAACAACCCGATGATGAGCCCGTCGCAGCTCGGCTTCAAGGGCACGCTGTTCGGCCTGTTCAAGGGCAATGACGCCGAGACCAAGCAGTTCACCAGCGAGCCGCAGCGCGAAACTCTGACCCAGCCGCCGCCCGGCTACCAGACTCCGTCCCCGAGCTATGCGTACGGCACCGGCGGCTCGCAGGAACCGATCGGCGGCAAGCAGCTCGACGTCATGACCGGCAAGGAGCGGTGACGGCATCTGCTTGCCGGCGCCACCCCGGGAATTGCCGGCCTTGCCGGCGTTAGCGAAATTTAATGTCTTGCGGCGGCACCATGTCGCCGTTTTGTGACGCCGGGCTCCGTCCCGCGCGGTGTAGCATGCTGCGCTCAAACCCGATTGCCCCGCGCTTGCGGGCCTTCAGAAGGATCATGATGTCCTCGCACCGGTTCATCCCCGTCGCCGCCGCACTCGTCTCCCTCCTCGCGTTCACGGCCGGCGCTTCGGCGCAAACGACGTTCGCCTCCGAGCCCCCCGCCAGCTTCACCCTGCCCAACGGCCTTCAGGTCGTCGTGATCCAGGATCACCGCACGCCGGTGGTCACCCAGATGATCTGGTACAAGGTCGGCTCGGCCGACGAGACGCCCGGCAAATCGGGGCTGGCGCATTTCCTCGAGCACCTGATGTTCAAGGGCACCGAGAAGCATCCCGCCGGCGAGTTCTCCAAGACCGTGCTGAAGATCGGCGGCAACGAGAACGCCTTCACCTCGGTCGACTACACCGGATACTTCCAGCGCGTGCCGCGCAGCCAGCTGCCGAAGATGATGGAGTTCGAGGCCGACCGCATGACCGGCCTGGTGCTGAAGGACGAGAACGTGCTGCCCGAGCGCGACGTCGTGCTCGAAGAGTACAACATGCGCGTCGCCAACTCGCCGGAAGCCCGTCTCAACGAGCAGGTCATGGCGGCGCTCTACGTCAACCATCCCTATGGCCGGCCGGTGATCGGCTGGAAGCCGGAGATCGAGAAGCTCAGCCGCGAGGACGCGCTCGCCTTCTATCGCCGCTTCTACGCCCCCAACAACGCAATCCTGGTGATCGCCGGCGACACTGACGTCAAGGAGGTGCGGCCGCTGGTCGAGCAGACCTTCGCCAAGATCCCCGCGCAGCCGGACATTCCCGCGCGCCGCCTGCGGCCGCAGGAGCCCGAGCCGGTGGCGCCGCGCACCGTCACCCTGGCCGATCCGCATGTCGAGCAGCCCTCGATGCGCCGCTTCTACCTGGTGCCCTCGGCGACGACGGCCGCGCCCGGCGAATCCGCTGCGCTCGACGTGCTGGCGCAGCTGATGGGCAGCGGCAGCAACTCCTATCTCTATCGCGCGCTCGTCGTCGACAAGCCGCTCGCGATCAATGCCAGCGCGTCCTATCAGGGCACCTCGCTCGATCCGAGCCAGTTCTCGGTTGCGGTCGCGCCGCGGCCGGGCGTCGAGTTCGCCCAGGTCGAGGCCGTGGTCGACAGCGTCATCGCCGAGATCGCGCAGAACCCCGTGCCGGCCTCCGATCTCGAGCGCGTCAAGACGCAGCTGATTGCGGAAGCGATCTACGCCCAGGACAACCAGGCCACCATGGCGCGCTGGTACGGCGGCGGCCTCACCACGGGGCTGAGCATCGAGGATATCAGAAGCTGGCCGGATCGCATCCGCGCCGTGACGGCCGAGCAGGTCCGCGCCGCCGCGCAAAAATGGCTCGACAAGAAGCGATCGGTCACCGGCTATCTGATCAAGGACAATGCCGCCAAGCGCGAGGAGAAGCGGTCGTGATGCACCCAATGACCTTCGCCCGCCGCTTCGCCTGCGCGCTCACCGTCGCCGCCGCAACGCTGACGCTCGCTCCGGCCGCCCAGGCCGCGACCAAGATCCAGCGCCTGGTCTCGCCCGGCGGCATCGAAGCCTGGTTCGTGCAGGATGCCACCGTGCCGCTGATCGCGATGGAATACGCCTTCCAGGGCGGCGCCTCGCAGGACCCCCAGGGCAAGCCCGGCGTCGGCAACCTCGTGGCCGATCTGCTCGACGAAGGCTCCGGTGATCTCGACTCCAAGACCTTCCACGAGCGGCTCGATCGCCGCGCCATCGAGCTGTCGTTCCAGGTATCGCGCGATCAGTTCCGCGGCTCGCTGCGCATGTTGCGCGACAACAAGGACGAGGCGTTCGAGCTGCTGCGCACGGCGCTGACCTCGCCGCATTTCGACAGCGCCGATGTCGAGCGCATCCGCTCGCAGGTGCTGTCGGGCCTGCGCCGCGAGACCACCAATCCGAGCTCGCTGGCAGGCCGCAAATTCCTCGAGCTCGCCTTCCCCGATCATCCCTATGGCCGGCCCTCCAACGGCACGCTGGAGAGCGTGCCGACCATCACGGTCGACGACCTCAAGGACTACACCCGGCGCATCCTCGCCAAGGACACGCTGAAGGTCGCCGTCGTCGGCGACGTCGATCCGGCGACGCTCGGCAAGCTGCTGGACCAGACGTTCGGCGCCCTCCCGGCCAAGGCGACGTTGACGCCGGTGCCCGACGTCGTCGCCACCAAGCCGCCGCGCAGCGTGTACGTGCCGCTCGCCGTGCCGCAGACCGTGATCACCTTCGGCGGCCCCGGCATCCGCCGCCACGACCCGAACTTCATGGCGGCCTATGTGGTCAACCACATCCTCGGCGGCGGCGGCCTGTCGTCGCGGCTGTACAAGGAGGTGCGCGAGAAGCGCGGCCTGGCCTATTCCGTCTATGACGCGCTGTTGTGGATGGATCATTCGGCGCTGTTCATCGGCAACACGGCGACCCGCTTCGACCGCGCCGGCGAGACCATCGCAGCCGTCGAGGGCGAGATCCGCCGCATCGCCGAGGAAGGCCCGACCCAGCAGGAGCTCGACGAGGCCAAGTCCTACATCAACGGCTCGCAGATGCTTGCGCTCGACACCTCCTCCAAGCTCGCCCAGGCGATGCTGCAATATCAGCTCGACAAGATGCCGATCGACTACATCGAGAAGCGCAGCGAGATCGTCAACGCGGTGACGCTGGAGGATGCGAAGAAAGCCGCCAAGCAGCTCTGGAGCCAGGGCCTCTTGACCGCCGTCGTCGGCCGCACCCCGCAGGCCGCTGCCGAGCCGGCGCAAGCCCCGGTCACGGCGCCAGTGACCAAGACGAACTGAGCGGGGCGGCGCCGCATCACACCTCGGTGCGGTTGACCACAGCTGCCACAGCACAAACGGTGTCGTCCCGGCCTCGCGCCGGGACCCATACCCCCAGGGAGGGGTTTGAGGCACGCCAATCGTTGGCCCTTTGCCCACCAGGTCCGCCGCGGAGTATGGGTCCCGGCGCAAGGCCGGGACGACAGCGGAGGCCTGAGCACGACTTCTGATAAAAATAATCTGCTTGCTATTTTTCTGAAATCATGATCATCTCCCCGCATCCCGCCTCAAGCAGATGGGGCGTTGCGCGCGATCGTCACGACACGCGAGGCGGGGATGCGATGGCCGCGAGAGATCGCAGCGTCCCTCGGCAACGAGGGCGCGGACGAACGATCGCTCGCGGACGTGAAGTCGCAGCGTCCTGACACCCCGAAGCTGGTGTCGACAGCGCAATGCGCGAGCATTGTTGCGGCATGGTGGCCAACGAGCCGGGCACCAGGGAGACTGCGTATAAGCGTGAAGACCATCGCGCGGGGAATGCCGGGATGTCTCGGCTGAACCTGTGGTTCCTGCCGCCTGCATTTTTTTCGCAGGCGGGCCATGGGTGCGGCCAGCGCCCGGCATTCCCCGCGCCCTCTGCATGCTTGCGAGGGCCACGACGATGCAAGCCTCGGGCATGCGTGCCGCGAGAGAGCGAAGCTGTGTCCCCAGCTCAGCCGTGTCCTTGGCCCATCCACCAGCTGTTTGAACCGTGAAGTCCGCCACCCCCACCGCTGTCGTCCCGGACAAGCCGCGACGCGCGGAGCGCGGCGTGGCGCCGATCAAGGACCCATGGCCCGCAGCCGAAATGATGCGGACGGTGTCAACGACCAGCCTGCCCCAAACCGCTCCCTGGGGTTATGGATCCCGGCGTTCGCCGGGATGACGGCGGAGATTTTGCGAGCCGTCCCGGGCCAACCGCACTCTCGGTGTCACCCCGCGCGCACCGCCGCTAAACCCGCTATGGTGCCCACGACATCCTTCGATTCCACCTGGTGCCCCCATGCTGCGGATTTCCCGCGACCTTGCCATCGACGAGAACGACATCGAGATCTCGTTCGTCCGCGCCTCCGGGCCTGGTGGCCAGAACGTCAACAAGCTGTCGACCTCGGCGCAGCTGCGCTTCGACACCAGCCGCATCACCTTGCCGGAGGACGCAGCCGCAAGGCTGGCGCGGCTCGCCGGTCAGCGCATGACCAAGAACGGCGTCATCGTGATCCAGGCCGAGCGCTTCCGGACCCAGGAGCGCAACAAGGCCGATGCGATCGAGCGGCTCGTCACGTTGTTGAGGGAGGCGATGGTGCGGCCAAAGGTGCGGCGGCCGACCAAGCCGACCTTCGGCTCCAAGCAGCGCCGCCTCGAAGGCAAGAAGCTCCGCAGCGATGTCAAGGCCGGCCGCGGCGCACGGCGTTTCGACGATTAGTTGGCCGGCCGCCTGCTTGTCACCCACCCCGTCATTCCGGGGCAATCGTCGATGCGCGTTGCGCATCGGCGATTGAACCCGGAATCTCGATCTTATTGAAAACGAAAGCAAGCCAAGCCCGGGATTCCGGGTTCAAGGCCTGCGGCCTTGCCCCGGAATGACGATGGGTGTGGCGCTGAAGATAGGTTCGTACAGAGCCGCCCGTAACACGTCGCACGACTGATGACAGAACAATGAGTCTGCATTGCTGACTCACCTCCCGCGCTGCAACGACCCGCGCCTGCTTTGTTCTCGCTGAAACAGCCGGCTACTACCACACCACATCGGCTGCGACCTACTCTCAGAAAAAACGAGAGCGAGGATCGATGTCGGGATGGCGTGCGGCGCGGCTTGCGCCTGTTTTTGTCGGGCTTTTTTGCAGCGCGGTGCTCGGCACCACGATCGCCTCCGCGCAGATGGCACTGCCCTCGCCCAAGCCCGCCGATGGCGCCACCTTGTTCAAGCAGCAATGCGGTGTCTGCCACACGCTGAGCAGCACCGAGCCGATGCGACAGGGACCGCCGCTGTCGAAGATCGTCGGTCGCCGCGCCGGTTCCGTCGAAGGCTTCCGCTATTCCGCCGGCTTCGCGAAAGCCGACTTCACCTGGGACGAGGCCAAGCTCGACGCCTGGCTGACCAATCCGCAAGAGCTGATCCCCGGCGCCGTCATGGCCTACCGCCAGGCCAAGCCCGACGTCCGCGCCGCGATCATCAACTACCTGAAGGACAATTGAGATGGCAAAGCCCGTACATTCCATGATCCGCGTCTTCGACGAGGCCAAGGCGCTGGACTTCTACAAGCGCGCCTTTGGGCTCGAGATCGCCGACAACCTTCGCTTCGACGGCTTCGCACTGATCTATCTGCGCCATCCCTCCTCGCCGTTCGAGGTCGAGCTCACCGTCAACTTCGACCGCAAGGAGCCCTATACGCTCGGCGACGGCTACGGCCATCTCGCGGTCGTGGTCGACGATGTCGATGCCGAGCACGCCCGCTTCGAGCGCGAGAACCTCGCGCCCGGTCCGCTGCGCGACTTCAAGCACAATGGCGCGACGCTGGCGCGCTTCTTCTTCGTCAGCGATCCCGACGGCTACAAGATCGAGGTGATCCAGCGCGGCGGCCGCTTCGGCTGAGCCGCTGAACGACGACGATACAAAATCAGAAATCACGGAGGAAAGTCCAATGAGAGAAGTCGACCGCCGCAACAAATACGACCGCCGCGTCTTTCTCAAGGGCGCGGCCTCGACCGTGCCCGCCGCAGCCGTCGCCTCTGCGACGGGTCTGGGGATCACCGACGCCTGGGCCGAGGATGCGAAAGCGCTGACGCCGGCGACCCTGAAGACCCTGGTGAAGGTCGCGCGCGACATCTATCCGCACGACTTCCTCGCCGACCGCTACTACATCGTCGCGGTCAAGCCGTGGGACGGCAAGGCCGCCGAAGACGCCGCCGTCAAGGCGATGATCACCGACGGCATTGCCCGCCTCGACCAGGATGCGAAAGATCGCCACAAGGTGCCGTATGCGCAGGTGCCGTGGGAGGTCGATCGCGTCGCACTGCTTGTGGGTATCGAGCAGACCACCTTCTTCAAGACGCTGCGCGGCGACCTCGTGGTGTCGCTCTACAATCAGAAGGAGCTCTGGCCGAAGTTCGGCTACGAGGGCTCCTCCGCCGAGCATGGCGGCTACATCAACCGTGGCTTCTCCGACATCGACTGGCTGCCAAAAGCCTGACGCCGGCGAACAACAGAAAACACGGAGGAAACCACCATGGCCAAATTCGATCAGAACGATTCGAGCGTCGTCGTCATCATCGGCTCGGGCGCCGGCGGCGGCACCTTGGGCAACGAGCTCGCGCAGAAGGGCATCAAGGTCGTCATTCTCGAAGCCGGCAATCGCTACGAGATTCCCGACTTCATCAATGACGAATGGGAGAGCTTCACCCAGCTTGCCTGGACCGACATGCGCACGACATCCGGCAGCTGGCGCGTGGCGAAGGACTTCGCCAATCTGCCGGCCTGGATCGTCAAGGCGGTCGGCGGGTCCACGGTGCATTGGGCCGGCGCCTCGCTGCGATTCGAGGAACACGAGTTCAAGGCCCGGACCACCTATGGCGGCGTGCCCGGCGCGAGCCTGCTCGACTGGCCGGTGACGCTCGCCGAGATGGAGCCCTGGTACGCCAAGGCCGAGTTCAAGATGGGCGTGACGCGCACCAACGACATCCCCGGCCTTCCGGGCAACAACAATTTCAAGGTGCTCGAGGCCGGCGCCCGCAAGCTCGGCTACAAGACCGTCCACACCGGCAACATGGCGATCAACTCGCAGCCGCGCGACGGCCGCGGTGCCTGCCAGCAGATCGGCTTCTGCTTCCAGGGCTGCAAGTCCGGTGCGAAGTGGTCGACCTTGTACACCGAGATTCCGAAGGGCGAGGCCACCGGGAATCTCGAGGTGCGGTCCGGCAGCATGGCGATCAAGATCGAGCATGATGCATCGGGCAAGGTGACCGGCGTGGTCTATGCCGACAGCCAGGGCAAGATGCAGTTGCAGAAGGCGCGCATCGTCGCGGTTGCCGGCAACTCGATCGAGAGCCCGCGGCTCCTGCTCAACAGCGCGTCGAGCATGTTCCCGGATGGTCTCGCCAATTCGTCAGGGCAGGTCGGGCGCAACTACATGCGGCACATGACCGGCAGTGTCTATGCGACGTTCGAGAACCCCGTGCACATGTATCGCGGCACTACGATGGCCGGCATCGTCCGTGACGAGGCGGCGTTCAATCCGAAGCGCGGCTTCGTCGGCGGCTATGAGATGGAGACCTTGTCGCTCGGCCTCCCCTTCATGGCGGCGTTCCTCAATCCCGGCGCCTGGGGCCGCAGCTTCACCGCGGCGATGGAGACCTATCCGCGCATGGCCGGCATGTGGCTGGTCGGCGAGGACATGCCGCAGGAGACCAACCGGATCACGCTCGATCCGGTCGCCAAGGACAAGTTCGGCATGCCCGTGGCCTCAGTGCATTTCGACGATCATGCCAACGACGTCGCGATGCGCGCCCACGCCTACAAGCAGGGCTCGGCGATCTATGAAGCGGTGGGCGCCACCGTGACCTATCCGACCACACCTTATCCCTCGACGCACAATCTCGGCACCAACCGGATGAGCGACAAGGCCAAGGATGGCGTCGTCAACAAGTTCGGCCAGACGCATGACGTCAAGAACCTGTTCGTGTCGGATGGCAGCCAGTTCACCACGGGAGCTGCGTGCAATCCGACGCTGACGATCGTGGCGCTGGCGATCCGCCAGGCCGACTACATCGCCGGCGCGATGCAGAAGAAGGAGATTTGAGTCTGCTTAGTCATCGGAGGCATCGCCGTCACCGCGACGACGGTCAGCGCCTCCCCCGCTTGCGGGGGAGGTCGCATCGCATCGAAGATGCGATGCGGGTGGGGGAAAGCTCAGCAAAGACTGCTGATGAAGCTTCTACAGCAAAGACCGCCCGTGCGACGCCCCACCCCACCCTCGCCCGCAGGGTTATCGCATATGACAAACGAGGTTATGCGCTCATCTCTCTCCACGTCGTCATGGCCGGGCTTGTCCCGGCCATCCACGTCGTCCGGCATGCTGAGACCGACGTGGATGCCCGGGACAAGCCCGGGCATGACGGAGTAACTAAGTTGCAGGTTCGCTCGCCGCGACGGCTCCGCCTCTCCATGTGCGATTCCCCTCCCCCGCAGGCGGGGGAGGGAGACGAGAGAGCGGTCGGGTGGCTACTCGGCCGCGTCCATGATCGCGGCCGCGGTGAACTCCGGCATCGCCGCACTCGCCTTCGCCCGGTAGATCAAACAGGAACACCGCAGCAGCGACGCGAAATTCTTCACCTCGCCGTGATGATCGAGCACCTCGGCGTACAGCGTCGTCACGAACTTGGCGACGCTCATGCCTTCCTTGGCCGCGATCTCCTCGAGCGTGTCCCAGAATGCCATTTCGAGCCGGATCGACGTGCTATGGCCGCCGATCCGCAAACTGCGGGTCTGCGACTCATAATCGCGCTGAGGCTGGTGTGCGAACAGACGGCACATGGGCTTCCTCCGGCAGATTGTCATTTTCGCGAAACGATATACCGGCCCCGCCCGCCTCACAATCCCGTTGGAGAACGTGGCTTTCGCCTGCCGCGCTGCATGAAAAAGGCTATTGTCCGGCCACAGATGTGGCGCCGCGGCAGCTTGGCTCCGCGCCGCTGCGGCGACCACACCAGCGCATCCCAATCCGACGACAGCTCCGCCCCATGCCCGTCCGCCAGCTCCCCGAACAGGTCATCAACCGCATCGCCGCCGGCGAGGTGGTCGAGCGGCCCGCGAGCGTGGTCAAGGAGCTGGTCGAGAACGCGATCGATGCCGGCGCCAGCCGCATCGACGTCTTCACCGACGGCGGTGGCCGGCGGAAGATCGCGATATCGGACGATGGCGGCGGCATGACCGCGGCCGACCTCGCGCTCGCGATCGAGCGCCACGCGACGTCGAAGCTGGACGACGAGGACCTCTTGCAGATCCGCACGCTCGGGTTCCGCGGCGAGGCGCTGCCGTCGATCGGCTCGGTCGCGCGGCTGTCGATCACGACGCGGCACAAGAGCGAGCCGCATGCGTGGGGGATCACCGTCGATTGCGGCGACAAGTCCGACATCGCGCCGGCCGCGCTCAACCAGGGCACCCGCGTCGAGGTCGCCGATCTCTTTCACGCGACGCCGGCACGGCTCAAGTTTCTCAAGACCGACCGCACCGAGGCCGAGGCGATCCGCGAGGTGGTGCGGCGGCTGGCGATGGCGCGGCCCGACATCGCCTTCACGCTTGCCGGCGAGGAGCGCGCGCCGGTGACCTGGGCCGCCGCACTGCCCGGCGCGCCGGGACAGCTGACGCGGCTCGGCGACATCCTGGGCGCCGACTTCCGCAGCCATGCGATCGCCGTGCGCAGCGAGCGTGATCATGTCGTCGTCGAAGGCTTCGCCGCCGCGCCGGCGCTGACGCGGGCCAATGCGCTCGGGCAGTATCTGTTCGTCAATGGCCGCCCGGTGCGCGACAAGCTGATCCTGGGCGCGGTGCGCGCGGCGTACGCGGACTATCTGCCGCGCGACCGCCATCCGATGGTGGCACTGTTCGTCACGCTCGATCCGCGCGAGGTCGATGCCAACGTTCATCCCGCCAAGACCGAGGTGCGCTTCCGCAATGCCGGCCTGGTGCGCGCGCTGATCATCCACGCGCTGAAGGAAGGCCTCGCGCGGGAGGGGCGACGTACCGCGGCCAATGACGGCGGCGCGACAATCGCCGCCTTCCGCCCCGCCTTCGCGCCGCCGCGGCCCAACCCGGGACCGATGAATTGGGACTGGCAGCGCTCGCCGTCGGCGCCGGTGATGCCGCATTTCGGCGGCTCCTTCCCCGCGGCTGCCGCCTCACCTGATCTCGAATCCTTCGGACTGGCGGAATCCTCTCAAGCGGCGTTCGACGTCGGCACGCCCCGCGCCGACGTCCGGCTGCACGAGCAGCCGGCAGCGCCCGATCTGCTCGACCGTCCGCTCGGCGCCGCGCGCACGCAGATCCACGACACCTACATCGTGGCGCAGACCCGCGACGGGCTCGTCATCGTCGACCAGCACGCCGCGCATGAGCGCATCGTCTATGAGCGGCTCAAGGCCTCGCTATCGGCGCACGGCGTGCAGCGGCAGATCCTGCTGATCCCGGACATCGTCGAGCTCGACGAAGCCACGGTCGAGTCGCTGCTGGCGCGAACCGATGAGCTCGCCTCGTTCGGCCTCGCGATCGAGTCGTTCGGCCCCGGCGCCGTCGCCGTACGCGAGACACCGTCGCTGCTCGGCAAGATCAATGCCGCAGGCCTGCTCCGCGACCTCGCCGAGCACATGGAGGAATGGGGCGAGGCGCTGCCCTTGGAGCGCCGCCTGATGCACGTCGCCGCCACCATGGCCTGCCACGGCTCGGTCCGCGCCGGCCGCCGCCTCAAGCCGGAGGAGATGAACGCGCTGCTGCGCGAGATGGAGGACACGCCGAACTCCGGCCAGTGCAACCACGGCCGCCCGACCTATGTCGAGCTGAAGCTGGCCGATGTCGAGAAGCTGTTCGGGAGGAGATAGCGACGCTGCCACAATTCACTCAGCCGTCATGCCCCGCGCAGGCGGGGCATCCAGTACTCCGAGGCGCTGGTGATGCTCACGAACGGCGCGGCGTACTGGATCGTCCGCCGGAGCTTGTCATCCGGCCGGCCGAAGGCCGGACCGGGTGGCGGACGATGACGGAGGAGAAAGATGAAACACTTCGGCACACCTCAGACGGCGCGCAGGAACACGAACTCGGTGTCGTCGTAAGCGCGCCGCTCGAGTTCTTCAAAGCCCTCGGGTGCCTTGAACGCGGCGGCCTTGGACTCCTCGACCACCAGCAGCGCCGATGGCACCAGCCAGCCGCCGTCGCGCAACGAGGCCAGCGCCTTCTCGGCCAGGCCCTTGCCGTAGGGAGGATCGAGGAACACCAGCGCGAACGGCTCGACCGGGTGCGCCGGACCGAGATCGGTCGCATCACGGCGATACACCTTCGTCACGCCGCCCAGCCCGAGCGCCTCGACATTGTTGCGCAACAACGCCCGCGCTTCGGCGCCGTTGTCGACGAACAAGGTGAACGCCGCGCCGCGCGATACCGCCTCGATGCCGAGCGCGCCGGTGCCGGCAAACAAATCGAGCACCCGCGCGCCGTCGATCGGATCGTCGTAGGCGTGCACGAGGATGTTGAACAGCGCCTCGCGCAGCCGGTCCTGGGTGGGCCGGATGTCGCGCGAGGCGGGCGAAGCGATGTTGCGGCCCTTCAGCCGTCCACCGACGACACGCATCGCACCACCCTACTCGTCCTGCGGCGTGATATCGCGCTTGCCGTGATAACCGCGCTTCGGCCGCCGCGGCGGACCGGGAAAGCGGGCTTCCGCCTCGTGGCGCTCGCGGGCCTCTTCGCTGCCGGTGCGCTGAACCAGCACGCGGCGGCCCTTGCGGTCGGCCACGACCTCCCGCTTCGGCTTGGGCTTCGGGTCCGGCAGCGGCTCGCGATTGCCCTTGCCCGCCGGGCCGAGATCGGCGCCGGATTGCGCGATGACCTTCTCGCCGAGCTGCTCGCGCAGCACCCGCGTCTTGACCTCCTGCACCTCGCCTTCAGGCAGCTCCAGCAGTTGGAACGGACCGTAGGAGACGCGGATCAGGCGGTTCACCTCGAGGCCGAGATGCGCCAGCACGTTGCGCACCTCGCGGTTCTTGCCCTCGCGGATCGCAACGACCAGCCAGACATTGGCGCCCTGGTCGCGCTCCAGCGTGGCTTCGATCGGGCCGTATTTCACGCCATCGACCTCGACGCCTGCGGCAAGCTGATCGAGCTGTCCTTGCGTAATCTCGCCATGGGCGCGGACGCGGTAGCGCCGCGTCCAGCCGGTATCCGGCAGTTCGAGCACGCGCGCCAAGCCGCCGTCATTGGTGAGCAGCAACAGGCCCTCGGTGTTGAAGTCGAGCCGGCCGATCGAGATCAGCCGCGGCAGGCCTTCGGGCAGATTGTCGAACACGGTCGGGCGCCCCTCGGGGTCGCTGTGCGTCGTCATCAGCCCGCGCGGCTTATGATAGAGGAACAGCCGCGTGCGCTCGCGCTCGGGCAACGGCGCGCCGTCGACCTTGATCTCATCGTTCTCGGTGACGTCGAGAGCGGGCGAGTTGATGACGCGGCCGTTCACGCTGACGCGGCCCTGCGTCACCATCTCCTCGGCATCGCGCCGCGAGGCGAGGCCGGCACGCGCCAGCACCTTGGCGATGCGCTCGCCCGGCTTCTTCGGCTTGGCCGGCTCGGCGGCGGCGCTGGTGCGGGCACTGCGCTTGTCGGTCTCGGGCTTGCGCTCGCGATAGGCGCCGCGGCCGCCAAAGGCCGGACGCTTGGCGAAGACCTTGCTGTCGTCCTCATTGTCGCGGCGCGGGCGGGCGGAGAAGCTGTCGCCTCCCCGACGTTCGCTGCGCGGGTGCTCCTGCCAATCGGTGCGCCCTTCGGGACGGCGACGCGGCCGGTCGAAGCCACGGTCGTCATCACCGCGCGGACGATCGAACTTCGGCCTATCGAATTTGGGCTTGTCGAATTTGGGCCTGTCGAATCTCGGACGATCCTCGCTGCTGCGCTCGCTGCGCGGGCGATCGAAGCTCCGGCCGCCTTCGCGCGGCGGACGCGCACCGCGCTCCGGACGATCTCCATCGGCGCTGCGCTTCTGCCACGGCTTGGTCTCGCCGCGCGGCGGACGGTCGCCGAACTCCTTGCGCGGCCCGCGCGCACCGGCACCGAACTTGCGCTCGCCTCGATCGCCTTCGGCGCCGCGAGAAAACTTGCGCTCTCCGCCGAACTTCCGCTCCGGCCGGTCGCCGCTGCGCGACGGCCGATCGCCGAAGCTGCGCTCGGTCCGCGGCCGTTCGCCGCGATCGCGCGCGCCTTCGCCGCGTGGCGTATAGGGCCGCTTGTCACCATCGCGCTCCCGCGGAGCGTAGGGCTTGCGCTCACCGAACTTGCGCTCGGACGACCGCCCGGCCGGACGAGCCTCGTCGCGACCGGCGCGCGGCGTGTAGGGCCGCTTCTCGCCGCCGCGCTCGTCGCGGTCGAATTTCGGCCGATCGCCGCGCGGCTTGAAGGCGCGCTTCTCGCCCTCGCCCGAACGTGCCGCATACGGCCGGTCGCCGCGCGGACGCTCGTCGCGGTTGAAGCGCGGCTTGTCGCCATAGGATTTTCGCGGCGCATCGCTCTCGTCACGGCGGCGCGGCGCGCGGCCCTCGTCGAACGAGCGCTTGCCGCCGTCGCGCTTGGCAAAGCTCTTGCCGCCACCTTCCTTGTCGCCGAAGCCGCGCTTGGCGAACTTCTTCTCCGGCCCGCGCGCGGCGCCCGAGCGTCCCTTGCCGCCCTCGGACCGCCCCCGCGGGGCGCCACCGCGGCGGCCGCGGGAATCATTGTCTTTGTCGGTATCGCGGGGCATGAAGGTCTCACTTCGAGGTGCAGGACGCGGGGTGATACGCGCGCTTCTCGAGCAGCGCATGTCACGCGGGAAATCGGGGTCCGGTTTTGCTGAAGGGCGATGCAGTAGCAGACTTGGGCGGGTATGACGAGCCATGAACAGCCCTTCTTTCATGGATTTGGCCCTGAAAGCGGCCGAATCGGCCGCAATTTCCGGCGAGGTGCCGATCGGCTGCGTCGTGGTCCGCGACAATGCCGTCATTGCCACCGCCGCCAACCGCACCCTGACCGACCGGGATCCGACCGCCCATGCCGAAATCCTGGCGCTGCGGCAGGCCGCGCAGGCGATCGGCAGCGAGCGGCTGGTGGATTGCGACCTGTATGTGACGCTGGAGCCCTGCACGATGTGCGCCGGCGCCATTTCCTTCGCCCGCATCCGCCGGCTGTATTATGGGGCCGCCGATCCCAAGGGCGGCGCAGTCGAGTCCGGCGTGCGCTTCTTCGCATCACCGACCTGCCATCACGCGCCGGAGGTCTATTCGGCGGTCGGCGAGCAGCAGGCTGCGACCATGCTGAAGGCGTTCTTCAAGGCGAGGCGCTGAGGCCCGACTCAGCCGCCGCGTTGTGCGAGCCTTGGAACACGATCCGGACCGGCAGCGCGCTCACGCCGCTCATGAATTGCGACTGCACGCGGCGAACGCGCCCCGCGAGCTCGATCCGCTCGGTTCGCCGCAGCAGCTCGGCGAACAACGTCCGCATCTGCATCCGCGCCAGCTGCAGCCCCATGCAGATGTGCGGACCGCGGCCGAAGGCGATGTGCGGGTTCGGGCTGCGATCGATCCGGAACGCGCCCGCGTCCGCGAACACCGCTTCGTCGCGATTGGCGGAATGGAAGAACAGCGCCAATGCGTCACCGGCGCGAATGGGCCGTCCCCCGACTTCGGTGTCGCAGATCGCCGTCCGCATGAAGTGCCGCACCGGCGTGGTCCAGCGCAGCATCTCCTCGATGGCTGCATCGAGCAGCTCAGGCTGGCCGCGCAATCGCGCCATCTGCTCGGGCTCGGCCAGCAGCGCCTCCAGGCCGCCGGCGAGCGCGAGCGCGGTGGTGTCGTGGCCCGCGGTGACCAGCAGGATGAAGTAGGAGATCAGCTCATAATGCGGCATCGCCTCGCCATGCGGCATGGCATTGGCGATCGAAGTAGCGAGATCGTCGCGCGGACGGGCGCGACGATCGGCGGCGAGTGCCTCGAAATAGTCGCGCAGCGCCAGCATCGCCATGCGCATCGTATCCCCGGGCGTTTCCGCAAGACGCCGCTGCGAATCCTCGGCCCCGACGAAGGCTTGGGCGAGCCGTGCCAGCCGTATGTCATCGGCTTCGGGCGTCCCCAGCATGCGGCCGATGACGCGGAAGGTGAACGGCATCGCCACGTCGGCGGCGAAATCGCTTCGCCCGCCGCGCGCAGCCAGGCGATCGATGATCTCGGCAGCCCATTGCGACAGCCAGACCTCGATCTCGCGCAAGGCGGGCGGCGCAAAGGCCCCCTGAAGGATCGCCCGGTAGACGCCATGATCGGGCGGATCCATCTCGGTCAGGCTGCGCACGAGTTGCGGCTTGCCGGTCACCCGCTGCAGCACTGCCTCGGAGGCCTCGCTGGCGAGATAGGTCCGCGGGCCGGCGGCGAATTCTCCACTGCGCGTCTCCATCGCAACGATATCCGCGTAGCGCGTGACGGCCCAGAACGGGCGCACGCCCGGACGCTCGACCCAGTGCAGCGGCGCATGCTGGCGGAGCAGCGCGCAGGCGCGCTCCAGTCGCGCCGGGCTGGCGTGGCCGCGCGAGGAGATCAGCACGTCGACGGCACGCTCGACCGCCGCGCCGTGCCGCGCGGCTTGCGAGGGGAACGACCGAACGACAGATGTCCGGGGAATGGAGTCGCCGCCGACCGCGGCGGCGTCGGGCGCACGGCGCACCAGGAGCGTAAACTCCTTCATGCCATAGTCGGCGATGAGCTCGACGTCGGCCGCAAACGCCTGCTCGCAATAGGCCGCCCAATCATCCGGCGTGGTACGATACAGGCGCGTGTCGATCGGATCGCCTTCCAACGTCTCGTGGGCGGCGGCCTGGAGGAAATTGACCGCAAAGCCGCGTCGGCTGGTCGCGAACATCCGCTGCAACATCGCCCTGACGTAGCTTTCCCAGGCCGCGCGCGAATAGCCGACATTGACGTTCATGATGCCCGAGGCGACCGAATAATCGGCGACGCGCGGGCTCTCGGCGGCGACGGAGAAACGTCGCAACGGGCCGGCAAAGCGCCGCCGCGCCCGGCTGATCATCGCATGGGACAGGTCGATGCCGAGATAATCGATCTCACAGGACGCGAAACGCGCGGCCAGAAACGGCACCAGCGCCCCGTAGCCGCAGCCGATGTCGTTGAGGCTGAACGGCGCCGACGCATCGCACAGCTTCATCAACTGCACGAAGCGCAAGCTCTGCGTCGCCTCGCACGACCAGTCGACGCCACGCGGCGTCGCGCCATGACGCGCGACGCAGGCACTGTAATAGGCATCGACATCGGAGCAGATGGCCTCGAGCGAGGGTTGATCAGGCTCGATGCCGCTGCCCGCGGCCTCCTTCATTTCTTGCCGCGCTTCTGGACGCGCCGATTGCGCGCTTCCTCAGCCAGATTCTGACGCGCCTCCCGGCCCGGCGTGGTCGGAATCGAAACGATGACATGGGTTTCGAGCGAGAACACCACCGGGCGGCCATGCGCGACCGTCACTCTCGGATCCTGAGCGGCCGAGTGGCAGACGATCGAAACCGGCAAGGGCTTCTCGCATTCCAAGTCGTCCTTGAACGCCCTGATGACGCGGTCGTGACCATTCACTCCGGCGAGATCCGACGGATAGGTCCGGAGGTGTTCCAGGAACCGGTACCAGCGGCGACGCTCCGTCCAATCCTGCGGCACGATTCCGAGCAGTGCGAATGATTGCTGCAAACCATGTTGAAGCGAGAAGACGCCGAACTCACGTTGCAGTTCGACCATTTCGTGCAAAGCTTCAGCTTCGAAACGCCTGTTCAACTGTACGAGAATATCGAGGGTCGTACTGTCCTTGATCATCATCCCCATGTGCCCGCCTCCCAAAATGATTCATGGAAAGTGGTCATACTGCACGGGTCATCTAGTACCTTCAAGGTATGATCGGCACTCTATCAACATGGGTTTGTAGATCTCGGCGCCGGAGACCTCCAGCAAGCGCTCGGCGTCGAGAAGCGATTGGAATGCCTCGGCATCATTCCGCAAATCAGAGTCCGACGCGCGGATCATACAGCGCAGCAACACGGCATGAAGCTCGCCGACGCGATCAGTCCGGCGCCGGGAAACGCTGATCGCTTCGCTCGAAATATCGAATGCGGCTTGCATGTCTCCCGCACGGTACAATGCTTCAGCCAGGTAGCCCAACATGCGGGCTTCGAACTCCAGGCCAGCTTTGGCTCGCCTCGAATACTCGATGGCCTCGCGAAAATCATAGGCCGCATGTGTCACGTCGCCGGCCGCGACCCGAGCGATGCCGGCCCCCGCCAATGCCTGCACCCGAAGATATGGTATCCCCGATGTTTCAGCGATCTGATGCAACTCGGCGGAATGCACCGCGGCATCCTCGGCCCGGCCGCCAGATCTGGCGAACTCGATGGCGGCAAAGTGGGGAATGAAGCGCACGACGGGAGCGAGCTGTTCGGCAGGAGCCTCCAGCAGTTCAGAAAGATGAATTTCGAGCTCTTCAAGTCGCCCGAGTTGAAACAGGATCCGGGCCTTGAGGCACCGGATCCAATATCCGACGTCGAAGCCCATGATCTGATTGGGGTTAAGGCCCAGGGTCACATCGCTGTCGAAGCCGCTTTGCTGCGTGATGGCCTCCTGCGCCGTCTCGGCCGCCGCAAGTGCCTCACGAACCCGCCCCGACAACAAATAGGCTTGCGCCAGCATGGCATTGACGGTGGCGTAGCGGCCGACGTCCCCTTCCTCCGAGGTCAGCTTGACGGCGTTCTGCATCAGGTTGACGTAATCATCGGCGGCGCCGGTCGACGCCAGCACCCGGCCATAGGCGCCGATCACCAGCGGCTCATGCATCTTGTCTGAGGAACGCGCATAGCGCAGCGCCTCCTCTGCGAATGGCTTGACCTCCTCGGCGGAAATGCCCTCGCGCCAGCCGACGTTGAGGATCTGTGCGCTGGCCAGAGCACGCAGGCGGTCGACGTGCTCCGATTGCGGCAACGCCTGAAGCATGGCGCGAATCTTCTTCCACAGCCGCAGCGCCTCGGCAGTGTTGGTGCGCCCGATCCAGCGCGCGGCGCGCTGCAGATGCTCGACAGCCTGCATAGTCTGTCCGGCAAACTCGTAATGCGAAGCGATCAGGGCTGCGAACTCGTCCTGACTGCCCCAATCGAGCGCCTCGATCGCCTTGGCCACCGCGACATGCACGTTGCTCAGCCGCGAACGCAGCTGCATCGCATAGGCCACCTCCTGGATCAGCGGGTGGCGGAAGGCGAGCACGCCCATGTCGAACGGAGGCAAGTCGTAGAGGAGATCGGCCTGCCGCAGCTGCGCGAGCGCGTCGAAAAGCTCAGCGTCGCCCAAGCCCATCACCGGCTTGAGCACCGCCAGCGCTACCGAACGGCCGATCACCGCGGCCGTCTCCAGCACACTCTTGGCCGCCTCGCCGAGGCGATCGATGCGCGCCGCGACGACGGCATGCACCGTGGGAGGCAGAGGAATCGGGCTGATGCCGCCCTTCAGGCGGTAGGCGCCGCGCTCGCCCTCGAAGCCGCCGCTCTCGGAAACGGCGCTGGCAAGTTCCTCGAGGAAGAACGGATTGCCCTGGGCGCGCTCGACGATGTCGCCGGCCAGCACCTCCAGCGACGGATCGTCGCCGAAGACGCCGCGCAGCAATTCGCGCGCTTCCGGAGAGGCGAGCGGAACGATGTGCAGCTCGTGGAACGGCGCCCGCTGCATGAACGCCGACGCAAAGCCAGGCCTGTAGTTGACGACCAGCAGCGTCTTGGTGCCGATCGTCGCCTCGGCCAGCGCCTCGACGAACTCCTCGCTCGCCTCGTCGATCCAATGCAGATCCTCGATCAGGATCACCATGGCGCTGTCGGCAGGCGCCGAGCGAAACAGGGTCTTGAACACGTTCAACAGGCGCGTCCTGAACACGCCGGGATCGAGGCGCAGCGCCGGCCGCGTTGGGTCCGCCAGACTCATGAAGTCGAGCAGCAGGACCAGCGCCGTATCGGGAACGCCGATCGCTTCCAGCTTCTCGACGACGCGCTGTCGCGACACTTCGACCGCCTCCTTCGGCCTGATACCGAAGAAATCGCGCAGCAGCTCGAGCACGGGCTGGAACGGCGTGGCGCGGCCGTGTGCGAGCACGCGCGCCTCGTAGACGCGAATGCCCTGACGGCGGCACTGCTCCGCGAACTCGAAGCACAGACGGCTCTTGCCGATGCCAGCCTCGCCGACGATCCCGACGACGGAGCCGCGCGCCGCCAGCACGTTGTCGAGCTCGCGTTCGAGGACGTCGAGCTGGGCATTGCGGCCGATGAGCGGCAGCAGGCGCTGCCCGCTGCGGAAGACATCGCTGGCCGGCGCGTTGAGGCGGCCGATCAGTTTGTAGATCGAGACGGGAGAGGCTATTCCGCGCACCGTGTGGGTGCCGAGCGGCTCGGCTTCCACGAATTGCCTGGCGCCTGCGTAGGTCTCCTTGCTGATCAGGATGGTGCCCGGCTCGGCCATGTGCTCGAGGCGGTTGGCCAGATGGACGTTGGCACCGGCGGCATCGTAGGTCTGGTACATGCTGTTTTCGACGACCTGGACGATCACCTCGCCGGTGTGCAGCCCGACGCGGACCTGCAGCCGCGGGTCGGCGAGGCGCGCGATCGAATCCTGCATCGCCAGGGCACCGAGACAGCCGCGGACCGCATGATCCTCATGCGGCACCGGGGCCCCGAACAGCGCCATGACGCCGTCGCCCTGGGTCTTGTTGACGACGCCGTCGTAACGGTGAACCGCCTCCTTCATGAGGTTGAGCACCGGGTCGAGCTGCTGCATGGCCAGTTCGGGATCGCCCAGGCTGTCGATCAGCTGGGTCGAATCGCGAATGTCCGCAAACAGGATGGTGAGACGCTTGCGTTCACCGCCCTTGCTGCTCAGCGTCCTCAGGACGCGTTGCGCGGCCTGGTCGGGCGGAGCCAGCCGGCCCGGCAGCGGTGAGCCGCATTGGCCGCAGAAGCGATTCGACGGGCTGTTCGTCTGACTGCACGCCTCACATTTGAGGCCGAGCGGCTCGCCGCAGAGTTCGCACGCGGCTCTCCCTGGCAAATTCTGCTTCCCGCATCGCGCGCATTCCATGGCCACTCCGTTCCCCAGCGGAACTGACTCATCCCATCACAACAGGGGGACTATGGAACTGCCACAATTTTCGCGGGAAACATAGCCTGAAGGATGGGCCCAAGATGGTCTCGAGATGGCACTGAGACCGGATCGACATCGGCAACTCTCATTGCGCGCCCTTCATGCCGCCTTTCAGCCCTGGCCCCGCTGTTGCTCCAGCGCCTGCCAGGCGATATCGCGGCGACAAAAACCATCGGGCCAACGGATGCGATCGACCGCCTGGTAGGCGCGCTCCTGGGCTTCGGCGACAGTCTTTCCGGAGGCGCAAACATTCAGCACACGACCGCCATTGGCAAGAATCGCACCGTCCTTCGCCACGGTGCCAGCGTGGAATATCTCCACGCCGTCGATTCGCGCGGCCTCGTCCAGACCTTCGATGACGCTGCCTTTCTCATAGTCGCCTGGATAGCCCTTCGCCGCCATGACCACGGTGACGGCGGCGTCAGGGAACCAGCGCAGGTCGAAATTCTTGAGCTGCCCGTCGCAGGCGGCCAGCATCGCTGGCACCAGGTCGGACATCATGCGCAGCATGAGCACCTGGCATTCCGGATCGCCGAAGCGGACATTGTATTCGAACAGCTTCGGTCCCTGGGCCGTCAGCATCAGGCCGGCATAGAGGATGCCCTTGAACGGCGTGCCGCGCGCATTCATGCCATCGATGGTCGGCAGGATGATCCGCGTCATGATCTGGTCATGAATCTCCTGCGTCACGAACGGCGTCGGCGAATAGGCGCCCATGCCGCCGGTGTTCGGTCCCTGGTCGTGATCGAAGACCCGCTTGTGGTCCTGCGCCGAGGCCAGCGGAATGGCAGTCTCGCCGTCGCAGAGCGCGAAGAACGAGACCTCGCGGCCCTCGAGAAATTCCTCGATCACCACCTCGGCGCCCGCGACGCCGAAGCCGCCATCGAACATCATCCTGACAGCGTCCTCGGCCTCGGCCAGCGTCTTGGCAACGACGACGCCCTTGCCCGCCGCCAGGCCGTCGGCCTTCACGACGATCGGCGCGCCGTGCTCGCGGACATAGGCCAGCGCCTCCGGGGCGTTGTCGAAGCGGCTATAGGCGCCGGTTGGAATGCCGTATTCGGCGCAGAGATCCTTGGTGAAGCCCTTGGAGCCTTCGAGCTGCGCCGCGAGCCTGCTCGGCCCGAAGATCTTGATCCCGGCGGCGCTCACATCATCGACGATGCCGGCGGCCAGCGGCGTCTCCGGCCCGACCACCACGAGATCGACCTTGTTCGCCCGGCAGAACTCGATGACCGCCGCATGGTTGGCCACGTCGAGCGCGACGCACTCGGCCTCCTTGGCGATTCCCGCATTGCCCGGGGCGCACCACAGCTTGGTGAGCAGTGGGGAACCGGCCATCTTCCAGGCGAGAGCGTGCTCGCGGCCGCCGGAGCCAATGAGGAGAATGTTCATGGTCGATGCCGTCGCAGAGGGGTGGGCCGATTTGGAGGCCCCAATTGCCCGGCCCTCGCAACAGAGTCAAATCATGGCTCGGGCGGCTTTGCGGCGGCTCCGGCGATGATCTCCTGCAGGCCCGCCACATGGCGGGCAAAGGCGGCCCTGCCGGAAGCGGCCAGCACCACCGTGGTCTGCGGCTTCTTGCCGACGAAGGCCTTGTCCACGGTGACGTAGCCGGCGCGGGCCAGCGTCTCGATATGAGCGCCGAGATTGCCGTCGGTCGCCCCCGTCAGCTTCTTCAGCCGGACGAATTCGAGGCCCGTGCCGGCAGGCAGCGCATTCAGGGCGGCCATGATCTTGAGCCGCAGCGGCTGATGGATGATCTCGTCGAGCTCGGCCAACGCGTCAGCTCCGCCGCATCCAGAGCCCGCCGACGATCAGCCCGACGCCGTTGACGACAGCCATCCACAGCGGAAACGCGACGCCGACATAGAGGTAGCCGATCAGTGTCAGCGCGGTGACGCACAGCCCGAACACCGTGAATGCGATGCCGAACCACAGGCCGGCGAGGCCGTAGAACAGCATGAAATAGACCGGCCAGAACGCGCCCATCTCCCGCGGTCCGAAATGGCCAATGGTCTCGACGAAGAAGCCGAACGCAAAGAACATGACGAAGGCGAGCAGCGCGCGCAGATCGAAGCTACGCACGCCGGAGCGGGCCTTCTCCATTGCACCCAGCAGGACCGATCCGCCGATGCCCAGCAGATAGACCGCGAGCCAGGCCTTCTCGGCGTAGACCGGCGTCAGATAGGTGACGAGATTGCCGGCAAAGACCAAAGCGCCCCACAGGATCATCAGCAGGCTGGCGAGCCTGTAGATCTGCGACTGGCGCACGCGCCGGGTGACGTCCTCGATCTCGCTCAGCGCACGCGCCGCTTCCAGGCTGTCGATCATGCGGATTGAACCTCTAGCGCGTGGCCACATCCTCGGCGATCGCACTGACGGCCTGCGGCGCCGACACTATCTCCATGTGATTGACGCCAGCGATCAGCTTGACGTCAACCGCGGGCGCGACCGCATGCACGGCGTCGGCATATTTGTCGGCCAGCATCAGTTCGTCGGCAGCGCCGGCGATTACGCTCACCGGGTGCTTCGCGGCGGTGAGATCGGCCTTGTAGCCGGCGGTCGCGAAATTGCGCAGCAGGCGGTAGCTGTAGGTCGAGGCGACGTATTTTTCCGCGTTCGGCCTGACCGCAAAGGCCAGCGCGGGCAGCGCCTCGCAGCACGGCAGACCGACGCGGCTCAGAAATGCCAAAGCGAGAATGCGCGGAATGTCGGGGCTGGCCCAGCCGCCCGAATTGTCGCGATTGGTCGGCGCATCGTAGCCGAGATACGGCGCCAGCAGCACGGTGCGCGCGAACAGATCCTGGATCGGTGCGCCGGCGGCACGCAACGCGAAGCCGCCGCCCGCCGAATGCCCGAGCAGCACGATCGGCTGGGCCGGCACCGACCTCCGGACCTCCGCGAAGAGATCCGCGAGATCATCCTCGAGCTGGCCGAAATAGCCGATGTCGCCGCGGGTGCCGGAGCCGCCATGGCCGCGAATGTCGGGCGCGAAGGTCTCGACGCCCCGCGCCGCCAATCCGTCGGCCAGGGCATGCACGGCCACGCTGGAGCCGGAGGAGCCGTGCACCAGGATCGCAACCTTGCCCACCGCCGACGCCCGAGCCGGGTAATGTCGATAGGCCAGCTCGGTGCCGTCGCGGGCGCTGAAGCGCTGCAAGGCCGGCATGGTGCTGCGGTCGACCCGGGCGACGGTCTCCGAGATCGACTTGAGCTCGGGCGGATGCACCAGAGGCGTGCCGATCATCGCGGCCAGAACCAAAGCCATCGCCCCAGTCAGACCAATCCCCCAACCCAAGAGCCGACGCACGATCTTGACGCCTCTCCACATCGCTTCCGCTCCCCTAAGCTCAATTCATTAGAGTACTCTGTAGAACAGAGTTATCGAAAAGGCAACCGCTCGATTGGCGGTGAGCGCGGAAAGCCCCTACCTTGGCGGCTGCTCCCCCAACCGAATCAGCCAGCGATGCCGCCTGCGGAAGCCCTGCCCAACGCGCCCGAATTCACCGTCTCCGAGCTGTCCTCCGCGCTGAAACGCACGGTCGAGGACCAGTTCGGCCACGTCCGGGTGCGCGGCGAGATCACCGGTTTTCGCGGGCCGCATTCGTCGGGCCATTGCTATTTCGCGCTCAAGGACGAGAGCGCCAAGATCGAGGCGGTGATCTGGAAGGGCGTGCACGGCCGCATGCGCTTCAAGCCCCAGGAGGGGCTCGAGGTCATCGCGACCGGCAAGCTCACCACCTACCCGAACTCGTCGAAGTATCAGATCGTCATCGAGGCGCTGGAGCCGGCCGGCATCGGCGCGCTGATGGCGCTGATGGAGGAGCGCAAGCGCAAGCTCGGGGCCGAGGGGCTGTTCGATCCGGCGCGCAAGCAGCTGCTGCCGTGGCTTCCCGAGGTGATCGGCGTCGTCACCTCGCCGACCGGCGCGGTCATCCGCGACATCCTGCACCGGCTCGAGGACCGCTTTCCCCGCCGCGTGCTGGTGTGGCCCGTCAAGGTGCAGGGCGATGGCTCGGCCGAGCAGGTCGCGGCCGCGATCCGCGGCTTCAATGACCTGCCGGAGGACGGTCCCATCCCTCGCCCCGACGTGCTGATCGTCGCGCGCGGCGGCGGCTCGCTGGAGGATCTCTGGTCGTTCAACGAGGAGATCGTGGTCCGCGCCGCGGCGGACAGCATGATCCCGCTGATCTCGGCGGTCGGCCACGAGACCGACGTGACGCTGATCGACTTCGCGGCCGACAAGCGCGCGCCGACGCCGACGGCTGCTGCAGAAATGGCCGTCCCCGTCCGCAGCGAGCTGATGCAGGCGGTCGCGAGTCTGGCGCGCCGCGTCGGCGTCTGCTGGCAGCGCAGCCAGGAGAGCCGCCGCAACGAGCTGCGCGCCGCAGCGCGAGCGCTGCCCGGCGCGGCCGAGCTGCTCGCGATCCCGAGGCAGCGGCTGGACTCGGCGGCCGCAAGCCTGCCGCGCGCGCTCAAGACCAACACGCATGTCCATTTCCGCCAGTTCGCGGCGGCCAGCGCCAAGCTCACCTTGCGCGTGCTGCACGGGCAGATCGCACAGGCCGATCACCGCCTCGTCGTGTCCTCCGAGCGGCTGTCGCTGTCCGCACGGGCCTTGTTGCATCGGCGGCGCGAACGCTTCGACGCCCTCGATGCCCGCTTCAAGGCCTCGCGTCTTGCCTATGCACAGGCCAAGCGGCAGGCGATCGCGCGCGAGCGCGACCGCACCGAGCGGCTGGCCGACCGTGCCAGCCGTGCGCTGACGACGTCGATCTCGCGGCTCTCGGCGCGCGTCGACCATGCCGGCCAGCTGCTGACCGCGTTGTCCTATCGCAGCGTGCTCGCGCGGGGCTTTGCACTGGTGCGCGACGAGGCCGGTCACCCGCTGCATCAGGCGGCGAGCATCGGGCCGAACGCCGCACTGTTGATCGAGTTCGCCGATGGCGTCGTCGCAGCGACAGCCGGTGCCGAACGCCCTGCGCCATCAGCAGCGCCGGCGGCACCGAAGCCGGCGCGCGAAGGCAAACCGGCGAGCTCGAAGCGCACGCCCGATCCCGCCGATCAGGGCAGCCTGTTCTGAGGACGCGTCAGCGCGCCAGCCAGTCCGACACCAGCTTCCGCGCATCGGCGCGCGCTTCGGGATCGGAGCCGACATGGCCACGCTCCGGCGCGGCCGCATCGGCGCCGGCCACCTGATGAAACGGCAGATTGATGCGGTCGAAATCGTGATAGGCGCCGGGATAGACGACGATGCGCGTCAGCGCGCTGCGGCCGCGCGCGCCGTCGATCATCTGCCGGCAAGCCGGCGGCGAATAGACGTCATCCAGACCGCCGATCAGGATCAAGGTCGGGACGCGTGCGCTCCAGCCGAGTCCCGATGAGGCGCGGCAATCCGGATAGAAGGCGACAGCCGAACGAAAGTCCGGCGAGACGTGCTCCGGCAATTGCGGCCGCACGGCCCATAGCAGCGCGCTGGCGCCGCTGGCCCAGCCGACCAGGCTGATGCGGTCCGGCATGGCCCAGGACTGCTGGGTCAGCCATTTCTGCGCGATCACGATATCGGCGACCCGCTCCCGGCGTCCGCTGATGCGCCGGTCCTTGACGCGGCACTGCGGTCCCAGCCCGCGCGAGGCGTAGCTGTCCGGCAGCAGCACCGCCTTGCCATCCTTGACCAGGTCCGCGGCCCAGTCCCGATAGCGGGGCTGCACGGGGTCGGAGCGTCCGGCCAGGCCACCGCACCCATGCAGCGCGATCACCGTCGGGAACGGTCCCGGCCCGTTCGGCCTGTAGAGCTGCGCATGCAGCACATAGCCTCCGGACGGAATCTCGATGGCAATCGGTGCCGGCAGCGACCCGGCAGAGGCCGGGAATGCCGTGGCGCAGAGCAGGGAGACGACGACGGCGACGAGGGAGCGCATCAAACCAGCCGGGCGGGACGAGCGGCGGACAGAATGAAATCTAGCTAGCACGGAGCATCTCGCCGAAGCATCACAAATCAGTGGGTTTGCGGAAGCGACAGGGGGCCCCATCTATGCTAGGAAACCGCTCCGAAATGGCGGTGTCGTGCGTCTGTTGGCGCGCGTGGATTGGAGATTGCGGACGTGCTCAACAAGTTCGGTCCCTCGGGTCAGGGGGAAGCGCAGGTGCAGTATCTGGACGGTGATTTCCGCGTGATCTCGCCAGGAAGCTACGTGCGCTGCGCCGTGACCGATGCACGCATCCCGCTCGACGAGCTGAAATATTGGAGCGTCGACCTGCAGGAAGCCTACGCGCTGCCGAGTGCGGTGCTGCAGCGGCATTATCCGGGCGCCCTGAAGGCGGGTGGCTGAGACATCCGTGCGGTGGAAAGCCGCTGCGTGACCAAGCTGCGCAGCGCCGGCAGGTCGCTGAACTCCAGCGTGACCGGGAATGCCGTGATCGCCAAGTCGCGTTGCTTCGCCCCGCTGACGCGCAGCCGCGCGAAATCCTTCTCCGTCGTCACGAGGCTGAGCCCATCGCGCTTCGCGGCCTTGACCAGGGCCCCGATATCGTCCGCCGTGAACGGATGATGATCGGCAAACGCCTGCTCCGCCTTGATGTCGAGCCCGCTGGCACGCAGCGTCCGGAAGAAGCGTTGGGGATCGCCGATGCCGGCAAAGGCCAGGATCGGCCGCCCTATCAGTGCCGCCACGACCTGCGGATCGGGCTGCAGCCGAGCCCTGAACACCGGCTTTCCGGCTGCCGCGACGCGTGAAGCAACGGCCTCGCTTGCGTCGCCCTCGCCGACCACGACGAGCGCGTCGGTGCGCGAGAGCTGCGGCGGCAGCGGCGCCCTCAGGGGCCCGCCGGGAAACACGCGGCCATTGCCGAGCCCGCGGACGCCGTCGAGCATGATCAGCGCGAGATCCTTGGCGATTGAAGGATTCTGAAAGCCGTCGTCCATCAGGACGACGGAGGCGCCCTGCGCCTTGACCAGCCCGATGCCTTCGGCGCGATTGCGCGACACCACCACGGGCACGCGGGCTGCCATCATCAGCGGCTCGTCACCGACATCGCCGGCGTCATGAGCGGCCGGATCGACCAGCACCGGCCCACGCAGCCGGCCGCCATAGCCGCGGCTCAGCACCACCGGCTGCTCGCCGAGCTCGCGCAGCAGATCGGTCAGCGCCAGCACGGTCGGTGTCTTGCCGGCGCCGCCGACATGGTAGTTGCCGACGCAGATCACAGGCACGCCGGCGTTGACGCCCGCCTGCGTCATACGCCGCGCAGCCACGGCGCCGTAGAGCAGCGAGATCGGAGACAGCAGACGCGATTGCCAGGATCGGGGCCGATGCCAGAAGGCCGGCTCACGCATCGCCGGCGGCTCCCATCTCCAGCCTGATCTGCAGCAGATACGGCTCCAGCGCGGACATCGTCCGCTCCAGCGCGCCGCCGAGCTGATCGACGACGCCGGCGCCTGCGGCGACGAGGTCGTTGCAGGCCTCGGGCTCGGCGAGCAGCTGCCTGAGCTGCCGCACCAGCGCGTCCGGATCATGCGCGAGCCGCGCACCGGCCGCCTTGTCCAGCGCCTCGTAGACGTCCGTGAAGTTGAAGACGTGCGGTCCATGCACGATGGCGGCGCCGAGCTTCACGGCCTCGATCGGATTCTGGCCGCCATGCTCGACCAGCGAGCCGCCCATGAAGACGACAGGTGCGAGCCGATAGAACAGGCCGAGCTCGCCCATCGTATCGGCGACGTAGACATCCGTTCCGGCGAGCGGCTGCTCTTCCCGCGAGCGCAAGGCGCCCTGCAAGCCCGCGCCGGCGACGAGCTCGGCGATGCCGGGACCGCGATGCGGATGACGCGGCACGATCACGGAGAGCAGCGACGGATGCGATCGACGCAAGGCCTTGTGGGCCGCAATCAGGATCTCGTCCTCGCCGGGATGGGTCGACGCCGCAACGACCACCGGGCGGCCCCGCGTCATCGCGGTGAGCCGGTCCAGCTTGGCCGGATCGGCAGGCGGGGCCGGCACGTCGAGCTTGAGATTGCCGGTGGCGACCACGTTGCGCGCGCCGAGCGCTGAAAACCGCTCGGCATCGGCCTGCGACTGCGCGAGGCAGATGTCGAAGCGGCCCAGCAGGGCGGAGATCGTGCCGGCCATGCGGCGCCAGCGCGCGAACGAGCTCGGCGACATGCGCCCGTTGATGACGACCATCGGAACCCGCCGGGAGGCACCAGCCAGGATCAGGTTGGGCCAGAGGTCGGACTCGATGAAGAGCCCGATCGAGGGACGCCAGTGATCGAGAAACCGCTCCACGAAGCGCGGCGTGTCGTAGGGCACGTATTGGTGGATCACGTCGGGCGGAAATCGCTTGGCGACGATCGCGGCCGACGTCACCGTGCCGGACGTGAGAAGGATGCGGATGTTCAGCGCGCGCAGCCGCTCGATGAGGGCCGCCGCCGCCAGCACCTCGCCGACGCTGGCGCCATGGATCCAGACCAGAGGTCCGTGCGGGCGGGTATCATGGCTGAGGCCACGCCGCTCGTCGGTCCGCTCCGGATCCTCCTTGCCATGCTTGAGCCGCTGCCTGATCAAGGCCGGCGCAAGCGGGACCGCAGCCGAGGACAACCCGCGGTAGACGCGCAGGGCCATCGGCAACGGGCTAGCCACTGGACGCTCCCGACACCGGCGGCGGACAGGCCTCGGGACGGCCGACGATCTCGTAGGCGCGGCGCATGCATTCGTTCAGCGTCGCCTCGAGGTCGAGACGCGCCTGTTCCATCATCGCGGCGTCGGCATCACGCGGCACGTTGATTTCCTTGATTCCCACCAATGCGCCGCGGCCGAATGGCAAATTGATGGTGGTGCTGTCCCAGTTCTTCAAGCGGATGAAGCGGCTCGTGACCATCGCGAAGGGCATGATCGGACGTCCTGACTCACGCGCGAGCATGATGATGCCGAGACCCGCAATCCGCGCGCGCTTCGGCACATCGGCGGTCGATGCCACGTTATAGTTGTCTTCCAGCGCCCGCACCATCTCCTTGAACGCCCCCACCCCGCCTTTCCGGTGGAAGGAGCCGCCATGATCCCCGGAGCCGCGGATGGTTCCAATGCCGAGGCGCTCGGCCGCGATCGCATTGAACTCACCGTCGCGATGCCTGGAGATCAGCACCTTGGCGCGATAGCTCGGCTTGTTCTTGATGAAAGGAGTCAGCAGATGCTGACCGTGCCAGAACGCGAAGATCGCCGGCATCTGCGGCTCGACGATGTCGTAGACATCGCCCGGCTCATAGGTGAAGCGGTTGGTGAGCCACACGAGCCGCAGGTACTCGGCCGCGAGGAACCCGACGGCGCGCTGGAACCAGCCGCTGCGCAGCGTATTGCGGATCAGATGTTTCAAGTGGCGCGCTTTGCGTCTTACTTCGCATCCTGACCGGGATCGAGCAGCCGGTGCAGGTGAACGATGAAATAGCGCATGTGGGCGTTGTCGACCGTCATCTGCGCCTTGGCTCGCCAGGCGGCGTGGGCCGCCGCGTAGTTGGGGTAGACGCCGACGATGTCCACCTTGTCGAGATCCTTGAACTCGTTCTTGTCGAGGTTGACGAGCTCGCCGCCGATCACGAGGTGAAGGAGCTGCTGCGAGGCGCTATCTGTCATCGGGTCCGTTCCTAATCAGCGCCTTGCAGGCGACGTGGAGGGTGCAATCCCAGAGGGCATTCAGTCCGGTGGTAACCTGCGGTATTGCGCGACGATATCAGCATGTCGATCGCAGCCCGCTGCCACCAGCACCCCGTGCACCACTTCCGGACGATTATAGAGGATCGTCTCGCCGGACAACGCGGTCATTTTACCTCCCGCTTCCTGCACGATCAGATGAGCCGCCGCAAGATCCCAATCGCGGCTTTGTCCGCCTGCAAAAGCGGCATCGAGAGCGCCATGCGAGACCCGGCACAGGCGAAGCGCCAGCGAGCCGATTCGCGGGTGAAGCTCAAGCCGGGTCGAACCTGGTGCCAGCCTTTCGACCAGCGGTTTGGGACCGGCCACGCGGGAGAAATCGAGCGCGGTGCCCTGGCTGGCGCGAACGCACCGATCATTGAGCGTGGTGCCCTGCCCCTGCTCCGCGAAGAAAAATTCCTGGGTCACCGGGGCATAGACCGCGGCCAGTACCGGAGCATTGTCCTCGACCAAGGCGACGCTCACGCACCAATCGTTGCGGCTGCCGAGATAGGACCGCGTGCCATCGATCGGATCGACGATCCAGACCCGGCGGTGACCGAGCCGGGCGCGGTCGTCGGCGCTCTCCTCGGACAGCCAGCCATAGTCGGGTGTTGCCGATCGCAGTCTGCGCTCGAGCAGCTCATTGACCGCCATGTCGGCTTCCGAGACGGGGGACGAGGCCCCCTTGGTCCATTTGCGCAGCTCTGTGCCGAACATCGCGTGCGCCAACTCGCCGGCTTCGCGCACCGCCTGCCTCAGCAGCCCGGCATCTGCCGAAAGGCTGGTCTCACCGGATGTCTCGATCTCACCGTCCGCCAAGCGTCAACCCTTCGATGCGCACCGTCGGCGCATTGACGCCATAGCGGAATTCCAGATCGCTGGCCGGGGTCATCGACTTGAAGATCTCGAACAGGTGACCTGCGATCGTCACCTCGCTCACGGCATAGCCGATCTCGCCATTCTCGATCCAGAAGCCGGAGGCGCCGCGGCTGTAGTCGCCGGTCACGCCGTTGACGCCGGAGCCGATCAGGTCGGTGACGTAGAAGCCCTGCTTGATGTCGGAGATGAGCTCCTTGGCGGTCACGACTCCGGCCTCGAGATGCAGATTGAACGGACCCGGCGACGGCGACGACGACACGCCGCGATGCGCATGGCCGGTGGTCACCAGGCCGAGCTCGCGGGCGGTGCCGGAATCCAACAGCCAGGTCGTCAGCACGCCGTCATCGACCAGCGCCGTCTGCTTCACCTTCACGCCTTCGGCGTCGAACGGCTGCGAGCGCAGGCCGCGCCGGCGCAGCGGATCGTCGATGATGCGGATGCCCTTGGCGAACAGCTGCGCGCCGAGCTTATCCTTGAGGAAGCTGGTCTTGCGCGCGATCGACGCGCCGTTGATGGCGCCGACGAGATGGCCGACCAGCGAGCCGGAGACGCGGGGATCGAACACCACGGGCACCTGGCAGGTGGCGACCTTGCGCGGATTGGCGCGTGCCACCGCGCGCTCGCCGGCGCTGCGCCCGACGGCCGCGGGCGCCAGCAGGTCGGCGCCATGGGGTGCGGCCGTGTAGTCGTAGTCGCGCTCCATCCCGGTGCCTTCGCCCGAGATCGCCGTCGTCGAAATGCTCTGGCTCGAGCGCAGATAGGCGCCGTGAAAACCGTCGCTCGTGACCAGCACCATGCCGCCGATGCCGGCCGAGGCGGACGCGCCGCCGGACTTGGTGACGCCCTTGACCGCGACCGCCGCGGCCTCGGCCTCCTGCGCACGCCGCTCCAGCTCCGCGGTCGAGGGAATTGTGGGGTCGAGCAGATCGAGCTCGGGAATATCGCGCGCCAGCAGCGCGGGATCGGCGAGCCCGACAAATTTGTCGTCAGGCGCAACGCGCGCCATCGCCACCGCTCGCTCGGCGAGCCGCGCCACGCCGTCGCCGCTGACATCGTTGGTCGACACCACGGCCTGGCGCCTGCCGACGAGCACCCGCAGGCCGACATCGTCGCCTTCGGAACGTTCGGATTCCTCCACGCGTCCGTCCCGCACCTCGACGCCTTGCGAGACGCCACGCACCGCGATCGCGTCGGCGGCATCGGCGCCGGCCTTGCGCGCGGCCTCCACGAGCCGCTCGGCAAGCGTTCTCAGGGCAGACTGATCGAGCAGATCTGATTGGGCGGAGGTCGATGATGCGGCTGAAGGGGAAGAGGTCACGAACACAATCCGATCGATGTCAGGTGGGCGGCGAAGACGGCTCAATCCAAACGAAATGTGGCCTGTTCACGCCGACTTCAAGCAGCACGGCAGACATCACATCGGATTGTCGGCAAGTCGGCAAGGTCTCGTCAATCATGCGGGGCAAGCGCTTGTCAATCATGACGGTAAGAGGGTCATGCGTGAGGTCTGATTAACCAGGCTTCTTAAGCTGATACGGGCGAGGCGCGTGGCAAGGTCTCACGCATCGACCGGGAACATAATCCCGGCGGGGAGACCAGGCCGTGAGGCGTCAAACAGCAACAGGCGGAAGCAATTCCGCTGGGTCGGGCCGCGCCCTGCGGCTCGACCCTCTTTCCCTGCCCGTCTCGTACAGCGCGCACGACACCCGTGCCGATGGCGGGATCCGGCAGATCGAATTGCACCGCGAGCGCGTGGTCCTGCGCCGTGCCGTCAGCGGCATGCGCATGGCCCTGAATCTGCGGGTCAGCGACTTCCTCGGCATCGCGCTGCGCGAGGTCGACGACACGCAGCTGATGCTGATCCTGCTTCACCGGGATCCGTCGCTGAGCATCCCGCTCTGCGTCAGCGAGGACGACGAGGAGATCGTTGCTGCCTGGGCGATGTGGAGCGAGACCTTCGCGCTCCCGCAACTCCAGGAGCCGAAGCGGGACGCCGCGCCCCGGCGTCGGCGCCGCAACGCCATCCGTTCGCGCCGCCCGCGTTTCCTGATGCGTCGCCGCGTCGGAGCCCCGCTCAATCCGGTGTCGATCCATCGTGGCGAGCGCGAGATCATCGCGCGGGACTGATCAGGTCGCGCGCAGCACGGCATCGACCAGCAGGCCGGCAAACAGCAGCAGTCCGGCATCGCGGTTCGATTTGAACAGGCGCAGGCACAGTGCGGGATCAGCGGTGTCGAGCCGTTGGATCTGCCAGCCGAGATGTGCGGCGAAACCGGCGAGGCCGAGCCACGCCGCGACATGGACATCGGCCGTGACGAACGCGGCTCCGATCAGCACGACGGCCAGCGAATAGAAGATCACGAGCGCCAGATGCGTGCGCTCGGCGAACAGTCGCGCCGTCGACTTGATGCCGATCAGCGCGTCATCCTCGGCATCCTGATGCGCATAGATCGTGTCGTAGGCGATCACCCACGAGATCGATCCCGCATAGAGCAGCAGCGCCGTGGCATCGAGCCGGCCGAAGGCGACGGCGAAGCCCATCAGCGCGCCCCAGGAGAAGGCCAGTCCGAGAACCACCTGCGGCCACCAGGTGACGCGCTTCATGAAGGGATAGATCGCGACGATCAAAAGCGAGGCGATGCCGGTCAGAATCGCAAACCGGTTGAACTGCAGCAACACCGCAAGGCCGATCAGGGCCTGGGCCACCAGGAAGGCGAGCGCCTGCTTGACGCCGACCTGACCGGCCGGAATCGGGCGGGAGCGCGTACGCTCCACCTTGGCGTCGAGATCGCGGTCGGTGATGTCGTTCCAGGTGCAGCCGGCGCCGCGCATCACGAAAGCGCCGACGAAATACAGCCCGATCCACGCCGGCAACATCGCCAGGCTGCCCGAGATTCCAGCGGCCAGCGCGGCCGACCACCAGCACGGCATCAGCAGCAACCAGGATCCGATCGGACGGTCGAAGCGGGCGAGCCGCAGATAGGGCCGGCTCCAGGCCGGCGCCAGCGTATCGACCCAGTTGCCGGTCGCGTCAGCTACGCGGACGGCGGTGTCGCTCATCGGGTGAGAACGTTGCCGGTCAGCGTATCGAAGGCCGAGCCGCCCTTCTTGCTCGTGTTCGCTTCGGGCAGTGCGGCCGACGAGCCGAGGACGTCGCTGAGGCCGGGCGCGGGGGCCGGGCCGCCGCCCTTCTGCATCTGCTCCGCAACGGTGCAGACCTTCTGCTGAATGCCTTCGGTGCCCTTGTGGTTGGTCTTCAGCTGATCGGCGATCTGGCCGGGGATGCCGCATCGCGCCGAATTGGCCTCGACGTATTTGATCATCTTGACCTCGGCCTGGCTGAAGCTCCGGAACAGCTTGCAGGCCTCGACCGGCGTGGCCTTGCGCTTGCTCGCCTCCTGGATCAGCTTGCCGCGGCGTTCGGCCTCCTCACGCAGCGGCACGAAATCCTTCATGCAGCTGTCCGACGGACCGGCCTGCTGCTGCGGCGGTGCGAAACCGCCTCCGCCGCCACCGAAGGCAGCAGGACCGGCGCTGGGGAAGGCGCCAGCGGGCGCGGCCGCCGGAGCGGCCGCGTTGCCGTTGATGGGCGGAAACGGTGAAGCGCTGCTCTGGGCCGGCGACTGTCCCGGCAACGGCGCGGGAAACGAGCTCTGCGCCGAGGCGGTCCCGGCTGAGAGCAGGACAGCGGCGGCGACGAACGGCACGAGGGGATGGCGGACGATCAAGGCTGGTTCTCCGGCAAGACCAAGAATCCTCAACACTTCCGGATGAAAGCGCGATCCGATCCGGGGCTTTTACGATTCTCGCCCGTCCAGCACAACCGCGGAGTTGACCGCCTCCGCGACGGAGGGCCGCAGCCAGAGGTTCCGTAACGGTGAGCCGCCCAGCTCCGGGTTTGCCGTCCCCAGCTTCAGGCCGGGACATCCTTCATTCAACACCTCGATCGATTGCGGTGGCCGAAAAACGCCCGCGCCCGCGCTCAGGACGGCCCCGCTGATCCCCCGGTCGACGGAGACCCGGCGCCGGCATCGGGCGCGAAGTTCCAGGTGACCGTACAGACCTTGCGCATCACGGTCAGGGTGCTCTCGTGATTCGCCTTCAGCTGATCGGTGATCTTGGCGGGGATTCCGCACATCGAGGCATGGGCGACCGCGAAAGCGATCATCTTGGTCTGGGCGAGCTCGTAATCATGCACCAGCCGGCAGGCCTCGCCCGGCGCGATGCGGCGCTCGGTCGCCGCCTTGAGCAGCTTGGCCCGGCGGGCGGCCTCGTCGCGCAGCGGCGTGAACTCCTTCAGGCAGCCCTCCGGAGGGCGGAACCCGCCCGCCGTGGCCCCGCCGGGAGCCGCCGGGGTGGTCGGCTGCGGAGCCGCAACGCTCTTGTCGTCGGCCCGGGACGGCGCGGCGGATAACATGATGGCCGCGGCGAGAATCCAGAGAACCCAGGTGGAATGTCGGCTGATCACGGCTGTCTCTCCTCGCCGGGCTCAGACCCGCGGCGGGGGTCGGAGCCGCGGCTCTCGGCATCGTCCCGAACCTGCGCGGGTCGAACGATCACCAGTCCTGCGGGCATCCAAACGGTAAAATCTGTCGACAGCACGGCCAAAACGGGCCATCGCCGGTGCACCCTGCGAACCGGGTGCCGGCTATGCGGCCGGCGCCCGGTCCGGTAAGCCGTCTCCGTCCTCTCGTCACGCCCGTGCCATGCCCCAGTACGACTTCACCGCCCCGCGCCTGTTCGTCGATGCCCCCCTGCAGGAGGGTGGCGCCGTCGCGCTGGAGCGCAATCAGAGCAACTATCTCGGCAACGTGCTGCGGCTCGGCGCCGGCGATCACGTGCTGGTCTTCAACGGCCGCGACGGCGAGTGGCAGGCGGCGATCCAGGGCCGCAAGCGGCCGGACATCCTGACGATCCTGCAGCGGACCCGGCCGCAGGATCAGCTCCCGGACGTCTCCTACGTCTTCGCACCGCTCAAGCACGCGCGGCTCGATTACATCGCACAGAAGGCCGTCGAGATGGGCGCCGCCCGGCTCGTACCGGTGCTCACGCGGCACACCCAGGTGTCGCGGCTCAACGCCGAGCGCATGCGCGCCAACGTGATCGAGGCGGCCGAGCAATGCGGCATTCTCAGCCTCGCCGAGGTGAAGGACCCGGCGCCGCTGGAGCGCTTCCTGCGCGAGCGCCCGGCCTCGCGCCTGCTCGTGTTCTGCGACGAGGCTGCCGAGGTCGCCGACCCGCTGCAGGCCCTGCAGCAGGCCGGCGAGCACGTTGGCATCGATCTGCTGATCGGTCCCGAGGGAGGCTTTGCTGCCGACGAGCGCGAGCTGCTGCTGCGGCAGCCGCGCGTGGTCCGGCTGGCGCTCGGGCCGCGCATCCTGCGGGCCGACACGGCCGGCGTCGCGGCGCTGGCCCTGGTCCAGGCAACCCTGGGGGATTGGCGGAGCCGTTAAGCCCGCCCTCGATTGTATCGCCCGACGCTCCCATTCAGTGTCGAAACCGCCGGATGAGCATGCTAAGGGGCTGCCGCCGCACACAGGCGGCACGCATCCCTGATTGGAACCAAGACCGACATGACCGGACCCGCTCCGACCGGACCCGCCGCGTGGGCGGACACGCTGCTGCAATCCTTCGCGGAGGCCGGCTATACCCGCGCCGAGCCGGCGATCCTGCAGCCGGCCGAGCCTTTCCTGGACCTTTCCGGCGAGGACATCCGCAAGAGCCTGTATCTGACGACGGATGCCGGCGGCGAGGAGCTCTGCCTGCGGCCCGACCTCACCATTCCCGTCGCCCGCGACTATCTCGCGTCCGCCCGCGCCGGCCAGCCGGCCGGATTCAGCTATCTCGGCCCGGTGTTTCGTTACCGCGGAGGTCGCCCGAGCGAATTCCTGCAGGCCGGCATCGAATCGTTCGGCCGCAAGGATCATCCTGCCGCCGACGCCGAGATGCTGGCGTTGGCCATCGAAGCCACCGCAGCGGCCGGGCTCGCCGAGGTCGACATCCGCACCGGCGACGTCGCTCTGTTCACCGCCCTGATCGACGCGCTCGACCTCTATCCGGTATGGCGGCGCCGGCTGGTCAAGGACTTCAACCGCAAGCGCACGCTGGCCCAGGATCTGGAGCGGCTGGCGCTCGCCGAGGTGGCGCCGCGCAACGAGTACGAAGGCGTGCTCGCGGCGCTCGCCGGCTCCGACCGCAAGGCGGCGCTCGCGCTCGTCACCGACCTGATGTCGATCGCCGGCGCGACCGCCGTCGGCGGCCGCACGGTGGCCGAGATCGCCGATCGATTCCTCGAGCAATCCACCCTGAAGAGCGGCGCCCTGCCGCGCCATGCGCTCGACCTGATCAAGCGTTTCCTCGTCATCAGCGGCAGCCCCACCGAGGCCGTGAAGCAGCTTCGCGCGCTCGCCTCCGACGCCAAGCTCGACATTTCGGCGGCGATCGATGCGCTGGAGGCGCGCACCGGCTTCATGGCCCAGCGCGGCATCGACGTCGGCAAGGTGCGCTTCGCCACGGCATTCGGCCGCGGCCTCGACTACTACACCGGCTTCGAGTTCGAGCTGCATCATCCCGGCAATGGCGACGAGCCTCTGGTCGCCGGCGGCCGCTATGACGGCCTGCTCAACCAGCTCGGCGCCGCCTCGTTCATTCCGGCCGTCGGCTTCTCGATCTGGATCGAGCGGCTGGCCCAGATCAGCGCCGCGGGCCATGCCGCGCGCGGGAGAGCATCATGAGCGGCCCCCTCGTCCTCGCCGTTCCCTCGAAGGGCCGCCTGCAGGAGAATGCGGAAGCCTTCTTCGGCCGCGCCGGGCTGAACCTGTCCAAGCCGGGCGGCGCCCGCGACTATCGCGGCACCATCTCAGGCCTCGACAATGTCGAGATCGCCTATCTGTCGGCGAGTGAGATTGCCTCGCAACTGGCGCGCGGCACCGTGCATCTCGGCGTCACCGGTGAGGACCTCGTGCGCGAGAGCATCACGGACGCCGACAAGCGCGTGCTGCTGATCGACACGCTCGGCTTCGGCGGCGCCAATGTCGTCGTCGCCGTGCCGCAGGCCTGGATCGACGTCCGCACCATGGCCGACCTCGACGACGTCACCACCGGCTTCCGCGCCCAGCACAATCGCCGCATGCGGGTCGCGACCAAATACATCAACCTGACGCGCAGCTTCTTCGCGTCTCACGGCATCGTCGATTACCGCATCGTCGAGAGCGCCGGCGCCACCGAGGGCGCACCGGCCGTCGGCACCGCCGAGCTGATCGTCGACATCACCAGCACAGGCTCCACGCTCGCCGCGAATGGATTGAAGGTGCTGGACGACGGCGTCATCCTGCGCAGCCAGGCCAACCTCGTCGCCTCCCGCGACGCCGACTGGTCGGACGGCCCGCGCGAGAGCGCCCGGATCATTCTCGACCACATCCATGCCCGCGCCCGCGCCAGCAAATACCGCGAGGTCCGCACCCGCTTCAAAGGGTGCGACGCAGCAATGCTGACCGAGGCGCACAATCGCTTCGGCGTGGTGGCGCCGTTCGGCGGCCCGACCTCGTCGGGCATGCTGACCCTGCACTGCCCGCCGGCGCAGATCTACGCACTCGGCAGCTTCCTGCGCGCGCATGGCGCCGAGACGGTATCGGTGGCGTCGCTCGACTACGTGCTCGACCGCGAGAATCCGCTGTTTGCCCGCCTCGAGGCCTTCCTGCGATCATAAATCGCCGTTCATCGTAGCGACAGGTGAGCGCGGCTACCATATGTTGGTCGGCGAACGAGGACTCCAAAGCGATGCTGGGTACTGACGTATCGGATCTGACCACGACTGCGGCCGACGCCGCGTCGCAGGGACTGTCGATCGTTATCCCCGTCTACAACGAGGGCGCGGGACTGACGGCGCTGCACGAGCGGCTGAACGGCCTTGCCCGCATTTTGCGCCAGCGCTTTGGTCTCGCCTGCGAGCTCGTCTATGTCGACGACGGCAGCCGCGACAACACGCTCGCGATCGCCCGCACCTTGCAGGCCGATGCGCTCGACGTGCAGGTGGTGTCGCTGTCGCGCAATTTCGGCAAGGAGGCGGCGCTGATGGCCGGCCTCGATCATGCCCGCCGCGGCGCCGTGCTGTTCATGGATGGCGACGGCCAGCATCCGCCGGCGCTGGTCGAGCAGCTCGTCGCACACTGGATCAAGGACGGCTACGACGTCGTCTATACGGCCAAGGCGCACCGCGACAACGAGCCGTTCCTGCGGCGCGTGGCGGTGCACGGCTTCTATTCCCTCATCAACTGGGGAGCGCGCCAGAAGATTCCCGAGGATGCCGGCGACTTCCGCCTGCTGTCGCCGCGGGCGGTCGCGGCGCTGCGCCAGCTGCCGGAGCGCAACCGCTTCTTCAAGGGCCTGGCGAGCTGGATCGGCTTCCGCCAGATCCGCGTCGACTACGAACCCGCGGCGCGCGCGCATGGCGTCACCACCTTCAATCTGACCAGCCTGCTCGGCCTGTCGATCGAAGGCCTGACCTCGTTCTCCGTGGCGCCGCTGCGCTTTGCCAGCCTGCTCGGAATCCTGCTGGCCTCGGCGGCCTTCCTGTTCGGGCTCTCCATCCTGTGGGAGACCTTCGTCAGTGGCAAATCGGTGCCCGGCTATCCCTCGCTGATGGTCGGCCTGATGACGATCGGCGGCGTGCAGCTGATCATGATCGGCATCATGGGCGAGTATATCGGCAAGATTCTGTCTGAGCTGAAGGCGCGGCCGATCTACTTCGTCGCCGAGCACAGCGAGAAGCGCGCCACGCTCGAGGCGCGCAGCGACGGCGGCGAAAGGACTGCCGCCGAATGAGCGAGGCGCCGCACCGGCGCATCTGGCTGTGCGCCGACGATTACGGCATCAGCCCCGGCGTCAACCGCGCCATCCGCGACCTGATCGCGCGCGGGCGGCTGAACGCGACCTCGGTGATGACGGTGGGTGCGGCGATCGGGCGCGACGAGGTGAAGGAGCTGGTCAGCGTCGCCGCCGACAGCCCGCGCTGCGCCATCGGCCTGCACGTCACGCTCACCGCGCCGTTCCGGCCGCTGACGATGCATTTCCGGCCGTCGGAAGGCGGCATGTTCCCTCCCTTTCCCAAGCTGCTGCGCGCCGGCCTGACGCGCCGGCTCGACCCCGAGATGATCCGCGCCGAGGTCATGGTGCAGCTGGCGGCGTTCGGCGAGTTGTTCGGCCGCGCGCCGGATTTCGTCGACGGCCACCAGCATGCCCAGCTCTATCCGCAGGTGCGCGAGGGCTTCCTCGCCGCCGTCAAGGACGCCGCGCCGGCGGCCTGGGTGCGCCAGGGCGGCCGCCATGCGCCGCTGACCCGGCGGCTGGCGGCGCCGAAGGCGCTGCTGCTCGACGCGCTGAGCGCGCAATTCCGCAAGCATGCAAAGCGGGCCGACATTGCCTTCAACCCCGCTTTTGCCGGCGCCTACGACTTCACCAAGGCCTCCGATTTCGGGGCGTTGATGGATGGCTTCCTCGACGCGCTGCCCGAGCATGGCCTGGTGATGTGCCATCCCGGCTTCGTCGATGACGTGCTGATCGCGCTCGATCCGCTCACCAAACAGCGCGAGCAGGAGCACGCCTATCTCGCCGGCGAACATTTCCCCGCTTTGCTCTCGCGCCGCGGCGTGACGCTCGCCTGAACGGATCCGGCTCGCCGGCGACGAACAAATGCCATCTGGCGACGTTTTCACCGCGAGAGCGCCTCGCAAGTCCAACGGCGCTTTGTCGCATACCGAAATTTAATCCGCGGCCCGACTGGCCGGACCGCAAAGTCCCCCTAGATCTTGGCCGCGCTTCGCTGGAACAAGGCAAGCGGCAGGAGAACCACATGACACCGCAAGAACGCCAACTCATCGACGATCTGTTCGACCGGCTCGCCAAGTTGGAGAGTGCGCCGCGTGATGCCCAGGCTGCCGCCGCCATCTCCCAGGGGCTGCAGCAGGCCCCCAACGCCGTCTATGCGCTGGTGCAGACCGTGCTGGTGCAGGACGAAGCGCTGAAGCGCGCCAACGCCCGCATCGAGGAGCTCCAGCACGCCCAGGAGCCGCAGCAGGGCCAGTCGGGCAGCTTCCTCGATACGATGCGTGACAGCATCTTCGGCTCCGGCGGTGGTCGCGGATCGGTTCCCAACGTGCCGCCGCCCTCCTCCGGCCGGCCGGTCTGGAACAGCGGCCAGGCGCTTCCGCAGGGACAGCCGGGATATCCCCCGCAGCCCGGTCCTTACGACCAGGGCGGCTCGGGCCAGCCCCGCGGCGGCATGTTCGGCGGCGGGGGCGGCTCGTTTCTCGGGACTGCGGCGGCTGCCGCGGCCGGCATGGTCGGCGGGTCGCTGCTGCTCGGCGGCATCCGCTCGATGATGGGCGGCGGCCAGCACCAGGCCTTCGGCGACACCTCGCTCGCCGGCGGCGGCAGCCCGTGGAGCGACCAGTCCAGCGGGTCGCTGGCGCGAGATGCCGGCCTCGACGACATCGGCCGCTCCGGCGACGGCGGCGGCCGCGCCGGCCTGTTCGATCAGGCGAGCTACGATGACAGCGGCAATGACGCCGACGCGGCCGATTTCGACGCCGATGACGGCTACGGCAACGATGACGACGGCGGCAGCGACTACGCCTGACGCCTCGCCCTCGCACACACCGCAACGGATCGAGAAGGCCGCCCCGTGGGGCGGCCTTGTTGCATCATGATCAGTGTCCGGACGCCGTGCGCGTCAGAGCACGATGACCCTGGTCCCGACATTCACCCGCCCATAGAGGTCGATCACGTCCTCGTTGCGCATCCGGATACAGCCCGAGGAGACGTTGGTCCCGATCGTCCAGGGCTCGTTGGAGCCGTGGATGCGATACAGCGACGAGCCCAGATACATCGCGCGGGCGCCGAGCGGGTTCTGCGGGCCTCCCTCCATGTGGCGGGGCAAATCCGGGCGGCGCGCCAGCATCTCCGGCGGCGGCGTCCAGTCCGGCCATTCGCGCTTGGCGGAGATCGTCTTCACGCCCGACCAGGTGAAGCCGGGACGACCGACGCCGATGCCGTAGCGCATCGCGGTGCCCTGGCCCTGCACCAGATAGAGGAACTTGTTGGGCGTATCGATCACGATCGTGCCCGGCCGTTCTTTGCCGTCATAGTCAACGATCTGTTTCTCGTATTTCGGATCGAGCGGACGCTGTGTCTGCTCATACGCCTCCTCGTCCGGCGATCCCTGCTGAGGCGCGACGCCGGGCATCGACGGCTGCGCCCCGTAATATGACGGCTGCTGCTGATACATCGGCTGCGGCGGCGCACCGCGGCCGCCTTGCGGATCACCGAACAGGAATTCGATGAAGCCACCGCCCATCCGGGAGCGCTCGACATAGGCCGTGCGCACCGGCGCGCTCTGCTGCGGCGGTCCGCTATAGATGACGGTCGGCTGCTGAAATCCCTGGGCCGCGGCCCGATCCAGACCTGCATAAAGGACGCATGCGCCGGCCAGCAGCGCTGTGGGGAATGATCTGAACATCGACGTACTCTGTACTGTTTCGTCTGAAGACTGTTCGTCGCGCGAGGCGGCAATGCCGTCGCGTATCGTCAATAAAGAGCAAAACCCGATCGCTTTGGTAAACGCAGAGCCCGCCGGGATTCACCATCGCTGCAGGCGGCGGCGGTTTCGATCGCTAGCGTTTATTTTGCGTGAAGGCCGGACGTGCATGGTTAATGGCCGATGCACGGTGTGCGCGAGCGTTGCGCGTGCCCCGGTTCCTGGCGTGAACGTGATGTTAAATAGGCTCCGCGTAGAACTGATCCGAGCAAGAGGTCAGGGATATTGTCATGGCTGTTCGCAAGCGTTTCCGTATCGAAGAAGCAATCGTCGGCCATATGCCGGAGCCCGACTTCGTGGGTGGTGAGATCGGCCCCAATCACAAGGAAATCATGGACGAGCTGCGTGCAATCCGCGCGCAGATGGCCAACGCCATGCGCGGCGGTGGGAACGGCACGGCGAACGCCGCCATCGAAGAGTCTGCCGCACGCGAGGTCGCCGAGGCGCGCGCTCTGCTCGAGACCTATCGCGCGCAGATCGAGCAGTGCGAGAAGCTCAAGGTCGAGCTCGACCTGATCCATGACGCGATCAACCGCACGAAGGGCGAGATCGCGACGCTCCACGCCAAGAGCTTCAACGGCGAGGAGATGGCCAAGGTCAACGGTGAGCTCGGCGCGGTCGTCGGCGGCACGGAGCAGGCCACCCAGCAGATCCTCGAAGCCGCCGAAGCGATCGACCAGGCCGCGAGCGCGCTCGCCAAGGTGGACTCGGCCGATCAGCAGAGGATCCTGAGCGAAGAGATCCAAGAGCGCGTGGTCTCGATCTTCGAGGCCTGCAACTTCCAGGACCTGACCGGCCAGCGCATCAACAAGGTCATGACCACGATGAAGTTCATCGAGCACCACATCGTGGTGATGATGGACATCTGGGGCGGCGTCGACGCCATCAAGGCGCATGTGCCGCCGATCGTCGACACCCGCGAGGGAGACGCCAGGCTGCTGAACGGCCCGAAGGCGGAGGGTGATGTCGGCCACGCCTCGCAGGACGACATCGACGCGTTGTTCAACTGAGCTCATTCCCTGCGCCGGGCAGCGATCCGGCAGGAGATGGCACCCGACAAAAACGCCGGCGGAACCGCCGGCGTTTTTCGTTTGTCGACCGTTGCGGGATCCCTGCCTGGATCTCAGGCCCGTGGTCCGCAGCGGACATAGACCATCGTCTGGTAACGGGTAGCCGCGTCCTTGTCGATGAAGCGGGTGATCAGCACCCGGCCGTCGAAGGAGACCACCTCGCGGTCCTGCTCGCCGCCGGGCGGTCCGGCCGGACCGATGTAGTTCTTGCCGCTGGCCGAGCCTTTCAGCCGGAGTTCCTGCGGAGTGGCCTGGTCGGCCAGATGCATCACGACGCCGCCGGACGTTCCGGCCCCGATCGTATAGGGCTGCTTGCACTGCGCCAGCGCCATCTTCTCGGTGCGCGCGCGGTCATTGGGATTGTTGTAGGCCGCGAGACCCCATTTGCCCACGAGATCCTCGGCCCGAATCGTTGCCGGCACCTCCGGCTCGACCGGCGCCTCGGTCTCCATCGGGCGGCTCGGCGACAGATTGAAGCCACCGCCGCACCCCGCCAGGAAGATCGTGAGCGCCGACGCGATACCGAGAGTGGCAATCGGCCGCGCGCACCGTGAACTCGTCATGGCATCCCCTTAGGAACAAGATCATGGCTGCCCCGTCCGGCAACCAAGCGCAAAACGCGCGTCAGAGCAACGACGTCGGATGACGACGCCGCTCCACTAACATGTCTGGCCCGGTTCAACATCCCCTAACAGCCTCAAGAAGGGCTTAACCGCCGGCCTTTGCTTGACAGGAACAGCGGCAAGCCATATTTCCCCGAGCGGTCTTTAGCACTCGGAGGGCACGATTGCTAAAGCTGCGCGCCGGTTGGTGGCCCAGTTGGGCGCCAATTGTGGCCGCATTCAGATTTCCTCCGACAGCAACCTACCAAAGCACCCGCAAAGGGATCCGTCATGGCCAAATCGAAGTTTCGTCCCCTGCATGATCGCGTCGTGGTTAAGCGCATCGACGCCGAAGAGAAGACCAAGGGCGGCATCATCATTCCCGATTCCGCCAAGGAAAAGCCCTCGCAGGGCGAAGTCGTCGCCGTCGGCCCGGGCGGCCGCGACGAGAGCGGCAAGCTGATCCCGATCGACGTCAAGGTCGGCGACCGCGTGCTGTTCGGCAAGTGGTCCGGTACCGAGGTCAAGCTGGACGGCGAGGAGCTCCTGATCATGAAGGAGTCCGACATCATGGGCGTGGTCGCCTGATCAGAACCGCCTGGGGCGGCCTCGCCGCCGCCCCGGGCCACTAGCGCTTTGCAACCTCGTTCAGGCAACAGTCGGGCGATCACGCCCCTGGCCGTCGAGGTCCACTCGAGGAGAGATTTCAAATGGCAGCCAAGGACGTCAAATTCGCCGGCGACGCACGCGACCGCATGCTGCGCGGCGTCGACATTCTCGCCAACGCCGTCAAGGTGACGCTCGGCCCGAAGGGCCGCAACGTCGTCATCGAGAAGAGCTTCGGCGCTCCGCGCATCACCAAGGACGGCGTCACCGTCGCCAAGGAGATCGAGCTGGAGGACAAGTTCGAGAACATGGGCGCGCAGATGCTGCGCGAGGTCGCCTCCAAGACCAACGACACCGCCGGTGACGGCACCACCACCGCGACCGTGCTGGCCCAGGCCATCGTCCGCGAGGGTGCCAAGGCGGTTGCCGCCGGCATGAACCCGATGGACCTCAAGCGCGGCATCGACATCGCGGTGGCCGCCGTCATCAAGGACATCGAGAAGCGCGCCAAGCCGGTCGCCTCCTCCGCCGAGGTCGCCCAGGTCGGCACCATCTCCGCCAACGGCGATGCCGCCATCGGCAAGATGATCGCCCAGGCGATGCAGAAGGTCGGCAACGAGGGCGTGATCACGGTCGAGGAAAACAAGTCGCTCGAGACCGAGGTCGACATCGTCGAAGGCATGAAGTTCGACCGCGGCTATCTCTCGCCGTACTTCGTCACCAACGCCGAGAAGATGACCGCCGAGCTCGATGACGTCTACGTGCTGCTGCACGAGAAGAAGCTGTCGGGCCTGCAGGCCATGCTGCCGGTGCTCGAAGCCGTGGTGCAGTCGGGCCGTCCGCTCTTGATCATCGCCGAGGACGTCGAGGGCGAGGCGCTGGCCACCCTGGTCGTGAACCGCCTGCGCGGCGGCCTCAAGGTCGCGGCCGTCAAGGCGCCGGGCTTCGGTGACCGCCGCAAGGCCATGCTCGAGGACATCGCGATCCTGACCGGCGGTCAGCTGATCTCGGACGACCTCGGCATGAAGCTCGAGAACGTCACCATCAAGATGCTCGGCCGCGCCAAGAAGGTCGTGATCGACAAGGAGAACACCACGATCGTCAACGGCGCCGGCAAGAAGGCCGACATCGAGGCGCGCGTCGGCCAGATCAAGGCGCAGATCGAGGAGACCACCTCGGACTACGACCGTGAGAAGCTGCAGGAGCGCCTGGCCAAGCTCGCGGGCGGCGTCGCGGTGATCCGCGTCGGCGGCGCCACCGAGATCGAGGTCAAGGAGAAGAAGGACCGCGTCGAGGACGCCCTCAACGCGACCCGCGCCGCGGTGCAGGAAGGCATCGTCCCCGGCGGCGGCGTCGCGCTGCTGCGCGCCAAGAAGGCGGTCGGCCGGATCACCAACGCCAACTCGGACGTCCAGGCCGGCATCAACATCGTGCTGAAGGCGCTCGAGGCTCCGATTCGCCAGATCTCCGAGAACGCGGGCGTCGAGGGCTCGATCGTGGTCGGCAAGATCCTGGACGAGAAGTCCGAGACCTTCGGCTTCGACGCCCAGACCGAGGACTATGTCGACATGGTCGCCAAGGGCATCATCGACCCGGCCAAGGTGGTCCGCACCGCGCTGCAGGACGCCTCGTCGGTCGCCGGCCTCCTGGTGACGACCGAGGCGATGGTCGCCGAGCTGCCGAAGGACGCGGCTCCGGCGATGCCGGCCGGCGGCGGCATGGGTGGCATGGGCGGCATGGGCTTCTGAGCCCTGGGTTCATCACCAAGACTTCAGGAAGGCCGCCTCCGGGCGGCCTTCTTTTTTGCAGAGTGTGCGGGTGGGGGTGCAGCGATTGCAAATCGGCGCTACAGCTTAAGGCCGATTCCGTCCCACAAGGATTTTCAGATGCGCGCGATTTTGCTTGCGCTGGCCGTGATTGCAGCGGCCGCGCCGGAACTCGGTTGGGCCCAGAGCAAGAGCGGGACCAAGGCCCCCGCCAACGAGACTCGCTATTTTACCGCGATCGACGGGCTGATGGACGGCAATGCCGACGTCATCCTGAAGGAGACGCGCCAGGGCAAGACCGTCACGGCCGCGACGCTCGACGTCTGCTATCCCGTGGCCAAGAATTCGGACCGCAAGGACCGCTTCGTCGTGAGCCTCACCGTCAATGGCCAGACCCTCACCGGCGCGACCCAGAGCAACGGTGCCAAGGAGCCGGTCACGGTGAAGCTGAACCGCAAGCCGACCGGCGACACGTTCGAGTTCCGCGGCCAGATCACGATCGGCAAGACCGTGACGGAAGTGGCGTCGACCGACAACTCCGATGTCAGCGAGAAGGAGTTCCAGGAGAGCCAGTCGAGCGACGACGGCATCAACGCCCAGCCGAAGGACTTCACCGACGTCTCGCCCGAGGCGGTGTCCGTTCGCCTCAAGCTCGACGCGGTGACCGACTTCCTGAAGAGCCTGAAGGGCGAGAACGTCGAGGTTTCGCTGCCGAGCCTCATCGTGAGCTGCGATGCCTTGCGCGCGGGCGAGCAGACCATCAGCATGACCGTCGACCCGGACCGCGCCGGCGCGTTGATCGCCAAGGCGCGGGCCACGAACGGCGTCGTGACGGTGGGCTGGACCGCAGGCACCGTCGAAATGGACCGCACCATCCGCTTTGCAGCGGCCGACTGGCGCGACGGCGACAAGATCAACAGGGACAAGCTGGCTGGCGCCATCTCCGACGTGCTGGCCAGGACCTACAACGCCAAGCCGACCGGCGCGGTCTGGAATCCGGTGACGGGCAAGCTGAAACTGACCCTGAAGCGACCTAGCCAGCTGATGCCGTCGCTCGAGCTGACCGATGTCATCGAGGTCACCGGCCTGGTCTCGACCGACAAGCCGGGCAGCACTGAGGCGCTGATGCTATGGATCAGCAGCCCGACGACGACGACGATCGACGAGAACTCGTCCGCCAAGCTGATCCTGTCGGATGAATCCTCCGGCGACGAGGAAGGCGACACCCGCGACGACGGCGGCGCCATCGACGAGCTGGCCAAGGTGTTCAAGGCCAAGCGCTGGGACGCGGACAACTCGGTTTGGAAGTAAGGCGAGCTATCACCGCAGCCGCCGCGATCTCGGTCTCACCCTCCCCTGGAGCGCAGGGCAATCGCATGTGGCGATCGCCGTTTTGTGCTCGTCTCTCTCCACGTCGTCATGGCCGGGCTTGTCCCGGCCATCCACGTCGGCCGGCATGCTGAGAACGACGTGGATGCCCGGGACAAGCCCGGGCATGACGGAGTAACTAACTTGCACGATCGTTCGTAGCGACAGCCCGGAATTTCCGCATGCGATTGCCCTGCCCTGGAGGGGCAGGGTCGCAGCGGCGCCTACACCTCGATCGATGTAGCTGCGATTATGGAAGCGCCCATCCCGTCTCAGTTGGTGTTCAGCCGGAACCGCAGCGTCTTCGGTCCGACGAAGATGATCAGGTCGCCCTGACGCTTCCAGTTGGTCACCGCGCTCAGTGCTGCGATCAGCTCGTCATCCGCCTGGGCGCGCGCCGCCGGGCAGTTGCGGTCCTCGATCTTGCCGGCGATGAAAACGATGGTGTTGCCGGCGACCGAGAACTGCCCCTTGCCGCCCTTGCACCAGAGCTCCAGCACGGTGTCACCATTGTCGCCGATGTCGAGATCCGGCACCCGTTTCGATCCGGGCATTGGCAACGCGTCGAGCGTCATTTCCATGCCGAAGGGAAATTCCTCCGCCGACGCGGCGGCGAGCGCCAGGCCCGACATCGACAACGCCACCATCGCCACGGCGCAGCCACGCTTCAACACTTGCATCGTTCCTCTTCAGACCAGTCACGTGGGGCTCGCCTCGGGAGCGATGGCCGTGACCACCGCCAGCACGGCTCCCGCACAAATGTGTTCCAAACATAGCAAACCCCGCGACGCCGCGGCGTCGCGGGGCTTTGTCTCTGGCGGTGTTGCTACTTCAGCACCATCGCCGTGAACGGATAGACGTAGGCCTGCAGGGTCACGAACAGGCCGACCAGACAGGCCAGCACGATCGAGTGCAGGAAGACGTAGCGCAGGATCGAGCTCTCGTGGCCGTACCAATTGGTCGCGGTCGAGGCGACCACGATCGATTGCGCATCGATCATCTTGCCCATCACGCCGCCGGAGGAGTTGGCCGCCGCCATCAGCACCGGCGACAGGCCGAGCTGCTCGGAGGTGATCTTCTGCAGGTTGCCGAACAGCACGTTCGAGGCGGTGTCCGATCCCGTCAGCGCCACGCCCAGCCAACCGAGCAAGGTGCCGAAGAACGGATAGAGCACCCCGGTCGCGGCGAAGGCGAGACCGAGCGTCGCGTCGACGCCGGACAGCCGGGTCAGCGTGCCGATGGCGAGCATCGCCGAGATCGTGATCAGCGAGATCGCGCAGAGCCGGATGGTACGGCCATATTCGGCGATCAGCTTGCCCGGCCCGACGCCCATCAGGAAGCCGGAGATGATTGCGGCAATCAGCATGCCGGTGCCGGTGAAGGTCAGATAGGTGAACGAGAACACCGCGCCCTCGGGCGTCGGCTTCGCGGCCACCGGCGGAACCTTGTTGATCAACTTGTCGAGCTCGGGCACCGGATAGTTCCAGGAGAAGATGCCGTTCGCCCAGGTCTTGAAGGCGCCGTTACCCCAGATCAGCATGATGATGCAGACGATGATCCACGGCAGCAACGCGCCCCACAGCTCGCTTTGCGTCAGCGGCGTGCGGTCCAGCGGCTTCTGCGCGGCCGTGGTGGACGCGGATTCGTCCCGGCCGCGCAGCGCCGGCGACAGCCACAGCTGGCGGGGTTGCCAGACCTTCAGGAACAGGATCAACGCGCCCATCGAGATCAGCGAGGCGCCGATGTCGACGATCCACGGATTGATGTAGTTCGAGATCAGGAATTGCGGCACAGCGAAGGAGACGGCCGTGACCAGGATCGCCGGCCACACGTCCTTCATGCCCTTCCAGCCCGCGAACGCCCAGATCACCCAGAACGGCACGATCAGCGAGAACACCGGCAGCTGCCGGCCGACCATCGCGCCGAGGATATAGGGGTCGAGCCCGGTGACCGAGGCGAGGCCCTGGATCGGCGTGCCCAGCGCGCCATAGGCGACCGGGGCGGTGTTGGCGATGAGCGACAGGCCGGAGGCCGCCAGCGGCGAGAAGCCCAGGCCGATCAGCACGGCGCCGGTGATCGCGACCGGCGTGCCGAAGCCGGATGCGCCCTCGAAGAAGGCGCCGAAGGAGAACGCGACCAGCAGCAGCTGCAGCCGGCGGTCCTCGGTCACGCCGCCGATCGCCCGCTTCAGGAGCTCGAAGCGTCCGGTCGAGACCGTGACCTGATAGAGGAAGATGACGTTGAGGACGATCCAGCCGATCGGGAAGAAGCCGGTGATGACGCCGAGCATGGTGGCGCGCAGCGACATGTTGGCCGGCATGGTGAAGACGAAGATCGTGATCAGGTTGGTCAGCACGACGGCGATGATCGCCGCGATATGCGCCTTCACCTTGCCGCTGGCGATCAGCACCAGCAGCGTCACCACTGGGATGGCGGCGGCGAGCGTCGACAGCGCCGGGCTGCCCAACGGGTCGTAGATTTGATTCCACATCGTGACTTCTCCCCCCACGTTCTTGTTGTTGGACCCGATCCGGCGGGGCGGATCAGCTCAGTTCGCCACGACCTCGAGGCCTGGCAGAAGGACGGAAAGCGAGAACACGAAGCAGGCCATGCCAAACTATGCTCAAATTCTCGCGACATCTGGCGGGGTCGGCGATCCCTCTCCCTCACCGCATGCTACGGTTTGACGCAGGTCACGGACAAGCGGGTGGTCGCCGGACACCTTACGACTTTCGTCTAGACAGGCATCCAAGCCTGCAGAATTCTTCTTCCATGTCAGCCAGTTAAGCCCCTTTCTCAGGAGCAGCCCCTCTGTGAACAATTTACGCTCGACCCTCGCCATCGTCTGGCGGATCGCCATTCCCTACTTCCGCTCCGAGGACAAGGTCGCCGGTCGCATCCTGCTCGCCGCCGTCATCGCCATCGAGCTCGCATTGGTCGCGATCGACGTGCTGGTGAACCAATGGCAGGCCCGGTTCTACAACGCGCTGCAGGAATACGACTGGAACAGCTTCATCTGGGAGATCGGCGTCTTCGTCGTGCTCGCAACGACCTTCATCGTGCTGGCGGTCTATCAGCTCTATCTCAACCAATGGCTGCAGATCCGCTGGCGGCGATGGATGACCGAGGCCTATCTGCACCGCTGGCTCGGCGACGCCAGTCACTATCGCATGCAGCTCAAGGGCGACGCGGCCGACAACCCCGACCAGCGCATTGCCGAGGATGTGAAGCAGTTCGTCGAGCAGACGCTCAACATCACCGTCAATCTTCTCAGTTCGGTCGTGACCCTGGCATCCTTCGTGGTCATCCTGTGGGGCCTCTCGGAAGCGGCGCCCCTCACGCTGTTCGGCATGGAGTACCATATTCCCGGCTATCTGGTCTGGGCCGCTCTGCTCTATGCGATCGCCGGAACCGCACTGACGCATTGGATCGGATCGCCGCTGATCAACCTCTATTTCGAGCAGCAGCGCTTCGAGGCCGATTTCCGCTTCAACCTGGTGCGCGTCCGCGAGAACTCCGAGCAGATCGCGGTGCTGCGCGGCGAGGCCGCCGAGCAGACCCTGCTGGCGAGCCGCTACGGCCGCGTGGTCGCCAATTTCTACCAGATCATGAGCCGCACCAAGCGGCTGACGGCGGTCACGAGCGGCTACGCGCAGGTGGCCACGATCTTTCCCTATGTCATCGTCGCCCCCGCCTATTTCGCCAAGAAGGTGCAATTGGGCGGCATGATGCAGACGGCGTCCGCGTTCTCGAGCGTGCAGCGGGCGCTGTCCTTTTTCGTGAACGCCTACCGGACCCTGGCCGACTGGCGCTCGACCGTCGCCCGCCTCGACGGCTTCGAGATGGCGATCGAGAGTGCCAAGACGCTCTCGGCCGAGCCGCAGACGATCGATGTCGTCAGCCATGCGGGAGACAGCATCGAGCTCGCCCAGCTGCTGCTCAAGCTGCCCAACGGCCTGCCGCTGATCGCGGCCGACGGCTTCAGCATCAAGAACAGCGAGCGCACCTTGCTGACCGGGCCGTCCGGCGCCGGCAAGTCGACGCTGTTCCGCGCCATCGCCGGCGTCTGGCCGTTCGGCAGCGGCGCGATCAGCGTGCCTGCCCATGCCAAGCTGATGATGCTGCCGCAGCGCCCCTATTTCCCGATCGGCCCGCTCAAGGCAGCCATCGTCTATCCCGCGGCCGCCGATGCGTTCGGCCTCGACCGGATCAAGCAGGCGCTGATCGCGGTGGGCCTGCCGCTGCTGGCGGATCGCCTGGAGGAGGACGGCCATTGGAACCGGATGCTGTCGCTTGGCGAGCAGCAGCGTCTGGGGATTGCCCGCGCCCTGCTGCACGCCCCGCAATATCTGTTCCTCGACGAGGCCACGGCATCGCTGGATGAGCCGGGCGAAGCCAGGCTCTATCAGGTCATCGCCGAGCAGCTGCCGCAGACCACGGTGGTGTCGATCGGCCACCGCTCGACGCTGCACGCCTTCCACGACCGCAAGGTCGAGCTCGTTCGGGACGGCGACCGATTCTCGCTGCGGCCGACCGGACAGGGTGCGGATGTCCCCGCGGGCAGCGCAGAGTAGCTGATCCAGGACGAACGGGCCAGACGGCCCGAAGTCCGGTGGCCAGCGCAGGAACGTCCGCGCCGGCCACCGGCAGACGGGCCAGCGACGGACCGGTCAACGGCTCGGCATCCCGCGCAGGCGCCAAAAGCAGAAGGGCGGCAGATTGCTCTGCCGCCCTTCGCTTTGGAGAATTCAATCCGCCTTGCGGAGAATTACTTCAGGTTGGTCATCGCGGTCAGGTCGACCGAGAGCTTGGCGATGCCGGTCGCGCCGCACCACTTGGAGCCGACGCCGGTCGGGTTGATCGCGGTCACGTTGGTCGTGCCGCTGCCGGTGAAGTCGCTGGTGAAGGCGTTGCAATCACCCTTCGACAGGTTGGTGTCGGAGTAGCGCAGGTCCAGCGTGAACACCTTGTAGGTGAAGCCGACGCCGATGTTCCAGGTGTTGTAGTCGGCATACTTGATGCCGTTCGGGAAAGCGGCCGTGCCGTAGAACGAGTCGGAGGTGCCGAACCACTGGCGGCCGAACTCACCCGACACATACATGCCGACGCCGCTGGCGCCGAAGGTCGTGCTGGGCGCGGTCCACTTGCCGGTGACCGAGGCGTAGTTGCCCCAGGCGCCCGTGTTCAGGAAGCTCGGGGTGTAGAACTCGGTGACGCCGAACGTCCAGTTGTCGTTCACCGTGTAGTTCATCTTGCCGTAGACTTCGAAGAACGAGACGTCCTTCTTCATCACGTTCAGGTTGGTCAGGGTGTTGGCCTGGCACTCTGCGCTCAGGGCGCGGCCGGCGAAGTCGGTCACGGCGCCGCCGCCGTAGTAGCAGGTGCCGCCCGGATACAGGTAGCCCCAGACACCGATGTCGAACGCGAAGGCGCCGAAGGTCGGGCGGACACCGCCGTAGATGTCGATCTCGGCCGCGGCGCGGTTCGGGAAGGAGATGCTCTCGCCGGCGACGCCGACGTAGAACTGCAGGTCCTTGTTGACGTTGAAGCGCGGCTCGAAATAGGCGGCGACCGACGGCTTGTGGTTCGACTGGGTCACGCCGCGGAACACGTAGTCGTTCATGATCGCGGCGCCGAACGCGATGTCCCAGGGATCGAACGCCACCGGCGGCGGGGCCTTGTAGGCCTTCACCGCCATGTCAGCGGCCGAAGCCGACCCCGAAATCATTGCCAGCGCCGTTGCCAACAAAGCCAACTTCTTCATGACGTTCCCCATCACCCAAATTTCGAGCACCGGTCCGATGTTCGGCCCCCCGGGGCACAATCAAGACCAACTGCGTCATACAGTCTCGATTTGTGACAGCGTCTCGCCGCAGGTGAAGCAAAAAAGCGAGGCATCTGCTGACTTTTTGGGCGATTTGACAATTCTACGGCAGGTTGTCGGCAGGCTGTGGCATTTGAACAACAAGTTTTCGTGGGTGAGATCCCCGCAGCGTGCACAAAGGCGCGAGTTTGTGGCGCGCTTTCCTCACATCTGCCCGCGACGGCGCCCGCGGATTCGCCCGGCCGTAGATTTGCGGGAGCGGCCGCGCCGGGGGTGAGTCGGCGAGCGAACCGGCCCAAAGCCCGGCCAAAAGCAAAGAGGCCGCAGCAATGGCGCTGCAGCCTCTTTCGTCAGGGGTTGGCCTCTTCGTCAGGGGTGGCCTCGCTGACAGGCCGAGCTCACCCACCGCGCCCTCTGCACCCCGCCGAACCGGGATGTGGCCGGCTGAACAGCGGGCGCTGCGGACGTCAGCTCTCGGAGGGGGTGCCTTCCTCGCCCTCGTGGGCCGGCTCGCTCGGCATGGCCCAGCTGGCCTCAGCCGATTCGGTCTCGTGTGTCGCCGGAGTCTCGACCAGCGGCGCCATCTTCGGAGCGCGCTTCTTGGCCGCCTTCTTCGGCGCGGCCGGAGCCTTCGCAACGGACTTGGCAGCCGGCTTGGCAGCGGACTTGGCTGGAGCTTTGGCAGCAGACTTCGAAGCGGATTTCGCGGCCTTCTTGGCGGGCGCCTTCTTGGCCGGAGCCTTCTTCGCCGGAGCCTTCTTCGCCGGAGCCTTGGCGGCCTTCTTCGGCGCCGCCTTCACGGCCTTCTTCGCCTTCTTGGCCGGAGCCTTCGCAGCCTTCTTGGCGGACTTCGTCGCTTTCTTGGCAGCCTTCTTGGCGGTCTTCTTCGCGGCCTTCTTGGCCTGCGCCATCAGCTTCTTTTCCTTTTTGTCTTTCTTGTCCTTCTTCGACTTCTTGTCCTTCGCCATCGAAACCTCCTGTTGCCGCCGAACGCTCACATCATCCGGCGGGACGGGCCGGCAATCCGCACGCGCCCATCCTTCAATTCAATCCTGGTCGCGGACCGCCCGTCGCCCAGTCGAGAAGTTCAACGGTGTGGACGACGGGAACGGTCGTGCCGCTGGCAATCTGCATCATGCAGCCGATATTGCCCGCAGCGATTACATTCGGCCTGACCGTCGCGATGTTGGCGACCTTGCGATCGCGCAGTCTCATCGCAATGTCGGGCTGGAGAATGTTGTAGGTCCCCGCCGAACCGCAACACAAATGACTCTCCGGTATATCTTTCACCACGAATCCGGACTTGGAAAGCAATTCTTTCGGAATGCTCGTGATTTTCTGCCCATGTTGCAGCGAACATGCGGAGTGATAGGCGACGACGACGTCGTCATGCGCGGCTTCCGTCTTCAGTTCGAGCGTCGCGAGATACTCGCTGATGTCCTTGGCCATCGCCGACACGGCCGCAGCCGACGCTGCAAATTGCGGGTCCTCGCGCAGCATGTGGCCGTAGTCCTTGATGACGGTGCCGCAGCCCGACGTCGTCACCAGGATGGCGTCGAGCCCGCCGCGCGCCGCCTCCGCGATCCACACGCCGACATTGGCTCGCGCCCGCGCCAGCGCATCGGCATCCTGCCCCATGTGATGGGTCAGCGCACCGCAGCATTGCTCGTCCCGCACCAGCACGACCTCGATGCCGTGCCGCGTCAGGACGTTGATCGCAGCCTGGTTGATGCGCGGCGCCAGTGCCTGTTGCGCGCAGCCCTGCAGCAGCGCCACGCGGCCGCGCCGCGCGCCCTGCGCCGGAAACACGCTGCCGCCGGACGGCCCGGGCGGCGGCAGCGCCGCGGCCGGGGCGAGGTCCAGCATGGCCCGGAGGCGACGCAACAGGCTCGGCGCCGGCGTGGATGACGACGACGATGCCGGCAGAAGCGCCTTCAACGGCCGCCCCAGCCGGGCCAAGGTCATCGCCAGCCGAAACTCGCGCGGCCGCGGCAGCACATAGGCCAGCACGGCGCGGAGCCACCGGTCGGTCAGCGGTCGCTGATAGGTCTCCTCGATCCGCGTCCGCGCCTGGTCGACCAGATGCATGTAGTGCACGCCGGACGGACAGGTCGTCATGCAGGACAGGCACGACAGGCAGCGGTCGATGTGCTTGACGACATCTGATGTCGGCGCCTGCTCCTTCTCCAGCATCTGCTTGATCAGGTAGATGCGGCCGCGCGGGCTGTCGAGCTCGTCGCCGAGCAGCACATAGGTCGGACAGGTGGCGGTGCAGAAGCCGCAATGCACGCAGGCGCGCAGGATCTTGTCGGCGACCGCGATATCGGGATCGGCGAGCTGCGCCAGGGTGAACTCGGTCTTCATGCCACAACGCTCCGCCTGATACGCCCGCGGTTGAGAATGGTCTTGGGATCGAAGGACACGCGAACCCGCTCCTCCAGCGCGGCGACACCCGGCGGCTGCGGATGGAAGACGTCGACCGCCAGCCGCATCTCGTCCCAGGCGCGCAGCAGCATCGCGTGGCCGCCGGCGGCGTCCGCGAGCTTGCGCACCACGCCCGCCGAGGCATCCGCCTGCGGCGGCAGCGCCGCCCAGATCAGGCCGCCGCCCCAGTCATAGATCACCTCGCCGCCGGTCTGTTTCACCAGCGCCTGCCCGATCGCGGCGCCCGACACCGGCGGGCAAACGATCCGCCACACCGGCCACGCCCCGAGCGTGCCCTGGGCCGCGAACGGCGTGACGTCGCGGATGGCGCTCCACGCGTTGGCCGAGACGTCATCGGCGATGATCTCGGCCGCGCCGAACGTCGCGAGCTGCCTGGCGAGCGAGCCCGCGCGATGCACCGCCGAGGCCGTGATGCCCTCCAGCCGGATGACCGTGACCGCCTCGCCCCGCGCGCCGATCGCGCCGAGCCCATCCACCTCCGGCCGCACCGTCGAGGCCGGCAGATGCGCCGCGGCCGAGACATCGAACGGCGAGCCCAGCGCCGCCGTCATCGCCCGGTTGGCCCTGAGGTCGTCGAGCCCGCGCAGCACCAGCGTCCGCTCCGCCTCCGGCCGCGGCATCACCTTCAGGGTCGCCTCCGTCATGACCGCGAGCGTGCCCCAGGAGCCCGCCAGCAGCTTGCAGAGATCATAGCCGGTGACGTTCTTCACCACCTTGCCGCCGGTCTTGAAGCTCTCGCCGAAGCCGGACACGGCATGCGCCCCGAGCAGATGATCGCGCACCCCGCCGGCGCGCACCCGCCGCGGCCCCGCCAGCCCCGCCGCGATCATCCCGCCCAGCGTTCCCCGCCCCGTGGTCCCCAGCAGCGGCCCGGTGTCCATCGGCTCAAACGCGAATTGCTGGCTCTTCGAATCGATCAGCGACAAGAGGTCGCCGAGCGGCGCCCCGGCCTGCGCCGTGATGATCAGCTCGTTCGGCTCATAGGAGACCACAGCGCTCAGCGCCGACAGGTCGAGCACGGCATTGGTCGCCGTCACCTGCCCGATCCCACGCTTCGAGCCATGCCCGATCACCTCGATCGGCTGCTCATTGGCGATCGCCGAGCGGACCACCTCCTCCACATCGGCTGCGTTCCGTACTCTGAGGGCGTCCACCACTGCTCGCCTTGCTTGCTGATGATGACAGGCGACCGCGACGCGCGGCCACCGGCGTTGGAGTGGTTCTAGAGCATGATGCGTTAAAAGGGCAGCCCGGTGTGGCGAAAAGATCGTGCGCGGACAAGGAGATGAGAGGGAACGACGGACGCGCCGGGCGGAACGTTCTAAGTCTTGGCTTGCGGACTCGCCAGGACCGCCGCCGTCGCGACACGAGCAATCCCCCCACGAGCGGTGCGCCCCCTCTCCCCGTCCTTCACGGGGAGAGGGTCGGGGTGAGGGGCGCCGCACGGGTGGTGCCTTTCGTAGTTCGTAGGGCGGGTAAGCGCAGCGTAACCCGCCGACCTTTCGCGCCACATGGCGGATGACGCCTTCGGCTCATCCGCCCGACCCGCTTCTCGTGCGAGATCGCTGCAAATGTGCTAGCGTATTGGCATGGCTCCAAAGAGACCCGCATCGAAAAAGACCAAGGCCGGCGGCTTCGTGATCGGCAGCGGGCGCTATCGCAAGATCAGCGCCGTCGAGGGGATCGAGTATTCCCCCAAGATGAAGGGCGCCGCGTCTACGACCGGCAAGGCCCTGTCCCCCGAGGAACGCCGGAAGTCGATCATCGACGCCTATCGCAAGGCTTAGGCTGCGACAAAACCGCGACGACGATGAACGGTGCGACGATTCGGATCGATCGGATATGATGCGACTGAACGGGATGCACATGAAGCTTGTGATGGGGATATTGGCCGCCGCGCTCGTCCTGGCGGGCATGGGCGCGGGCCGGGCGACGGTGCGTATTGCCGACGACCCGGGCGGACGCATCGGGACGTATGTCGACAAATTCAAACTGCTGCGCGACTCCGGCGAGCACGTCATCATCGACGGGATCTGCGGGGGTGCCTGCACGATCGTGCTGGGGACCCTTCCGCGCGACAGGATCTGCGTCACCCCGCGAGCCGTGTTCACGTTCAGGGAAACTGACGATCTGGGGCCCTTTTTTCGTCCTGTCCCGAACCCGGAAGCAACGCGGATGCTGTTTGACCTCTACCCGGCCCCGATCAAACGATGGATCACGCGCCAGGGCGGCCTGACCGCACATCCGATCTTCCTTCGCGGCAAGGAGCTCCAAGCGCTCTATCGGCCCTGCGCGATCAACGTCCCGGCCTCCGGCGGCGGGCCACGGTAGATGGATTGTCAGTTCGAAGGGGCTCTAGTCCGTAGGGCGGGTTAGCGCAGTGTAACCCGCCGACCTTTCGATCCACGCGGCGGATTACGCCTTCGGCTAATCCGCCCTACGCGCTGTCATCGTGATCCACGACGCTTCCCGGGACGCGTATCCAGTATCGGTTTAGCCTTCTTATCGGCGGCCAGCCTTTCGGTAGCGACAACAACATAGCTACCACAGTGATAGATGGCGCTTGTCACCATCTGTGTGTCGGCCATGTCCCGGATCGATTGCTTCTGACGCTCGTTTTCCGTAATCGCTAAGTATGCTTCGCGTGTTTTGTCGCTCTCCCTTTTGATCTTTGCTTCGTTGAGAGAATGTACAAGCTCATTTCGGACGTAGGAGGCTTGCGACAGAAGGTCCCATATCGGCCGGCCCACTCCGGGAGGGTCAATCGTTCTAAGCAACTTAATCTTCTGGGATGTGAAGAAGTAATGCGCCGGATCCTTTCCTAATACTTCAAGCATTTCGATCAGAGACCCCTCGACAGCGACTTGGGCCTTTACGACGGCCTGCATCATATCGTCGATTCGAGCTACGCGCTCCACGGACCTCTTGTGAGCTTCTTCAAATGACGTTTTCCGCGCCGTTGGCTCTGATTCGTCCGCAAGTATCCAATTCTCTTCACTGACCATGTCTCCCTCCTGGTTACGGTATTGATTGAGATGGATCTACTTCCGGTTCTCTGCCCCGTGTGGCGCTACATGTCCGCGGCCGGGCGGCATCATATCTGCGCTCACGGAAGAGCTGGTGCGCCAACGAAAGCGCAGGCTCAGCCGGACTAAATTACCGGTTCGCGGAGTTGCTTGCGCCGGAAGGGAGCATCGGCTTGCAGCTTACAGCGCAACGTTGTGGACGGTTACTGGTGTGAGGCCGTGCCTGCATGCCGCCCCTGCTTGCCAGTGGCTCGTTTAGCAGATGCGGAGCATGACCTCTTAAATGATCGTCGCAGCTCGGCAAGAAATCGCGCGGCGGCATTTAGAAGGGCAGCGATACCGAAAAGAGTGAAAGGGTCCATGAGCACTTCTCCGCTTCGGACCTCATCCATTCATTCGACGGCAACGGTCCAAACGCATCGCGCAGAGCTATCGCGCTTGCGGCGTGTACCGCAAAAGCTTTTTGGTGGAACAGGATCGCCCGTCAGCGCTTCGACTCATTCGTGCAGGTTTTTGCTGGCTCCTTGTCTAGCTGCACTCAACAACTCCTCCCATGGTTGCCTTCGACCGAAATCGAGCCAATGTTGAAAATATTGGTCCTTGAGCCACCGAGCCGCCGTAGTTCGCGAAATTCCGGCTAATAGCTTCAATTTGTTGATTGATAGTCGCTCTTCTGGATTCAAGCATTGTGCGACACCCATTGCTACGCTTCTCTTGCGCTCTCGCAATCTGTACTCGACGTCAAGGTCGGGTTGTGTTCCGCACAGTTGGTGCCGGATCAATACGACGAGAGACGCTGGAACTCGGTATACGTGCTCATTCCAGTCATAAGCCTCCAAGATGGTTGTGATTAAATAGTTGACGGAAGCATCGCTGACGGCTTTGCGACGCCGATCGATAAAGCCTGACCCGCTTTTTGGAAGTTCATCTCGCTTTAAGAGAAGGTCTAGCAAGTGCAAGCACAACTCATCGACACCAGGCTCATCTCCGTCGAGCGCTCCGGCGATCAGATCGGGGTTTATACCTTGGTTCTTAAAGTCGGCTTCGAGTGAAAATAATGCATCGATTCCTCCAAAGTGAGCGACCTGAATATCAACCTCTGGAAATTTCTGCCTAATAGACAGGTAATTTTGAATACTAACATCCCCTCGATACGTGACAACGGCGTCTATGAAAGACTTAAGTCGCTCCAAAGACCAACCTAGCGATCGGATCGCTGTATCGATCTCCTGTTGTCGCTTTTCTTTCTGACGCGCAAATGCCTCCGCATCACTCTTGTCTTTGAAGGCGGCTTTGTTCGTGGCGAGCACCTTTTCGAATTCTTCGTCGTGCCGAGCCTGCTCGAACACTGCGGTATGAAGTCGCGGCTTGCTTAGCCATTTGGAACGCTCTTGCGCTGCCCTGACAGCCCAAGTATCGAGTATGCCGTCGACAAATAAATCTTTATTTTGGCGGCCAGAGCGCCCGCGCGTCGGCTTATTGCCGCTAGCCGATTTGCGAAAACCCGCTTTCTTGCGACGCACTGCGCTCATCAGGTATCCTCCAGTCATGCTCATTTGCTCATCACTGGGCACGAGCAAGAACCGTCTGAGAGGCTAGGCCCTGGTCAAGATCCCACTCTCTGCCTCACGACGCCTTCGCCAAGATTCAGATCAGTCGCCCTGAGTGTACCTATTTTTTATGGCTTCGAACTCGCCGCTCGCCCAGCTCACTTCAGCGAAATGGTACATAAATTCCAGATTTTCATAAGGGTCACCGTGCCGTTCCGCCCTTTTCGCGAGATCGAACAGGATCAGAAAATTGACCGCAGCGGTACGGTTCTTGAGGTCGACCACATCCATATCCGGCAAGATGGAGTGACCGTGCCCGTGGCGGGCGATGCTCTCTGCGATTGCATCACATCCCGACGGCAAGCGGCCGGAGGAGAACGCGACCGTGGCTCCAGCTATAACGTCGGCAAGCTGGATTGCAGGATGATCGCGCGAATCCACGAACGCAATCGGCTCCAGCATCTTCCACCCAAGAGGCTCAGGATCGTGGTTCATGCGGGCGCGTTTGATGCCGGGATCGTTCTCGTCGCCACTGAAGTTGGCTACACTCGCCTGTAACGGTTTGCTCGCGTCGCACCGCACCGAGAGCAGCTTTCCAGTGCGGCCCCAATAATTGAGGTGGCTCCAGAGCGAAGACGTCGAAAGATCAAGAGTCCAGCGGCCCTTGTCAGGAAGCACATGGTCCAGATTAGCGTTATCCGCGATGATGATATCGCGATACCCGTAGGCAAAGCGCAGAATGCATTCGAACGGGTGCTCTTTCCCTTTCTCCGTCAACGGAGGACGCGGCCGGTCGAACAGGAACGGCGCGTCCGCCGGATCGCGCGTGCGCACGTATTTCTGGAATTGCTCGATGGTGGGCCTTGCTTCACCACCAGCTTCCAGCATCCAGATATAGCTGAACATCGCGACGAATTGGTGGAATTTTTTCTGATAGAGCAGGCTGGGGTCGTCCTGATAGACCGGCTCGTAAATGTATTCGAAAAACCAACCGCACAGCGCCAGCAGCTTGTCGTGGACATTGACGACGTATCGGCCGTCAACGGCCTCAAAGATCGCTCCGACCAACCTTCGTCCTCGCTCCGAGGCGAGAAGCTTGCTCGCCTTGAGTTCAGGCATCTGAACTGGGTGGTCACGCCGCGCCTTCGCGATAATCTCAAAGGCTTCCGTATCTCTTGCCGCGACCGAGGCGAACGCGAACATCCGCTGGTCCTTGTGAAGAAGGTCAGGACCAGTATGACCAGATTCGTCGCACGCCACTTCGAGGATTTCAGCCATCGCTAATTATAACATGTTTTGAAACGAACCGGCCGACAATAGTAAGACTTGGAAAGACGCCTCTCCGAGGCGTCGGGCAAATCACCTCAGCGATCTTACGCGATTCTCACGGCAAATGGGGCCGGCCGAAGCAAAATCGCCCTGCGCGGAAAAAGTCATTTCGCGAGCTATTTCAATGCGGAGCGACCGGCCTCCTCCGAGAGGCGAAATCTCCTATTTCTTTTTTACAGAAATCATGCAATCCTTCTCCCATCCCACCCCTCCGAGAGGGGCGTACGCGCGGTCGTCACGATACGTGGGGTGGGGATGTGGTGGCCGTGTCGGGTCGCAGCGTGGCTTCGTGTCGCGCCGACGAACGATCTCGATGCGGACGTGAAATCGTGTGGGCCTGGCCTCCCGGTGCTGAGGTCAAGCCGGCGATGACGCCTGAACGCGTCGCGTCGGCGACGGGGACAAGAACGCCGATCCCCGGGGCGAGCACGTATAAGCGTTAAGACCGCCACGCGGGGAATGCCGGATGTTCGGCTGAACCTGTGGTGACTGCCGCCTGCTTTTTTGTTGCAGGCGGGCCATGGGTGAGGCCTTCACCCGGCATTCCCCGTGCCCTCTCGTTGGTCTTGGAGGGCGGACGGACGCATCACCTGGGCGGAGGACGCCGCGGGATTGCGGGCGTGTGTCTGAGGGTTGGAATGTCGATGGAGGCAAGACTCTCTCCCCACGTCATTCCGGGGCATCGCGAAGCGATGAGCCCGGAATCCATAACCACGAGCGGATGTTGTTGGAACGAGATGGAGTTGCCGGCGTGCCTCTCACAGCGGCCTGTGGTTATGGATTCCGGGCTCGCCCTGCGGGCGCCCCGGAATGACGTGGGGAGAGAGTGTCGCGTGAGGTCGAGCAGATGTGGGGGGCAGACGACAGATGACACCGCCCTACCCGCAAGCCCCCGCCTCAGAACCGCGGCAGATCCGGAAACGCCAGCTTGCCCGCATGGACATGCATCCGCCCGAGCTCCGCACACCGATGCAGCGTCGGAAACACCTTGCCGGGGTTCAACAGGCCCTGGCTGTCGAACGCGCATTTCACGCGCTGCTGCTGGTTGAGGTCGATCTCGGTGAACATGTCCGGCATCAGGTCGCGCTTCTCGATGCCGACGCCATGCTCGCCGGTGAGGACGCCGCCGAGCTCGACGCAGCAGCGCAGGATGTCGGCGCCGAAGGCTTCGGCACGCTCCATCTCGCCGGGCTTGTTGGCGTCGTAGAGGATCAGCGGATGCAGATTGCCGTCGCCGGCATGGAAGACGTTGGCGCAGCCGAGCTGATATTTTTCCGACAGCTCGCGGATGCGCGCCAAGGCCTTGGGCAGCGCGCCGCGCGGGATGGTGCCGTCCATGCAGAGATAGTCCGGCGAGATGCGGCCCACTGCGGGGAAAGCCGCCTTGCGGCCGGCCCAGAACAGATTGCGCTCGGCCTCGGAGGTCGAGATCCGGCAGGTGGTCGAGCCGCAGCCATTCGCGATCGCCTCGACGCGGCTGATCAGTTCGTCGACCTCGACGCCGGGGCCGTCGAGCTCGATGATCAAGAGCGCCTCGACGTCGAGCGGATAGCCGGCATGGACGAAGGCCTCGGCGGCGTGAATGGCCGGCTTGTCCATCATCTCCATGCCGCCGGGGATGATGCCGGCGCCGATGATGCGCGCGACGCATTCGCCGGCGGCCTCGACCTCGGCGAAGCCGACCATCAGCGCGCGCGCCGTCTCCGGTTTTTGCAGGATACGCACGGTCACCTCGGTGACCACGCCGAGCAGCCCTTCCGAGCCGGTGATGAGGCCCATCAGGTCATAGCCGGCATTCTCGGTGCACTTGCCTCCGATGCGCAACACCTCGCCGTTGATCAGCACGATCTCGCATCCCAGCACGTTGTTGGTGGTCATGCCGTATTTCAGGCAGTGCACGCCGCCGGAATTCTCCGCGACATTGCCGCCGATCGAGCAGGCGATCTGCGACGACGGGTCGGGCGCGTAGTAGAAGCCGGCATGCGCCACCGCCTGGCTGATGGCGAGGTTGGTCACGCCCGGCTCGGTGACGACCACGCGGTTCTCGAAATCGATCTCGCGGATGCGCTTGAACTTGCCCAGCCCGAGCAGCACGCCGTCGGCCAATGGCAGGGCGCCGCCCGACAGCGACGTGCCGGAGCCGCGCGGAACCACCTTGATGCCTTGTTGATGGCAATATTTGAGAACCGTAGAGACCTGTGCCGTCGTCTCCGGCAGCACCACGACCATCGGCGGCTGGCGATACGCCATCAATCCGTCGGACTCGTAAGGCAGCATTTCGGCGGCGCTGTCGATGACGCCCTCGCCTGGGACAATCGCGCGCAGTGCAGCAACGATCTCGCCGCGGCGCGCCAGCACCGCCTGATCAGCCTCCGGCATCATGATGGCCATCGCGCGCGTCTCCTGACCTCGATTTCGACCGTCATATCAACCACAACCGCGGCGCTTTGGGTAGGCGGACGCGGCCGGTTTCGCTGTTTGCTGCCGCGCAAAGTTCGCGGCGATCAAATGAACCCTATCCCGATGGACGGCTTGTCTGAGGGCGGAGGCCATGCCACAAACCTGCGCACGATTTTTGTCTCGAAACCACAGAGCCTGATCCATGAAGAAACTGACTTTGACCGCGCTCGTCGTGATCGCCTCGTCGTCGTTGACCTCGGCCGTGCTGGCGCAGGATGCCGCCGCCGGCAAGACCTCCTTCAACAAGTGCCTGCCCTGCCATGCGATCGGCGAAGGCGCGAAGAACAAGGTCGGCCCGGAACTGAACGGTCTCGACGGCCGCAAGTCGGGCTCCGCGCCGGACTACAACTATTCGGAAGCCAACAAGAACTCCGGGATCACCTGGAACGAGGCCGTGTTCAAGGAATACATCAAGGATCCGAAGGCCAAGATCCCCGGCACCAAGATGACCTTCGCGGGCATCAAGAACGAGACCGAGATCAACAACCTGTGGGCGTACATCGCCTCGTTCGACAAGGACGGCAAGCAGAAGCAGTAAACGGCGGCGCGACTCCCGCGCAGCCCTCGAAGCCCCGGCCGCGCGCCGGGGCTTTTTCGTTTTCAAGGTGCGGCCGCCGCAGTCGCCGTGAGCGCGCCGACCATCCGCTCGACCTCGGCGGCAACGAGCTCCGGCACGGCGTTCTGCACCATGTGGCCGAGATCGGGCACGACGATCAGGCGGGTCTGCGGCAGCACCTGCGCCAGCCGCCGCGCATGAATGTCGGTGTAGACGGTCTTGTCGGCGTCGCCGGCCAGGATGGTGACGGGGACTTTGATCTCGGCGTAGCGCGGCGACTGCTCGATCACCGCCTGCTTGAGGGTGACGAGGTCGAGCGCATTGGCGAGGAATTCGCGCGGTCGCAGCAGCAGCGGCGTCGCGCTCTGGTCGACGAAATCGTCCGGCATCTGCTGCGGTGCAAACACGCCGCGGGCGCCGGGGCCCATCAGCGCCAGGCCGAGCGGCAGGGTGATGGTGTGGGCCAGCAAGGGGCCGATCACCGGCGTGGTCACCGCCGCATTGTACTGCCCGACCCCGCCGCGCCAGGGATAGGCGACCGGCGCCAGCATCACGAGGCCGGCGACGCGGTCCGGAAAGTCGAGCGCCATGCGCAGGCCGAGCGCGCCGCTCCAGGAATGCACGACCAGGATCACCGGGCCGGTCCCGAGCCGCCCGAGCGCCTCGTCCAGCATCCGCGCCTGCGCGGCAGGCGTGGAATCCTCGGCCCGCGCTCGCGGGCTCCAGCCATGGCCAGGACGATCGACCAGCAGCACCCGGTGGCGCTCCGCCAGCATGTCGCCGAGCGGCCGGCGCATCGCCTCGAGGTTCGAGCTGGCGCCGTGGAGCAGCAACAGCGGCGGCTTTTTGCTGTCGCGGGGGCCGATATCCACAAGATTGATCGTCGCCCCATCGACATCGATGGCCTGCCCTTGCGCCGGATAGCGGCGCTCGACCACTGCGACGCCGGCCCTTGTGAGCAGCGCGAGTACGGCCAATGCGCCCACCAAGAACATTGATATCATTGATAGTTTTCTGCCTGTCACGGAGACAGTTACGAGCCGGATCGGCGGGAGTTGCAGATCCGGCAGCCGGGTTTGGCCGTTACGACCGGAAATCCTGTCATCACGGCGTCGTCGGCCATTTTATAACCATGGTCGGGACTTTTCCTCGCAATCGGCTGATGGCCGTGAATTACTTCCGGTCGGGTCATTGCGCGGTGCGACCTGCGATGACCGGCCCTGCGTTTAGTTTGGTGTTTTGGGAGGGGGTTACCGATGAGTGTTCGTTCGAGCGAGACGGCCATCGACGAGATCGTCGCCAGCTGCAATGGCGATCTTCGTGGCGCGCTGAAGGCCCTGCTGCTGGTCAACGAGCATCTGGAGGCCGAGATCGCGCAGCTGTATGCCGCAGCCGCGCAATATGGCCTGCCGGACCGCCGCAGCACCGCCTTTCACTGAGCGGCCGGACCGGCGGCTCGCGCCGATCCGTCCCCCCGTCAATCCTCCTGCGTCATGTCCTTGTTCGGGCACGCGTTGATCGTCGATCGCGCCAGCTTGGCGTCGTCTCTCGACTTGAACGGGCCGGATGCGAACCAGATGTCCCCGATGATGACGGGATTGCTGGTCACGATCTCGCAGCGATTGGTGGCGCGGTTTCCCACCACCCAGAACAGGTCGTCGGCCCAGGCGGCCGTCGCCGTCATCCCCATCAGCACCGTCGTCAGCACCGCACGCCTCATCGCGCCGTCTCCTGCCCAGGTTTCATCCGATCAAACGGCAGTTGGGGGCGCGCGGATTGGCCGGCAAGCACGGCCGTCGCAACATGGTTAACCAGCCGTAAAGGCTCAGATGTCGCGGCCCTCGACCTTCTCGGTCAGGGTTTTGACGAGCTCCGGCACCTTTTCCAGGTGCGGATTGACCTCGAGCGCCTTGCGGAAGGCATCCAGCGCGCGCTTTTCCTCGCCGAGGTCCTGCATGATCATGCCGAGACCGGCGAGCGCGCCGAAGTGCCGCGGCTCCCGGACCAGCACCTGCTGGATGTCGGCGAGCGAGCGGCCGTAATCGTTCTGCAGGTAATAGATGGTCGCCCGCCGGTTCCAGGCCTCGACATAATCCGGCCGGAGCTTGATGACCGAATCGAGCAGCTTGAGCGCGACCTCGTTCTGCTTCGCGTCCATCGCCGCCTTGGAGCGCGACATCAGCAGCGCGACGGTATCGCTGGGGGTCTGCAGCCAGATCGCCCAGATCCGCGCCTCGACATGCTTGGCACTGACATCGTCGGGCGCGGCCTTCAGCGCGCCGAACAGGAAATCGAGCCCCTTGGTCTTGTCGGCGCCGACCTTCGGCAGCTTCGACGGCGCTTCCGGGGGTTTTGGTTTGGCGCCCGATCGCGGCTCACCCTGCGCATAGGCGAGGGAAGGGACCGAAATCAGGGAGGCGGCGAGCAGAATCGCCCGGAAAGTTCGCTTGGCCATGCGGCAAGTGTAGACGCAGAAAGCGCGCCCTGCAAAGCAGAGCGCGCGTCAAAGACCTGTGAGGAGGCTCGGCAGGCGCGGGCCGGATCAGCCGGTCGATCAGCCCTGGCGGGCCTTGAAGCGGCGCTGGACCTTGTTGATCACATAGACGCGGCCCTTGCGGCGGACCAGACGGTTGGCGCGATGGCGGCCACGCAGCGACTTCAGCGAGTTACGGACCTTCATGGGACATCCTGATACGTTCGAAAGGCCGTGTTGGACAGGCCGGAAGTGGCAAATAGAAAGGGATTTCCGCAAGCGACAGGGTCGCCCGGAGTGGCCGGTTTCTAACCACCGACTTGGGCGATGTCAACGATTGAGGCGCCGGCTTCAACAAGGCCCGAGCCTGAGGTGGCCCAGGGAACCGGCCGCCGGACCAATTGCCGATTGCCAAATTCGTTATATCGTATAATCAATTTGACAAAGCCAAGAACCGAACGCCGGGAACGCCCATGCCAAAACTCGCTCTGCCCAAGATCGACGACGTCGTCGCCATCGACATCCACACCCATGCCGAGGAGCCGTGCGGCATGCATGCCGACGACGGCTACGACGATTTCCAGGCCCAGATGGCCGACTACTTCAAGTCGCCGCACAAGCATCCGCCGACCGTGCCGGAGACCGCGGCCTATTACCGCTCGAAGAACATCGCCGCCGTGATCTTCCCGGTCGATGCCGAGCGCGAGACCGGCTTCCGCCGCTACAAGAATGAAGAGATGCTGGAGATCGCCTCCGAGCATCTCGATGTGCTGATCCCGTTCGTCAGCATCGATCCGCACAAGGGCAAGCTCGGCGTCCGCGAAGCGCGCCGGCTGATCGAGGACTATGGCGTCCGCGGCTTCAAGTTCCACCCGACCATGCAGGGCTTCTACGCCAACGACCGCCTCGCCTACCCGCTCTACGAGGCGATCAACGACGGCGGCGCGATCGCGCTGTTCCACACCGGCCAGACCGGCGTCGGCTCGGGCATGCCGGGCGGCATGGGGATGCGGCTGAAGTACTCCAACCCGATGTACATGGACGACGTCGCGGCCGACTTCCCCGACCTCAAGATCATCCTCGCCCATCCCTCCTTCCCCTGGCAGGAGGAGGCACTGTCCGTCGCGACCCACAAGCCGAACGTCTACATCGATCTCTCGGGCTGGTCGCCGAAATACTTCCCGCCGATCCTGGTGCGCTACATCAACTCGATTCTGCAGGACAAGATGCTGTTCGGCTCGGACTGGCCGGTGATCACGCCGGACCGCTGGCTGGCGGACTTTGCCAAGCTGGACATCCGCGAGGAGATCCGGCCGAAGGTGCTGAAGGCCAACGCCCGCAAGCTGCTCGGCATCTGAGATCGCTCCAGGCGCGGTGGCCATCGGTCATCGCGCCTGCTTCCAAGGGAGGTTGTCGCCGTGCCGTTCAAAGCCGCCCCCTTCAAGGCTGTCGTCTTCGATGCCTATGGCACGCTGTACGACATCCAGTCGGTGGCGGCGGTGACCGAGCAGGCCTTCCCCGGCCATGGCGACCTCATCACCCAGATCTGGCGCATCAAGCAGCTCGAATACACCTGGCTGCGCTCGCTGATGCAGCGCTATCAGGATTTTGCCGTCGTCACCCGGGAGTCGCTGATCTACACGCTGCGCATTCTCGGCCTGCAGACCGATGCCGGCACGTTGGATCGCATCATCGCCAAGTACCTCGACCTCGATCCTTACCCTGACGCGCAGACTACGCTCGCCGCGATGAAGGATCATCGGCTCGCGATCCTCTCCAACGGCAGCCCCGCGATGCTCGACGGCCTGGTCAAGGCCAGTGGATTAGACACGTTGCTCGATGCGGTCGTCAGCGTCGATGCGCACAAGATCTTCAAGCCGAGTCCGCAAGCCTATGCGCTGATCGAAGAGACGCTCGGACTTGCGCCGGCCGAGGTGCTGTTCGTGTCCTCCAATCCCTGGGACGTCTGCGGCGCCAAGGCTTTCGGCCTCAACGTCGCCTGGATCGAGCGGGTCAGCCCCGAGGCCATGGCGGCGGCGTGCGTCAAGACCGACCTGGTCGCGCCGCTCACTTTGTTCAAGGCGCTGCGCACGCAGATGGACGAGTTGGGTTTTGCGCCCGACTATCGTATTGCTGCGCTGTCCGAACTGCCCGAGATCGTTGCATCGCATGAGCCTTGAATCCGTCCGCGCCTTCTTCGCCGCAAAAGCCCCCGACATCGACGTCCTCGTCTCCAGCCAGAGCTCAGCAACAGTCGCGCTCGCCGCCGAAGCCTATGGCGTGGAGCCCGCCCGCATCGCCAAGACGTTGTCTTTGCGCGTCGGCGACCGCGTCATCCTGATCGTCGCAGCGGGCCACGCGCGCATGGACAACAAGAAGGTCAAGGCGCTGTTCGGCGGCAAGCCGAAGATGCTCGGCCTCGACGAGGTCGCCGACATCACCGGCCACGAGGTCGGCGGCGTCTGCCCGTTCGGGCTGAAATCACCGCTCCCGGTGTATTGCGACCTTTCGCTGAAGGCGTTCGACATCGTCGTCCCCGCAGCAGGCTCCACCCACAGCGCGGTGAAGATCACGCCGGACCGGATGGCCGAGCTGACATCGGCCGAATGGGTCGACGTGTGCGAGGTGCAGCCCTGAGCGGCTGATGTCGGGAGGCGTGATCACCGCTTCTTTGCCTTCGCCAGCTCCTTGACCAGAAACTCCGTCAGCACCTCGACCCGTGCGGGCCGCGGGCCGCCGGGCGGCATCACCAGATGCATTGCGCCTTCGGGCTGGCTCCAGCCCCTCAGCACCACCTCGACCTCGCCAGAGGCGATGGCCTCGCCGACGATGAAGTCCGGGAGATCGGCGATGCCGAGCCCGGCGAGCACCGCCGGCAGCAGCGCCTCGCCATTGTTGACGCGCAGCTGTCCTGCGGGGCGCACGCTGGCCTGCTCGCCCGCCGCATTGGTGTAGTGCCAGACGCCGGCAGTGGAGAGGTAGGCGTAGCCGAAGCATTTGTGCTCGGCGAGATGCATGGGATGCGTCGGCCGCCCGTGTCGCTTCAGATAGGATGGCGACGCCACCGTGTAGCGCGGCATGGCGCAGAGCCGGCGCGCGACCAGCGAGGAGTCCGGCAGCCGCGCGATGCGCAGCGCGAGATCGAAGCCCTCGCCGATCAGATCGACGGTGGCATCGCTCATGTGCAGGTCGATCGAGACCTCCGGATACTGCTCCAGGAAGGCCGGCAGCAGCGGCGCGATCTTCTTGACGCCGAAGGTCATCGGCACTGCGAAGCGCACCAGGCCGCGCGGCGTCAGCGACTGCGCCAGCGCCTCGGTCTCGGCGGCCTCGCCGTCGGCCAACAGCTGCGCCGCCCGCTCGGAGAGGCGCTGGCCGGCATCGGTCAAAGCGAGGCGGCGCGAGGTGCGGTTGAACAGCCGCGTGCCCAGCCGCTCCTCCAACCGGCTCACCGCCTTGGAGACGGAGGCCTTGGAGAGGCTCAGCTCCTGCGCGGCGCCGGCGAAGGAGCGCAGCTCGACGACCTTGGCGAAGATCGCCATCGCCTCGAAATCGGGAAGTCGCGCCATCAGCTTTGATCTCGTTTTTGGAAACAATAGGTTTCAATAGTTTCTATTTCTATACCCCGGCCGCTCCTCTATTCCAATGACCAACAGCACGGCGGTCCGGTCGACCGTCGCAACCACAGGAGCAGACCCATGATCGAGTTGAAGCCCTTCGCGGCGCTGGGCGGCGCCGACCACGGCTGGCTGAAGGCCAAGCATCATTTCTCGTTCGCGAGCTATTACGACCCGAGCAACATGGGCCATGGCGCCCTGCGCGTCTGGAACGATGACGAGATCGCACCGAATACCGGCTTTCCCGCGCATCCTCATCGCGACATGGAGATCATCACCTATGTCCGCGAGGGCGCGATCACCCATCAGGACAGCCTCGGCAACAAGGGCCGCACCGAAGCCGGCGACGTCCAGGTGATGAGCGCCGGCAGCGGCATCCGCCACTCCGAGTACAATCTCGAGCCGACCACGACGCGGATCTTCCAGATCTGGATCGAGCCGGCCACCGAGGGCGGCCAGCCGACCTGGGGCGCCAAGCCGTTCCCGAAGTCGGACCGCTCCGGCAAGCTGGTCACGCTCGCCAGCGGCTTCGCGGATGACGCCGATGCGCTGCCGATCCGCGCCAAGGCCCGCGTGCTCGGCACCACACTGAAGGCCGGCGAAACCGCCGAGTACAGCGCCGACAAGGCCAGGCACCTCTATCTCGTCCCCGCCGCCGGGGCCGTCGAGGTCAATGGCATCCGCGTCAACGCCCGTGACGGCGCCGCCATCCGCGACGAAGCCAAGCTCACGATCACCGCGCTCGAGGATTCCGAGCTGGTGCTGGTCGACGCCGCCTAACCAATCCCGCTCACCCTCATCCCCACGGAGCATACCATGACCAAGGTCCTCGTTCTTTATTACTCCGCCTACGGCCATATCGAGGCGATGGCCAACGCCGTCGCCGAAGGCGCCCGCGAAGCCGGCGCCACCGTCGACATCAAGCGCGTGCCGGAACTGGTGCCCGCCGACGTCGCCAAGGCCTCCTACTACAAGCTCGACCAGGCCGCGCCGATCGCCAAGGTCGAGGAGCTCGCCGACTATGACGCGATCATCGTCGGCACCGGCACCCGGTTCGGCCGCATGGCTTCGCAGATGGCGAATTTCCTCGACCAGGCCGGCGGCCTCTGGGCCAAGGGCGCGCTGAACGGCAAGGTCGGCGGCGCCTTCACTTCGACCGCGACCCAGCATGGCGGCCAGGAAGTGACGCTGTTCTCGATCATCACCAACCTCCTGCACTTCGGCATGACCATCGTCGGCCTCAACTACGGCTTCGCCGGTCAGATGAAGCTCGACGAGGTCACCGGCGGCTCGCCCTACGGCGCGACCACCATCACCGGAGGCGACGGCAGCAGGCAGCCGAGCGAGAACGAGCTGGCGGGGGCGCGCTATCAGGGACGCGTGATCGCCGAGACCGCAAAGAAGCTGCATGGCTGATGCGACTGGGGCGGCACTTCCGTGATCGAAGTGCCGCCCCATCTCGTCGAAAGAATGTAAGGGAGTCCGCAATGCCCGCCATGCTCGAACTGGTGACGCTGGCCCGGCTGGCCCGCCATCCCCTGCAGATGATGGCGCGCCATTGGTACTGCAAGGGTCTCTACCGCGCGAGCCGCGGCCAGCGCCGCTGTCCGGAATGCACAGCTACAAGGGCTTGATCTGCACCTTCTTGAACTTCACCACGCCCGAGCCGTATTGCAGGGCGATCGGCCCCGCCGCGTGCTTGCTGTCGTCGACATCGGCGGTCTTCTCGCCGTTGAGCATCACGGTCAGCCGCGTACCCTTGGCAGTGATCTCGTAGGTATTCCACTTGCCGCCGGCCTTCGGCATCGGATCGACCTTCGACACGTCGACGATCGCGCCGGTGCCGTATTTCGGGTCGGGGCGCTTGTCGAAGATGTTGACCTCGTAGCAGATGTTGGAATCGATCTTCGCCGACTGGTCGCAGCGGATGAAGATGCCGCTGTTGGCGGCGTCGTCGACCCAGAATTCGGCCTTGATCTGGAAATCCTTGTAGCTAGCCTTGGTGACCAGATACGACGGGTCCTTGCCGTCGAGCTTGTCGGCCATCAACGCGCCGTCCTTGGCCTCCCAATTGGCCTTGCCGACCTCGGTGAACTCGACCTTCTTGTCACCATCGACAAGGGTGACCCAGCCGTCATCGGCCGACGCCATCCTGGTCATGGTCAACGCCGCACCAGTCATCACCAAGCCAGCCGCGAGCACGCCCCAGCGAATACGCATCGAAACTCCTCCCTGCAGTTTTCTGTCGCTCCGCCACGATAGCAAAGCGCCGGACAATGCAAACGAGTTTCGATGCTGCACCTGCTCTGTCGCCGAACTACACAGCCGTCGACCGCGCAAAATCGACATAGATCTCGCGCAGCCGCGTTGCCACTGGTCCCACCTTGCCGTCGCCGACAGGCTTGCCGTCGATCGTGACGACCGGCTGCACGAACGAGCTCGCGCTGGTGATGAAGGCCTCCTTGGCCCCGAGCGCTTCGGCGACCGTGAACAGCCGCTCCTCGATCTTGAGCTGGCGCTCCTCGGCGAGCTTGACCACGGCCTTGCGGGTGCAGCCCGGAAGGATGGCGTTGGAGTTCGGCCTGGTGACGATGACGTCGTCCTGGGTCAGGATGAAGGCCGACGACGACCCGCCCTCGGTGACGTGGCCGTCCTCGACCATCCAGGCTTCGCCCGCACCGGCAACTGCTGCCGCCTGTTTCGCCAGCACCTGCGCCAGCAGCGCCACGCTCTTGATGTCGCGGCGCGCCCAGCGGATGTCCGGCACGGTGATGACGCCGATGCCGGTCCTGGCCGAGGACGCATCGACGATGTTCTTCGCGGTCACGAACATCACCAGGGTCGGCTTGACGTCACCCTTCGGAAACGGGAAGTCGCGGCCTTTGTCGGCGCCACGCGTGACCTGCAGGTAGACCATGCCCTGGTCCAGCCTATTGCGCGCGACCAGTTCCTTCTGCAGCTCTTCGATGCGCGACAGACTCTCCGGCAGCGCGAGGCCGATCTCGCCGACGGAGCGCTCCAGACGGGCAAGGTGCGAGGCGCTGTCGACCAGCTTGCCGTCGAGCACGGCCGCCACTTCATAGATGCCGTCGGCGAACAGGAAGCCGCGATCGAGCACCGAGACCTTGGCCTCGGAGAGCGGCACGAAGGCGCCGTTGACGTAAGCGATCGGGTCCAAGGCGTGTCTCCTTCTTTCATCGGCGCTCGCACTATCATTGCGTGCGCTATTCGCTTCTCTCGACGTCATTCCGGGGCGATGCGGAGCATCGAACCCGGAATCTCGAGATTCCGGGTTCGCCCTGCGGGCGCCCCGGAATGACGGGCCCGCTCAATGCGACAGGATCTTCGACAGGAACTGCTGCGCGCGCTCGCTGCGGGGCTGGCCGAAGAACTCGTCCTTCTTGGCATCCTCGACGATCTCGCCGCGGTCCATGAAGATGACGCGGTGGGCGACCTTCCTGGCGAAGCCCATCTCGTGGGTGACCACCATCATGGTCATGCCTTCGCGCGCGAGATCGACCATGACGTCGAGCACCTCGCTGATCATCTCCGGGTCGAGCGCGGAGGTCGGCTCGTCGAACAGCATCGCGATCGGGTCCATGGCGAGCGCACGCGCGATCGCCACGCGCTGCTGCTGGCCGCCGGAGAGCTGCGCCGGAAACTTCTCCGCCTGCTCCTTCAGCCCGACGCGCTCCAGCAGCTTCCTGCCCTTGGCTATCGCTTCCTCGCGGCCGCGTCCCAGCACCTTCTGCTGGGCGAGGCAGAGATTGTCGATGATCTTCAGATGCGGAAACAGCTCGAAATGCTGGAACACCATGCCGACGCGCGAGCGAAGCTTCGGCAGATTGGTCTTGGAATCATTGACCTTGAGGCCGTCGATCGTGATCGAGCCGTCCTGGAACGGCTCCAGCGCATTGACGCATTTGATCAGGGTCGACTTGCCCGAGCCCGAGGGGCCGCAGACCACCACGACCTCGCCCTTGGCGACGGAAGTGGTGCAATCCTTCAGCACCTGGAAGCTCGGGCTGTACCATTTGTTGACGTGGCTGATTTCGATCATGGGAGCCGACTACCTGATGATGGCGATGCGCGACTGCAGGCGGCGGACGCCGTAGGACGCGATGCAGGAGATGGTGAAGTAGATCAGGGCTGCGAACAGATACATCTCGACCAGGCGGCCGTCGCGCTGCGCGACCTTGGAGGCGGCGCCGAGGAAGTCGGGGATCGAGAGCACATAGACCAGCGACGTGTCCTGGAACAGCACGATGGTCTGGGTCAGCAGCACCGGCAGCATGTTGCGGAACGCCTGCGGCAGCACGACGTAGCGCATGGTCTGCGCGTAGGTGAGGCCGAGCGCCGAGGCCGCGGCAGGCTGGCCGCGCGAGATCGACTGGATGCCGGCGCGCATGATCTCGGAGAAATACGCCGCCTCGAACATGATGAAGGTGATCAGCGACGAGGCGAAGGCGCCGACCTTGATCGGGCGCGACGAGCCGGTGATCCACTGCCCGATATAGGGGACCAGGAAGTAGAACCAGAAGATCACCAGCACCAGCGGCAGCGAGCGCATGAAGTCGACATAGAGCCCGGCGATCCAGCCCATCACGCGATAGCCTGATAGCCGCATCAGCGCGATCAGCGTGCCGAAGATCAGGCCGCCCGTCGCCGACAGCGCGGTCAGCGTCAGGGTGAAGGTCATGCCGTCGATGAACAGATAGCTCAGCGAGCGGCGGATGACGTCGAAATCGAAATTGGCCAGCATCTCATTTGCCCGTGATGTAGCCGGGGATCGCCACGGCGCGTTCGAGCAGCCGCATGCCGATCACGACGATGACGTTGATGACGAGATACATCAGCGTGGCGGCGCTGAACGCCTCGAACACCTGGAACGAGAATTCCTGCATCGCGCGCGCAGCCCCCGTCAGCTCGATCAGGCCGATGGTGATCGCAACCGCGCTGTTCTTGACGGTGTTGAGGAATTCGGATGTCAACGGCGGCAGGATGATGCGGAACGCCATCGGCAGCAGCACGTAGCGATAGGTCTGCAAGGTGGTGAGGCCGAGCGCGGTCGCCGCCATCTTCTGGCCGCGCGGCAGCGAGCCGATGCCTGCCGCAAGCTGCACGGCGACGCGCGCCGACATGAAAAGGCCGATCCCGACAGCCGCCGTGTAGAACGGCGCATTGGGCAGCTGCTTCAGCCACAGACCGGCGGTGCGAGGCAACAGCTCCGGCAGCACGAAGAACCACAGGAACAGCTGCACCAGCAGCGGCATGTTGCGGAAGAATTCGACGTAGAGAAAGCCGATCCAGGTCGCGAGCTTGGACGGCAGCGAGCGCAGGATGCCGACGAACGTGCCAAAGATCAGCGCGATCACCCAAGCCGACAGCGAGGTCACGATCGTGACCTTCAGCCCCGCCAGCAGCATGTCGAAATAGGTGCCGGCCCCGGTCGGGTTCGGCTCCAGGAAAATGTGCCAGTTCCAGGTGTAGTTCACGGGAGTGTCCTGAAAGGGTTAGCTCGGCACTGAGCCGATGCGATCAGCTGATATGATCGGGGTCATCGGATCAAGCTCATTCCGTCCGGCTGATGCAATCAATGGGCCAGTGTTGCCCTATTCACTCCAGCTCATAGCCCGACCGCTGCCGAGCCGGCAGTACGCACCCTCTCCCCGTTCTTCACGGGGAGAGGGAGTAGAGCGTCGCCGCGGCGACGGCTCGAGTCCAAGCTTTGCGAGCTGCATCACGCGGCAGCCGCAATTGGGGAGAGCAGCTTACGGCTTGTACGATTCCGGATCCGGCGAGTCCGACGGCTTGGCGAACTCGGCCTTCAGCTCGGCCGACATCGGGGTGTTCAGGTTGAGGCCCTTCGGCGGGATCTTCTGCATGAACCACTTGTCGTACAGCTTGGCGCCCTCGCCGCTGGTGTAGATCTTGGCGGTGGCGGCATCGACGACCTTCTTGAACTGCGGGTCGTCCTTGCGCAGCATGATGCCGTAGGGCTCGGGCTTGGAGAATGCGTCGCTCGAGATGACGTAGGCGGCGGGATCCTTCGACCCGGCGACGAGGCTCGACAGCAGGATGTCGTCCATCACGAAGGCCACCGCGCGGTCGGTCTCGACCATCAGGAAGGCCTCGGCGTGATCCTTGGCCGGGATGATGTTGATGCCGAGGCTGCGCGCGGCATTGGCTTCGGTCAGCTGCTTGATGTTGGTGGTGCCTGCGGTCGACACGACCGTCTTGCCCTTCAGATCATCGATCTTGGTGATGTTGCTCGCCTTCTTCGAGACGTAGCGGCTGGCCGTCAGGAAGTGGGTGTTGGTGAAGGAGATCTGCTTCTGGCGCTCGGCATTGTTGGTGGTCGAGCCGCATTCCAGATCGATGGTGCCGTTGGCGAGCAGCGGGATGCGGGTCGACGACGTCACCGGGTTGAGCTTGACCTCGAGCTTGTCGAGCTTGAGCTCCTTCTTCACGGCATCGACGATGCCCATGCAGATGTCGATCGCAAAGCCGATCGGCTTCTGGCTGTCATCGAGATAGGAGAACGGGATCGAGGAGTCGCGGACGCCGAGCGTGATGGTGCCGGTCTCCTTGATGTTCTTCAAAGTCCCCGTCAGGTCCTCGGCCTGCACCTGGCCGGCGCAGAGCGCGGCGGCGAAGGCAAGACCAAATAGGCGAAGCTGCTTCATCTGTATCTCCTCAATCCGGCTGATCGCCGGATGCTTGCATGAACTTCAACAAACTCAAAATGCCCCCCCAGCCTCGGACGATCTTTCGGCCGGGAGAGCGCGGGCACCATAGACCGCCCCGCGGCGGGAAGTTCTCGGACGCTTGCGACAAATTGCCTGTCGGACGTCCCCTTCGACAAGGCCGACGGGCCTATGCCGCAGCGCCAAACGCGGTGATGGTAAACTACGGAGGCCGCGGGGATGAGGCGACCCGACGAAAGTCGGAACCGCAGCGATTGCTCCTCACAGCGGCTTCCGCAGCTCACCCAGATCCCAGAACAGCCCCGCCATCAGACCCAGCGCCTCCTCCGTCACATCCAGCAGAATGTGCTCGTCCGGCGCGTGCTGCGAGCAGCCGGGATAAGAGTGCGGAACCCACATGGTCGGCATCTTCAGCACGTCGGCAAACACGTCGTTCGGCAGCGAGCCGCCGAAGTTCGGCAGCACGGCTGGCGCCTTGCCGGTGCTCATGCGGATCGAGTCCGCAGCCCATTTGATCCAGGGGCTGTCGATGTCGGCGCGCGAGGCCGCGAAGCCTTGCGTCATGCTGACTTCGATCATCGGGAAGCCGTGCGCGACGAGATGGGCCTTCACGTCTTCGACGATGGTGTCGACCTTGGTGCCGACGACGAAGCGCAGTTGCAACACGGCACGGGCGCGGCCGGGAATCGCGTTCGCCGGCTTGTCGATATTGCCCGAGGAGATCGCCAGCACCTCGAGCGTGTTCCAGGCATACAACCGCTCCGCCGGCGTCAGCCCCTCCTCGCCCCAATTGTCCGAGAGCGCCGGCTCGTCGGCGGTCGGCTCGACCTTCACGTCGGCGAGGATGGCACGGATCGCATTGGTGAGGCGCGGCGGCTTCAGCGAGTCCAGCTTGATGCGGCCTTGGCCGTCGACCAGCGTGGCAATGGCATTGGCGAGGATGGTCGCGGGATTGGCGAGCACGCCGCCCCAATTGCCGGAGTGATTGCCGCCCTCGCGCAAATTGACGTCGAGATGCAGCCGGATGCCGCCGCGGCAGCCGAGAAAGATGGTCGGACGCGCGGTCGACAGCCGCGGGCCGTCGGAGCCGATGAAGACGTCGGCCTTCAGCGCCTCGCGCTTGAGATCGGCGACCTTGGCAAGGTCGGGCGAGCCGATCTCCTCGCCCATCTCGATGATGAACTTGGCATTGAAACCGAGCTTGCCGCCGCGGGCCTCGCGTACCGCGCGCAGTGCCGCGATGTTGATGCTGTGCTGGCCCTTGTTGTCGGCGGTGCCGCGGCCATAAAGCCTGTTGCCGTCCGGCGTCACCGCCCAGGGATCGCGCCCCTCGCGCCACTCGCCGGTCATGCCGTCGACGGTGTCGCCGTGGCCGTAGCTCAGCACCGTGGGTGCACTGTCGCTCTCATGATAGGTCGCGATCAGGAACGGCGACTTGCCGCTCGGCGACGGCACGATCTCCGAGGTGAAGCCGAGCTCGGCGAAGGACGGCGTCAGCTCCTTGGTCAGATAGGCGGCGAGCTCGTCCTTGCGCTCGGGATTGAGGCTCTCGGTGCGATAGGCGACCCGGCGGCCCAGCTCGGTCAGGAAGTCACCCTTGGTCAGGCTCTGACGGGCACGGGCGATTGCATCAATCCTGGTCATGGCGCTTTTCCAGTCACAACGAAGGCGGCGTCATATCGGGATCAGGGGGCGAGCGGAAGGGGCTGGCTTTGAATTCAGTGGGACGGCGGGCAAGTCTCAGATTTCGGAACTTGATGAGCGCACCGGTGTCCAGAAGCGCTGCGGCTCGCTCGGTGTACCTCGCCCCGCTTGCGGGTGAGGGGGTACAGGTCTCTCCACAAACGCTTCCCGTGCGTGTCCGACCGGGCTGATCCCTGACATTTTAGACCGGGCTGATGCCTGACAATATTCCATCATTGGTGGGTTGTCTCCGCCGTTTCCTGCGCGACGCGGAGCCGCGCACGCGGCGGAGCAAAGCGCAGGAAACGGCGGTCGCGATTGATGATCCCAAGGTCCCGATCCGAGAAGCGGACGATGTGGTTGCCGCTCTCGTGCTTGGTGAGACCGATGAGTTCGCCGGCGAGCGCCTCGCCGACGAAGACGTGGTCGCCGCGCCATTTGATGACGCCGTTGGGACGCACGCGGCGGACTTGGTGATCGGCGTCGTACCAGGGGTCATCGAGGCGGCTCGGCATGGAGCGCTGCGGCGAGCGCCAGAGCTTGACGGGTGCCACTTGGCCGAGCGCCTCGTGCGGCCGCTCCTCGTTGAAGTGGCGCCGAAAGGCGTCGAAGCGGCGCTGCTGCTCGACAGCGGTGCCTGCCGGCGGCTTCGATGTCTCGGCCTTCAGCGTGCGATGCATGCGCTCGTGCCGGCCGTTGTCCTGCGGGCTGGATGGTGGGATGTAGCGCGGCTCGATGCCGAGCTTGAGCCACCAGATCGAGAGCGTCGAGAGGCCGCCGGCTCCAGTCGATCCGAACGGTACGCCATTGTCGGAGCGGATCGCGCGCGGAAGTCCGATCTCCTTGAAAACAAGCTCCATCGCGTTCTTCACACCGGTCGCGGTCGGATCAACAATGCGCACCTCGATCAGGTAACGGCTCGCCGCGTCGGTGATTGTCAGTGGATCACAGCGCGTTCCATCCCGGGTGCGAAACCAGCCCTTGAAGTCGATCGCCCATTCGTCATTGGGACCTTCCGCCGGCATCACCAGTTCGCCTTGCGCAATCGCCCGACGCCGGCGCGGTCGCGCTTGGACCAAGCCTTCGCGCTTGAGAATGTCGCCGATCGTCGAAGCCGCCGGCCAGTCGACCTGGGGCCGCTCGGACCCCAGCCAGGCCTTGATCTTCTTCGGGCCAAAATGCGGAAACCGTTGCCGAGTTGCGATGATCTGCCGAACCAACCGGTCCGCTGTCGCGTGCGGACAGTTCTGCACCGCATGGCTCTTCTCCTCGAACCACTGCGGATCCCCGCTCGCGCGGCGGCGCTCCCATACGTAGAACGTCTCCCGGCTGACGCCGTGCCGCGCGCACAGCTCCGTCACCGTGAAGGCTCCCGTGTCGTACTCCCGAAACAACCCAATACGCTGCTCCACAGGACTGCTCTCCCTGAAAGGCATCGTCCGATTCTCCTTCGAATCAGACGAAATTGGCCTGTCAGGAATCAACCCGGTCTAAAACGTCAGGAATCAGCCCGGTTCATACCGCCGCTGCCCCTCACCCCAGCCCTCTCCCCGTGAAGGACGGGGAGAGGGAGCGGACTGATGCTGGGAAGAGAGTATTCCTAACAACTACACGCCAGCATGATCTCATTCCGCCGCAGCATCGGCAGGGTCCAGGGCGGGTTGTAGAAGGCGAGCAGCGGTGCCCCTGAGACGGTGATCCCCTGGCTCTGCGCGTAGTCGCGCAACTCGCGGGTCTTGTCGGCCAGAATGCCGTCGGAATACGAGCCCGAGAACGTCAGCGCGATCATGCGCTGAGCCGGCAGCGGCGTCAGCTTGATCCTCGCATCGGCCGGCGGCGGCAGGGTGTCCAGCGACCAGTTCGACGGCATCACGAAGCTGACGCTCCAGCGGTCGCTGCCGACGCCCTCCGCAGGCGCTGTGGCGGCCTGTTGCTGCACCGGCGCAGTCATCGCGATCTTGGCCTTGCCCTGGTTGGCGCCGAAGATGTAGCCGCCGATGATGCGAAAGCCTTCTTCGATCGCCGGCTTGCGCGCACCTTGCACCTCGGCCTGCGCGATGATCATCGGCGCATAGGCGCGGATCTCGAATGCACCGTCGCGCTTCACCACGTCATATCTCGGATGTTCGACCCGGCTCATGATCGGCCCTGCGGCGATGGCGGCACCGGCCAGGGCGAGCACGACGAGGCCAATCGACCAGACCAGCATGCGGCGTCTCCTCGATGTTGGCCTCTCGGTCATGGCGGTGGCCCGTCAGGTTGGCACTCACCAGGAAACGAGGACGAGAGGCCAACGGATCAGGTCGTAAGGTTCGTCCGCGCCATCCTTCGAGGCGTCCGCCGCTTGCGAGCGGCAGGCGACCCGACGGGCGACTCAGTGGAAGCGCGAGGATCAAGTGCACCGCTGAGCCGCCAACGGCCCGGCCCCGCGACACCGCATCGGTGACTGCACCGAAAGCGAGAATTCCGTAGCGCCCTCAGCGCGATCACCTCTGTCCAGATGCCGCTGCAAAAATTTCCTTGTTTCGCTTTTACGGAAATCGTGCTCTCCTTCCTGCATCCCGCCTCATGCAGAGGGACGTACGCGTCGTCACGATACGGAGAGGCGGGGAGCGGTGGCCGCGGGTCTGTCAGGCGCTGTTGCGCAAGACGAATGGCAATTCGCGGACGTTCAAGCCGTGTGGTCCTGGTGCCCCGAAGCTGGCGCCAAGCTCGTTGCCGACCTGATGTGTCGCGCGGGCGACGGGGGCAATCAAGCCGGTCCCCGGGGAGAGCGCGGAGCAGACGTTAAGACCATCGCGCAGGGAAGGCCGGGATGTTCCAGCCGAACCTGTGGTTCCTACCCCGTGCATTTCTTTCGCACGGGGGCCATGGGGGCGGCGGGCTCCCGGTCTTCCCTGCGCCCTCTGTTCGAAGAGGGCGAGCTGATAGCAAAGCTCGGGTGCAGATGCGCCGCGAGAAAGTGGCTGCATGGGTCTCCGCACCGCGCGTCTCTTCGTCAGCGCGGTGTTCTCGCAATGACTTGGAGAGGGCGGTGCAACACACTCGCTGTCATTCCGGGGCGCGCGCAGCGCGAACCCGGAATCCATCGGGCCGCGGGCTGTACTGCAAAATGGATTCGCGCTGCGCGCGCCCCGGAATGACGGAGGAGAGAGTGGGCGTTTCACAACTCCCTTGCATTGCTGAACGCGAACGAGCTGACGCGGCGCGTGGTCTCGTCCAGGATCAGCGTGCGTGTGATCGGCGGCTCGGCGCGCTGGGCGCAGTTTTCGCGCTCGCAAAGCCGGCAGTTGACGCCGATGGGCGTGCCTTCGGCCGTCTCCAGGTCCATGCCGGCGGCATAGACGAGGCGCGAGGCATGACGGATCTCGCAGCCCAGTCCGATCGCAAAGCGCGGCTGCGGCATCGGGTGCGGCGCGACCGGGCGCCGGACCATCTGGGCGATCGAGAAATAGCGCGAGCCGTCCGGCAGTTCGATGATCTGCTTCAGCAGGCGGTCGGGCGTGTCGAAGGTCGAATGGACGTTCCACAGCGGACAGGTGCCGCCGAACTTCGAGAACGGGAAGGTGCCCGAGGAGAAGCGTTTGGAGACGTTGCCGGCGCTGTCGACGCGCAGCATGAAGAACGGAACGCCGCGCGCGTTCGGGCGCGACAAGGTGGTGAGGCGGTGGCACACCTGCTCGAAGCCGGTGTTGAAGCGCTGCGCCAGCACGTTGATGTCGTAGCTCAGCGCTTCCGCCGCGGCGAGGAACGGCGCATAGGGCATCATCACGGCGGCGGCGAAGTAGCTCGCCAGTGTCATGCGGTAGAGCCGGCGCGAGGTGTCGTCGAGTGCGCCGGCGCGGCCGATGATGACCTCGAACTGCGGCAGGCATTCCGCCATGCCGAGCTGAAACGCGAGCTGGAAGGTGCGGCCGGGCCCGTCGACGAGCTCGGAGATCAGCAGCTGGCGACGATGGCGGTCGTAACGGCGCAACGTCTCGCGCATGACGTCGACCGGCATCACGCGGGTCTGCACCGAATGTTTCTCGCGCAAGCGCGCGGCGAGCGCGGCGTACAGCTCTTCGGCGGGGACGTCGAGCGCGTCGCGCAGGCTTTCGGCCTGCTGCTCGAGCTCGGCGAAATAGTTGCGGTTGGCCTCGATCAGATCGCGCACTCGCTCGATCGGGTTGGCCTCGAAATGCCCGCCCGCGTTGCGGTCCGCCATCTGCGCCGCGACGAGCGTCTCGCCGCGGCGGGCTTCGGCATAGGCCGCGTACAGCCGCTGCAACGCGTGGGTGACGCCGGGGCACAGCTCGGCGAGGTCGCGCAGCTCCTGCTTGGGCAGCTCGATCTGGCGGAACAGGGGATCGGAGAAGATCTCGTTGAGCTCGGCGAAAAAGCGGTCCTCGTCGGCGGTGGCGAGATCGCGCAGATCGAGGTCATAGACCTCGGCCAGCCGCAGCAGGATCTGGGCGCTCACCGGTCGCTGGTTGCGCTCGATCAGGTTGACGTAGCTTGGCGAGATGCCGAGCCCCTCCGCCAATTGAGTCTGCGACAGGCCCAGCTGCTGGCGGATGCGGCGGAAGCGCGGCCCGACGAACAGCTTCTTTCCGGACTCACCGGGCATGGCGATCTCCCGCAGGCCGACCGGCCTGGATTTGTGACAAAATTTACAAAATGACATTTATGACAAGTGATGATGTTACATGACATCACCATTCGAAAACAAGGCCTCTATACGAGGCTGCCGGTTTCGCGTTTATCTCTGGTCACGCAAATCGCAATGCACTGTCAAAGTTGTGACGGTTGAAGGAGGGTCTCATGACCAGCAATTTCTGGGTGATCGGCGGCGAGTTCGGCTCGATGAATTTCCACAAGCTGGTGGAAGGATCGGCCCAGGTGAAGGGGCCGTTCAAGTCGCGCAAGGAGGCCGAGGATTGCTGGCGCGAGGTGTCCGAGGAGAACCGCCACAAGGCCGGCGTGCGCTTCTCGATCGTCGAGGAGCCGCAGCGCGCGCCGGCGGCCTGACCGCCGATCGGGAATGCATTGCCGGGTATTTGAATAAAGCTCGAGGAAGAGCCCAAGGACGGGGCGGTCTCAGCCGGGTCATACCGGAGGGGACCGCCCACGTCCGTTTTGCAACCATCATCTGAGCGCGGCTGATTATCTCAGCGTGCGTATAACCCTTTGAAGACAAATGGGGTTTGCGGAATACTGGGTTACTGATAGGTTAATCGGAGAAATCCTGGCGAAACCAGGGCCGAACCGTGAAAGCGTCAGCGATGTCCGAGGCCCCCGACAGCAGCACCGAACCGCGTCCCGTGCGTCTGCGCGAGGCGCTGCGCCAGGCCCGGATCGAGGCCGCAGACCGAACGGGCGTCGTGGTCGATCTGCGCGATGCCGAGGTGGCGCGGCTCGAGATTCTCAACGAGGCGCTCGATCCGCTGTTCGCCGAAGTGCCGAACCAGATCGATCTGTTCGATCGCGGCATCAGCCAGGGCGAGACGCCGCGGCTGTGGATCGACGTCGTCGCTCATGTCGTGATGGGGCGCGACAAGCGGCAGTATCGCTTCGTCCAGGACACCCGCAACGGCCGCATCGTGCTCGCCGAATCGCACGACATCGGTGCGATCGTGAAGGCGGTGACCGACTACGTCGCCCGCCGCATGGTCGAGCGCGAACGCGCCTTCAGCGTTACCCGCATCCAGGCTCAGGCGATCAGCGAGGCGCCAAGGCGCGGGCGAGTCTGGCCGTTCGTGCTCGGCTTCGTGCTCGGGGTGCTGTCGCTGTTCGGCTACGCGCTCTACGAGAGCCTGAAGCCGATCAGCTTCTGACGCACGATCCGCAAAAGTCGAGACCGGTTTTCCGATCGGATCATGCGCAAACAAAAAGATCAGATCAGGCGAATCTGGCGGATCTCGCGCACGCGCTGCGCATCGTTGACGCCGCGCACGGTCATGTCGCAGCGCCAATGATTGCCCTCGGGCGCAATGGCGAAGATGTTGTAGGCCGCAGCCGGGGTGTGGCCATGCGCGAGCGAGGACGCAGAGGGCACACCGACAACCGGAATCTTGCGCTCCGGGCCGTCGATCCAGATGGTCGAATGCACGTGATCGTGGCCGTGCAGGACCAGTTCGACGCCGTGACGCGCGAGCAGCGCGGTGAGGTCGCGGGCGTCGGTGAGCCGCTTCATCCGATTGGCCGACCGCAGCGGATGATGCACCAGCAGCACGCGGAACAGCTGCTCACGCGCCAGCGATTCCAGCAGTGGTTCCAATGCTGCGAGCTGGGCGCTGCCGATCCGGCCCGTCGCCATGAACGGGGCCGACGGCACGGCCGAGGAGAGGCTGATCAGTGCCAGCGGCCCGCGCCGGCGCAGCGACGGGAAGCTCGCCGGGCTGACGCCGTCGCCGCCGAAATAATCGGCGAAGCTCTCGGCGAAGCGCAGCCGGGTCGAGCGGACGTAGGCGTCGTGATTGCCGGGAATCGCGGTGACCTTGTCCGGCGGCCCCACCGTCCGGAGCCAGGCCTGGGCGAGCGGAAATTCCGATTCCAGCGCGAAATTGACGAGGTCGCCGGTGACCGCGATCTGGTCCGGCATCTGCGTGTGCAGATCGGAGATCAGCAGATCGAGAATATCGCGGCGGTGATATTTGTAGCGGTTGCGCGTCCAGTTGAGATAGCCGAGCGCCCGCTTGCTCGCGAGCTCGGACAATCGCGGCCGCGATTGCGGGGCGAGATGCGGGTCGGACAGATGGGCGAGCGTAAACGCGGCCATCACTGGTCCCGGCGCCGATGGCGGATGCGTGCGCGCTCAGCTGTCATGTCGTGCTATCCCTCATGCTGGCGCTCTCATGGCAAGCCCGGCCTTCGAGCGCAAGACCAACCGGGGACGACCAGAATTGACGACAACACAGCTCAGCAGGTTGCGGATCCGGTTCGAGCCGGTGCTCCGGCGCGGATTCCACCTCTATTGGCGCTTCGCCCGCGGCATGACGCTCGGCGTCCGCGGCGTGGTGCTGGATGCCGAGAACCGGGTGTTCCTGGTCCGGCACGGCTATGTGTCGGGCTGGCACCTGCCGGGCGGCGGGGTCGAGGTCGGCGAGACCTTCATCGAGGCCCTGAGCCGGGAGCTGTTCGAGGAGGGACGGATCGCGCTCGAAGGCGAGCCCGAGCTGCACGGCATCTTCCTCAACAGCCACGTCTCGCCGCGCGACCACGTCGCCGTCTTCGTTATCAAGGGGTTTACGCAGGACCGGCCGCCGGAGCCGAACCACGAGATCGTCGAGACCGGCTTTTTCGCGCGCGATGCGCTGCCGGAGGGGACCACACTCGGAACGCTGTCCCGCCTGCGCGAGGTGCTGGATGGCGTTAAGGTCATTCCGACATGGCGGCCCGAACAGCCCGTGGCGGCCCGCTCATTATGAGATTCTGCACCGAATGCGGGCAATCTCCCGGCCATGGGAGACGGGTCAATGAGTTCACCATCGATGCGGATCGCCGTGCTGGTGCCCTGCTACAATGAGGAGGCGGCGGTCGCGACCGTGGTCCGCGACTTCAAGCAGGCGCTGCCGACGGCTGTCGTCTATGTCTACGACAACAATTCGAAGGATCGGACGGTCGAGGTCGCCCGCGCCGCCGGTGCCGAGGTCCGCGGCGAGCGGCGGCAGGGCAAGGGTCACGTCGTCCGGCGCATGTTTGCCGATATCGATGCCGACATCTACGTGCTGGTCGACGGCGACGCGACCTACGATGCGCCGAGCGCGCCCGGCATGATCGAGCGGCTCGTCAGCGAACGTCTCGACATGGTGGTGGGGCTGCGGGTCGACCAGGAGCAGGCCGCCTACCGGATGGGTCATCGCACCGGCAATTGGATGCTGACGAGCTTCCTCGCCGAAGTGTTCGGTCAGGCCTTCAAGGACATCCTGTCGGGCTACCGCGTGTTCTCGCGCCGCTTCGTGAAATCCTTCCCCGTGCTGTCCGACGGCTTCGAGATCGAGACCGAGCTCACCGTGCACGCGCTGGAGCTGGCACTGCCGGTGGCGGAGATCGCGACGCCGTATTACGCGCGGCCGGAAGGGTCCGTGTCCAAGCTCAACACCTGGCGCGACGGCTTCCGCATCCTCAACACCATCCTCAAGCTGTACCGCTCGGAGAAGCCGCTGCGCTTCTTCACCGCGATCGGCATCTTCCTCGCGCTCATCTCGATCGGCTTCGCCATCCCGATCCTCGTCACCTACATCGAGACCGGGCTGGTGCCGCGGCTGCCGACCGCAGTGCTGTCGATGGGCCTGATGATCATGGCGCTGCTGTCGGCCTCATCCGGGCTGGTGCTCGACACCGTCACGCGAGGGCGGCGCGAGATGAAGCTGCTGGCCTATCTGTCGCAATCACCCGTCGGAGGCTGACCTGCGCATCGAGATGCCGCCATTGTCCGGTCGAAGCTTGTGTCGACCGGCCGTTCCGGCCATGGTTCGGGCTTCAATGTCCTGAACGAGAACGCCGTCTCCCATGCCCATCCTGAACAGCATCGCCGCGCTCACCGACGACATGGCGGCCTGGCGCCATGATTTCCACGAGCATCCGGAGCTGATGTACGAGGTGCACCGCACCGCGGGCATCGTCGCCGATCGGCTGCGCGAATTCGGCTGCGACGAGGTGGTGACGGGGATCGGGCGCACCGGCGTGGTCGGCGTCATCCGCGGCCGCAAGACGAATTCCGGCCGCATCATCGGCCTGCGCGCCGACATGGACGCGCTGCCGATCGAGGAAGCCTCGGGCGTGCCCTATGCGTCGAAGACGCCGGGCCTGATGCATGCCTGCGGCCATGACGGCCACACCGCCATGCTGCTCGGCGCTGCCAAGCATCTCGCGGAGACGCGCAATTTCGACGGCACCGCGATCGTGATCTTCCAGCCGGCCGAGGAGGGCGGCGCCGGCGGCAAGGCAATGGTCGATGACGGGCTGATGACCCGCTGGGGCATCCAGGAGGTCTACGGTCTGCACAACGCGCCCGGCGTGCCCGAAGGCGTGTTCGCGCTGCGGCCGGGCCCGATGCTGGCCTCGTCGGATCAGCTCGAGATCACCGTGCACGGCAAGGGCGGCCATGCCGGCGCCGGCGTTCACAAGGCGGTCGACAGCGTGCTGATCGCCGCGCATATCATTACCGCGCTGCAGTCGATCGTCTCGCGCAACGTCGATCCGGTCAAATCCGCCGTGATCTCGATCTGCGTGGTCGAGGCCGGCAAGGCCATGAACGTCATCCCCGAGACGGTCGAACTCAAGGGCACGGTGCGCACGCTCGATCCCGACGTGCAGGACCTGGTCGAGCGCCGCATCGCCGAAGTCGCCGACGGCATTGCCCGCACCTATGGCGGCGCGGCCACGACGAAATACACGCGGCTCTATCCGATCACGATGAACCATGCGCGGGAGACCGGCATCGCCGCCGATGTCGCCCGCGATGTCGTGGGAGTCGAGCGCGTCGTCGACAACGCGCCGCCGCTGATGGGCGCGGAGGATTTCGCCTTCATGCTGCAGGCCCGTCCCGGCGCCTTCGTCTTCCTCGGCATGGGCGACGGCATGGATTGCCATCACCCGGCCTATCGCTTCAACGACAACGTTCTCGGCCACGGCGCGTCTTATTGGGTGCGGCTGGTCGAGAAGACGATGCCGGCTGGCTGACGACACGCATCAGCTGCGTGGCGCCGGCCGGGACTGCTGGCGCCACTGCCGCGGGCTGCAACCGGCCCAGCGCGCGAAAGCGCGAGAGAACGCCGAGGCCTCGGAATAGCCGAGCAGGAAGGCGACATCGCCGAGCGGCAGATGCGCCTGGCGCAGATAGTGGCGGGCGAGATCGAGCCGTGTCGCCTCGACCAGATCGGAGAAGGTGGCGCCGAACTCGGCCAGACGGCGCTGCAGGGTCCAGGGCGTCGTCGACAGCGCTTCGGCGACCTCCTCGAGATGCAGCGCACCGGCAGCCAGCCGCCGCCTGATCTCGCCGCGGACCAGGTCGAGGAACGCCGGCGTGCCGCAGGAGCCGGCGACGCCGGCGAGATCGGTCGTCAGCCGTTGCAGGCGTGACAGATCGGCCTGCGGCATCGCGCGATCCAGGTCGCGGTCGCGAAACACCAGCGCGTTGGTGCTTTGCGACCATCCGGCCTCCGCATCGAACGCAGCCTCATGATCGCGCCAGGCGGGGGGCCGGGCGTGCTCGAACAGCACCATGTCAGGGGCCCAGCCCGACGGCAGGCAGGCGCGGAACACGTTCGCGAACATGCCCATGGTCAGCTCGGCGTCCTGCCGACGATCGACGATCGAGCCGTCGAGGATGCGATATTCGAGCCGGAGAAAGCCGTCACGGCGCGTGAGGCGGGTCTCGGTGGCCTGCTGATGCCAGGGAAACCACAGCGCGAGGTGCTCGATCGCCGAGCCGAGAGTGGGAGCTGCCAGTGCAATCTCGCCGATCAGACCGAGCATCTGCGGCCGGTAGGCCTGGCCGAACCACAGCCCGAAATTGTCATTGCCGGTCTCCTGCGCGGCGTCCTCCATCATCGCCACGTAGTCGGCGAGATCGAGCGCGCGGCGGGTCTGGCCGAGGCAGTCGGCATCGATGCCGACGCGCTCGAACACGGCTTCCGGGCGGCCTCCCGTCTCGGCGATGAACTCGGCGACCCCGGTCGCTGCAGCGGCCAGAATGTTGCGGCTGCGATCCCGCGAAGGCTCGCGTTCGGCTGCAAGAGGCTGTGCCATGAATCCTCGCCTTTGAGGACGTACGCCGTCGGTTGACACCTCGTAGTTATGCAAGTCACATGCCTGCCGAAGCAGTCACTCGAGCCCTCCGCGTGGGGAGCCGCGGAGGGCTTGTCACGATCTGATACCGCGCGCGCCGGGCCGATCAGTCGGCCAGGGCGCGGGCCTCGGTCAAGGCGATGTCGAGCAGATTGTCATTTGCCGCATTGCTGCGCTTGCCCGCCGTCAGACGATAGAGCAGCAGGCCGGCGGCGAACAGCACCAGGAAGGCCGCGAACACCTGCAGGTTGAACCAAATCATCGTGAGCAGCGACAGCGTCGCGCACACCAGCGCCACGGCCGGAACCACCGGGTAGAGCGGCGCCTTGAACGGCCGGACCAGATGGGGCTCGGTCGCACGCAGGCGGAAAAGCGCGGCCATGCTCATGATGTACATCACGAGCGCGCCGAACACGCTCATGGTGACGATGTTCGCGGTGAGCGTCTGCCCGGCGAACTGGATCAGCTCGTCGGAGAAGATCGCGGCGATGCCGATCACGCCGCCGGCGATGATCGCCCAGTGCGGCGTGCGGCAGGTCGAATGCAGCGTCGCGAGCTTGGCCGGTAGAAAGCCGGCGCGCGACAGCGCGAAGATCTGCCGCGAATAGCCCATGATGATGCCGTGGAACGAGGCGATCAGGCCGAACAGGCCGATCCACACCAGCATGTGCAGCCAACCGGAATTCTCGCCGACCACGATCTTCATCGCCTGCGGCAAGGGATCGTTGATGTTGGCGAGCTTGCTCCAGTCGCCGACGCCGCCCGCCATGATCATGGTGCCGAAGGCGAGCACGACGAGGGTGAGGATGCCGGCGATATAGGCAAGTGGGACCGTCTTGGTCGGATTCTTCGTCTCCTCCGCGGCCATGGCCGCGCCTTCGATCGCCAGGAAGAACCAGATCGCGAAGGGTATCGCGGCGATGATGCCTCCGAGGCTGGTCAACGTGAACGTGCTCTCGCCGGCCCAGCCATTGGCGGCGAAGTTGGCGAAGGAGAAGCCGGGCGACACGACGCCCATGAACACCAGCAACTCGGCGATCGCCAGGATCGTCACGAACAGCTCGAAGGTCGCAGCGATCGAGACTCCGGCGATGTTGAGCGCCATGAACACCACATAGGCGCCGAGCGCGGCGGTCTTCGGCGACAGTGCCGGAAACTGGACGTTGAGATAGGCGCCGATCGCGAGCGCAATGGCGGGCGGGGCGAACACGAACTCGATCAGCGTCGCGAAGCCTGCGACGAAGCCGCCGAGCGGACCGAAGGCGCGGTAGGAATAGGCGAACGGACCGCCGGCATGCGGGATCGCCGTGGTCAGCTCGGTGAAGGAGAAGATGAAGGTCGTGTACATCACCGCGATGAAGATCGTAGTGACGAGAAAGCCGAGAGTGCCGGCCTTGTCCCAGCCATAGCTCCAGCCGAAATACTCGCCGGAGATCACGAGCCCGACCGCGATGCCCCAGAGATGGAGTCCGGTCAGGCTCTTCGAAAGCGTCGGTTTGGTCTCGTCACTCATGTCCACGCGCTCCTGTCGGTTTGTGATGGGTGATAGATGATGGTTGTGCCGTCGTCGGGAGCGCGGCGTCCGGAGCCGCCTCCTTGAGGCCGATGCCGGTGACGCCGATCCGCAGTGCTTCGCGCACCAGCCAGGCCAGCTTGTCGGCGGCGCGCTCTGTCGAAAGTCCGTGGCCGTGAATGTTGGAAATGCAGTTGCGCGCGCTGTCACGCAGGCCCGGTGCCGGTTTGAATGAGAGATAGACGCCGAGTGAGTCGGCCGCCGACAGCCCCGGTCGCTCGCCAATGAGGACTGCAACCAGCCGGGCTCCCATGGCGGCACCGACATCGTCGCCCAGCGCCACGCGCGCCTCGGAGGCGAGCACGACCGGACCGACCGTCAGGCCCGACAACTGCGCCTCGGTGGCGATCACGACGTCAGCCGCATGGCTTTCGACCGCATCCGCCGACAGCCCGTCGGCAATGATGAAGACGAGATCGAACGGACCCGACCGCAACTTCGCTGCTTCGCCGGCGGCAAGACGGCGGCCGAGGTCGGGCCGGCGGAGATAGCTGGCGCGGTCCGGCGCGGCGCTCGCGACCTTGATCACTTCGCGCGGCGCCAGGGCGTCTGCGATGCCGTCGAAATTGACCTTGCCCCAGACGGCGTCGCGCGCGAGCGCATGCGCCATCTGGAATTCGAGCTTCGCGGCGGTCGGCAGCCCGTCGCCGGAACGCCCGAGCGCGACGCGGGCGCGCGTCATCCGGCGCAGCATCTCGAACGCATCGTCCCTCATGCGCGCGCTCCATGGCCGATCAGCCGGGCCACGGCCGGTGCGCTGCCCGGTAGCGGCGGCACGCGGCCAAAGTCGTCGAGCAGGCCCATGCGCGCCAGCCAGGCCTCGAACTCCGGCGCCGGGCGGCGGCCGAGCAGATGCCGCAGCCGCATCACGTCGTGATGCGACAGGCTCTGATAGTTGAGCATGATGTCGTCGGCGCCGGGCACCGCGATCAGGAAATTGACGTTGGCCGCCGCGAGCAGCAGCGCCAGATCATCCATGTCGTCCTGGTCGGCTTCGGCATGGTTGGTGTAGCAGACGTCGCAGCCCATGGGCACGCCGAGCAGCTTGGCGCAGAAATGATCCTCGAGCCCGGCGCGGATGATCTCCTTGGCGTCGTAGAGATATTCCGGACCGATGAAGCCGACGACGGTGTTGACCAGCAGCGGCGAGAACGCGCGTGCGACCGCATAGGCGCGGGCCTCGACGGTCTGCTGGTCCAGGCCGTGATGCGCGTTCGCCGACAGCGCGGCGCCCTGGCCGGTCTCGAAATACATCACGTTGCTGCCGATCGGGCCGCGCTTCAGCGACAGGGCGGCCTCCTGCGCCTCGGCCAGCAGCGCCAAGGTCACGCCGAAGCCGGCATTCGCGGCCTCGGTTCCGGCGATCGACTGGAAGACCAGATCGAGCGGGGCGCCGCGTTCGATGGCCTGGATCGAGGTCGTGACGTGGCTCAGCACGCAGGATTGCGTCGGCACCTCGAATTTGAGCCGGAGTTCGTCGAGCATCGTCAGCAGGCGGATGCAGGCGTCGACATTGTCGGTGGCAGGGTTGATGCCGATGACGGCGTCACCCATGCCAAACAAGAGGCCGTCCAGCGTGCCGGCCGCAATCGCCAGCGGATCGTCGGTCGGATCGTTGGGCTGCAGCCGCGACGACAGCCGCCCCTCAAGCCCGATGGTGGAGCGGAAGCGCGTCACCACCCGGCACTTCGCGGCAATGGCGATCAGGTCGCCATTGCCGCAGATTTTCGACACCGCGGCCACCATTTCCGGCGTCAGGCCCGGCGCGAGCGCAGCCAGCCGGCTGGCATCCGCCTCCCAGGACATCAGCCATTCGCGCAGCTCGCCGACCGTCAGCGCGGCGATGGGCGCGAATGCGGCGGCATCGTGGCTGTCGAGGATGAGGCGGGTGACCTCGTCGCTCTCATAGGGAATCAGCGGGTCATCGAGAAATCGCCGCAGCGGCACGTCGGCCAGCGCCATCCGCGCCGCCACCCGCCGCGCGGCGCTGTCGGCTGCAATGCCGGCCAGCTCATCGCCGGACCGGCGTGGCGAGGCGCAGGCCAGCAGCGCTCCGAGATCGTCGAACACATGCGTTTCGCCGCGATGGCGCGACCGGAATCCACCTGTCATCTTCGACCTGCCGCTCGTGCTGCGTCAGAGCGCTCCTTGGCCACCCGCAACGCTCAGGACTGGGCGCAGGTTAATGGATGCTGGTCTGGGAAACTTGACATCTCAGCACAATCTTAGGTCATGTCGCGTGAATGCTCAGAAATTCGGCATGAGACACGGAACGGGCGAATGCTGTCGAACCGGCGGCGCACGCCATGGACCACGCCGCCCCGGGATGCTATCTCGCCACCCCACATGAGTGACCTGTCCATTACGATTTCAGCCGAGAAGCCGGGCGATGCGCAGGCGATCGAACGGCTGCATGAGCGCACCTTCGGCCCCGGCCGCTTCGTGCTGAGCGCCTATCGGCTGCGCGAGCATGTCGACCATTTGCTCGAACTGTCGTTCACGGCCCATATCGGCACCTTGCTGGTCGGCTCGGTGCGGCAGTTGCCGATCTGCGTCGGCGACACCAAGGCGCTGATGCTCGGGCCGCTGACCGTCGAGCCGCCGTTCCGCAAGCACGGTATCGGCCGCATGCTGATGGAGCGTTCGATCGATGATGCGAAGGCGCAAGGCCACCGCTTCATCCTGCTGGTCGGCGATGCCGACTATTACACGCGGGTCGGCTTCAAGCCGGTGCCGAAGGGCAGGGCGACGATGCCGGGCCCGGTCGACTACAACCGGCTGCTGGTGAACGAGCTGGTCGAGGGCGCGTTCGACGGCGTCTCGGGTGAGATTCGGCCGGATTGGGACTACGCGAGATAGTCTCGGTCCTCCCGTCATTGCGAGCGAAGCGACGAAGCGATCCAGAGTCCGTGCACGACTCTGGATTGCTTCGTCGCTTCTCGCAATGACGCGGAGGGGGAAGGCTGCTCCCCCTCCGCCGCCGTTGCTCAGAACTTCAAGTTCGCAAAAATCCTCACGCCGATGCCGGGCAGCAGCACCTCGTCCTTGGTGTAGGACACGGAATTGCGGATCTTCTCGTTCAAGAGGTTGTTGCCGACCATGCCGACCAGCATCTCGCGCGCGCCGAACATGTTCGGGTTGAGCTTGGTGCGGTAGCTGACCTCCGCCTTCAACAGATTGTAGCCCGGCGTCGGCGTCTCCGCGATGGGCGCGATGTCGTTCTGGGCGAAGGCGTGCAGCAGGTTGATGCGGGTCAGCCAGTTGGCATCGCGCCAGAACAGCCCGCCGCCGACGCGCATCGGCGGAATGCGCGGCACGTTGGTGCCGTCCGGGAAGGTGGCGCGGACGACGTCGAACTGGTTCTCGATGCCCCAGATGCCGCTGCCGAGCGGGGCGACATCGTACTGGCTCTGGAACTCGAAGCCGCGGAACAGCGCGTTGCGCTGCGAGTAGACGGCCTGGTTCAGCTCGGTGCCCGTCGTGCCGCAGGAGTCGAAGTCGTCGTCGCACATCACCCCGGTCAGCCGGCGATAGATGAAGTTGCTGAACTGCGTGTAGTAGGCGGTGGCCTCGAAGCGGAACGGACCGGTCGCCTTGCGCAGGCCGGCCTCGACGGTCTTGGCGGTCTCGATCGTCAGGTTCGGATTGCCGATATCGAAGGTGGCCGTCGCGTCATGGCCGCCGCGCGAGAACAGCTCGGCCGCCTTCGGGGCGCGCTCGACATATTGCGCGGTCACGCTGGCCACGAGATCGCCGGGCAGGTTCTGCAGCAGCCCGACGCTGGCGCTCTTCGGCGTATACTCCGGATTGCGGGCGATGTTGGCCTGCGGCGTGCCGTCCGGCAGATAGTCGACCGGGAAGTTCGGCGTCGAGCCGTTCAGCGACACATGCTCGATGCGGCCGGCGATCTGCGCTTTGGTCGAGGGCGAGAAGGCGAGCTCGTTGAAGACGTAGCCGGCCACGCGGTTGTTGGTGTTGGGCCCGAACAGACCGTTGAACACCGAGCCGGGATTGTCGGGGCTTGGCGCGTTCAGCTCCTGATGGCCGGCCTGAATGCCATAGGCCGTGGTCAGCGTCGCAAAGCGCAGATTGACCGGCATCATCTGCATCTCGACGCGAATTTCCTGCTCCCGGTTGGTGAAGGTCTGGCGGATGCCATCGGTGGCGGGGTCCGCAGGATCGGCAAGGCCGATCTCGTTGTGCCGATAATCCGTGGCGCCAGCCCAGAATCTGATCGCGTCGATGGCTGCGGAGTCCGGTCGGTATTCGCCCTTCGCCGTGAACTTGGTCTGGTGCGCATCGATCCGCGTGCGGCTGTCGGAGCCCTCGATGCCGGGGATGTGGTAGAGCGCGTTGGTCTGGGTGATCGCAGCGCCGATGAAGCCGCCGGAGAAGAAGTAGCTGCCGCCGATCGAGGCGCCCTCGTTCTGGACGGCCGAGTTCGGCTGCCGGCCGTTCACCGGGCGAGTCTGATCGAAGAGGTAGGGATAGCCCGGAATGGAATAGTCCCCGGTCTTGCGGCCGTAGGCATCGGCGTGAAGTGCAAAGTTGCCGCCGCCGGCATCGAGGAGGACGCCGCCCTCCACGCCGCGATCGACCGAGCTGAACGAGGTGCGCGTCTCCGCAGTGACGCAAGGCGCACTGCCTGCGGCCGGCGCGCTGGCCGGCAGGCCGTAGGTCTGGAACGGTGCGGTCGAGCAGGTCGGCAAGGACTGGGGGATACGGTTGTTGGTGGCGCTGACGACGCCGCCGATCGAGGTCGAGCCATAGCGCAGGGCGGCCGGGCCGCGGACGACCTCGATCTGGTCACTGGTCAGCGGATCGATCGGGACGAAATGGTCCTCGCCGAGATCCGAGGCGCCGCCGCCGCCGATGCCGTTCTCGACGATGCCGACGCGATTGACGTCGAGCCCGCGGATGATCGGCCGGCTCGAGGCGCCCGGTGCGAAGCTCGATCCGGTGATCCCGGGCTTGGAATTGAGCAGATCGCCGAGTGTCGCGGCGCCGGAGCGGCGGAGCTCCTCGTTCGGCACCACGGTGACGGTGGCGAACTGATCGGTGATGATGGGCGTCACGCCTTGCAGCGGCGGAGGTGGCGCAGCCTGCGCTTGTTGCGCAGGTGCCGGTGCGCGTGCGCCGCTGCGAGCCACGCGCGCGCCGGGATTGGGACGCGGCACGGCCGGCTTGCGGGCACGGATCGGGCTCGGCGCCGTGACGGTGACCTCAGGCAGCTCCGCGGCAGGCTTCGGATCATCAGCGCGCGCAGGCGCGCTCAAAACGCACAACATGGCTGCGACGCTGCAGCCCGACATCAAAGCTCTCGGCAACATGACCCAATTCCTGATTCCTGATCAGGCGTCCCATAGCCCTCGTGGTGGGATGCGCCTGCCGTCGGCCTGCGACGGACCTATTCCTGCAGGCTGTCCGCATGCGCCGAGCGCAGCGGGCAGCTTTCGAGCGGTTCGGATCAGGCGGAAGGAGGTGCGCGCGGCTGGAATGCGGTCGTGATGGCGACGCGGCTGAGCGACGCGACGACGGGAGCCGTCGGACGGAAGGCCACCGCGTGCGGCGGGGGCAGGGACGGCGCCGGCGACAGCAGGATCGATTGCGCCATCGCGATGACGGCACAGATGGCGCAGCCGTCGGCAGGCTGCTGGTCGGGGTCCTGGCTTGCGGGCGCGGAGCCGGTATGGGCCTGCGCGGTCGTGATCCGACCGCCGTCGATGGCCTGCGCGGAGAGCCAATGAACGTGTCCGAAGGCGAGCGCGAACTGCAGCACCAGCGCAAGCAACGCCAGCCGCGATCCATCCTTGATGTTCGCGCGAAACCAGCTCATGGCCAGCATTGGCTCATGTGAATCGGCCACCCCGTTCGGCTGATCATCTCAGCCGTTGTTACAATGTAACATCGCAGGAGCGGTTCGTAGCTGTCAATCGATGCACTGCGGCGGCGACTTGATTCCCCGTTGCTGTGCCCTTCTCGCCACGTCGCGCGCTGTGGCGGCGCGCGATCGTCGCATTCCTCAGCGCCCCTCGCGCACCCAGGTCGCGGCGAGTGCGCCGAGCAGCAGCAGGAGGCCAATCACGCCGGCGAACATCGGCAGCACGCCGACGCCTTTGACCACGCTGGCATCGCGCATCCGTACCCCCATCCATCCGTCGCCGCTGAACAGGGTCGATGATCTGACGGGGACGATTCGCGGCATGTCGATGCCGGAGCCGTCGGTGATGCGGCGGGCGTCGCCGCCGGTCGCCTGCGCCAGCGGCTTCAAGGTCTCGGTGGTCGAGGTGACCTCGGAAAACTCCTTCGGATTGGTCGGGCCGACATTGATCAGCGCCTTCAAGGTGCCGTCGGTCGCCTGCCAGAGGCCGAGTTCGTTGGCCGGCAAGGTCGCGCGCCACTCGCCGGGATCGCCCTGCGCCAGGGTGAGTTCGCGCGTCTGGCCCGACGGTGAGGTCACGGTCACCGGCGGCACGGTGTCGCCCATGGTCTGCCTGACGACGGCGAGATCCTTGCCCTGCATCTGCAGCCGCAGCGCTTCCTCGTCGAGATCCGGCTGCTGCATCAGCCAATGCGACATGCGTCGGAGCAGATCGAGATGCGGGCCGCCGCCCTCATAGCCGCGCGCCCACAGCCAGATGTGGTCGGACAGCAAGAGCGCAACACGACCGGCGCCGAAGCGCGACAGCAGCAGCAGCGGCTTGCCGTCGGCGCCGGTCATGACCGGCGGGCTGACGGCATTGCGCGTCTCGACGGTGCGGAAGAAGCGGCTCCAGCGCGGCGGCTCGGAGCCTGAGCCTTCCAGCCCGCGCGTCACCGGATGGCGTTTGCCGGCATCCGACAGATGCGCATAGAACGGCTTCTCGGTGACGCCGACCGGCTCCGCCGGCAGCACCGAGTCGAGCGGCGTCCGCCAGATGCTGGTGTTCGACGCGTAGTCCGGTCCGGCCGAGACCAGCACCGCGCCGCCATTCCTGACGTAGCGCGCGATGTTGTCGAAATAGGCGATCGGCAGCACGCCCTGGCGGGCATAGCGATCGAAGATGATCAGCTGAAATTCGTTGATCTTCTGCTGGAACAGCTCGCGGGTCGGAAACGCGATCAGCGACAGCTCGTTGATCGGCGTGCCGTCCTGCTTCTCCGGCGGCCTGAGGATGGTGAAGTGGACGAGGTCGATTGAGGCGTCCGACTTCAGCAGGTTGCGCCAGGTGCGCTCGCCGGAATGCGGCTCGCCCGATACCAAGAGCACGCGCAGCTTGTCGCGCACGCCGTCGATCGAAACGACAGCGCGGTTGTTGACCAAGGTTAGCTCGTTGTCGAGCGGCGAGGCCTCGATCTCGACGATGTTCTGGCCTTCGTGCTTGATGTCGACGTCGACATTGCCGGCCTGGCCGCTCGTCAAGGTTCGCTCGCTGATGACCTCGCCGTCGCGGCGGATCACGACCTTGGCGCTGGCGCCAGTGACGCCCTGATCGTCGAGCCGGAAGCTGATCGTCTGCGGCTGGCCGACGATGCCGAAACGGGGCGCGGCGGTGATCGCGATGCGGCGGTCGCGTTCGGCCTTCTGACCGGTGATCAAGGCCTGCAGCGGCGCCTGGAAGCCGAGCGCTGCGGCATTGCCGGGAATGTCGTGCACGCGGCCGTCGGTGATCAGGAACGCACCGGCGACGCGGTCGACCGGCACGTCCGACAGCGCCGAGGTCAGCGCGCTGAACAGATGCGTGCCGTCGGTCTCGCCATCCGCCTGGCCGGCGTCGACCACGCGCACCTCGAGGCCCTTGATCTTCTTCAGGCTGTCGACCAGCGCTTCCTGAGCTGCCTGGGTCTGCTTGTTGCGGTCACCGAAATTCTGGCTCGGGCTCTTGTCGACGACGACGGCCGCGACGGAGCTGAGAGGCTCGCGGTCCTCGCGCGTGAATTGCGGGTTGGCCAGCGCGAGCGCGATCAAGGCGAGCGCGGTGACGCGGATCCAGGCGGAGCGCGAGCGGCTGATCAGAAGCAGCGCGGCGATGACGATGATGGCGCCGATCGCGAGCCACAGCACGATCGTCGGGACCAGAGGCGTGAACGCGATGCCGTAGTTCATGAGGCAAACTCGCAATTGTCGTCATGGCCGGGCTTGTCCCGGGCATCCACGTCGTTCTGCATGAAAGGCAAGACGTGGATGCCCGGGTCAAGCCCGGGCATGACGACTGTTATTGTTGCGACATCGGGACCAACAACTCGCATCATCACTGCCCGAGCCGTTCGATCAGCGCCGGTGCGTGGACCTGGTCGGCCTTGTAGTTGCCGGTCAGGGTGTACATCACGATGTTGACGCCGGCGCGGAAGGCGAATTCGCGCTGGCGCGGCTCGCCCGGCACCATCGGCAGCATGGCCTGGCCATCGGGGCGGATCGCCCAGGCGCCGGCAAGATCGTTGGAGGTGATGATGATGGGAGAGACACCGTCGCCGCCGCGGGCCGGCCGCGACGCGCTGTCCTCCTCGTCGTCCTTCGGCAGCGCCTCGACCCAGGTCTGGCCGGCGGTGAAGCGGCCCGGGAAGTCGCGCAGCAGGTAGAAGGTCTTGGTCAGCACGTGCTCGCGCGGCACCGGCTCGAGCTCGGGGACATCGAGGGAGGAGAGTATCTCGCGCAGCGACTGCATGCCCGGCGTCTGCTGTGCGCCATTCTCGCCTGGAGGCGCCTCGACCGCGTCGCGCGTATCGAAGATCACCGTGCCGCCCTGCTTCATATAGGCGTCGATCTTGTTGATCGCGTCCTGCGGCGGCTTCGGTACGCCCGGCACGATCGGCCAGTAGATCAGCGGGAAGAAGGCGAGCTCGTCATGGGCGGGATCGATGCCGACGGGATCGCCGGCCTCGAGCGCGGTGCGCTGCGCCAGGAACAAGGTCAGGCCGGTCAGGCCGGCCTTGACGATGGAATCGACGTCGGCATTGCCGGTCACGACATAAGCGAGCCGGGTCTGCGACACAGCACGCATGGCGAAGTCGTCGCTGGCCGCATCGGCGCGTGCAGCGGTCGGCATCGCAATCGCGAGCAGGGCGGCGGTGGCAAGCACGGCGCCGGCAATCGCCGCCGCGGCGGGGCGTCGGCGTCGGATCAGCGATGCCAGCGCACCGCCGAGCAGGGCGACGATGATCGCATCGATCAGGAACAGCAGCAGCGCGGTCGACAGCAGGATGCCCCGGAGATCGCGCGGCTCGGCGGTGGTGTAGCTCGCGCGCTTGGCGCGCAGCGCCGAGGTGTCGAGCTGCAGGATACGATCGGCGGGGCTGAGCGTGTTCACGGCGGTGGGTCCGTCGGCAGGGCCATAGAAGCCGGGTGGATGATCCAGGGAGGCCCTGTCGTTGAATTCGGCCGGCAGCGGCTTGGCCGTCGAAGGCGGCGGTCCGAAGGCACCGAAGCCGTCGAGAATGTGCAGCGGCGCCAAGGTCGCCTTGGCGGTCTCGCCCGCGGGGCCGGGCCCCGGCGTCGAGGTGTAGCCGGACATGTCGACGATGCGGCGAAGCATCTCGACCATCGCACCCGACATCGGCAGGTCCGACCAGCGCATGTCGGCGCTGACATGGAACAGCGCGATCAGGCCCTTGCCGCGATGCTCGCCGGTGACCAGCGGCGTGCCGTCTTCCAGCGAGGCCCAGCTTTTGGTCGCCAGCACGGCGTCCGGCTCGGCCAGCACCTGGCGGTTGACGGTAACGTCCTTCGGCACATTGATGCCGGCAAAGGGGCCGTCGGCGGCGAAGGCGGCGAGGTGCTGCGGCTTTTCCCAGGTCAGGCTGCCGCCCAGCGTGCGGCCGCCGCGGCGCAGCTTCACCGGCACGAGATCGTCGTCGCCTTGCGCGAGGCGCGGACCTGCGAACCGCACCAGCACGCCGCCATTCTCGATCCAGCCGTTGAGCCGGTCGCGCAGCTCCGGCGACAGCGTGCCGACATCGGCCATCACGATCATCGGCACCTTCTGGTCGAGGAACTGCGTGATGATCTGCTGCGGCGCGCCGCGATCGCCGAGCCGGAGATCGGCGAAGGGGGCCAAGGCGCGGGTCAGATAGAAGGTCGGCGCGAGCAGCGGCTGCGCGGTGTCGCTGGTGGAGCCGGAGACGATGCCGACGGCGCGGCGGCGCCAGCGCTTGTCGAGCAGCTGCACGGCGCCGGCCGATCGTTCGCCTGCGATCTCGAGCCTCGTGATGTCGTTGCGCAGCTCGACCGGCAGATCGAAGCTGGCCTCGGCGTCGTGCGCGTTGCCGGCGAAGCTGAATTGCGCCTCGCCGAGCGGCGAGCCCTTGGCGTCGAGCGCGCGCACGATGCCGCCCGGAACCGACAGATCGGCACGCAGCACCTTCACGGTCATCTTGGCGGCGGCGTTCTCCGCGCCGGCCAGCGCCAGCGGCGAGGTCGTGCCGCCTTCGAAGACGGTCAGGCTGCGGTCGCCGATGGTCTTGGCAAGACCCGTCACGAACTCGCTGCCGCGGCCGGGATCGACGCCGTCGGAGAACCACAGGATCTCGGCATCGCCGGTCGCTTTGAGGAAGCGGTCGAGCTGCGGCAGCGCGTCGGCGCGCTCGGTGGTGTACGGCTTTGGCGCGATCTGGCGCAAAGCGACGCGCGCCGCGCCGGCCGGCATCAAGGTGAGGTCGCGTGCCGGCTCGGACAGCGGCAGCAGCGCGACGCCGCGCCGGTCGGCATCGGCATTGGCGATGATCTCGTCGGCCGCCTTGATGCGGGTCTCCCAGCTCGCCGCGGCGCTCCAGCTGTCGTCGAGCAGGAGCACCAGCGGCGCCTTGCTGCCGACCGCCTCGGTGCGCGGGTTCCAGATCGGACCGGCTGCCGCGAAGATCACCAGCGCTGCCGCGATCAGGCGCAGCAGGGTCAGCCACCACGGCGAGCGCGACGGCGTCTCTTCCTTCGGCGTGATGTCGAACAGCAGCCGCGTCGGCGGAAACTCGATGCGGCGCGGGCGCGGCGGCATCACCCGCAGCAGCCACCACAGCACGGGCAGGCTGATCAGGCCGGCCAGCAGCAACGGTTCGGCGAATGACAGCGGCAGACCCATCATGCGCCGATCCCTCTCGGGCCAGCGCCCACTTTGACGCCGCCGCGTGCGCCGAGCTTGCTGGTGGTCATGCCGGCGTGCAGGAACAGCAGCAGCTCGGCTGCGGAGCGGCTTGTCGTGTGCGTCGTGAACAGCCAGTCGAGCTTGCCGGTCTCGGCACGGATCTGGTCGCGGTGCAGCGCGACGCGCGCCACGTAGTCCTGCGCCCAGCTCTCGGCGCGGCCGGCGGTGATCACCTCGCCGCCCTCGGGCTCGACGAATTCGACGCGGCCGGAATAGGGAAAGGTCTCCTCGGCGGGATCGACGACCTGCACCATCGTGCCATGCGCGCCCGATGCGGACAGGCCGGCGAGCATGGCGCCGATCTCTGATATCGGCGACCAGAAATCGGAGAGCACCACGATCTCGGCGAGCGCCGACGGTACGAAGGACGGCGGCAGGCTGGGCCTGATCGTCTCATCGTGCAGCATCGCCTGCGCGATGCGATCGATCACGCTGCGGCTCGCGGTCGGATTGATCAGGCCGGGAATGCCGACGCGCTCGCCGCCGGCGACCAAGAGCTCGGCCAGGGCAAAGGTCACGATCAGCGCGCGCTCGAGCTTGCTGTCGCGCGCGCCTTTCGAGGCGAAGGCCATCGAGGGCGAGCGGTCGGGCCAGATCCACACCGTGTGCGCGGCCTCCCATTCCTGCTCGCGGACATAGAGATGATCATCGCGCGCGGAGCGGCGCCAGTCGACGCGCTGCGACGGCTCGCCGGACACGAAACGGCGATATTGCCAGAAGCTCTCGCCGGAGCCGGCGCGGCGCCGGCCGTGCAGACCATGGATCACATTGGCGGCGATCTGCCGGGCTTCGAGCACGAGACGCGGCAGCGAGGACGCCAGCGTCCGGCTTTCGCCATCGGCACGCCGTATCGCGAGAATCTCCTTGTCGGCGTGCCCCGGTGCTGTTGCCATCAACCGATCCGGCTCTTCAGCTGCCGGATCACGTCCGGAATGGTGCGCCCTTCGGCGCGGGCCGGGAAGGTCAGCGCCATGCGGTGCTTCAGCACGGGTTCTGCGAGATCGAGCACGTCGTCGATCGAGGGCGCGAGGCGGCCATCGAGCAGCGCGCGGGCGCGCACCGCGAGCATCAGCGACTGGCTGGCGCGCGGACCGGGGCCCCAGGCGATCAGCTTGCCGGCCTCACCCGCCTCGGGGCCGGGACGCGCCGAGCGCACCAGCGACAGGATGGCCTCGACGACGGAATCGCCGACTGGCAGCCGCCGCACCAGGCGCTGGGCCGCGATCAACGCATCGGCCGTCATCGCGCCCTTGGCGGCACTCTCCTCGGCGCCGGTCGTCTCGAACAGGATGCGGCGCTCGGCGTCGCGATCGGGATAGTCGACGTCGATCTCCATGAGGAAACGGTCGAGCTGGGCCTCGGGGAGCGGATAGGTTCCTTCCTGCTCCAGCGGGTTCTGTGTCGCCAGCACATGGAACGGCTTGGGAAGATCGTGCCGCGCGCCGGCAACGGTGATGTGCTGCTCCTGCATGGCTTGCAGCAGCGCGGACTGGGTGCGCGGGCTGGCGCGGTTGATCTCATCGGCCATCAGGAGTTGTGCGAACACCGGGCCGGCGATGAAGCGGAACGAGCGCTTGCCGACCGTGCTCTCGTCGAGCACCTCGGCGCCGAGAATGTCCGACGGCATCAGGTCGGGCGTGAACTGCACGCGCTTGGCATCGAGGCCGAGCGTGACGCCCAGGGTCTCGACCAGCTTGGTCTTGGCAAGGCCGGGGACGCCGATCAGGAGCGCGTGGCCGCCCGAGAGGATCGTCACCAGCGTGTTTTCCACGACGCGGTCCTGGCCGAAGATGACGCTGGAGATCGCCTCCTTCGCCGCGCGGATTTGCCCGGAGACCTGTTCGGCCGATCGGACGATCGCATCCTCGAGCTTCTCGGCACTCTCAGCCATTCCCGTCGCTCCTTCTGCCCCGCATCTTCAGCTTGCCGATTCAACCTGTCGACCGGCGTTCCGCTCCAGTTTGTCGGGATGCGGCTGCCAATCTATGCGAAGGCGCTGTATTCGTTGAGTTAAACTATCCCCATATTATCGGCATTCCGGGGTATTGACGGCATCACGATATGGCGACCTTACATCACGTGCAGCGGGCGCCAGGAACTTTTGCACAGACGAGCGCAATGAAATCCTGCACCAATCGTGCCAAGGCGGACGCAAACTCAAGGCAAACCATGGCGAAGCAAGGGCAGACTACGGATCAGGGACTCGAGCGGCTGACCTCGGCCGCGACGCAGGCTGGCACGTCCGGAAAGGGCCTGCCGCCGGTGCATTTGTGGAATCCGCCATTCTGCGGCGATCTCGACATGCGAATCGCGAGCGATGGTAGCTGGTACTACATGGGCACGCCAATCGGCCGCCCTGCATTGGTGCGCCTGTTCTCCACCATCCTGAAGCGCGAGGATGACCGTTATTTCCTGGTCACGCCCGTGGAGAAGGTCGGTATCCGTGTCGATGATGTGCCCTTCATGGCCGTAGAATTGCGGAAGGAAGCCGATGCACAGGGCGTGCGGCTGCATTTTCGCACCAATGTCGACGATTGGGTGGCCTGCGACGCCCAGCACCGGCTGCGCTTCGAGCGGAGTGAAAGCGGCGGGCTCACGCCCTATCTGCACGTCCGCGCCGAACTCTGGGCCAAGGTGACGCGGCCGATCTACTATGAGCTGGTTGACATGGGTGAGGAGCGGGTGATCGATGGGGAGGTCATGTTCGGGGTGGAGTCGTCAGGTGCGTTCTTCCCCATGGCCAACGCAGAAGAGGTGAGGGCGGCGCTTTGAACGAGCCCATGGTGGTGAGGACTGCGGCGGCGGAGGTCAGCTCGGCCGAATTCTTCGCGCGTGGCCGGGAGCGGTTGGGCTTCGACGTTCCGCAGGCCCTGCTTGATCCGGACGTGATTCCGGCCAGCGGAGATTCCGGCACCGATCGCATGCTCGAGATCATTTCCCGCGAGCAGCCGATCCGCCCCGCGGCGGTGCTGATCCCCGTGGTCGATCACCCCGAGCCGACGGTTCTCCTGACGCAGCGCTCGCCCAATCTCTCCAGCCACGCCGGCCAGATCGCCTTTCCCGGCGGCAAGATCGACGTCACCGACGCCTCGCCGCTGGACGCGGCGTTGCGCGAGGCGGAGGAGGAGGTCGGGCTCGACCGCAGCTTCGTCGACCCGATCGGCTATCTCGACGTCTACGGCACGGCCTTCGGCTTTCGTATTCTGCCGACGGTGGCGCGGGTCCGCCCGGGCTTCTCGCTGAAGATCAACGAGGGCGAGGTCGACGACGCCTTCGAGGTGCCGCTGGCGTTCCTGATGGACCCTGCCAATCACCAGCTGCATTCCAAGGAGTTTCGCGGCATGGAGCGCGCCTATTACGCGATGCCGTTCGCCGAGCGCTACATCTGGGGCGCGACCGCGGGAATCCTTCGCGTGTTGTACGAACGGATCTATCTGTCATGATCCGACCCGTGTTGACGGAAATCGGAATTTTCCTCATTCCTTTTGCCGTCTATGTGCTGTTCTTGATCGCGACCCGGGCAGGGCTGCTGGTGCCGGCGAACTGGCCTCTGCATCTGGTTGCAAAATTGACGGTGGCGGCGCTGGTGTTGGTGATTGCAAGTCTGGTCCTGCTCGCCGAGTTCTCCGGCGCGCCGCCGCATTCGACCTACGTGCCAGCTCATATCGAGAACGGCAAGCTCGTTCCCGGAGTGGAGAAATGACCGACGCGCGGGTGCTGAGCGCGCCCTGGCTCTCGTCCGGTCCGGCGGCGCGGGTGCTCGCGCTGCTCAATTGCGACGGCGAGGAAGCGCGGGTGGTCGGCGGCGCCGTGCGCAACGCGCTGCTCGGCATCGCCATCGGCGACATCGACATCGCCACCACCGCGCTGCCGGCGGAGGTGGTCCGGCGCGCCAAGGCGGCCTCCATCAAGAGCGTGCCGACCGGCATCGAGCACGGTACCGTGACCCTGGTGCTCGAAGGGCATCCGTTCGAGGTCACGACCCTGCGCGAGGACACCGAGACCTTCGGCCGCAAGGCCAAGGTCGAGTTCGGGCGCGACTGGGTCGGCGATGCGCACCGGCGCGACTTCACCATCAACGCACTGTCGGTCGGTCCGGATGGAGTCGTGCACGATCATGTCGGCGGCCTCGCCGACATCGGTGCGCGCCGCGTGCGCTTCATCGGCGATCCCTCCCAGCGCATCGCCGAGGATTACTTGCGCATCCTGCGCTTCTTCCGCATCCATGCGGCCTTCGGCCATGGCGAGCCGGATCGCGACGGCTATCTCGCCTGCATCGCCGGCCGTGCGGGTCTCGCATCACTGTCGGCCGAGCGCGTGCGCATGGAGATGCTGAAGCTCCTCGTCACCGGGGGCGCGGTCGGCGCTGTTACGGCGATGGCCGATGGCGGGTTGCTGACGTCGCTGCTCGGCGGCGTCGCCTATCTCGGCCCGTTCGCGGCCATGATCGAGATCGAGCGCGCTCTGGCGCTGACTGCGAGCCCGGTCCGCCGTCTTGCTGCGCTTGCGGTCGCCGTCACCGAGGATGCGCGTCGTCTCGGCGCGCGCCTGAAGCTGTCCAATGCCGAGACCAAGGCGCTCGACGGCATGGGCCACCGCTGGTGGCGCTTCGCCTCGGCCGACGAGGCGCGGGCCCGGCGCCTGCTGTATCGTCTCGGCGAGACCGTCTATCGCGACCGCCTGATGCTCGGCTGGGCGCGGTCAGGGTCCGATCCCGATGCCCAGCGCTGGCGCGAGCTGGCGCTGGTGCCGCAGCGTTTCACGCCGCCGAAACTGCCGCTGAAGGCTGCCGATTTCATTTCGCGCGGCGTTGCCGAGGGGCCGCTGCTCGGCCACGTGCTCACCCTCGCCGAGGATGCCTGGCTGGCTGCGGACTTCCCGCTCGACGAGGCATCGCTGAACGCGATCGCCGATCAGGCGGCGGCCCGCGTCAATCGCGACGGACGGACCTGACGCCGTTCGCCGCGATCCGGTGCGACGCTCATGACAGCGTTTGGCGGGGATCGGCCGCAGCCACCCCGCCGGTCCGCGACGATGTCAGTGATCTGAAGTCTGACAGCGGCGGAAGCCCTCGCGCAGGATGTCGTCCGGCAGATCGCGCCCGATGAAGACCAGACGGCTGAGCTTCGCCTCGCCGGGCTTCCAGGGGCGTTGATGGTCGCCGTCCAGCAGCATGTGAACACCCTGAATCACGAAGCGATCGGGGTCGTCCCTGAAATGCAGGATGCCTTTCAGGCGCAGAATGTCCGTCCCGAAATGCTGGACCGTCTGCTGAATCCAGGGAATGAACGTCTCGGGCGCGAGCGGATGCTCGGTCGTCAGCGACAGGCTTTTGACGTGAGCGTCGTGCTCGTGCTCATGCTCCTCATCGAGGAAGCCGGGCTCGAAGGCGAGAATGCGGTCGATATCGAATGCACTTCGATCCAGGACCTTCGCGAGATCGACTGCGCACTGCTCGGTGCGATGGATGACCGCATAGGGGTTGATCGCGCGGATGCGCGCCTCGATCGACACGAGCTCCGGCTCCGAGACCAGATCGGTCTTGTTCAGCAGGACGACGTCGGCGAACGCGATCTGCTCCTGCGCCTCGTGGGCACGGTCGATCTCGCCGGGCAGATGCCGCGCGTCGATCACGGTCACGATCGCATCGAGCCTGGTGTTGCGGCGAACGTCGTCGTCGATCAGAAACGTCTGCGCCACCGGAGCGGGATCGGCGAGCCCGGTCGTCTCGACGATGATCGCATCGAACTTGCCGCGCCGTTTCATCAGTCCCTGCAGGATCCTGATGAGGTCGCCTCGCACGGTGCAGCAGATGCAGCCGTTGTTCATCTCGAAGATTTCCTCCTCGGCGTTGACGACCAGATCGTTGTCGATGCCGACTTCGCCGAACTCGTTCACGATGACGGCGTACCGCTTGCCGTGCGGCTCCGTGAGAATGCGATTGAGCAGGGTGGTTTTTCCCGCACCGAGATATCCGGTCAGAACGGTGACGGGTGTCTGTGTGGTCGCGGCGGTCATGTTGTCCCTTTCGGCGTCTCGAGCTCGCTGACCGTTCACGGCACTGCTGTTGGCCGCGCGGCCGTGGGGACCGCTCCTCGGAGCGGTCCCTCGCCGACGAGGTGCTTCCGTCGTCGGCTTGATTTGTGATATGTTATAACATAACATATACGAATACCAGGAGCATCCGCGTGAGTCAGCTCGAAATCCTCCGCAGCCGGCGCGTCGGGCTTCCCGATGCGCCGTCCGACGTCCAGGCCCAGGTCCAGGTCCGAGCACCGGGAGAGGTGGTTCGCTTGAACGACTTCAGACCCAAGCGCGCCGAGAGGATCTATGATTCCGACAAGATCTGGTCCGGCGAGCACACGGCGCGGGATTTCACTGAACTCTGACGATCGGCCGCCGCGGCTGCCTGAGTTGTCACCTTTCGCGTGAGGTGTTGCAGCGGTGCGTCATCGCGCCGACGTGATCGCCTGATGCACGCGAATTCATTGCGCACGGGGTTGCGGAGCCGCCGGTTCTCGGCGATGGACTGGCTCTCGCAGAGGATGCCTCGCTGCCGGTGCATTGAGCGCGCCACGGGGGCATCGCTGACCGCGATCGCCGATCAGGCGGCGGCGCGCGTCAACCGCGACGGATGGTCATGAATTTTCTGGCAGGCTTTGCCGATATTTCGCTGCTACAGCTCCTGCTCGTCGCCTCCGTCGCTTTGTTTGCTTCCATCATCGGTGGTCTCGCCGGCTACGGCACCGGCGCTTTGATGCCGCTCGTCCTTGTGCCGATGGTCGGCGCCGAGCCCGTGGTGCCGATCATCGCAATCTCCGCGATCCTCACCAATCTCAGCCGCGTCGGGGCTTATTTTCGCGAGGTCGACCGCGCGCGCGCGGTCGTCGTCATCTCCGCGGCGGCGCTCACCACGGCGCTCGGTGCCTACGGCTACACGCGGCTCACCAGTACCGGCGCGGCGTTCGTGATCGGCACCATGCTGATCATGAGCGTGCCGCTGCGGCGTATCCTGCGCAAGCGCGACGTCAGGATCGGCAATGGCGGGCTCGCGGCCGGCGCCGTCGGCTACGGTGTTCTCGTCGGCGGCACCTCCGGCTCCGGCGTGATCCTGCTATCGCTGCTGATGGCCGCAGGCCTCGAAGGGGCGGCGGTCATCGCCACCGACGCGATGATCTCGGTGGCGACGGGCATCATCAAGATCTCCGTGTTCGGCCTCGCTGGCGTCGTCACCGCGCAGGTGCTGGCCTTCGCACTGCTCATCGGCGCGGTCGCGGTGCCCGGCGCCTTCCTGGCAAAAGCCTTCGTCGCGCGCATGCCGGTGCACATCCACGCCGCGATCCTCGATGCCGCAGTGATCACCGGCGGCGGCGTGATGATCGCGTCGGCGCTGCGGCATCTGCTGCCGGCGGTGTAGGCAGCGCCGCCTCAAGCCACCCGATCGGAGGGCGTGTTGGTCCTCGTCTCCGCGCGCCCAACGATGGCATCGAGCGTCGCCACCGCCCGGTTGGTCATCTCGTCGATCGGCGGCACCATGCCGCCGGTGGCGAGTTCGACGCGGTTGCGGCCCTTGTGCTTGGCGCGGTACAGCGCGCCGTCGGCGACGCGCAGGATCTCGGTGAGGTCGATGCCGGCCTCGGGATAGGCGGCGACGCCGACCGAGATCGTCACCCGCGGCAGCATGCCGTCGCCATAGCTGATGTTGAGGGCCTCGACGCGGGCGCGCAACTCCTCGGCGCGCAACGCCGCCTCCTCGATCGCGCAGCTTGGCAGCAGCACCACGAACTCCTCGCCGCCGAGACGGCAGGGCATGGCGTCGTCGGCAAACGTGGCCTTGAGGATCTCGCCGATGTGGCGCAGCACGGTGTCGCCCGCCTCATGGCCGTGATTGTCGTTGAACGACTTGAAGTGATCGATGTCCAGCGTCACCACGCTGACCGGCGTGCGGCTGCGCGCGGCACGCAGCAATTCGCGGCGTGCGGTCTCGACCAGACAGCGGCGGTTGTTCAGCCCGGTCAGCGCATCGCGCAGCGACTGATCGCGCAGGCCCTCGCGCAGCTTCACATTGGCGATCGCGATCGACAGATGCTCGGCGCAGGCGAGGCCGAGACGGGCGCGATCGGCGAAGCGCGCCTTGGCCTCCGCCGCGGTCTCGTTGCCTTTGAAGTTGTACTCGACGTGTAGCAGGCCGACGGTCTCGCCATGGGCGAGGATCGGAATGCAGCAGTAGTTCTCATTGACCTCGTCATGCACGTGATCGCAGCGGAATTCGACCTCGCTCGTGCCGTGGATGTAGACGTGGCCGCGGCGCAGGCTCCAGCAATCGTCGGGGTGCAGGGAGCGGGTCGTCGAGGCGCCGTTCCATTCGGCGGCGACCTCGAGCACGTCGCGGCTGTCGGCATAGATGTAGAGGGTGCCGGTGCATTCCGGCATCAGGCCGCCGAGCACCGTCGAGATCATCTGGTACAGCTCTGGCTCCGACTTCGCCGATTGCAGCCATTCGCTGAGCTCGGACAGCGTCCGGGTCGCGGCGTTGAGACGCTCGTTCTCGACCAGGCTGGTGCGGAAGACAGCCAGCGCCCGCGCCATCATGCCGAGCTCGTTGGTATGATCGGCATAGGGGATCTCGGTCTGCAGCTCGCCCTTGGCGATCGCCTCCATGCTGCCGGTGATGCGGAAGATCGGCATCGACACGTCATGAATGACGAACAGCAGCGTGGCGAGCCCGATCATGATGCTGACGCCGTTGACCGACCACAGCACGATCCGGAAGATCTGAGCGTCCAGCGTGGCGTCGGCGATGGCGCTGTCGGCCCGATGATCGGCGAGCTTGATGCCGTGCCCGATGGCGTCGACGACGGCCTGGAAGACCGGTGGCGTCTCGATGTTGACGACGTGCTCCAGGCGGTCGCGATCGGCGCCGACCTCCGGCTCGAGCATCACCGCCTGCTGCTTCTGGTACAAGTCCCATTTGTTGACGAACTGGTCGAACGCCATCTTCATCGGCGCGTCGCTGCCGATCGTGTCCCTGAAGCGCGCGATCTGGGCGTCGACATCGGTGGTACGGCGTCGGAGCTCCTGCTCGGCCGCGGCGCGCGGCTCGGTCGCCGTGGACAGTGCGGCACGGATCGCGACGAGGTGAGCATGGGCGATGTCGACGTCGAGATCGCCGAGAGCGCGGATCTTCGGCAGCCGGTCGCGGTTGATGCTCTCGACCGCGTCCTGCAACGCAGACAGCCGCATCGTCGCCAGCACCGATACGCCGCCGAGGATCAGCAGCAGGAGGAAGACGGAGGTCAGGAGCGAGTTCTTGATCGACACGCTCAACGAGATCTGCGGCAGATTGAGAGCCATGACACCGATGCTGCACCAACGGCTTGCGATCGGTCGAAGCGGCGCGCACGGGCCGGCCGCCTTGTCCCCCTCCAAGCCCCGCCGCAACTACACGCCGCGACGGATTTCCATCGGGTTACGCCGGCTCCGTAGAGCTCCGGGGGCGGCGGCGAACCGTGTAGCTGGTTAAGGGTACGTGTCCGCGCGAGGTGAACAATAGGCTAACACGCGTCAGCCCGGCACCAGCTCGGTCAGCGAGCGGATGATGCGGTCCGGCTTGACCTGAGTACCCTCGGGCAGGCCGTCGCCGTGGACGTCGATCCAAATCGAATAGATGCCGAGCCGCTGCGGCGCCTCGATCTCCCATTCCAGATTGTCGCCGATCATCCAGGTGTCCCCGGGGCCGACGCCGAGCCGCTCCATCGCGTGCCAATAGGCGCGCTCCTCCGGCTTGCCGAAACCGTGCTCGCCCTCGATCTGGATGTGGTCGAAGCGGTGCGCCAGCGCGAAGCGCTCGATCTTGGCGCGCTGTTGCCCGGCTTCGCCATTGGTGACCAGCGCGAGCTTGATGCCGCGCGCCTTGAATTCGTCGATGGCCTCATGCGCGCCGGGGAAGACGAACATCTGCTCGTCGCGATAGGCCGTGAAGCGGTCGGCAACCCGAACGGCAAGCTCGACTGGCAGGGCAGGGCCGTGGCTCGCCAGCGCCGCGAAGCCGCGCTTGACCACCTCCTGGCGCGCCTGGATCAGCTTCATCCGCCACTCGGCGCCGGCGACCGACCAGAAGCTGCGCGCCGAGGCCAGGATCGCGGCCGCCACCGCCTGGGACGAATGCGGTTGAAGCTCGTCGGCGAACTCGGTGGCGACGATGTTCCAGGCGATCTCGGGTCGGCCATAGGCCGACAGGATGGTGTCGTCCATGTCGATCAGCATGGCGCGGGGCAGGGCGGTGGTCATATCAAGCTTACGGGTCAATCAAACCAGGGTTTCAGGGCCATTTCACTTCGGGCGGCATCGACGACAATATGGACTCCACATTGCCACCGGTTTTCAGCCCAAATGTGGTGCCGCGGTCATAAAGCAGGTTGAATTCGACGTAGCGGCCGCGGCGGATCAGCTGCTCCTCGCGGTCGGCGTCGGTCCATTCAGCGCTGACATTGCGCCGGACCAGCTCCGGATAGACGGTCAGGAAGGCGCGGCCGACGGCCTGCGTGAAGGCGAGATCGGCCTCCCAGTCGCCGGAGTCGTGGTGGTCGTAGAAGATGCCGCCGATGCCGCGCGGCTCCTTGCGGTGGGGCAGATAGAAGTACTCGTCGCACCACTTCTTGTATTTGTCGTAAGGGGCCACGGCCGCGTGCGCATCGCAGGCGCTCTTCATCGCGGCGTGGAAGGCGACCGTATCCGGGTCCTCCTGGGTGCGCCGGCGATCCAGCACCGGGGTGAGATCGGCGCCGCCGCCGAACCAGGCCTTGGTGGTGACGACGAAGCGGGTGTTCATGTGCACCGCCGGCACATGCGGCGACCACAGATGCGCGATCAGCGAGATGCCGGAGGCCCAGAACCGCGGGTCCTCGGCGGCGCCGGGGATCTGGCTGCGGAATTCCGGCGCGAACTCGCCATGCACGGTCGAGCAGTGCACGCCGACCTTCTCGAACAGCCGGCCGTGCATCATGCTCATGACGCCGCCGCCGCCATGTCCGCCGCCATGGTCGGTGCGCTCCCAGGGCGTGCGCACGAAGCGGGCGGGCGCGCGCGGATACAGCTCGGCCGGCGCCTCGTCCTCGAGCCGCTCGAACGCCGCGCAGATCTGGTCGCGCAGGCTCTCGAACCAGGCGCGGGCGCGGGCCTTGCGATCCTCGATGGCGGCAGTGGTCATGGACGTCCCCCTGGCACGTTGGCGCTCACCGCGCTGTCAAGACTCCATGACAGTCGCAAGTGACAGCGGTGTTGTCGCTGCAGGTGAGGTCCTACCACAATCGATCAGTCCTGCGGACCGAAATAGGTGCAGGTCTCGCGGCAGCTGTCGCGGTGGACGCTGACCTTGGTGACGTGGCCGATGGAGCGGACGCGCTCATAGATGAAGCGCGACAGGTTCTCCAGGGTCGGCAGCCCGATCGCCTCGATCTTGTTCAAGAACTTGTGGTCGAGCATGGCCTGGATCTCGCCCAGGCGCTGCGTCAGCACGCCGAAATCGACCACCATGCCGGTCTCCGGATTGGTGGTGGCGCCGCGCACCGTGACCTCGGCGCGGAAGGAATGGCCGTGGATCTCCTGGCTGGCCTCGCCGAGCGTGGTGATCGGCAGCGTATGCGCGGCCTCGAAGGTGAAAGACTTGGTCAATTCCCACATCGGTTCAGTCACAATCCTATCTGATGCCGATCATCTTGTGTGTCTGCAGGCTGAGCCGCCATTGCGGATGATGCTGGCAGTAATCGATGGCGCGCGCCGTATTCGCCGCGGCCTCCGGCCCGTCCATCGGCTGCAGCGAGAAGCGCTCGAAGGCGAGCCCCTCGAAACGCTCCGGCTCGGCGCCATCCTGCGGATAGACCAGCTTCAGCTCATGACCCTGCCGGAGCTTCAGCTCGGCCCCGGCTTTGGGGCTAACGCAGATCCAGTCGATCCCATCGGGCGGAATGAGCGTTCCGTTGGTCTCGATCCCCACGGCGAAGCCCTGGGCATGGAGGGCGGCGATCAGCTCGGCATCGACCTGCAGCAGCGGCTCGCCGCCGGTGAGGATCGTATAGCGGGAGGCCGCCCCGCCTGTCCATTGCCCGGCGATCGCGGCGGCGAGATCAGCGGCGCTGTCGTACCGTCGGCCCAGCGTGCCGTCGGTGCCAACGAAGTCGGTGTCGCAGAACCGGCACGTCGCAGTTGCGCGATCGGCCTCGCGGCCGCTCCACAGGTTGCAGCCGGCGAAGCGGCAGAACACGGCGGCTCGCCCCGCCTGGGCGCCTTCGCCCTGCAGGGTCATGAAGATTTCCTTCACCGCGTAGCTCACGCTTTCTCTCCTTGGTCAGATTGCAATTGGACGAAATGTCCAACCTGGCGCAGCGCCTCGCCGGCGGCCATCGCCGCCGCCATCGCGACATTCAGCGAGCGCAGCCCCGGCTTGAGCGGAATGCGCAGCTGCGCATCGGCCGCCTCCGCCACCGTGTCGGGCACGCCGGCGCTCTCGCGTCCAAGCAGCAGGATGTCGTCCGGCCGATAGGTCACGTCCAGATAGGACGTCGTGGCCTTGGTCGTCAGCAGCAGCAGGCGATGGCCGGCCGCCGCCCGCCAGCGCTCGAAGGCACTCCAGGAATCGTGGCGCCGCCATTCCAGCTGGTCGAGATAGTCCATGCCGGCGCGCCGGAAATGGCGGTCCGACACCGGAAAGCCCGCGGGCTCGATGATGTGGGCCGCGAGCCCGAGGCAGGCGCACAGGCGTAGAATCGTTCCGGTGTTCTGCGGAATGTCGGGCTGATAGAGCGCGATCTGCATGCGAATTGGTCTTAAGGATGATGCGGAAAGTCCGCTTCGCCAGCGGGAATTGGTGCATGGCGTGCTGCGGGGCCGATAGCGGGCTTGCGCTCGTATCGCAAGGGTGCCAATAGAACGATTCTGGACAGCTTGTTCCTACCGGGGCGGTAGTACGAGCTGTTTTCTGCCGCCGCGGGGGACGCGGGCGCCGGCAGGCATCTCCCGGTCACGTGATCTCCAACGGCGAGATCCCACGACGTCGAGCGGGGCGGTTCCACCGGCTGCAACGAAGAAAGGGTTGGAATCGTGACAGCGTCTACTGCGGACCATCCGACACGCCGGGATTTTCTATTCGTCGCCACGGGCGCGACCGCAGCGGTCGGTGGTGTGGCCGCCCTGTGGCCCTTCATCTCCCAGATGAATCCCGATGCCTCGACCATCGCGGCCGGTGCGCCGATCGAGGTCGACCTCACGCCGGTGGCCGAAGGTCAGGACATCAAGGTGTTCTGGCGCGGCAAGCCGATCTACATCTCCCACCGCACCAAGAAGCAGGTCGAGGAGGTTCGCGCCGTCCCGGTCTCGAGCCTGATCGATCCGGCGACCGACCAGTCGCGCACCAAGGACGGCCACGAGCAGTGGCTGGTCGTGATCGGCATCTGCACCCATCTCGGCTGCATCCCGATCGCGCATGAAGGCAATTACGACGGCTTCTTCTGCCCGTGCCACGGCTCGCAATACGATGCGTCGGGTCGCGTCCGCCAGGGACCGGCGCCGCTGAACCTGCCCGTCCCGCCCTATCAGTTCGTTTCCGACACCAAGATCCAGATCGGCTGAGCGGACGTTACGCCCGCAAGCTCAAGCTCGATCGTGCAAGATAATTCTTTCAGGAACGCATCATGAGTGGACCTTCTGACTACCAGCCGAGCCATCCCGCCTTGAAGTGGTTCGAGCAGCGACTCCCCATCATCGGCCTGGTCCACTCGTCCTTCGTTGCCTATCCGACGCCGCGGAACCTGAACTACTGGTGGACGTTCGGCGCCATCCTCTCGATGATGCTGGGCGTGCAGATCCTGACCGGCGTCATCCTGGCGATGCACTATACGCCGCACGCCGACCTCGCCTTCAAGTCGGTCGAGCTGATCGTCCGCGACGTGAATTACGGCTGGCTGCTGCGCAACATGCATGCCTGCGGCGCGTCGATGTTCTTCCTCGCCGTCTACATCCACATGTTCCGCGGCCTCTATTACGGGTCATACAAGGCGCCGCGCGAGGTGCTCTGGATCCTCGGCGTCATCATCTATCTCCTGATGATGGCCACGGGCTTCATGGGCTACGTGCTGCCGTGGGGCCAGATGAGCTTCTGGGGCGCCACCGTCATCACCAACCTGTTCTCGGCCGTGCCTTATTTCGGCGAGAGCATCGTGACCCTGCTGTGGGGCGGCTACTCCGTCGGCAATCCCACCCTGAACCGCTTCTTCGCGCTTCACTATCTGCTGCCGTTCCTGATCGCCGGCGTGGTCGTGCTGCACGTCTGGGCGCTGCACGTCGCCGGGCAGAACAACCCGGCCGGCGTCGAGCCGAAGACCGAGAAGGACATGGTGCCGTTCACGCCGTACGCGACGATCAAGGACTTCTTCGGCGTCACCTGCTTCCTGATCTTCTATTCCTGGTTCATCTTCTACATGCCGAACTATCTCGGCGAGGCCGACAACTACATTCCGGCCAACCCGGCGGTGACGCCGGCGCACATCGTGCCCGAATGGTACTACCTGCCGTTCTACGCGATCCTGCGCTCGATTCCGAACAAGCTGGCCGGCGTCGTGGCGATGTTCGCCGCGATCATCGTGCTGGTGTTCCTGCCCTGGCTCGACTCGGCCAAGACCCGCTCGAACAAGTACCGGCCGCTCGGCAAGCAGTTCTTCTGGATCTTCTTCATCGTCTGCATCGGCCTCGGCTATCTCGGCGCCCAGCCGCCGGAGGGCGTCTACGTCGTGCTCGGCCGCATCCTGACGGTCTTGTACTTCGCCTACTTCCTGATCGTGCTGCCGTTGCTCGCCCGCATCGAGACGCCGCGGCCGCTGCCGAACTCGATCGCCGACGACGTGCTGGCGAAGTCCGGCCGCAAGGCGGCGCCGATGGTCTCGACGGTGATCGCGCTGGTCGCGGCGGTGTCGCTGCTCGCCGGCGGCATGAGCGACGCCCGTGCCAGCGAAGGGCAGGAGAACCCGCCGTCGGCCAAGTGGTCGTTTGCCGGTCCGTTCGGCACCTTCGATCGCGGCGCCGTGCAGCGGGGCCTCAAGGTCTACAAGGAAGTCTGCTCGAACTGCCATTCGCTGCAATATGTGGCGTTCCGCAACCTCGCCGAGCCCGGCGGTCCCGGCTACTCGCCGGCCCAGGCGGCGGCTTTTGCGGCCGAGTACAAGGTCAAGGACGGTCCGAACGACGCCGGTGACATGTTCGAGCGTCCGGGCCGCCCGGCGGACTACTTCCCGTCGCCGTTCCCGAACGAGCAGGCCGCGCGTGCCGCCAATGGCGGCGCCGCTCCGCCCGACCTGTCGCTGATCGCCAAGGCCCGTTCCTACAAGCGCGGCTTCCCCTGGTTCATCATCGACTTCTTCACCCAGTTCCAGGAGCAGGGCCCGAACTATATCAACGCGCTGCTGCAGGGCTATGAAGACAACCCGCCGCACGGCGTGACCATTCCGGAAGGCTCGTACTACAACAAGTACTTCCCCGGCCACGCGATCAAGATGCCGAAGCCGATTTCGGACGGCCAGGTGACCTATGACGACGGCTCGCCCACGACCGTCGCCCAGTACGCCCACGACGTCGCGACCTTCCTGATGTGGACCGCCGAGCCGCACATGGAAGCCCGCAAGCGCCTCGGCTACCAGGTCTTCATCTTCCTGATCATCTTCGCCGGCCTGATGTACTTCACCAAGAAGCGTGTCTGGGCCGCCGCGCACTGAGCGGCGCAACGAGTCGACGCGACGGAAAAGCCCCTCCGGGGGCTTTTTTGTTGCCCGAGCGAAGCCGTCATAGGGGAGTTCACCGGATGTCCTCGCTGCTGGCCTTCGCCGGCGCCGCCGTTCTCGAGATCGCCGGCTGCTTCGCGTTCTGGTCCTGGCTGCGCCTCGGCCAGTCGCCGCTGTGGCTGCTGCCTGGAATCGCCGCGTTGGCCGGATTCGCCGCGCTGCTCACCATCGCCGACAGCCCGCTCGCCGGCCGCGCCTATGCCGCCTATGGCGGCATCTACATCGCCGCGGCGCTGCTCTGGGGCTGGCTGGTCGAAGGCCATCGCCCGGATGTCTGGGACGTCACCGGCGCGTTGATCTGCCTCGCCGGTATGGCCGTGATCCTGTTCGCGCCGCGCGCGATGCCGGTGTAGTGCGCGTAGCCGCCTCCAGCCGGAAGCTTCCGAGCCACAAGCGCACTCTCTCCGTCATTCCGGGGCGCGCGGAGCGCGAGCCCGGAATCCATATCCACAGGCCGGCACGTGGCGAAGAACAGCGTCACGCCGATTCCGGATCCTCATCGTCAGTCGTGGTTATGGATTCCGGGCTCGCCCTTCGGGCGCCCCGGAATGACCGAGTATCAGGGGAGAACGGCCGCTGCGCTCACGTTCGAGCGAAGCTGGCGCGCCTGTTGTCGCACCGTCACGGGATTTGCGGTAAACCGCATGCCCAATTCCCAATCAGAAACGACGGAGGACCACATGGGCACCCTGATCAGCTTCAAGCGCCCCGACGGCCAGGAGGCCAAGGGCTATCTCGCCAAGGCGGCAAAGGCCGATGCGCCGGGCGTCGTCGTCATCCAGGAATGGTGGGGCCTGCAGGACCAGATCAAGGGGATGTGCGACCGCTTCGCGCTGGCCGGCTTCAATGCCCTGGCGCCCGATCTCTACAAGGGCACCGTGGTGCCGTATCACGACACGGACGCCGCGGGGCGCGAGATGAACTCGCTCGACTTCATGGATGCGACCACCCAGACCGTGCGCGGCGCCGCGCAATATCTGGCGCGCAACGGTGCCAAGGTCGGACTCACCGGCTTCTGCCTCGGCGGCGCGGTGACGATCATCGGCGCCACCCGGATCGACGAGCTCACCGCCGGCGTGGTGTTCTACGGCATTCCGCCGGAGCAGGCGGCCAAGCCCGCCGACGTCAAGATTCCGCTACAGGCGCATTTCGCCAACAAGGACGATTGGTGCACGCCGGCGCTGGTGGACGGTTTCGAGAAAGCGATGCAAGCCGCGGGCAAATCGCTCGAGCTGTATCGCTACGACGCCGAGCATGCCTTCGTGAACGAGCAGCGCATGACGGTGCACGATCGCGCCGCGGCCGAACTCGCCTGGGGCCGCGCCACGGCGTTCTTCCACAAGCATCTCGGATGATCTGAGGGATTCGCGCCGAACGACCGAACCGCGCGGGTCAGACCGCGCGGGCGGTCTCGGCGTCGGTCGGCAGGGGCTCAGTCTCGTCGCCGACCGAACCGTTGTTCGTCGGATCCGCAGAGACCGCGCTGGCCGCCCCGTCGGCGGAGCGCCGTCGACGCTTCGTCCTCTTCGCCTGCGCTTCGAGGAAGCAATCGAGCAGCGTCTGCTGCTTCGGGAGCGCATGCGACACGGAAGGCTGTTTGCCGCGAGCCATGTTAACCAAGGTAATTCAATATGGTTAACCAATCATTGCCACACTATTGCAGATTGACAACAGTGTTGCCCTCGTGCCGAGCCAAGTTATGTAACTTTTTGGGCTCAGAGCAACCGCGGATAGGTGAAAACGGCTGTGCGCACGCGCGCAACATGAGGTTGTGATGGCGGTCACAGCCGGCAGCTGCAGTTTTTTTTCGCCTCTCGCCGACGTCATATGCCCGCGAATCACCGTTGATTTGCGGGGATTCGCCCGGTGATCATGTTCGCAGGCGCTGCCGCGTGTTCGCAAGACGAACGGTGGGGGCTGCCCCGTTGCATTGCAAAAGCAATCTGAGGTAGCATCATCAGGTCCTTATGCTGACGGAGAGAGCCGTGCGTGTGGCCTTTGCGCTGGCCGGGCTGGGCGGCTTGAACGCCCATGGCGCCGGCTTCCTCGACACCGCCCGCGCCTGGGGCGTCACCCCCGATCTGGTCACGGCGACCTCTGGCCAGATCCTGGTGCTGTCGGCGTGGTTGCAGGGGCTGGACCTGCGCGACCAGCTGATCTCTTCGGATCGTCTCCGTGATCCCACCTCGCAGCTGCGCACCGTGATGTTCGGCTATCCCGGTGTGTTTCGGCCGGCCTATGCGGAGGCGTTGACGCGGTTCGTCTCGTGGCCGGACTGGCGCGACGGACCGTTCAACGTGATTGCCGACCGGCTGCTGCCGGCCCAGCAATATGTCCCGGTGCGCAGCGAGGCTGATTTCATGCACGCCGCGGAGACGCTGAACGGCACCCCGATCGGCGTCGTGTTCAACACCTACGATCCCGAGACCGGCACCGGCTGCCTCTATGGCAACGACGCCGCGCGGGCGCTGCTGCCCTCGGAGAAGTCGATTCCCAACGCCCATGGCGCAAAGGCGCGGCAGTCGGCGGCCAAGCGCGACCGCCGCTACGCCTCCGACGTTTCGGCCGAGCGCACGATACGCCCGATCACGCCGGAGGCGATCAAGGCGGCGCTGTGGCTGTCGCTGTACGGCTTCGCCAAGCTGCCCGAGGGACAGATGGACGGGGCCTATCACCGCGCCTGCATCGTCTCCGAGCTGCACGGCTTCGACCGCATCTTCGCCGTCCGCCCGCTCGCTGGGGGATGGCAGGGTGAAGTGCCGCAAAACTGGTTCGAGGTGCAGGACTGGACGTACGAGATGTGGTTCTCGGTCGGCTACAAGGCCGAGGTCGACGCGCTCAAGCGCATCAACGACCTGATCGCGGCGGGCGTCATCACCGATCCGAAATACAAGAGCGTCGACCTGGTCGAGATCCAGCCGGAGACGCCGGCCGGCTATTTCAACTACTTCGTCGAGCGCGGCGAGGTGTATGAGAGCGCGGTGGTGGCAACGGAGCTGAAGTTTGCCGAGCTGGGGCTGAAGAAGCCGGCGGAGCAGGCGTAGTCGGCCGGGCAGGGGCCTGGCGCCGCTAGAGCATGATCCGGAAAAGTGGAAACCGGTTTTCCGAAAGATCATGCTCAAACAAAAAGAGATAAGATCATGATGCGTTTCCGCCGAAACGCATCATGATCTACGACTCGCTGGAATCGAGATCGTCCGTGGCGGGATGTCCCTGCCTGCTGCGCGCCTTTCGCAGCGTCTCCGAGGGCAGCTCGCCCATTGCGCTGCGATAATCCGAGGCGAACCGGCCAAGATTGCCAAAGCCGCATTTGAAGGCGACGGAGACAACGCTCGTGGCTTCATCTGGCATTCCAAGCAGCTCCGACGCGCGCCGCAGTCGCACGCGCTTGACGAACTGGCCCGGCGATCCCCGTCCTGCTTCCGAAAACTCCCGGAAGATCGACCTCACGCTCACATGGGTCATGGCGGCGATCTTCTGCATGTCGAGCGGCTCGTCCCAATGCGCCTCGATATACGACTCGACGAGGTCGACGATGGCGCGGTTGGCGCGCGGCGGGGCGATGTGCAGTTCGTTGCTGAAATTGTGCCGATGAGCCAGTAGCAGCCGGGTCATCAGGCTTCGCTCGAGCTCGGTGATCGCCACGGGGGAGTAGTTCTGCCCGAATTTCTGCAACTCGTCCGCGGCCCTGAAGACATCCTGGCGAACGAAGCCCATCACCGTCGGGTCCGGCGTGTCGTCGTCCTCGAAGCTCAATGCGCGATCGCCGTCGTCGCCAAGGATGGCCTGCAGCAGGCGTTGCAGCGGTGCGGCCTCGACCCTCAGCACCAGCTGGCGATAACCTGCTGGAAATTCGAGATCCAGCTTCGAATGTCCGGATACGAGGGGGCTCCACGCCGCAATCGTGTGATCCACGCCGCCGAGCCGATACCTTGCCGTTCCCCGGATCGAAAAGAACTGCCTGATGATCGTCGATTCCGGAAACGCAACCGACGTCGCACCATCATATCCACAGAACGCGAGGCCCGTGACCTTCAGCTGCGCGAGGTTGGCTTCGGCGCCGAAACTGGCGTCGTGGCTTTCGAAACGGTCGACGCCGTAGACGCGGATCATGTGATCGCGCACGAACTCGCTGTCTCGTGATCGAAACAGCGGATAGCGATCGAGATATGAGAGGTCGCGCAATCAGTCCCCGCCTGGTCCTTGACCTCACGAGACGCCGGCTTCGCTTGATTGCAAATCCGAGCCGTTGCGAAAGGCGATGCTGAGGAAGGTCGGCGTTTCGTGAATCCGAGTCAAGGAGCCGCAATGTTCCATGGTGTGACTCTGTGTCTCCGTAGTCTTACTGGCCTGATCAAGACAGGGACCGCGAGTGAATGGGCCTGCCTTTTGCGGGGCTGGCGGTCATCATGCGCTGCATCAGCGTACCGTTTTTGCAGCTCAACCGGCAGACGGGCGGGATGTTGATTTCCATCGACTTAATGGCGACGGCAAAATTTGGCCATTCTGTCGGAGATCGGACAAATATTTCGATAAATCGATTCAAATAGGGTCCCTAACCGCTCCGGGTCGAAGCGCGCTGCCAGCCGCTTCATCGCCCCCTGAGCTTGCGAGGCTCGGGATGTTGACGCGGCGCCCCCCGAGCCGGAACTGGAAGCGCCCGATCGAGGAAGAGAAAACGTTCGGCCGCAGTTCAGCCAAGGGTCACGCGCAGGCGATCGTCGATGCGCTCAGCCGCTCCCAAGCCGTGATCGAGTTCAATCTCGACGGCACCATCATCACCGCGAACCAGAATTTTTGCGATGCGCTGGGATATCGTCTCGCGGAGATCCAGGGCAAGCACCACAGCATGTTCGTGTCCCCGGCGGAGCGCGAGAGCGCGGCCTATCGCGAGTTCTGGGCGGCGCTCAACCGCGGCGAATTCCAGGCGGCCGAGTTCAAGCGGATCGCCAAGGACGGCCGTGAGGTCTGGATCGAGGCGTCCTACAACCCTGTTCTCGGCGACAATGGCAAGCCGGTGAGGGTCGTGAAATTCGCCACCGACATCACGGCCAAGAAGCTGCGCGGCATGGCCGACGCCTCGAAGATCGAGGCCATCGATCGCGCCCAGGCCGTGATCGAGTTCAAGCTCGACGGCACCATCGTGACGGCCAACCAGAATTTTTGCGATGCGCTGGGTTACCGTCTCGACGAGATCCAGGGCCGGCATCACAGCATGTTCATGGAGCCGTCGGCGCGCGACAGCGCGGCCTATCGCGAGTTCTGGGCGGCCCTGAACCGCGGCGCCTATCAAAGCGGTGAATACAAGCGGATCGGGAAGGGCGGCAAGGAGGTCTGGATTCTCGCCACCTACAACCCGATGCTCGACGCCACCGGCAAGCCGTTCGGCGTCGTCAAGTTCGCAACTGATGTCACCGAGCAAAAGCTGAGGAACGCCGATCTCGCCGGGCAGATCGATGCCATCGGCAAGTCGCAGGCCGTGATCGAGTTCAACATGGACGGGACGATCATCTCAGCCAATGACAATTTCCTGCATGCGCTCGGCTACACCCTGGCCGAGATCAAGGGCAAGCACCACAGCATGTTCGTCGAGCCGTCGGAACGCGAGAGCGCCGCATATCGTGAGTTCTGGGCGGATCTGAACAGGGGTCGATATCAGGCCGCCGAATACAAGCGGATCGGCAAGGGCGGCAAGGAGGTCTACATCCAGGCGTCCTACAACCCGATCCTCGACCTGAACGGCAAGCCGTTCAAGGTGGTGAAGTACGCAACCGACGTCACCCGCCAGGTGCTGGTGCGGATGGGCAACGAGCGTGTCCGTGCGATGATGGAATCCGTCGCGGCCGGCTCGGAGGAGCTGAATGCGTCGGTGCGCGAGATTTCGGAAGCGATGACCAAGTCGCGGGAGACGGCCATCGGGGCCGTGGGGCAGGTCGCGGCCGCGGATGGCCAGGCGCAGCGCCTTTCGGACGCGGCCCAGGCCATGAGCGGCATCGTCGAGATGATCAACAACATCACCGGGCAGATCAATCTGCTGGCGCTGAACGCGACCATCGAATCCGCGCGCGCCGGCGAAGCCGGCCGCGGCTTCGCCGTGGTCGCATCCGAGGTCAAGAGCCTCGCCAACCAGGCCAAGCAGGCCACCGACAAGATCGCCCAGGAAATCGATAACCTCACCGGCATCTCCGGAGACGTCGTGACGGCGCTCGGCTCCATCAAGCAGGCGATCACCAATGTCAGCGAATACGTCACCTCGACCGCGGCCGCGGTCGAGGAGCAGAGCACGGTGACGAACGAAATGTCTTCGAGCATGGCCCGCGCCGCCGCCGAGGCCCAGGCCCTGGCGACCAGCGCCGCGGCCTGAGCTGCAGCGCGGGGCAGCCGGAACTGGTTGCCCGGCGGCGGCGACCTTGAGCCCTTCCTGCAGGCGGAAGAGCTCGATCGCGTGATCAATGCGCTTCTGAAAGCGGGCCGCTACCGCACGATGCCGTAGCGGCCGCGCCTGCCTTGATATCTCCCTGGCGTCAGCCCGCGGTGACGGCCGCCACAAGCGCTTCGTTGGTCATCGGCCTGCCGTTCAGATTCCAGCTGCCGTCGACGGCATGGACGCCGTTGGACCAGATCCGGTCCCTGGCCAGCGTCCCGCCGGAGAGGTCATGCAGAATGTCGGTGGCTTCACCGAAGAACGCCGTCTGGATGTCGTGGCTGGCGAGCGCGAACGACGGCGTCTTGGTCTCGATCCAGGCGCCATCGACCGGTTGGCCGCCGGCGAAGGTCTGGCCCTTCGGCAGGATGTTCAGATGGGCCGTGACGTTCGCGGTCATGAGTCTGTTTCCTGCGAGACCATGATGTCTCAGGAATGATTCCGTAATCCGCGCGACCGCGATCGGCGCCTTGTCGGCGGCGATGACGCCGTCGGTGAGTGTGAGACTGATCGGCATGACTCCTCCTGTGCTCGCCCTGTGGCGGTTGTCCGCGGGCCGGCGGTCATTATATAACGACCGTGATCTCTCAATAGAATAACGATCGTTATTGGTCAATCGTAAAATAACGATCGCTATGAAGGACGCCAGATGCGGTACCGTGCCGAGCACAAGCAGGAAGCCAGGGAAAAATTGCTGGAGGCCGTGGGGCGCGGATTTCGTCGGCTCGGCTATGGCGGGATCGGCGTCGACGCTCTGGCCAAGGAGGCCGGCGTCACCTCCGGCGCGTTCTATGGTCATTTCAAATCGAAAGACGCGGCGTTCGAAACCGCCGCATTGGCCGGGCTCGAGGATCTCAGAGCGGGCATCGCAGCCCTTCAGGCGGAGCAGGGCGCCCGCTGGGCCGAGGCCTTCATCGCCTTCTATCTCGGTGAGCGCCTCACTTGCGCGCTGGATGCGAGCTGCGGCCTGCAGAGCCTGACCCCGGACGTCACCCGCGCCAGCGAGGCCATCAGGGCCAGCTACGGTGCCGCGCTCGACCGGGTCGCCCGGCAGATCGCAACAGGGCTCCAGGGAGCGAGCGACGACGCCCGGCTGCAAAAGGCCTGGGCGCTGATGGCGCTGCTCTCGGGCGGCGTGACGATGGCCCGCAGCGTCGCCTCACCCGAAGCCCGCGACGCGATTGCCGCGCATCTTAAGCAGGCCGCGCGCGGGCTGCTGTAGGACGGGACGGCTGCGACGAACGATCCTGCCAGTTAGTTACTCCGTCATGCCCGGGCTCGTCCCGGGCATCCACGTCGACCCCAGCACGCCGTATCGCGATCGTCACGAGACGCGGGGTGGAGATGCGGTGGGCGCGTCACGTCGCAGCATGGCTCCTGCCGTGCGGACGAACGGCGGGCGCGCACGGTGAAGTCGCATGGTCCTGGCCTCCCGACGCTGAGGCTACGCTGGTGGTGATGATGATCCGCCGGTCACGGGGGCAAGACAGCCCGGTCCCCGGGGAGAATGCGTATAATCCGTCAGACCATCGCGCAGGGAAGGCCGGTCGTCCGGCTGACCTGTGGTGACTGCCGCCTGCTTTTTTGCTGCAGGCGGGCCACGGGCATCAGCCGATGCCCGGCCTTCCCTGCGCCCTCGACTTGGAGAGGGCGGTGTTGATGATCATGACTCGGGCCGTGTGTCGCGAGAATGCTTCTCCATGTTCAACTGTCATCCCCGCGAAGGCGGGGATCCAGTACGCCGAGGCCCATCGACATGAGCCGCAGCGCTGGTGGAATACTGGATGCCCGCCTGCGCGGGCATGACGCCGGTGAAAATCAGCAGGGCTTTGCTTCTCGGCTTCAATACCGGCCTGATGAGCGGAGTGACGACCGCGGAAGCACCAGCGGCGTCCCCACCTGTGTCCCCGCCGCCCTTGACCACGGCCTCCCGCCGTGGTCAGTTCCGCGTCATGAGCACCCCTGTCCGCCCAGCCCGTCTCTGGTGGCGCACCTTGTAAAAGGTGGCCGGTGCGATTCATTTGACATTCGATCGCAGAGGGGCCGCCACGCAGCGGCGGCTTCCGGTTGGTCCTGTGTGGCGTTTCCTCGGCAAATTCCGTAAGAGGACGCCCAAGAGGACCCCATGAACAGGACCGTTTTCGCCCTTCCGGCCCGCAGCGACTACCGCACATCCAGCGGGCTCGCGATCACGCGCGCCGTCGAGCAGTTTTCCGGCGGCGCCAGCCGGCTGGACGACCTGATCGACCTGCTGGACCGCCGCCGCGGCGTGGTGCTGTCCTCCGGCACCACCGTGCCCGGCCGCTACGAGAGCTTCGACCTCGGCTTCGCCGACCCGCCGCTGGTGCTGGAGACCAAGGGCACCGACTTCACGTTGCAGGCGCTGAACCGCCGCGGCGAAGTGCTGATCGCGTTCCTGAAGGATATGCTGCGCGAGCCGTGCGTGGTCATCACCGCGGCGTCGCCGGCGCGGCTGGCCGGCCACATCGTCCGCGGCCCGGCGCCGGTCGAGGAGGACCAGCGGACGCGGCGCGCCAGCGTGATGTCGCTGGTGCGGGCGATGATCGCGGCGCTCGCGGCCAATGACGATCCGCTGCTCGGCCTGTTCGGCGCCTTCGCCTACGACCTCGTATTTCAGATCGAGGACCTCGAACAGAAGCGGCCGCGCGAGAAGGACCAGCGCGACATCGTGCTCTACGTGCCGGACCGCCTGCTGGCCTATGACCGCGCCACCGGCCGCGGCGTGGTGCTGTCCTACGATTTTTCCTGGAACGGCCAGTCGACGTCAGGCCTGCCGCGCGACACCGATGCGAGCGTCTATCTGAAGGAGCCGCGCCAGGGGTTTGCCGACCACGCGCCCGGCGAGTACCAGGCGACGGTCGAGAGGGCGCGCGCGGCGTTCGCCCGCGGCGACCTGTTCGAGGCGGTGCCCGGCCAGCTGTTCGCCGAGCCGTGCGAGCGCTCGCCGGCCGAAGTGTTCCAGCGGCTCTGCCGCATCAACCCGTCGCCCTATGGCGCGCTGATGAATCTCGGCGACGGCGAGTTTCTCGTCTCGGCCTCGCCGGAAATGTTCGTGCGCTCCGACGGCCGCCGCGTCGAGACCTGCCCGATCTCCGGCACCATCGCGCGCGGCCGCGACGCCATCGGCGATGCCGAGCAGATCCGCCAGCTCCTGAACTCGGAGAAGGACGAGTTCGAGCTCAACATGTGCACCGACGTCGATCGCAACGATAAGGCGCGCATCTGCGTGCCCGGCACCATCAAGGTGCTGGCGCGCCGGCAGATCGAGACCTACTCGAAGCTGTTCCACACCGTCGACCATGTCGAGGGCATGCTGCGGCCGGGCTTCGACGCGCTCGACGCGTTCCTCACTCATGCCTGGGCCGTCACCGTGACCGGCGCGCCAAAGCTGTGGGCGATGCAGTTCGTCGAGGACAACGAGCGCTCGCCGCGGCGCTGGTATGCCGGCGCGATCGGCGCGGTGAACTTCGATGGCTCGATCAACACCGGTCTGACCATCCGCACCATCCGCATGAAGGACGGGCTTGCCGAGGTCCGCGTCGGCGCCACCTGTCTGTTCGATTCCGATCCCGCGGCCGAGGATCGCGAGTGCCAGGTCAAGGCGGCGGCGCTGTTCCAGGCGCTGCGCGGCGATCCGCCGAAGCCGCTGTCGTCGACCGCGCCGGACGCGACAGGCTCCGGCAAGAACGTGCTGCTGATCGACCACGACGACTCCTTCGTGCACATGCTGGCCGACTATTTCCGCCAGGTCGGCGCCAACGTCACCGTGGTGCGTTACGTCCATGCGCTCAAGATGCTGGCCGAGCGCAGCTGGGACCTGATCGTGCTGTCGCCGGGGCCGGGCCGCCCGGAGGACTTCAAGATTTCGACCACCATCGACGCGGCGCTCGCCAAGAAGCTGCCGATCTTCGGCGTGTGCCTCGGCGTGCAGGCGATGGGCGAGTATTTTGGCGGCCAGCTCGGCCAGCTCGCGCAGCCCGCGCATGGACGGCCGTCGCGGGTCCAGGTGCGCGGCGGGCGGCTGATGCAGGGGCTGCCGAACGAGATCGTCATCGGCCGTTATCATTCGCTGTTCGTCGAGCGCGACAGCATGCCGGAGGTGCTGACCGTCACGGCGGCGACCGAGGATGGCGTGGCCATGGCGATCGAGCACAAGACGCTGCCGGTGGGTGGCGTTCAGTTCCATCCGGAATCGCTGATGTCGCTCGGCGATGCCGTGGGGTTGAGGATCGTGGAGAATGCGTTCCGGCTCAATCAGCCGGGGTAACAGGTGGTTGCCGTCATCGCGAGGAGCGCGAGCGACGAAGCGATCCAGAGTTGTTTTCGTGGCCCTGGATTGCTTCCGCCTTCGCCCAGCGGGCTTCGGCGGACACGTCGCTTCGCTAGGAATGACGGCAGCAGATAAAATGGATGAGAGCACGATGACGTTCGATCTGGACATCAAGAACACGGTCCGCACCATTCCGGACTATCCGAAGCCGGGCATCCTGTTCCGGGACATCACGACCCTGCTGGCGGACGCGCGCGCGTTCCGCCGCGCGGTGGACGAGCTGGTGCATCCGTGGGCCGGGTCGAAGATCGACAAGGTCGCGGGCATCGAGGCGCGCGGCTTCATCCTTGGCGGCGCGGTGGCGCATCAGGTCTCGGCCGGCTTCGTGCCGATCCGCAAGAAGGGCAAGCTGCCGCACAAGACGGTCAGCATGTCCTATGCGCTGGAATACGGCACCGACGAGATGGAGATGCATGTCGACGCGGTGCAGCCGGGCGAGCGCGTGATCCTGGTCGACGACCTCATCGCCACCGGCGGCACGGCCGAAGGCGCGGTGAAGCTGCTGCGGCAGATCGGCGCCACGGTGGTGGCGGCCTGCTTCATCATCGACCTGCCGGATCTCGGCGGCGCCGCCAAGTTGCGGGCGCTCGACGTGCCCGTGCGCACGCTGATCTCGTTCGAGGGCCACTAGACGAGCGCTTCTGAAGTCCTGGCACATTGATCATGTAACCCCGGCTGTCATCGTCCGCGAAAGCGGACGATCCAGTACGCCGTGACGTCTCGGTGACTTTCTTCTGCCGCGGAGTACTGGATGCCCCGCTTTCGCGGAGCATGACAGCGGTGGGGACGGCGAGAACTCGGCATGGAAACGACCGATTCTCAGGAGACGCTCATCTAGTCTAGGGAGCGTCAGGAGCGCTGCATCAGGAGTTCGGTCTCGATCTCACGCAGCGCATAATAATTGCGCCGGATCCATTGATAGAGCTCGGTCGACGGATCGCGCTCCTGGCGCAGGTAGCCGGTGAAGGAGAACGAGTAGCGCTCGATATAGGTCTTCAGGAACGCCGGCAGCGCTGCGATCTTCAGATGCTTGCTGCGGCTGTACAGCTGGGGCAGCTCCTCGCGCAGCACGTGATCGTTCTCGACCACGATCAGCTGGGCCTTCGGGATCTGGCGCCGCAGGGCGTCATAGGAGCGCATCGAGACGCGGTCGCCCTCGGCGCAGTACAGCACGATCGGGACCACGTTCCGCCGTGCGGCCTCCTTCAAAAAGCCGATCTGTTCGGACATTTTGAAGAACTCGTCGAACGAGTAGTAGCCGAGGTCGATCACCTTCGGGATGCCGTCGTTGAGGATCACCCGGTCCATCAGCTGGATCTTGCCGTAGGTGTCCTCGATGGTCGCGGTTTCCGTGACCTGGGGCAGGAAATCGAGCAGCGACGGCTCGCGCAGGGTCACGTCGAAGGCGAGCACCTGGCCGTTCTTGAGCAGCAGGAACTCGCTCAGCACGCGCGCGAGCAGCGTCTTCCCGGACTGCGGCCGGGGCGAGCAGACGATGTAGACGGGCGTCGCGGGCATCCAACCTATATCAGGTCAAACGTGCTTGCGATAAAGCCCCATCATTCACGGAGGTACTATTTTTCCCCGGCCGGCCGCGGCGGCGCCGCCTTGGTCGAGCCGACGATGTCGGTCAGCTTGATGCGGTCGTACTCGCTCCAGACGTTGGCGAGCCAGTGCCGGACATAGCCGCGCAGCACGAAGGAGTAGTTGGCCGCCTCGTCGCGCGGGCCCTTGTTGGCGACGAATTTGAGGAACGGCACAGAGGCGACCTCGACCTGCTCGAACGCCATTTCGTTGAGCTTCGGGATGGTCAGCTCGGTCGCATCCTTGATGCGGTGGAAGTAGGAATTGTAGGTCGACTGGTCCCACTCGAAGAAGCTGGTGTTGTTGATGAAGTTCTTCACCAGGAAATATTTCGCGCCGATCATATAGCTCGCCGTCTCGGCGATCTCGTCGAGCGAGGCGATCGAGGAGCCCAGGATGTGGAACACCGCGAAAGTGATCTGACCGGAGCGGGCGGCATCGAGGAAACCAATGTCGCGGAGCGCGGCGAGGGTGGGCGACATCAGGCCGGCGCGGACGTCGATTACGGTCACCGACGGCGCCACCGCGCTCAGGGTGTCGAAGATCTTCATCTGGTCCGGCGTCGAGTTCATGTCGACGATCTCGGTGATCTCGGGGTGGAAGCGCTTCAGGGTGCCGCGCGGATGCTCGGTGTCGAACGCCCGGGTGGGGACGTTGTTGGCGCTGAAATAATCGAGCAACGTCCGCGACACCGTGGTCTTGCCGACCCCGCCCTTGTCCGCGCCCACCACAACCACTGCCGGTTTCGCCATGGAAAGTCCTTCAGCCCTGAGGCCGGCCAGGGGGCCGGCGCATTGCATTCTGCTTTGGGCGCGAACATGGCAGAAACGCTGGAGAATTCAAATTCATTGCAGCACGGGACGGGGGAAATTTGCGCCTTCGTCCCAACGGGCCGGAGCAATCGAGAGCCTTCCTGCCGGATTCTCCGCTCCGGCTCGGATGGAGTTGAGAAGAAGTGGCAGGACGGCTGCGCGCGCTCCGCGATCGGTGCGCGATTCGTGCCTCTAGCTTCGGGATCAATGCCGACCCCAGGGACCGGAGGCCGGGGTGCTCCAGGGCCCCTGAGGCGCGTCGGCCGGAGCGGGCGAGGCGTTCGGGGCTTCCGCATGGCCCCAGGGCCCCTCGGGGGGCAGTGGCGGTGGGGCAGTCTCGTCCGCCGGTTCGGCGTCCGTGGCGGCGGTCTCGGACGGCAGCGCCAGCGGGCCCGGGTCATGGCCGCCGGCGAACTTGATCAGCGCCTGGACGCGGGCATCGACCGAAGGGTGGGTGGCGAACAGGTCGGCAAAGCCCTCGCGCGGATTGTCGACGCACAATTCCATCACCGCGGAGGTCGCGCCGGGCAGCTCGCCGCGGCCCTCGATCTTGCGCAATGCGCTGATCATGGCGTCCGGGTTCTTGGTCAGCTCGACCGCGCCGGCGTCGGCCAGATACTCCCGGGTGCGCGACAAGGCTAGCTTGACGACCTGGGACAGCAGCCAGGCCAGCACGATCAGCACCACCGCGATGATCACCACGATGATCGCACCGCCGCCGGAGCCCTTGCGGTCGGAATCGGACGAGGAGGAGGAGGAGGAGGACGAGCGGCCCCAGCCGCCGCCCCAGCTCATGTTGGTGAACAGGCGGAAGAACAATTCGCCGAAGAAGCCGACCACGCCGGCGATGATCACGGCCACCACCATCAGCTGGACGTCGCCGTTGCGGATATGGGTCAGCTCGTGGCCGAGCACCGCCTCGATCTCCTGGTCATCCAGGGCCGCGAGCAGGCCGGTGGTGACCGTGACCGAATATTGCCGCGGGTTGAGGCCGGTGGCGAAGGCGTTTAGCGCCGGGCTGTCCATGATCTTCAGCTGCGGCATCGTGATGCCGCGCGAGATGCAGAGGTTCTCGAGCAGATTGTACAGCCGCGGCTGCTCCTGGCGGGTCACGGCCTCGCCGCCCGTGACGGCGTCGATCATCTTCTGGTGGAAGAAATAGGCGATCACGATCCAGGCCGCCGCTGCGAGCGTGGCCCAGGGCAGGGCCTTGACCAGGTCGCGCGTGGCGGCGTGCATGTAATAGGCGACGCTGCCATTGCCGTTGATCATGACCTCCGCGATCAGCGCGCCGGCGAACACCAGCACGTAGATCAGCAGGAACAGGCCGCCGAGCAGCAGCATCGAACGGGTCTTGTTCGACGCGATGTGGGTGTAGAGACCGTAGGCGGCCATGGCGTCGGGCCCTTCAGGCGCGAGGGCGCTGGCTCAGAACTTGACGCTCGGCGCGGTCTCGACCTCGGCCCGGCTGGTGCCGAGATCGAAGAAGTCCTTGCGGGTGAAGCCGAAGGTGCCGGCGAACAGCGCCGCGGGCAGCTGCTGGATGCCGGTATTGTATTCCTGGACCGCATTGTTGAAGAAGCGGCGGCTGGCGGCGATCTTGTTCTCGATGTCGGACAGCTCGCCGGCGAGCTGCTGGAAATTGGCGTTGGCCTTGAGGTCCGGATAGGCCTCGGACAGGGCGATCAGCCGTCCCAGCGCCCCGGAGAGCTGGCCTTCCGCGGCGGAAACCTGGGCCGGGCCCTGGGCCGAAATGGCCGCGTTGCGGGCCTTGATGACCTCGTCCAGCGTGCCCCGCTCATGCGCGGCATAGCCTTTCACGGTCTCGACCAGGTTTGGGATCAGGTCGTGGCGCAGCTTGAGCTGGACGTCGATGTCGGCAAAGGCCTGGCCGACGCGCTGGCTCAGGGCCACCAGCCGGTTGTAGGCGCCGAAGGCGAACAGCACGAGAATGACGAGGATGCCGAGGACGATCCAGCCGGACATGACAGGCTCCGAGGAGAGGGCAGGAGAACAGGGCGGCCAACGCATGGCGACGCCGCCGGATCCCTCATGGGACCGGCGTGCATTGGTCGCCGCAGGATGGGTGCCCGTTCAAGCCGGATCGGCAGAAGTGCTGGGTTCGACTGGCGACCCGAAGGGCGGACGTGCGTCAGGCCGCGCGGTCTGGAGCCCTCAATACGGGCGGGCGACCTTCCACTTCTGGTCGGGATCGTTGCCCTTGATGTCGCCGGGAGCGCTGTCGAGCTGCGAGGTGTAGAGCGGGCGGTAGCGATAGGCCCACATCTTCTTGCCGTCGCTGCGCGTGATGACGGTGAAGTCGCCGGTCGCGACCGCGTTGTCGGGGGCGGGCAGCGGCGGGCGCTTCTGGGCGCAGTCGCCGTCGCAGGTCGACTTGTTCCCGGTATTGTCGCGCTCGGTGTAGTACAGCGTCATGCCCTTGAGGTCGGTGAGGATCGGGCCGTTCTTGCCGATCACGGCCTTGGCTGGTGCCGGGCCGGCTTCCTGCTTGGGGGCAGGCGGCGGCTCGGATCCGTGACCTCCGCCATGTCCTCCGGCAAAGGCGGTCCCTGCCGAGGCCAGCAGCATTGCAGCGATCGTCATCGTCCTGAACATCGACACGCGTTCCCTTGTGAGCAGCGCCTTCAGCGCCCGTTGCAGCTCACCGTAGCAAACGCAGGTTTTTCCCGGGTTTCGCGAAATCGCGAAAATGAGAGACAAACACGACCCGATGTTAACCATCCAGGGGGCCGTGGCGGTATCTATGGGCGCGGCGGCAAGTCCACGCCGTCGCCCCAGTCCCAGCGCCGTGCAGCGGCGAAGGCGACCTTGTCGCGGCGGGGAATGCTGACCGAGGCCGCGCTCCCATCGGCCAAGCACAGCTTGGCCGTCGCCGCGATCTTCGTCACCATTGGCGGTGCCAAAACGCGCGCAGGTGGGCGGTGCATGACCGGCTGGCGCGTCACGGCGACGAAGCTGAACTTCTCGTCCTCGAACGGCACATCCGCGCCCTTCAGCTCGCGATGCGCCCGCGACCGCGCCAGACGCTGGACGAAGTGGCACCAGTCCGACGTGATGAGCGGACACGCTGCCGCATGTGGGCAGGGGGCCGCGACATGAGCGCCTGTTGCGATCAGCTGGTCACGGGCCGCGATGATGCGCTGATAACCGGCGGGCGTGCCGGGCTCGACGATCAGGAGCGTGTGCCTCGTCTTCGTCCACAGCGCAGCGACCACCGCGGCACGCTCGGCGTCAGTGAGCTCGCCGATCATGTAGCTGGCCATCACGAGATCTGCGCGCTCGGCACGATCGAGCAGGCCGCGTGCAGCGCCCAGCGCGTAGGTCAGATCGCGGCTGCGCAGCCCATCCTCGGCCAACGAGAGCGCCAGGGTGCGCAAGGCAGGATTCGCATCGATGGCGTTGAACGATGTCAGCGAGGAGAACGCTTCGGCGGCCGCGAAGCTGGCTGTGCCTGGCCCTGCGCCGACATCGAGCACTGTACCCGGGGCGAAGTCCGGGCTCGCCTGCATCAAAGCATTCAGGCTCGCAGCCACCGCAGCATAGGTCGCCGGCATCCGCACGGTGGCATAGGCGATCGCGTCGGCGTCGGTCGTGATCGCTCCGGAATTGCCGCCGCCCCGGTAGGTGTCGGAGATGCGCGTGGCGCGGGCTGCTGCATCCTGCCGCGACAGACCGTGCAGCTTGGCTTCGAGTGCGGCCTTGAGCGCGGCGGGAAGATCGGGAGAGATCATCGGTGCTCTCCAAGCATCATTCCGGATGCCGCTGACGCGGCGATCCGGGATGACTTAGCAGCGTCACGCCACCTGCTGGTCGAGGATCTTGACGGCCTCGTCGAGCGCGACCGAGACCAGCTGCGACACGCCGCGCTCGGCCATGGTGACGCCGAACAGCCGGTTCATGCGCGCCATGGTGATCGGGTTGTGGGTGATGATGATGAAGCGGGTCTCGGTCGAGCCCTTCATCTCATGCAGCAAATTGCAGAAGCGTTCGACGTTGTGGTCGTCGAGCGGCGCGTCGACCTCGTCCAGCACGCAGATCGGCGAGGGGTTCGTCAGGAACACCGCGAAGATCAGCGCCATCGCCGTTAGCGCCTGCTCGCCGCCCGACAGCAAGGACAGCGTCTGCGGCTTCTTGCCCGGCGGCTTGGCGATGATCTCGAGGCCGGCCTCGAGCGGATCGTCGCTCTCGATCAGGTGCAATGCGGCTTCGCCGCCGCCGAACAGCTCGGTGAACAGCCGCTTGAAGTGGTCGTTGACGGTCTCGAACGAGGACTGCAGGCGCTCGCGCGCCTCCTTGTTGAGGCTCTGGATGCCCTGGCGCAGCCGCTTGATGGCCTCGACCAGGTCGTCGCGCTCGGTGGTCAGCGCGGTGTGCGAGCCCTCGACCTCGGTCAGCTCTTCTTCGGCGCGCAGGTTGACGGCGCCGAGCCGCTCGCGGTCGCGGCGCAGCTTCTCCAGGCTGTCCTCGATCTCGTGCAGTGGCGGCAGCTGGGTGTCCGGGCCGATCTCGGCCATCGCGGCGACCGCATTCGGCTCGCATTCGAGCATGTCGTGGATCTCGCGCTCGACGTCGGCGACGCGGCGCTTGGCGCTCTCCAGCCGCTCCTCGGCGCGGGCGGCGGCTTCGCGCGACTTCGACAGCGCTTCCAGCGAGGCCTTGGCGGCGCGGTCGGTGTCGCCCATCGCGGTCTCGGCTTCGGCCAGCGCGTCGGCCGCGACCTGACGCTCCTCCTCGGCAATCGCGAGCTCGTCGATCAGCGCGCTGCGCTTCTCGGCGAAGATCTCCGGCGCGTTGTCGAGCTCGGCGCGCTCGTCCCTCACCTCGGCGATGCGGGCCTCGATGGTGGCGATCTGCGAGCCGGCGCCGCGGATGCGGTTGAACCAGTCGTTGCGCTCGTTGATGATCGCCTGCACGCGGCGGTCGGCCAGCTCGGCCTCGCGGGCCAGCGCCTGAGCTTCCGCACGCACCTGCGCCGCGGCACGGCGCTTGGTCTCGATCTCGGCCCGCACGGCCGCCAGACGGCCGTCGGCCTCCGTGGTCGCCGGCAGCCCCTCGATCGCCTCCAGCGCATTCTCGTGCAGCTCGGCGATCTCGGCGCGGTCATGGGCCAGACGGGTCGAGGCTTCGACCAGCGCCGACTTGCGCGCCGAATGGCGGTTGATCTCGCGCTCGGCATTGGCATGGCGCTCGCGCGCCGAATTGACCTCTCGCTGCGCGGCGCGCCAGGCTTCGCGCGCGGCGCTCTCGGCTGCGGTCGCGGCCTTCACCTCGGCCTCGGCGCTCTCCAGCGCCTGGCGCTTGCTGGCGGCGTCGATGCGCGCCTGCTCCAGCTCGGCCTCGATGTCGATCAGGCGCGCGCGCTCAGCGAGACGGCGCGCGGCACCCGTCGGCGCATGCGCGGCGGCGATGAAGCCGTCCCAGCGCCAGACGTCGCCTTCCGGCGACACCAGCCGCTGGCCGGTCCGCAGCTGCGACACCAGTTGCGCGCCGCGGTCGCGCGACACAACGCCGATCTGGGCGAGACGGCGCGACAGCTCCGGCGGTGCCTGCACATACGCAGCCAACGGCTCGACGCCGTCCGGCAGCGCGGGGTCGGTGACCTCTGCGCCCGCAACGGTCCAGTGCATCGGCGCCGAGGCATCGACCGGCGCATCGAGATCGTCGCCGAGCACGGCGCCGAGCGCCTTCTCGTAGCCCTTGGCAACGGTGACGCCGTCGATGATCGGCGGCCACAGATTCTTGGTCTCGCTGTTGACCATCTTGGAGATGGTGCGCGCCTCGGTCTCCAGCCGCTGCGCCCGCTTCTCGGCTTCCGCCAGCGGGGCGCGCGAGGCTTCGAGCTTCTGCCGCGCGGAGGCCTGCGCGGCCTCGTTCGTCTGCACCGCGGCTTCGGCCTGCGCCTCGGCTTCCTCCGCGGCTTCGAGTGCTGCGGCGAGCGTGTCGAGATCGCCGAGATGGGCGGTCTCCTGCGCCAGCCGCTCCTCGTCGGCGCGGACGTTGGCGATGTCCTGGTCGAGCCGGGCGAGACGCTCGCGATGGCTGCGGACGTTGGCCTCGAGCTGGTTGCGGCGGGCGGTGAGATCGGCGAGCTGCGTCGTGAGCTCGGTGAACTGGCGCTCGGTCTCGGTCAGCAGTGCCTCGGCCTCGGCGACGCGCTCGTCGACGCCGCTGCGCATCTCGACGCGCGCCTTGATCTCTTCCTTCAGCTCCGCGTCTTCGGTTTCGAGACGCTGCAGCGCGACCTGCGCATCCTGGTTCTGCTGCTGCTCGCGCGCGACGTCGGCGGTGAGCTGCATCAGGCGGCGGTCGAGCTCGCCGGCGCGCTCCTTGGCGCGCACCTCCTCGCGGTCGAGCAGGTCGCGGGCATTCTTCAGCCGCTGCATCGTCGCAGCCGCACGGGCCTCGGCCTCGCGCAGCGCCGGCAGATGCGACGAGCGGATCGCCTGGATACGGGCAGACTCAGCCTGCTCGCGAGTCCGCTCGGCCATCTCGCGCACGGCGACGTCATGCGTATGCGCGGCGTCGTTGAGATCGGCATGCGCGCCCATCCAGCGCAGATGATAGAGCGTGGCTTCCGCCTTGCGCACCTTGGCTGCGACCTCGCGATAGCGGATCGCCTGCCGCGCCTGCTTGCGCAGGCCTTCCATCTGGCCGGAGAGCTGGCCGATGACGTCCTCGACGCGCAGCAGATTCGTTTCGGCCGCCTTCAGCCGCAGCTCGGCCTCGTGGCGGCGCGCATGCAGGCCGGCGACGCCGGCGGCGTCCTCGAGCACGCGGCGGCGCTGCTCGGGCTTGGCCTGAATGATCTCGCCGATCTTGCCCTGGTGGACGAGGGCGGGCGAGCGCGCGCCGGTGGCGGCGTCGGCGAACAGGATCTGCACGTCGCGGGCGCGCACGTCGCGGCCATTGATGCGATAGACCGAGCCGGCCTCGCGCTCGATGCGGCGCGAGATTTCGAGAATGTCGCGGTCGTTCACGGCGGCCGGCGCGGTGCGATCGCTGTTGTCGATCGTCATCACCACTTCGGCGTGGTTGCGCGACGGACGCGTGTTCGAGCCGGAGAAGATCACCGCATCCATGTCGGCGGCGCGCAGCGATTTGTGCGAGGTCTCACCCATCGCCCAGCGCAGCGCCTCGACCAGATTCGACTTGCCGCAGCCGTTCGGACCGACGACGCCGGTGAGGCCGGGTTCGATCACGAAGTCAGTCGGTTCGACGAACGTCTTGAAACCGTGAAGACGAAGACGCGTGAGTTTCATGCACAGATTCTCTGTTGGCGGGAAACGAATCTCCCAGCCTCGACAATACCATGGATGGCAAAGTCAAAGTAACTTGAGTCGCCGTGGCGCCCCATTCTGAGGCCGGGACAATGGCGACGGGCGGTCCTCAGGGCAACCCGCTCGCCCTGCTTTTCCAAGGCTTTCTCGGGGCAATCGGCCTCCGAAACAGAAGCGGCCCCACGAAGGGGCCGCACTGTGTCTCGCAGGACTCAGTCAGTCGAATCAGCTCTTGAGGAGCGGGTTGATGCGCTTCTGAAACTCCTCGAACGAGGATTCGCCCTTGATCTTCTCGCCATTGATGAAGAAGGTTGGCGTCGAATCCACTTTGAGAGTGTCGCTGGCGTATTTCTGGTCGGCGGCGATCTTGTCGAGCAGCGCCTGGTCCTTGAGGCAGGCCTCGACCTGCTGCTGGCTGAGCCCGGCCTGCTTGCCGATCCGCGTCAGCGTCTCCGTAGTGTTCTTCATCACCCAATCGTTCTGCGAGCGGAACAGCATGTCGGTGACGGCGAAATACTTCTGCGCATCGCCGTTGGCGATGCAGCGCGTCAGCATCGAGCCGGCAGCGGCTTTGATGTCGAGCGGGAACTCGCGGAAGATGTAGCGCACCTTGCCGGTATCGATGTATTCGGTCTTCAGCTTCGGGAACACGGTGGCGTTGAATGCCGCGCAATGCGGGCAGGTCATCGAGGCGTATTCGACGATGGTCACGGCGGCGTCGGCCGGGCCGATGCCCATGTCGGGCAGCGACTGCGGCTTGGCCACGTCGGCGGCGCTCTGCGCCATCGCGTCCGAGATCAGCCGCAGCGGGGAGAAGCCGGCCAGCGCGGCGAGGCCGGTCAGCGACAGGGCAGCGGTGAAGGCGCGGCGGGTGATGATCAAGGCTCTGCTCCAAAATGGGCGCCTGCGGCGCCTGAAACGCTCATAACGTGGCTTTTCGCTAGCTTGAAACCCAGTCAGAGGCAATGCCGGGCCTCAAAGCGGGATCGACGCGAGAGCGTCAATTTCGCTTGATGGCCGCGCCCAACCGGGCCAGCGCATCGCGCAGCGCGTCGTCCTCGATCGCGGTCAGGGTCGAGGCCACCTTGGCGACCTTCTTCGGATCGGGCGGGGCCGGGCGGCGCTTCACCGGCGGCCGGGTCAGCGGTCCCTGCCGCAGCGCCAGCTTGCCCACCGCGTGCCAGCCGAAGAAGCGGTTGACCCGCTCCAGGATGACATCAGACGAATGCTGGATCTCCAGCGCCATCGGCCCCTCGACACGCAGGATCAAGGTCGCCGGCTCCTGCGGCTGGCCCTCGACCGGCCGCGGCCACTGCATCTTCAGCGGCTGCGCATGCTCGGCGATGTCGCGCCCGGCAATCTCCGGCCAGCGCGTCACCAGCTCGCGTGCGGCAAACCCCTGCTTGGCATAGGCGGCCGACAGCACGTCGCCCATCATCAGCGACAGCGGTTTTGCAGTGAGACGGCCGGGCTTTGCCATGATGAACAGCGTTCTCGTGTGCGATCGTCAATCCGGGCACGAAGAAAGCCGTGGATGCCGCGGACGAGACGTCGGTCCAGCGGGCGACGATGGCTCCTGACGTACTAGATTAAGCCAATGGTGTCATCAGCCCTTCCTTCCAAGCGCAAGAGCCAGCCGGAGACTCGCGGCTCATCCGAGCGCCCAGCGCAACTGCTCGCCTGGTACGACCGCCACCGCCGGCGGCTGCCGTGGCGCGCGCCGGCGGGGCAGCGCTCGGACCCGTACCGGGTCTGGCTGTCTGAGATCATGCTGCAGCAGACCACGGTGAAGGCGGTCGGGCCGTATTTCGAGAGGTTTTTGGCGCGCTGGCCGGATGTCTCCGCCCTCGGCAGCGCTGAGCTCGACGACGTGCTCAGGATGTGGGCCGGCCTCGGCTATTACTCGCGGGCGCGCAACCTGCATGCCTGCGCCGTCACCGTGCTGCGCGAGCATGGCGGCGTGTTCCCGGACACCGAGGAGGGGCTGCGCGCGCTGCCCGGCATCGGCCCGTACACGGCCGCTGCCATCGCCGCGATCGCATTCGATCGCCTGACCATGCCGGTCGACGGCAACATCGAGCGCGTGACGACGCGCTTGTTTCGGATCGAAGAGGCGCTGCCGCAGGCCAAGCCGCAGATCCAGGCGCTCGCCGCGACCTTGCTCGGGCCGTCCCGCGCCGGCGACAGCGCCCAGGCGCTGATGGATCTCGGCGCCACCATCTGCACGCCGAAGAAGCCGGCGTGCTCGCTGTGCCCGCTGAACGAGGATTGCGCGGCGCGCCAGCGCGGCGACCAGGAGACCTTCCCGCGCAAGGCCGCCAAGAAGACCGGCACGCTGCGCCGCGGCGCCGCCTTCGTCGTCGTCAGGGGTGACGAGCTGCTGGTCCGCTCGCGCCCCGCAAAAGGCCTGCTCGGCGGCATGACCGAGGTCCCCGGCTCGGACTGGCTGGCCGGCCAGGACGATGCCGATGCTCTGGCACAGGCTCCGGAGCTTTCGGGCGTGAAGCGCTGGCATCGCAAGCTCGGCGTCGTCACCCACGTCTTCACGCATTTCCCGCTGGAGCTCGTGGTCTACACGGCAACCGTGCCGGCCCGCACCCGCGCGCCCGACGGCATGCGCTGGGTCGCGATCGCGACCCTGGCTGGCGAGGCGCTGCCGAACGTGATGCGCAAGGTCGTCGCGCACGGGCTGGGGGAGTGAGGCTGCGCTTCGCATGTAGTTTGTAGTCGTAGGGTGGGCAAAAGCGCGCCCGAAGATTTTGGTCTAGGCGATATTTCTCCCGCGCCGTGCCCACCATTTCGACAGCGAGTCTGCCGCAACATGGTGGGCACGCAGCCGCCTGCGGCGGCCGCTTTGTCCACCCTACGGCGCTACAACCTCCACCGTCGTCCCGGCCTTGAGCCGGGACCCATACCCCCAGGGAGCGCTTCGAGGCACGCTGGTCATTGGCCTTTTGCCCATCACAACGGCTGCGGCGTATGGATCCCGGATCGGCGCCACGACGCGCTGTCGCGCGCCGCGGCTTGTCCGGGACGACAGCGGAGGGGGTGGCGCCGCTGCAGCTACAGCCACCTTTGTCGTCCCGCCGAACTACATCGGAGCATGAGGCCGAAAGCGGGCCGCATGCCAGCAGCCTCGCCGCCCTGACTTAGTTCGGCCTGGCGCCTCCACCACGAGCGCCACGATCCGCCGCACCAGCGGCAGCACCGCGAGCAGCGTGGGGAACGCGACGAGCCAGGAGATGGCCCATGCCGCGGGCCAGGTCGCGATGAACGCCGGCGTCGGCCCTAGGCTCTTCAGCGTCGCGATCGCGGAGACGACGAACGTCATCAGCACCGAGTGCGTCAGCGGCATGACGACGGCCGCATAGCGCGCCGGCTGTTTTCCGCGCGGGCGCGGGTCAGACGTAGCGGCGCTGCGGCTGCGCGAGTGCCTGTTGCTGGATGTCCAGTCGATCTATTCCATGCAGCGTCACCTTAATCCCTGAGGCCGGACCTCGCTGAAGATTTGCGGGAGCCCGGGGCCGCGCTGCGGCCGGCGGGACTCCGACGGCCATCGCATCAGCAACGCCATTGAGGACTCAAAGAACCGAGTATCGTCCAGGCGATGGCAACTACGTGGTCGCCATTCAGCCTGCAGGCGATTGTGCGATGGCGTAGCTCGCCATTGTTCGATGCGCCTTGAAAAACGCATCACCAAGTATCCGAGCCGGATCTTGCACGTTGCGGCGGATCACGCTTCGCGGATCCGCGCCCTGGGCTCATATTCGAGATTCATTAGAGCCGCTTGAGCGATGTACGCCCTCCAACGCTTGAAGGCCTCAAGTCGGACATCGCCTGAGGCCACAAATAGCCAGTGGGCGACGCCGTGGGTTTATTCTGATATCAAAGGCGGCCAACTGAGATAGACGCAAAATGCCAACCAAGCATTTGGATCGAGGCAATCGGGATACTGGATTTTTCTGGGCTGGAAACAATGCTGCATTTACCTGCCCATGTTGCAGCGGGGTTTTCTTGGTTAGCGCCCGATTGCACCCTCATGGGCTACATTGTCCTTGGGACGGCTGCGGTCAATCATATGGGTATGTCGAGGGTGGTAAGGATTCTGGCGGAATAGCAACGATCAACTGGCCGAATGCATCGCACCAAGCCGTTTCGGGAGACTGGATCGATGAGAAGGGTTCTTGATTTCGTTGCTTTCTCGGTAGCCGCCCTTTGCGTTGGGGTTGTTGTAGTCATGTGGATACACCGAACACCGCCGGTCGTGTCGGTAAACCGCGATTCAAAGCCCTGGTTGAGAGACCCGAGCGTCGGCTCCTCCGTTGTCCGGAGGGACTGCATGGCGGAGGCATCTGTTCCGTGGAAGTGCGACCCAATCGTCCAGCCGAAAAAATCGGACTAAGCCGCCGCAGTTCATGATCCGCGAACCCGTTCCGGGCGTCCATCGAAGCTGGCGGGACTTGCCAGTCCCGTGACTCCTGCGGCGTTCGCCCATGGCATGGAGGCATGCGCCGACTTTGCCATTCATTGCCCCCCTATTTGGGCTCCAGGTGCATCATTTTGGCTCCAGGTGAATCTTCTATTTTTCAGAATTATTCTTGACTCCACCCCCAAATCAGGTGTCTTATCCGCTCCGTTCCGTCCCGGCAGGAGGGGCGTACGCGTCGTCACGACACGCGGGGCGGGATGCGGTGGCTGCGACGGCGTCGTCAGGACGAGCGACGTCGACCGGCTTCGCGCAGGGCTGCGGCGGCTTGCCGGCGTGGCGCGGTGCGGGGTCTTTCGCGGACGTTGAAATCGTGCGGTCCTGGCATCCCGATGCTGATGTCAACTCGCGTCGAGGCTTTCGCCTCGCGCGGGGATGGTGGCCAAAAAGCCCGGCGCACCAGGGAGACCACGTATAAGACGGAAGCCCATCGCGCAGGGAATGCCGGATGTTCCGGCTGGACCTGTGGTGACTGCCGCCTGCTTTCTTATGTGCAGGCGGGCCATGGGTTGCGGCCAGCACCCGGCATTCCCTGCGCCCTCTTTGTCGTGAGGGTTCCTGTTCGGCAACAGCTCGGGCGCTTTGCGCCGCGAGGACGGTGAGGTCATGTCTGGCGTGTTTCGTCGTAGTCGGCAGAAACAATGTTTCTCCTGCGAGCAGGCGGTGCGCAATCTCGTGCCGGTCAAGGACCGCATCACATTCTTCAAGGACCGGCGACGGCTTCCGCTATTTCCCGACGGTGCACACGATGGACGTGGCGCCGCTCTGACCGGGGGATGACCGACCTTCCTTCCGGCGACCGCCAGCGCGCATGCTGGCCGTGCAGATGTGTTCCCCGGGCGGCGGGATGGACGGCCGATGCCGCTGCCGCTAGGTTCGCGGCTCATCTTGTCGGGGATCATCATGCTCAAGCTCTATGTCGCGCCGGGCACCTGCGCGCTCGCCTCCCACATCGCGCTGGCGGAGACCGGTGCTCCCTACGCTGTCGAGAAGCTCAGCTTCAAGACCAACCAGCAGAACAGCCCCGAGTATCTCGCGATCAATCCCAAGGGGCGGGTGCCGGCGCTGGTGACGGAGCAGGGCATCCTGACCGAGACGCCCGCAATGCTCGCCTACATTGCGCAGCGCTTCCCGGACGCGCGGCTGGCCCCGCTCGACGATCTCTTCGCCTTCGCCGAGGTGCAGTCGTTCACCTCCTATCTCTGCTCGACCGTCCACATCGCCCACGCCCACAAGATGCGCGGCTATCGCTGGGCCAACGAAGAGTCCTCTTTCGCCGACATGAAGAAGAAGGTGCCGGAGACGATGAGCGCCTGTTTCGCGCTGATCGAGCAGAAGATGCTGCGCGGTCCGTGGGTGATGGGCGAGCAGTACACGATGTGCGATCCCTATCTGTTCACGATCGCGCAATGGCTCGAGGGCGACGGCGTCGACATCAATGCCTTTCCCAAGGTGGCCGATCACTTCAAGCGGATGTCGGAGCGGGCAGCCGTCAAGCAGGCGTTGGCCGAACTGGCGGCCTGACGATCAGCGGCAGCGGGCGCACGCGCTCATCTGGTCCGCGGCCTCGGCGCCGGCGCGCCGCCGAGGCCGCGGCCGGTGTCCAGCATCAGGCTGCGCAGCCAGATCGAGCCGGGCTCGAGCTGCGCGCGCGTCGGATAGAACATGTACTGCTCGTCGATCCCGGGATCGAGCGGCGGCGCGACGGTCGCCAGCGCCAGGGGCCGCGCCAGCGCGGTGATCAGCCGGCGCGGCACGAAGGCGACGAGGTCCGTGCGCGCGGCGACATGCAGCGCCTCGATATAGCTCGGCACGACCAGCGCGATCCGCCGCTCCCAGCCCTTGCTGCGCAGCCAGCCGTCGATCAGGTCTTCGCCTTGGCCGCGCAGCACGACCGCGACATGCCTTGCGGCCAGAAACGCCTCGCGCCGGCTGAGCTGCCGGCCGGCCGGGTGGCCGCGGCGCACCGCGAGCGCGTCGCTGTCGGTGTAGAGCAGCTGGCGATGAAAGCCTTTGAAGGCGTTGCCGATCGAGATCACCATGTCGATGGTGCGGGCAAATTCTGCATGGAAGATCGCAGGCCCCCGCCACGGCACCACGTCGATGCGGACGCTCGGCGCTGCGCGGGTCACCTTGGCCATCAGCGCCGGCATCAGCAGCTCGACCGCGAGGTCGGGCATCATCAGCCGGAACTGGCGCTCACTGCTGATGGCGTCGAAGGCGTCCGGCGTGAACAGGCCGCGCACCTGATCCAGCGCCTGCGTCAGCGGCGCCCGGAGAGCAAGCGCACGCGGTGTCAACTCCATGCGGGCCCCGGTTCGCACCAGCAGGGGATCGCCGAGCAGGTCGCGCAGCCGCTGCAAGGCATGGCTGGTCGCCGGCTGCGACAGGCCGATCCGCAGCGCAGCCCGGCTGACGCTGCTCTCGCGGAGCAGCGCGTCGAGCGCCACCAGCAAATTGAGATCGAGCGCGGCCAAATTCATGAGACGAATTTACATCATATTCGATATCGATTGGAAGAATGGTGCGCTCTCCCTCATGCTTTCTCCCGTTCGACAGGACATCGGGAGAGAGATGCCATGACCGCCAGCGCCAACAAACGATTGATGCAAGAGCTGCTCGCAAAGGCCGCAACCGGTGACCGTGCGGCCTATGTCGCGGCGATTGCCGACGACGTCACGATGGTGATCACGGGGCAATATTCCTGGTCGCAGACGATCCGCGGCAAGCAGGCGCTGCTGCGCAATCTCCATGGCCATCTCGCCAGCCTGCTCGCGGAAGGACGCCGCACCATTCCGCTGCGCTTCGTTGCAGATGACGACGTGGTCGTCGTCGAAGCCAAGGGCGAGATGCGCACCAGGGCCGGCCAGCCCTACAACAACGACTATTGCCTGATCTACCGGCTGCACGAGGGCCGCATCGTCGAGATCAGGGAGTATTGCGACTCGACGCTGACCGAGGCGGTGCTCGGGCCGTTTCCGGCTGCGCTCAGGCAGAGCGCCCCACACGGTCAGGAAGAGCTTGCCGTGACCGGCCCCTCACGGGTCCACCACAACAAGCAGATCGTCCAGGACGTGTTCGACGCGCTGGCCAACAGCAACCCGCAGCCGCTGATGGCCCATCTCGCAGATGATTTCCGCTTCGTCATCATGGGCAGCGGATCCTGGTCGCGCAGCTATGACGGCAAGGAGGCCGTTCTGGCCGAGCTGTTCGCGCCGCTCCGGGCGCGGCTCGGCCGCATCACGACGATTCCGCAACGGCTGATCGCGGAAGGCGATCACGTCGTCGTGCAGGCTCGGGGACGCAACACCACGGTCGATGGGCGCGCCTATGACAACAGCTATTGCAACGTGCTCCGCCTGGAGAACGGCCGCATCACGGAATGGATCGAATATTGCGACACGCTCCTGATCGAGGCTGCGCTCGGCCCGCCGTCTGCCGTCGGGCGCGGGTGCGGATAAGCGAGGACAAGTGAGGACAAGTGAGGAGAGGCAGGCCACCTGCGCCGAGCGGCGGGAACTCGCTGCTCGGTTGAGAGGTCAGGGGCCGGGTCTCGGCGCAGCAAAAAGAGTGCTCCGGCCCGGGAACCACATCCGCCGGGCGACGTTGCTTGAGACCGTGGCGCGCCTGCGGCCGACCTCCTTTTTTGGGCCCCTCAATGTCGCTGGCTGCCATTTCAGACGATCCGCTTTGCGCTGTCGGCACGGGGGGAATTCGCGGCAGGCTTAAAGTCACCACCGCCGCCGACCATCACGCGCTCGACGAGCGCCTCAGCCAGCTCGATCTCACCACGACGGCGCATTATCGCCGCTTCCTTTGCGCCAGCGCGGCTGCGTTGCTGCCGCTCGAGGAGGCGCTCGATAACGCAGGGGTGGCCTTGGTCATCGACGATTGGGCCGAGCGGCGTCGGACCGAGGCGATCCGCGCTGATCTCGCCGACCTCGACGGCACGATTGTCGCGATGGGCCTGCCGATGCGGACCCTGGACCGGCCGGCACTGTTCGGCACGCTCTATGTTCTGGAGGGATCGCGTCTGGGGGCGGCCTATCTGTTGCGTGTCGTCACCGCCTCGGCGGATCCACGTGTCAGGCGCGCGACGCGCTATCTGCGCCACGGCACGGGCCTCGGGCTGTGGCGCAGCTTCCTGGCGCAGCTCGCAAGAGAACGCACCCAACCGGATGATGAAGAAAGGATGATCGCGAGTGCGCGCGAAGCGTTCGCGATGTTTGCGAAGGCGATGGCAGCCGTATGAACGAGCCGGTCAATCTCACCAATTGCGATCGCGAGCCGATCCACGTTCCCGGCCACGTGCAGCCGTTCGGCTTCCTGCTGGTTCTGGTGTCGGACTTCACGGTCTGCATGGCCTCGGAGAATGCGCCGGATTACCTGGGCGGCGACCTCGGCGGGCTATTGCAGCGGCCGCTCGCCGCCGTGCTCTCCGAGGCGGCCGTGACGGCCATCCGCATGCGTGTCGACTATCTGAGCGGCCCCGACGCCGTCGAGCGCGTGTTCGGCGTCGATCTGCAGGGCCACGGCCGGCTGTTCGATCTCGCCATTCACTTCTCGGGAGCGTATCTCGTCGTCGAGGCTGAGCCGAGCCTGATCGAGCCGGGCGTGAATTCCGGCGAGCTGGTGCGGTTGATGCTCGGCCGCATTCGCAAGACGGCCGGCATGATGGAGCTCGCCCAGGAGGCTGCACGCCAGCTCAAGCTGTTGACGGGTTTCGATCGCGTGATGGTCTACCGCTTCCATCCGGACGGATCGGGGGAGGTGATTGCGGAAACCGCGGGCTCCGGCCTGGAGCCCTTCCTGGGATTGCATTATCCCGCCTCGGACATTCCGCGGCAGGCGCGGCAGCTCTATCAGCGCAACTGGCTGCGCATCATCGCCGACATCAATGCCGCGCCGTCGCCGCTGCTGTCGACGCCGGCGCACAATGCCGGTCTGCTCGATCTGTCGATGAGCGTGCTGCGCGCAGTGTCGCCCGTTCATATCGAGTACCTTCGCAACATGGGCGTCGGCGCCTCGATGTCGGTCTCGATCCTGCGCGACGGCAAGCTGTGGGGGCTGTTCGCCTGCCACCATTATTCGCCCCGCCATTTGTCGTTCGAGAAGCGGACCGCGGCCGAGTTGTTCGGCCAGATGTATTCCTGGCTGCTGGAGGCGCGCGAGCGCGAGAGCGACGTCGCCTATGAGACGCGCGCGCATCAGATCCAGGAGCGGCTGATCGAGCGCGCCGCCGCGCAGGCCCACAGCAAGCGAGCGATCCTCGAATTCGTCGCCGACTACCGCCAGATGATCGCATGCGATGGCCTTGCCGTCTGGTCGGACGACGAGATCACGCTCGACGGTGAGACGCCGACCGAGGCGGAGGTGCAGGATCTGATCGGCTTCATCAACCGCACCTCGCCGGGGCGCATCTGCGCCAGTGCCGAGATCGCGAAGGTCTATGCGGCCGGTGAGGCGTTTCGCGATCGGGCCGCCGGCTTTCTCGCGATCCCGATCTCGCGCGCGCCGCGCGACTGCCTGATCTTCTTCCGCCGCGAGGTGCTGCGCTCGGTCAATTGGGCCGGCGATCCCAACAAGACGTATTCGGAAGGGCCGCTGGGCGCACGGCTGACGCCGCGCAAGAGCTTCGAGCTCTGGCAGCAGACCGTCGCAGGCCAATCGCAGCCATGGACGACGGCGGATCTGCGCATCGCCGAAAGCCTGCGCGTCACGCTGCTCGAGGTCATCCTGCAATTGTCCGAGCTCGCCGCGCGCGAGCGGCGCGGCGCGCAAGAGCGGCAGGAGCTGATGATCGCCGAGCTCAATCACCGTGTCCGCAACATCCTGAGCCTCGTGCGTGGCCTCGTCGCGCAGAGCAAGGACACGGCGACCTCGATGGAGGAATTCGCCTCCGTGCTCGGCGGCCGGATTCAGGCGCTGGCGCGTGCGCACGACCAGATCACCAATCTGAACTGGGCGCCCGTCGCGCTGCGCCACCTGCTCGAGTCCGAGGCGGGGGCCTATCTCGGCTCGCGGGCAGGGCGCGTACGGATGGAGGGTCCCGACGTCGCGCTCGACCCGAAGGCGTTCGCGACGTTGGCGCTCGTCGTGCACGAGATGATGACCAATTCGGCGAAGTACGGTGCGCTCGCCGACTCGACCGGCCAGGTCCAGGTGCTGTGGCGGCTCGATCCGGGATCGAGCCTCGTGATCGACTGGAAGGAAAGCGGCGGGCCGCCGGTGCAGCCGCCGTCGCGTCGCGGCTTCGGCACCACGATCATCGAGCGTTCGGTGCCGTTCGATCTCAAGGGCGACGCCGAGATCCGTTTCGATCTGCTCGGCGTGCAGGCGCGCTTCGTCATCCCCGCCAATTTCGTGCAGGTCGTGCCCACGATGACCGGAGCGCCATCCCGTCTCTCGCACCAGCACGAGCAGGCGCCGCGGCTTTCCGGCGCCGCGCTGATCGTCGAGGACAATCTGATCATTGCGATGGGCGCTGAAGTGATCCTGCTCGAGCTGGGTGCGCGTCACGTCGATACGGCAGCGTCGGTCAATCAGGCGCTGAAGGCAATCGAGCGGGCCGTCCCGAGCTTTGCGCTGCTCGACATCAATTTGGGTGCGGAGAGCAGTCTGCCGGTCGGGCACAGATTGAAGGAGCTCGGCGTCCCCTTCATGTTTGCCACCGGCTACGGCGAGCGCGCGCCGATTCCCGCCGAACTATCCGACGCGCCCGTAATTCAGAAGCCGTACACGCGCGAGCTGGTCGAGAAGGCGCTGGCGAAGATGACGACGTGAACCCGGAGGCGGTGTGCAGTCGCGTCGCGCGGGGCGTGACGTCAACCTCGGCGCGGAGTTTCGCCGTGGTGTAGGACACAGGTTGAAGACGCGCGTGCCAACTGATCGTATTTGCGACAGCTCGTCGCGCCTGCGCGCAGACTGAGGTGATTGGCATGCATAAGTTCATGTGCATCCGCGCTCACATCCGCGTGTCCGCGTGAGCAGGACCATGCGTCATCAGCGGACGAGATCTGCGCCTATTCCCGCTGTTGCTGCGACAAAACAGCCCGAAAAAATTAGAACGCATCCAAAGGACACCGCTGTTCTAACATTGTTTCGACAAATGGAACCATCGCAGCCTTATTCCGAACGAAGTGATCGTCGAAACGGCGCATTGGGGGCGCGTTGAATCGTCGGAGGTCTGATGACGAATCGAACGACGAGTTTGTTGCCGTGCGTTGCTGTCGCCGTGTTGGCGGGAGCGGCTGCGGTGACAATCGAGTTTAAACCGGCATCGGCTGCTGACGAATGCCTGGCAAAGCCTGCGGCGACGCCGGCGGGGAAGCATTGGTTCTATCGCATCGATCGTGCGACCAAGAAGCAGTGCTGGTATCTGCGCGACGATGATCGCGCTGCGCAGGGCGCGTCGCTCGTCACGCGAAAATTGGCGTCGCATCGGGATCGCGCGGCGCTGTCGTCGTCGGCGGCCGATGCGCGCGCGGAATTTCAGTCGTCGGCGACCCAGGTCGCCGACGAGATGAAGCCGACGTCGTCGATCCCGAGCGCTGGGGCGATCCCGAGCGCTGGGGCGCGATCGTCCGCGCTGTTTCCGCCGGTCGCCGCGTTTCCGGCTGCTCCTGCGTCGGCTGCCGCGCCTCCGACGGCGATGGCGCCTGCGCCGGTGAGCCCGGCACCCGCAACGGAGGCGAGCGAAGCTGCGGCGAGCGATTCCGCTGTTGCGACGCGTTGGCCCGATTCGTCCGCGCCGCCGCAGGCGCAGCCCGCGCCGGCGCCGCGTCCGTCGTCGTCCTATAAGCTCGCTGCAGCCACGGGCGATGCTGCGCCGACCGATCCCGTCGCCCCGTCGCAGGCGGCTGTCGACCCTGCGCCGATGATGTCGGTCGGCGGCATGGTCGACGACGCGGCGCGGACACGGCTGTTCGCCTTCCTCGGCGCGGTCGCAGTTGCAGGATTCTCGACCAGCGTGCTGCTGGCCCGCGCCCGCGCCAAACGGCAGCTGCGTCTCGAGCCGGTCGCTGCGCGGCGCGTGTCGCGTTGGCCGGCCGAGCCGGAGCTGGATCGCATGCATCTGCCGCCGGTGGACGGCTTCCATCCCGGTGTGGCAACGCGACGCGATCCGCAGCGGGTGGCGCAGGTCTCGGTCGTGCCGCGCGACGACGTGCGCTATGACGATCAGTACGAGGTCGAAGACCTCCTGGCGCGCTATTCGGGGCAGGGACGCCGGACGTCGTGAGCGTCAGGCGGCCGTCATCTCGGAGCGGATCTCGGCGCGCAACTCGTCGATCAGCCTGAGGCCGGCCTTGGTCTCCACATGCCAGAATGTCCAGCCATTGCAGGCCGGCAGCCCCTGGGCGACGGCGCCGATCCGATGGATCGAGCCGACCTTGTCACCGAGCATGATGGCGCCATCGGCGCGCACCAGCGCGCCGTAGCGCCGCTTGGAATCGACGAGCTTGGCGCCCGGCGCAATCATGCCGCGCTCGATCAGCTCGGAGAAGGCGACGCGCGGTGCCTCGCGCGCCGTCATGAACGGCGCGAGCGTCTCCGCGGGGAGAGGCTCGACCGCCGCGATGCGTCGTTCTGCCGCTTCGGCATAGACCTTGTCGCGCTCGAAGCCGATGTAGCGGCGGCCGAGGCGTTTTGCCACGGCTCCCGTCGTGCCGGTGCCGTTGAACGGATCGATCACCAGATCGCCCTGCTTCGACGATGACAGCAGCACCCGCGCCAGCAGGCCTTCCGGCTTCTGCGTCGGATGGACCTTCTTGCCGTCGCCGTCCTTCAGCCGCTCCTCGCCGGTGCACAGCGGGATCAGCCAGTCCGAGCGCGCCTGCACGTCCTCGTTGGATGCCTTCAGCGCTTCGTAGTTGAACGTGTAGCCCTTCGCCTTTTCGTCGCGCGCGGCCCAGATCATGGTCTCGTGCGCGTTGGTGAATCTGCGGCCGCGGAAGTTCGGCATCGGGTTCGACTTGCGCCACACGATGTCGTTGAGGATCCAGAAGCCGAGATCCTGCATGATCGCGCCGACGCGGAAGATGTTGTGATAGGAGCCGATCACCCAGATCGTCGCGCTCGGCTTCATCGCGCGGCGCGCGGCGAGCAGCCAGGCGCGGGTGAAGTCGTCATAGGCGGCGAACGAGGAGAACTTGTCCCAATCGTCGTCGACGGCATCGACCTGCGATTCGTCGGGACGCTTGAGCTCACCCTTGAGCTGCAGGTTGTACGGGGGGTCTGCAAACACCAGGTCAACCGATGCGGCCTGGAGTTTCGACATCTCGGCGACGCAGTCGCCGACGATGATTCGGTGCTCTTCAAGAGCCTGGAATTTAGTGCGGGGCGCCTTTGCAGACGCCCCGCGACGCGACTCTACCATGACTCAAGAACTCTGACTCAGGCGACGCTGTCGGCGACGCGGGACCTAACAACCGACTGCCCACACAATGACGTGGCAAAGTAAAAATGGACTTAACCCGGAAAATTTTTCGCATCTCAGCAAGCATGTTCATCACGCGCACCGGCGATGAAGAGGCGTTCATCGACGCGCGGCGCTGTCTGCGCAACGTGACGCCGGCGAATGGTTTTTTCGTTTTCCTGCGCGCGTGCGATGCTCGCGGGGTGCGGCAATGCCCGCGGTTTTTTCGCGCCACGCTAGGCAAAATTTGCCGGCCGGGTTATTGATTAACACAGTGGAAATTTTACCTGTTTGCCGCGTTAGGCATTTCGCGCAGAGCCGCGCAAGAATCGTGAGGAAAGGCCGCCATGCGTTACGATGATTTCCGTCGCAGCGACGACATCGACGACCGTCGCGACGAAGGCGGCGGGATGGGCGGCGGTATGGGTCTGCCGATCGGCGGCGGCGGTCTCGGCATCGGCACCATCATCGTGCTCGGCCTGATCGGCTACGCCTTCGGCATCGATCCGCGAATCCTGATCGGCGGCGCCGAGATGCTGGGCCACGGCAGCGCGCCGAGCTACCAGACCGAACGGCGCTCCGCCGGCAAGACCGGTGCGCCGAAGGACGAGATGGGCGACATGATCGCCGGCGTCCTCGGCGAGATCGACGATCGCTGGACCGAGATCTTCCAGGCGTCGGGGCAGAACTATTCCGGCCCCAAGATCGTGCTGTTTCGCAACAGCACCAATGGCGGCCGCTGCGGCATGGCGCAGTCGGCGATGGGCCCATTCTACTGTCCGCCCGATCGGCAGATCTTCCTCGACACGAGCTTCTTCCGTGAGGTCGAGACGCGCTTCCGCGGCTGCTCCGGCAGCGCCTGCAAGTTCACCGCGGCCTACATCATCGCGCACGAGGCGGGGCATCACGTCCAGAACCTGCTCGGAATCCTGCCGCGCGTGACGCGGATGCAGCAGCAGGTCGGCAGCAAGGCCGAAGCCAACGCGCTTCAGGTCAAGGTGGAACTGCAGGCCGACTGCCTGTCCGGCGTCTGGGTCAACCGCGAGGCCAAGAAGCGGCCGGGCTTCCTCGAGGATGGCGACATCGACGCTGCGCTGACCACGGCCTCGGCCATCGGCGACGACACGCTGCAGCGCAAGGCCACGGGCCGTGTGGTGCCGGATTCGTTCACCCACGGCTCGGCCGCGCAGCGCAAGCGCTGGTTCATGATCGGCTACCAGCAGGGCTCGGTGCAGGCCTGCAATACGTTCGCCGCGAACGCGCAGCTCTAGAGCATGATCCGGAAAAGTGGAAACCGGTTTTCCGAAAGATCATGCTCAAACAAAGAGATAAGATCATGATGCGTTTCCGCCGAAACGCATCATGATCTAGGAAGGGCGGAGTCACGATGGCGATCGACGAGACCAAGAGCTTCATTCCTCTCAACATCGCCGTGTTGACGGTGTCCGACACGCGCTCGCTTGCCGACGACAAGTCCGGCAACACCTTGAGCGACCGCCTGACCGCGGCCGGCCACAAGCTCGCCGCGCGCGACATCGTCACCGACGATGTCGAGAAGATCCGCGCCGTGGTGAAGGCGTGGATCGCCGATCCCGGCGTCGACGTCATCATCACCACCGGCGGCACCGGCTTCACCGGCCGCGACGTCACGCCGGAGGCGATCGAGCCGTTGTTCGAGAAGCGCATGGACGGCTTCTCGATCGCCTTCCACCTGCTGAGCCATGCCAAGATCGGGACGTCGACGATCCAGAGCCGCGCGACTGCGGGCGTTGCCGGCGCGACCTACATCTTCTGCCTACCGGGCTCGCCCGGCGCCTGCCGCGACGGCTGGGACGGCATCCTCGCCGCTCAGCTCGACTATCGCACGCGGCCCTGCAATTTCGTCGAGATCATGCCGCGGCTCGACGAGCACCTGCGCCGGCCCAAGGCCCAGGGCGCAACCGCGTAGCTTTTCACCGCTGCGCGCTCAGCATCCGGCGTCACTTCGCCGGCACGATCTCGAACGCGCCGCCGCCTTCGATGGCGGCGCCGATGAGGCCGCCCACCATGCTGGCCGCGAAATTATTCCCGCGCGGACCCACGATCATCCGGTAGGTCTTGCCGGGCACGGCGGTGAAACGAATGCTCGACGACCCCGGTGACGCCCAGGTCGAGACGGTGATGGCGACCGGGCCCGGAGGAAGCTGCCCCCGGTAGCTTTCGCCGCGGCCGAGGCTTGCCACCTTCGCGCCGTTGATCTCGACGGCGGCGGGTACCGCCAGATAGAGGAGATCGGTCGTGCGGGTGATCGCGATGGTCGCGCGGCCCTTGGGGGCGGCATGCGCGGAGCCTGCGATCCCAACGGCGCCCGCAAATGCAAGACACACGGCAAGCTTCGATCGGCACGTCAAACTGATCACTCGTGATCCCCCGCTTCAGTTTGGCGCGATACTACTGAAGCGCGGCAACTCCGCAATCGACGCGTGAGACGCGTTGCATGGTGGAGCTGTTCCTACTGCCGGTTGCCTCGGCTCGCCGCGCGCTGCAGCTCGAGCTCCCAGGTCTCGCCCATGAGTTCGACGCCGAACGACGCATGCGGCTCCTCGCCGACCTTGCGGAAGCCTGCGCGGGCATAGATGTCACGCGCTGCCGTGAGGATGCTCTGGGTCCACAGCACCACTTTGCTGTAGTCCTTCTCGCGGGCAAAGCGGATGCATTGCTCGGTCAGCGCCCGGCCGACGCCGAGACCGCGCGCCTTCTTTTCGACCAGCAGCAGCCGCAGCTTGGCGACGCCGTCGCCGCCGTTGACGAGGAAGATCGAGCCGACCGGCTCGCCGGCCAGCTCCGCGATCCAGCAATGCTCGCGGGCCGGATCGTAGCTGCGGATGAACTGTGCGCCGATCTCTGCGACCAGCGCCTCGAACGTGATGTCCCAGCCATACTCCTCGGCATAGACAGCGCCGTGCCGCGACACCACCCAGCCGATGTCGCCGGGACGATGGCTGCGCAGCAGCACGGTGGAGCGTCGCGGCTGCGGCGGCTCCAGCGCGGTCTCGATGGCGCCCATCGCTCCGACCAGACGGTTGCGGACCTCGGGCGCGAGCGGCGCCAGCATCGCCGCGATCTCCTTCTGCGAGCTGCGATCGAGCCGGGCATAGGCCTGCCGCCCCTTGGCGGTGAGGCTGAGCTGCTGTTGCCTCCGGTCCGACGGCAGGGGGGTACGAGCGATCAGGCCGTTCTCGTCGAAGCTCTGCACGATGCGGCTGAGATAACCGGCATCGAGGCCGAGCGAGAGACCGATCTCCTTGGCAGAGACGGCGTCGTGCTGGGCCAGCTCGTAGAGCACGCGCGCCTCGGCCAGCGAGAACGGGCTGTCGAGCAGATGTTGGTCCAGCGCGCCGAGCTTCCTGGTGTAGAAGCGGTTGAAGGCGCGAACCGCGGCGACCTGGTCATTGGACGGAACGTTGATCATGGGGCACCTCGTATACTTGCCATTATCAATCAATTGATTGACGATGACAAGTATCCGGCGCTAGACCATGATGATCCGGCTGCGCAGCATGGTGCGGGAGGAGCGGCCGAGCTGACGCAGCAGCCGCGCTTCGGCACGCTTATGCTCGGGCTGGTAGCCACCGATCTGCCGGTAGTGATCCCGCGCGATCAAGAGGCCCTGGTCGCCTAGCGGCCCGGCAAGAACGCGGACGACCGATCGCAGCCGGTCACGCAGGCTGACGGCGGCGTAGGGTGACCGGGCATAGCGGAAAATTCCGGCGCGCGGCCGGCCGCTGGCAGCGACGCTCTGGACGAACTGCATGGTCTCGTCGATCCACCCCGCGTCGAGCACCGCGCCCGCGGGCAGAAACATCAGCCACGGCGCCCGGGCCTTCGCGGCGCCGGCGGCCAACGCTGCGGCATGGCTGCCCTCGAACGTCATGAAATGGCAGCCGGCGACGTCGGCGACGCGCTCGATCACGCTGGGATCGGGAGAGCGGTCGACCAGCAGTACCTCGGTGACGACACCGGCCGCTGCGCCCGGCACCAGCGCGGACAAGGTGGCCACGGCGGTCTGCTCGACCCCTGCGGTCGGGATGATCACGCTCAGCATGAACCTGGCATCGTCGTTTCCAGCGTCTCCGGTTCCGTTGTTATCATCTTGTCACAACCAAATCAGCCCGCTGCACTGCAGAATTTTGCAGCATGCGCTGGCGTCGCACGTTCGGGCTGCGCCTGAACGTTTGCTATTTCAAGGTGCGGCGTGGCCGAGGCTCGCGCTCGGCTGGCTCAGTCGCCGGCCTGCACCGGCGTCGTCCCGCCTGCGCTGTTCTGCCAGACCCAATCGCGGATCTCCGGCATGTCCTCGCCATGCGCGCGGATGTAGCGCGCATGCGTGATCAGCGCGTCGCGGAACTTCTGCTTCACGGCGGCCGCCGACACGCTGAGGCCCGGCACGCGCTCGATCGCCTCGATGGCGAGGTGGAAGCGGTCGAGCTCGTTGAGCACGACCATGTCGAACGGCGTCGTCGTGGTGCCTTCCTCGATGAAGCCGCGCACATGCATGCCGGCATGGTTGGTGCGGCTGTAGGTGAGGCGATGGATCAGATAGGGATAGCCGTGATAGGCGAAGATCACGGGCTTGTCTGTCGTGAACAGGCTGTCGAAGTCGCGATCGCTGAGGCCATGCGGATGCTCTTTCGCAGGCTGCAAGGTCATCAGGTCGACGACGTTGACGACGCGGATCTTCAGCTCGGGCAATTCCTTGCGCAGCAGAGTGACGGCTGCGAGCGTCTCCAGCGTGGGGACATCGCCGGCGCAGGCCATCACCACGTCCGGCTCCGCATCGGCCGGCCCGGTGCCGGCCCATGACCAGATGCCGATGCCGGCGTCGCAATGCGTCGCCGCGTCCGTCATCGACAACCATTGCGGCGCCGGCTGCTTGCCGGCGACGATGACGTTGATGCGGTCGTAGGTGCGCAGGCAATGATCGGCGATCCACAGCAGCGTGTTGGCGTCCGGGGGCAGGTAGATGCGGACGATGTCGGCCTTCTTGTTGGCGACGAGATCGACGAAGCCGGGATCCTGATGGCTGAAGCCGTTATGGTCCTGCCGCCAGACATGCGAGGTCAGCAGATAATTGAGCGACGCGATCGAGCGACGCCATGGCAGCTCGCGCGCGACCTTCAGCCATTTGGCATGCTGGTTGAACATGGAATCCACGATGTGGATGAAGGCTTCGTAGCAGGAGAAGAATCCATGGCGGCCGGTGAGCAGATAGCCTTCCAGCCAGCCCTGGCAGAGATGCTCGCTCAGCACCTCCATGACGCGGCCATCCTGGGCGAGATGGACGTCATAGGGCTCGATGCCTTCCATCCAGACGCGCTCGGTGACGTCGAACACGGCGTCGAGCCGGTTCGAGGCGGTCTCGTCCGGGCCCATGATGCGGAAATTGCGCGTGGCCTGGTTCAACGTAAAGACCTCGCGCAGGAACCTGCCGAGCTCGCGCGTCGCCTCGGCGATGGTCTCGCCGGGGGAGCGAATGTCGACCGCGAAGGCGCGATAGTCGGGCAGCTTCAGCTCGCGCTTGAGAAGGCCGCCATTGGCATGCGGGTTGGCGCCCATGCGCCGCGCGCCTTTCGGCGCCAGCGCCTGCAACTCCGGCGCCAGACGGCCGGTCGCGTCGAACAGCGTCTCGGGCTGGTAGCTCCTCATCCAGGCTTCAAGCAAAGCGAGATGCTGCGGATTGCGGCGGGGATTGCCGATCGGCACTTGATGGGCGCGCCAGAACCCTTCGACCTTGAGGCCGTCAACCTCCTTCGGCCCGGTCCAGCCCTTCGGGCTGCGCAGCACGATCATCGGCCAGCGCGGGCGATGGATCACGGCATCCGGCTGGCGCGCATTCTGCTGGATCGAGCGGATGCTGGCGAGCGCAACGTCGAGCGCATCCGCCATCTGCCGGTGCATCGCCTGGGGCGCATCGCCCTCGACGAACAGCGGCGCGTAGCCGTAGCCCTCGAACAAAGACTTGATCTCGGCATCGGCCATGCGGCCCAGCACGGTGGGATTGGCGATCTTGTAGCCGTTGAGATGCAGGATCGGCAGCACCGCGCCATCATGCGCCGGGTTGAGGAATTTGTTCGAGTGCCACGACGCGGCGAGCGGTCCCGTTTCGGCCTCGCCGTCGCCGATGACGCAGGCCACGATCAGGTCGGGATTGTCGAACGCCGCGCCATAGGCGTGCACCAGCGCATAGCCGAGCTCGCCGCCTTCATGGATCGACCCCGGCGTCTCCGGTGCCGCATGGCTCGGAATGCCGCCGGGAAAGGAGAACTGCCGGAACAGCTTGCGCAGCCCGTCCGCATCGCGCGTGATGTCGGGATAGATCTCGCTGTAGCTGCCCTCGAGATAGGTGTTGGCGACCATGCCCGGGCCGCCATGCCCGGGGCCGCAGACATAGATCACGTTGAGATCCTGTGCGGCGATGGCGCGGTTGAGATGGGCGTAGATGAAGTTCAGCCCCGGCGTCGTGCCCCAATGGCCGAGCAGGCGTGGCTTGATGTGCTCCGGCTTCAGCGGCTCGCTCAGCAGCGGGTTGTCGAGCAGGTAGATCTGGCCGACCGAGAGGTAGTTCGCCGCGCGCCAGTAGCGGTCGAGCAAATCGAGATCGTCGGCCGGATTGCTCTTCGGGGGAGAACTAAGCTGCATGGGACCTCGCTTGCCGTCCGTTTCGCGCCTGCGGGAGAGTACAGGAGAGTAACGCCGCACCGTCCCGTTCCAACGCGGCCGCAGCATAGAACGGGAATGTGATGGCTGGCCTTGCGCAGGCTCAGAACGGATCCTCCGAGCTTGTTCAATTTTGATCTTGTTATGTTCTCTTTTTGTGCTATGTCTTGGCCATGAGCCGAGCATCTTCACATGCCCTCAAGCGCCCGCCGGTCCAGGTGCCCTCCGAGCCGGCGGGCGCGCCTTCCCCGGGTCCTGAGCAGAACCGTCCCGAGACCGATTTCCCCGAGCTCGCGGTCACCATCGACCGGAGCCGGCGCCGCGGCCGGGGGGCGCAATCCAATGCGAGCGGACGCTACGAGGCCGAGGCCCGCATCGCCTTCGACGACGGCTGGCAGAGCCTCGAGGAGCTGCCGCCATTCAAGACCACGGTCGCGACCGACACCTCGCGCAAGGTCATCACTCGCAACGACTCGCCGGACATTGGCTTCGATCGCTCGATCAATCCGTATCGGGGCTGCGAGCACGGCTGCGTCTATTGTTTCGCGCGGCCGACCCACGCCTTCCTCGGCCTGTCGCCCGGCCTCGACTTCGAATCCAAGCTGTTCGTGAAGCCGGACGCGCCTGTGCTGCTGGAAAAGGAGCTCGCGGCGAGCGGCTATGAGCCGCGAATGATCGCGATCGGCACCAACACCGATCCCTACCAGCCGATCGAGCGTGAGCGGAAGATCATGCGCGGCATTCTCGAGGTGCTGGAAAAGGTTGGCCATCCCGTCGGAATCGTCACCAAGTCGGCGCTGGTGATGCGTGATGCCGACATTCTGGCGCGGATGGCCAAGAAGAACCTGGCAAAGGTCGCGATCTCCGTGACCACGCTGGATCCGAAGCTGGCGCGTACCATGGAGCCGCGGGCGTCGACGCCGTCGAAGCGGCTGGAGGCGCTGCAGGCGCTCTCCAAGGCGGGCATTCCGACGACCGTGATGGTGGCACCGGTGATTCCGGCGCTGAACGACAGCGAGATCGAGCGCATCCTCGATGCCGCCGCTCATGCCGGCGTCAAGGAAGCTGCGTACGTGCTGCTGCGCCTGCCGCTGGAGGTGCGCGACCTGTTCCGCGAATGGCTGCTCGAGCATTATCCGGATCGCTATCGCCACGTCTTCACCCTGATCCGCGATATGCGCGGCGGCCGCGACTACGACTCGCAATGGGGCACCCGGATGAAGGGGACAGGTCCTATGGCCTGGATGATCGGCCGCCGCTTCGAGATCGCCTGCGAGAAGCTCGGCCTGAACAAGCGGCGGACCAAGCTGACGACGGATCATTTCGTGCGGCCGAAGGGCGGCGGGCAGCAGCTCAGCCTGTTTTGAAGGATGAGAGAGGGCGTCATGGGTGCCGAGGTCGTGGTTCCGCGGTTCACGGTTGTCACGCTCGGCGTCTCCGAGATGCGGCGGAGCATCGCGTTCTACGCCTCGCTCGGCTTCGTTCGGAAGTTCCAGGCGACCGGGGAGGCCGTGGCGTTCTTCGAGACTGGAGCAACCGTTCTGGCGCTGTATCCTTGGCACACGCTGGCACAAGAAGCCGGTGTGCCGGAGGAACCTCGTCCGCGGGCGTTCCGCGGTGTGACGCTGGCCTGGAACTGCCGCTCCGAGGCTGAGGTCGATGCAGCCCTGGCCGCGGCGGTCGCGAAGGGAGCCTCGCTGCTGAAGCCGGCCCATCCGACCCACTATGGTGGCTATTGCGGCTATTTCGCCGATCCGGACGGCCATGTCTGGGAAGCCGTCGTGGCGCCGGGGATCGAAGTCGGCGACGACGGTCGGGTGCGTCTGCCGGAGGAGTCCAGGGCCGCGGACCCACGTTGCGAATAGTGGGGAATTGAGAAAGGTTGCGGGTTGCGCGGCTGCGTCCCGGTCCGCACCATGCCGACCATGATTCGGGACCAAGCGAACAAGCCGGGCAGGGCGAAGGCCGCCAGTGGTGCGTCGGCCAAGAGCGGCGCTGCGAAGGTTGGTGTTACGAAGGCTGGCGTTACGAAGGCTGACGCTGCGAAGAGCGGCGCTGCGAAGGGGGCGGCTAAGCTCGGCTCTGCAAAGGAGGCCGGCAAGGCTGGCGGCAGGCTCGGCAAGGGTGTCATTGCGGTGGCGCCGCCGAGTTTCCGCCGCGAGCGTGCTCTGCTGAAGCAGGGCATCTGGCCGGTCGCCGGCTGCGACGAGGCCGGCCGTGGTCCGCTCGCGGGCCCGGTCGTGGCGGCAGCCGTGATTCTCGATCCCGACCGCATTCCGAAGGGGCTCGACGATTCGAAGCGGCTGAGCGCGGAGCAGCGCGAGGCGCTGTTCGACAAGATCTGCAAGACCTCCGCCTTCGCCGTGGCGGTCGCCTCGCCGGCGCGCATCGATCGCGACAACATCCTGCGGGCGTCGCTGTGGGCGCTTGCGCGGGCGGTGAAGGCGCTGCCGGAGGCGCCCAGGCACGTGTTCGTCGACGGTCGTGACCGCATCGATGTCGACTGCGGCTGCGAGGCCGTGATCGGCGGTGACGGGCTGGTGATGTCGATCGCGGCGGCTTCGATCGTCGCCAAGGTGACGCGGGACCGGCTGATGTGCGCGCTGGCGCAGGACTGCCCGGGCTACGGCTTCGAGCAGCACAAGGGCTACGGCGTGCCCGAGCATCTGGCTGCACTCGACCGGCTCGGCCCTTCGGTCCATCACCGCAGCCTGTTCGCCCCGGTCGTGGCGGCCCGGCGCAAGCATCAGCCTTGGACCGAGGTGCCGGAGCCGGATCTCTTCGCCGAGGTGAGCGTGGTGACATCCACCGAAATCTCCCTTGAGGCCTGATGCCGGTTGCCTCGATGGCGCCGCGGTCTTAATAGCTTTAGTCAGCCAACCAGCACGACGTGTCACTCCTCGCAGCGGGGCGGTCTTGTGGGCCTCGATCATGCGGTATTGATTGCGGGCGCCGGACACCGCGGTTGCGGATGAGGGACGGTCCTGCCGGCCTCCTCGACGTCCTCAGCGATCCAGCTAAGCGATCCAGCCGTTCATGCGTTTCACGTCACTGGTTGTCGAACTGATCCGCGCCAGGCCACGGCTGGTCGTCGTCATCGTAGTGCTGTGCCAGGCCATGATGTGGCTCGGCACAGCCGTGCTGTTCTATCGCAGCCCGCCCGGCCAGCTCGCCACCGCCATCGCGTTCGGACGCGAGTACCAGGTCGGCACCGACCTCGGACCACCGCTGTCGTTCTGGCTTGCGGACATCGCCTACCGCGTCGCCGGCAACCATCTATTCGGCGTCTATGTGCTGGCGGCGCTGTGCTCGGCCCTCAGTCTGTGGGTGATCTACCTCCTGGCGCGGACGATCGTCGGTGGCCAGCAGGCGGTGCTCGCGGTGCTGCTGACGATGACGATCACCGCCTTCGGCGCGCCGACCCTCGAATTCGGTCCCGAGGTGCTGGCGCGGCCACTGTGGGCGCTGCTGCTGCTGCACAGTTGGCGGATCCTCGGCCAGGGCCGGCGCAATGCCTGGTTCGCGTGGTCGATCGAGGCCGGCCTGTTGCTGCTGACGACGCCGGCCGCCGCCGGCCTGCTGCTGCTGCTCGCCGGCTTCGTGGTGTCGACGGCGCAGGGCCGCCGCGTGCTGCGCTCGTTCGATCCGCTGTTCGCACTCCTCGTCGTGCTGGCGTTGGCGCTGCCCTACCTCATTTTCGTGCTGCGCTCCGACAGTGTCGGGCTGCCCGCACTGCCGATGCTCGCGGAGCTTTCGACGCGAGCCTGGCATTGGCTCGCCTTGGCGGGGGGGATCCTGCTGGCGCTCTCGGCCGTCGTGCTGCTCGTGCTGCTCGACGCCAGCTGGATCAACCGCAGCGAGACCGACGCCCCGATCATCTATCGTCGCGCCGTTCCGGCGCTCGCACGCGACTTCGTCTATTGCTTCGCGATCGCGCCGGTCTTGGCGGGTAGCCTGATCTCGGGTCTGTTCGGACTGCCGACCGTGTTCGGCGGGGCCGCAGTCACATTGAGCATGGTCGGCCTCGCATTGGTGGTGGCATCGGGCGACCTGATCTATCTGCGCCGGCAGCGGCTGCTGCGCATGGTCTGGGCAGCCGCGGTTGCGGCACCGGCCGTCCTCGTTGCGGGCAGCGCCGTGGTCTTGCCCTTGGTCGGCGACCGCGAGGTCGCGACGGCGATGCCGGCCCGCGACATCTCCCGCTTCTTCGTCGAGAGCTTCGAGCGCCGCACCAACCAGCGGCTGCAGGCGGTCGCCGGCGATCCGCAACTCGCCAGCCTGGTCGCGTTGGGCCGCCGCCGCGCGCATCTGTTCCTCGATGCCACGCCGCAGCGGACGCCGTGGATGACGGCGGCGAAGTTCGCCGAGAACGGCGGCATCGTGGTCTGGCGCGCTTCGGACACGGCCGGCACGCCGCCGCCGGAGCTGGTCCAGCGTTTCCCCGGCCTCGTGCCGGAGGTGCCGCGCAGCTTCGACTGGCTGATCAACGGCCGCCAGCCGGTGCTGCGCATCGGCTGGGCGATCGTGCGGCCGAAGGGAACGTAGCGCTATCCGCGAACACCGTCATTGCGAGGAGCACTTGCGACGACTTGTCCGCCATAGCCCGGAGGGCGACGGCGGAAGCAATCCAGAGTCCCGCCCACGCCCCCGGATTGCTTCGCTTCGCTCGCAATGACGCGGCGAGGGCGGGGGCTTACACCGCCAGCACCGTCGCGATCGCGCGCAGATCCTGCCACGACAGCCGCTTGTAGGACGGCGAGCGCAGCAGGTAGGCCGGGTGGAAGGTGGCGATCGCGCGGATGGTGCGTTTGCCGGTGTCGTAGTCGCGCCACTTGCCGCGGGTGCGCATGATTCCCTCGGTGGTGCCGAGCAGCGCCTGGGTCGACGGATTGCCGAGCGTCACCAGCACGTCGGGATCGACCAGCTCGATCTGGCGACGGATGAAGGGCAGGCAGATCTGGGTCTCCTGCGGCGTCGGCGTGCGGTTGCCTGGCGGCCGCCATGGGATGACGTTGGCGATGTAGACCTTGCTGCGATCGAGCCCGATCGCGCCGATCATACGGTCGAGCAGCTTGCCGGAGCGGCCGACGAACGGCAGCCCCTCGATATCCTCGTCGCGACCGGGCGCCTCGCCGACCAGCATGATGCGCGCCTGCGGGTTGCCGTCGGCGAACACCAGCCGCGTGGCGGTCTGCTTCAGCGCGCAGCCGTCGAATTTCTCGAGCAGGTCGCGCAGGGCGTCCAGGGTCGGCGCCGTCACGGCCGCCTCGCGGGCCGAGGCGATCGCGGCGTCCGGCGGAGGCGGCGGTTCGCCGCGCGGCGGAACGATCGCAGGTCCCCCGGGCTTGCCGAGTTGCGACGCCACCGCAGCACGGGCGGCGGGCGCCGCGGCCGAAGGGATGGGCTCGGGCTCGACCAGCCGGTTGATCGGCTCGTCGGCGAGCGCGCAATCGACCCCGGCCTCCAGATAGAAGGCGAGCAGTTGGCGGACGTCGGGGAGGGGCTCGGGGGTCATCATGATCGATCGCTGCAGCAGTCTACGCTGCCTCGGCGCATGGCGGAATGCATTTACGTGGTTGTCCCGGCCCGAAAAATCGGAAACAAGAGCTTGGAATAACCCAAAAACGGGACGGAACGCCCTAGTGTTCCGGCGCCAGCCTTCGCTCTCCCCTCGGGATCAGCCTCAGCGACCGGCCGACGCCTTCAGGAACCCTAGTTAAGTCATTGTTGCTATTGCAGCTTCGGTTTGGCCTTTGCATGCGCCAGGGGAATGCGAAGGCCGGACCCACTGCACCAGCCGGGCCTGAGATCGAGAGACATGAGCACCGAAGAATTACCCGAGCGCGAATCCATGGAGTTCGACGTCGTCATCGTCGGCGCAGGTCCGTCGGGCCTGACCGCCGCGATCCGGCTGAAGCAGCTCAATGCCGACCTCAACATCGTCGTGGTCGAGAAGGGCTCCGAGGTCGGCGCGCACATCCTGTCGGGTGCCGTGATCGATCCGGCCGCGCTCGACAAGCTCATCCCGGACTGGCGCACGGATGACGATTGCCCGCTGAAGACGCAGGTCCAGGTCGACAAGTTCTTCTGGATGACCGAGAGCGGCGCGATTTCACTGCCGGCCTTCGCGATGCCGCCGCTGATGGACAATCACCACTGCTACATCGGCTCGCTCGGCAATGTCTGCCGCTGGCTGTCGCGCAAGGCCGAGGCGCTCGGCGTCGAGATCTATCCGGGCTTCGCCGCGACCGAGGTGCTGTATGACGAGCAGGGCGCGGTGCGCGGCATCGCCACCGGCGACATGGGCATCGGCAAGGACGGCAAGCCGAAGGCGTCGTTCACGCGCGGCATGGAGCTGCTCGGCAAGTACACGTTGTTCGCGGAAGGTGCCCGAGGCAGCCTGTCCAAGCAGCTGATCGCGAAGTTCGCGCTGGACGCCAAGAGCGAACCGGCGAAATTCGGCATCGGCCTCAAGGAAGTCTGGCAGATCGATCCCGCCAAGCATCAGAAGGGCCTGATCCAGCACTCGTTCGGCTGGCCGCTCGACATGAAGACCGGAGGCGGCTCGTTCCTGTATCACTATGACGACAATCTCGTCGCGGTCGGCTTCGTCGTGCATCTGAACTACGACGATCCTTATCTGTCGCCGTTCGAGGAATTCCAGCGCTTCAAGACGCACCCCTCGATCCGCGGCGTATTCGAAGGCGGCAAGCGGCTCGCTTATGGCGCGCGCGCCATCACCGAAGGCGGCTATCAGTCGGTGCCGCGGCTGTCGTTCGCAGGCGGCGTACTGATCGGCTGCGCGGCGGGCTTCGTCAACGTGCCGCGCATCAAGGGCGTGCACAATGCGATGGGCAGCGCGATGCTCGCGGCCGAGCACGTCAATGCCGCGCTCGCCGCCGGCCGCGCCAATGACGAACTGGTCGAGTATGAGAACGCCTGGCGCTCCTCGCCGGTGGGCGAGGACCTGTTCAAGGTCCGCAACGTCAAGCCGCTCTGGTCGAAGTTCGGCACCGTGCTCGGCGTCGTCCTCGGCGGCTTCGACATGTGGTGCAACACGCTCGGCTTCTCGCTGTTCGGCACCCAGTCGCACGCCAAGCCCGATCGTGCCACGCTCGATCCGGCCAAGGCGCATCAGCCCAAGCCCGCGATGAAGCCGGACGGCAAGTTGACCTTCGACCGGCTCTCCTCGGTGTTCCTGTCCAACACCAATCATGAGGAAGACCAGCCGGTGCATCTGAAGGTCGCCGACATGGCGCTGCAGAAGAGCTCCGAGCACGACGTCTATGCCGGGCCTTCGAACCGCTATTGCCCGGCCGGCGTGTATGAGTGGGTCGAGGATGGCACGAGCCCGCGCTTCGTGATCAACGCGCAGAATTGCGTCCACTGCAAGACCTGCGACGTCAAGGACCCCAATGGCAACATCACCTGGGTTCCTCCGGAGGGCGGTGGCGGACCGAACTACGAGGCGATGTAGCGCAAGGTTAACGCACGTTTGCGTGAGGCGGCTGTCCCGACAGGGGCAGCCGGCCACGATACGGCCATACTGGCGCGGTTTGTCGCAGGTCACCTTGGCCACAGGGGCTTCCGGCTGACCCGAATATCCTGCAAATCCTTGCGGTTGGCCGCTAAACGCGGCATTGTCGGCGCCTTGAAGAGCTGCCGATCGGGTTCGTGTCCGTGACGATCCGTCATTCCCAACAATCAGAGCGCACCGTGATGTCATCCATTCGCAATCGCTGGACCGCAATTGCCGTTGCCGCCTTGCTGCTTCCCGGTACCGTCCTGGCCCAGACGCCGGATCATCCGACTGACACCACCGCGAAGTTTCCGACCAGCGTCGATCTGAAGTCGCTCACCACCTCGGGCAGCTATCTCGCGGCCCGCCACGCCAGCGTCGAGCGTGATGCTGCCTCCGCCGCCGCCTTCTATCGCTCGGCGCTGCGCACCGATCCCAAGAACAACGAGCTGCTCGACCGTGCCTTCATCTCCTCGGTTGCGGACGGCGACATCGACGAAGCCGTGAAGCTCGCCGAGCGCGTGCTCGCGGTCGACAAGTCGAACCGCATCGCGCGTCTCGTGATGGGCGTGCAGGACATCAAGCAGAAGAAATACGCGGCCGCCCAGAACAACATCAACCAGTCGGTGCGCGGGCCGATCACCGATCTCGTCGCGACATTGCTGTCCGCCTGGGCCACGGCCGGAGCGGGTGATTCCAAGACGGCCGTCGCCAACATCGACAAGCTGACCGGTCCGGAATGGTATCCGCTGTTCAAGGACCTGCACGCCGGCATGATCCTGGAGCTCGCCGGCAAGGAGAAGGAGGCCGGCATCCGCTTCGAGCGCGCCTACAAGCTCGACGATTCGATGCTGCGCATCACCGAGGCCTATGCGCATTGGCTGTCGCGCAACAAGGATGCGGCGGCGGCCACCGCGATCTATGAGGCGTTCGACAAGAAGCTCGCACGCCACCCGCTGGTGCAGGAGGGGCTGCGCGAGACCAAGGCCGGCAAGAAGCTGCCGCCGCTGGTCGACTCCGCGCAGGCCGGCGCAGCCGAGGCGCTGTACGGCATCGGCGCCACCCTCAGCCGCCGCGGCGGCGAGGACCTCGCGCTGGTCTATCTGCAGCTCGCGCTGCATCTGCAGCCGAACCATCCGCTGGCGCTGCTGTCGCTCGCCGATCTCTACGAGACGGTGAAGAAGCCGCAGATGGCGATCAAGGTCTATGAGCGCGTGCCGGCGAGCTCGCCGCTGAAGCGCAATGCGCAGATCCAGCTCGCCACCGACCTCGACAGCGCCGATCGCAGCGACGACGCGATCAAGATCCTCAAGGACGTCATCACCCAGGACCCGAAGGATCTCGAAGCGATCATGGCGCTCGGCAACATCGAGCGCGGCCGCAAGAAGTTCGCCGATTGCGCCAAGACCTATTCGCTCGGGGTCGATTCGCTGCCCGCCAACAACGACAAGGCCAACAGCGTCTATTACTACTATCGCGGCATCTGCCTGGAGCGCTCCAAGCAGTGGCCGAAGGCCGAGGCCGACATGCGCAAGGCGCTCGAGCTGCAGCCCGACCAGCCGCACGTGCTGAACTATCTCGGCTATTCCTGGATCGACCAGGGCGTCAATCTCGACGAAGGCATGAAGATGATCAAGCGCGCCGTCGAGCAGCGCCCCGACGACGGCTATATCGTCGACTCGCTCGGCTGGGCCTATTACCGCATCGGCAACTACGAAGAGGCGGTGAAGAATCTCGAGCGCGCGATCGATCTCAAGCCCGAAGATCCGACCATCAACGACCATCTCGGCGACGCCTACTGGAAGATCGGCCGCAAGCTGGAAGCCAAGTTCCAGTGGGCGCATGCCCGCGACCTGAAGCCGGAGGCCGAGGAGCTGCCGAAGATCGAGGCCAAGATCCAGAACGGCCTGGCCGATGACCCGGCGCCTGCCGCCGCGAGCGCCGACACCAAGGACGCGCCGGCCGACGCCAAGAAGGACGACGGCAAGGGCGGCTAGGTCGTCCGATCATGGTCTGAGAGCGATTGCGGGCTCCTCGGTCGACCGGGGAGCCCGGATGATTTTGATGAAGCGTGTGGCGGTGCCGGCCACGCTCGTTTCAGCCGCGGGCTGACAGCGACACCGGACCCTTGCCACGGAGGAGAGGTTGGGGGCATAGCGCCGATGTTGGCGTCCACGGTCACCGGCGCGCTGCAGGAGCAGGGCCGCGCCAAGGTCAATCTGACGCTGCGGGTCGTCGGCCGCCGCGTCGACGGTTATCATGATCTCGAAAGCGTCGTCGCGTTCGCCGACTGCGCGGACCAGCTCACGCTGGCGCCGGGCGAGGGGCTGACGTTGACCACGACGGGGCCGCTCGCGGACGCCTGCGGTGACACCTCCGACAATCTCGTGCTCAAGGCGGCGCGGCTGCTGGCCGAGGCGGTCCCCGGCCTGAGGCTCGGCGCCTTCACGCTGGAAAAGGTGCTGCCTGTCGCGGCCGGCATCGGCGGCGGCTCGGCGGACGCGGCCGCAGCGCTGCGGCTGCTGGCGAAGTTGAACGGCCTGTCGCTGGATGATCCGCGATTGCAGGCGGTGGCGCTGAAGACCGGCGCCGACGTCCCGGTCTGCGTTCCCTCACGCGCCTGTACCATGACCGGCGTGGGGGAGAATTTGCAACCGCTCGCGCTGCCCGTCCTGCCCTGCGTGATGATCAATCCGCGCGTGCCGGTCGCGACAAAGGACGTCTTCCAGGCGCTCGGGCTGAAGCCGGGCGATCTGCTGGTGGGGGTGACTGATGTGCTCACGGCGCCGTCCTGGCCGAAGTCCGGTGCGTCGATCGGGGATTGGGTCAGTGCGCTCGACCGGGTGAAGAACGATCTGGAGCCACCCGCGCTGAAGGTGCAGCCGATCATCAACTCCGTGCTCGACGCGCTCCGCGCCAGCTCCGGCGTGCTGCTGGCGCGGATGTCGGGTTCGGGGGCGACGTGCTTTGCGATCTATGGCAGCGCGGCTGATGCCAAAGCGGCCGGGGCTGCGATCGCCGCTGCGCACCCCGAGTGGTGGGTGCATGCGGGAACGCTGAGCTAACTAACCAAACGCCGCGAAACGACTGCCCAATACAGCGCCCTCGCCCCTTGCGGGAGAGGGCATGTACGGCCCATCAACGCACGCGGTTGGGTGAGGGGTATCTCTCCTCGAACTCCGCTCGTCGAGGCATACCCCTCACCCAAGCGAGCTTGCCGCGCTGTTCTACATGCCCTCTCCCGCAAGGGGAGAGGGCGCAGTCACGGCGCTGTCTACGCGGCACGTGACACTCTCGATGGAGTGGCAGGTACTAACTAATGCGACCTTGCCAGGCAGAACGCCACGACCTGCTCCAGCGCCGTCTTCATCGGCGAGGCCGGGAACAGAGCCAGCGCATCCACTGCCATCGCGCCGTAATGATGCGCGCGGCTGATCGTGTCCTCCAGCGCGCGATGCTTGTTCATCAGGCCGATGGCATGGTCGAGATCGCTGTCGTTGATCTCGCCACGCTCGAGCGACTTGATCCAGAACGCGCGCTCGCTGTCGCTGCCGCGGCGGAACGCGAGCACCACCGGCAGCGTGATCTTGCCCTCACGGAAATCGTCACCGACATTCTTGCCGAGCTTGGTGGCCTTGCCGCCATAGTCGAGCACGTCGTCGACGAGCTGGAAGGCGATGCCGAGATTCATGCCGAACGAGCGCGACGCCGTCTGCTCGGCCTTGGGCCGGTCGGCGAGCACGGGACCGACCTCGCAGGCGGCGGCGAACAGCTCGGCCGTCTTGCCGCGGATCACCGCGAGATATTCGTCCTCGGTGGTCGCGGTGTTCTTGGCGGCGGCCAATTGCATCACCTCGCCCTCGGCGATGGTGGCGGCGGCCGCGGAGAGAATGTCGAGCGCGCGCAGCGAGCCGACCTCGACCATCATGCGGAACGCCTGTCCCAGCAGGAAGTCGCCGACCAGCACGCTGGCCTCGTTGCCCCACAGCATGCGCGCCGACAATTTGCCGCGGCGCATTTCGCTCTCGTCAACCACGTCGTCATGCAGCAGCGTCGCGGTGTGCATGAACTCGACCGCGGCCGCGAGCTTGACGTGGCCGTCGCCGCTGTACTCGGTGAGATGCGCCATCGCCAGCGTCAGCATCGGCCGCAGCCGCTTGCCGCCGGAGGAGATCAGGTGATTGGCGACCTCCGGGATCATCGTCACGTCGGATCCGGTGCGCGACAGGATCGTGGCGTTGACTCGTTCCATGTCGGCCGCGACCAGCCCGACCAGCCCATCGATCGAAGCGCCCGATGGACTTTCGAAAGGTACGATAACCGCCACGCTGGTCTCCAATTTTGCTATCCTGGTTTCGACAATAGAAACTGCGGCCGCAGGCGGCAAGGGCGGACACGGAACCTTGACCCACGCCCTTGGAAGCCTTGCTTGACCCCGGCCTGCATGGAGACATAACGATTGAAGGAATTGGTTCGGACCAACGACATCGTGCTGGTTTCAGCAATCGGGGCGCTGCTCGACGGCGCCGACATCCATCACCTCGTCCTCGACCAGAACATGAGCATCATAGAGGGCTCACTCGGCATCCTGCCGCGCCGGATACTGGTGCATGAGGACGACAATCTGCAGGCCCGCCGATTGCTGACCGAGGCCGGGCTGGCGCACGAACTGCGCCCCGATGAGTGACGCTGCCGCCATCTCCGAGGACGCGGTGCTCGGTGGGCGCTTGCGGCTGCGGCAGCCGGCCAGCGGCCATCGTGCCGGCCACGACGCCATCCTGCTGGCTGCCGCAACGGCCGCGCGCCCCGGTGATCGCGTGGTCGACCTCGGGGCCGGGGTGGGGACCGCGGGACTGGCCGTGGCCACACGTGTCGACGGCATCCGGCTCGTGCTGATCGAGCGCGATCCGGATCTGGCGGGCCTGGCGCGCGACAATGCGCGTGCCAATGATTTGCGGGCCGAAGTGGCCGTTCTTGATGTCGCCGCTGACGCCGCAGCCTTCGCCGCGATGGGGCTCGGGCCAGACAGCATCGACGTCGTGCTGATGAACCCGCCGTTCCACGATGCCGCGCGTCACCGTGCCTCGCCGGACGCTGCACGCGCGGCCGCGCACATGGCGACCGCGGCGACCTTGGAGATCTGGATCCATGCTGCGCGCCGGATGCTCAAATCCGGCGGTGTGCTGACCTTGATCTGGCGAGCCGATGGGCTGGGGGAGGTGCTGGCGGCGCTGGGGCGCGGCTTCGGCAGCCTTGCCATTCAACCGGTCCACGGTCAGGCCGGAAAGCCGGCAATCCGTATCCTGGTGAGGGCCGTTAAGGGAGGCCGGGCGCCGACCCGGATCTGGCCGGGTCTGATGCTGAACGAGGCAACAGGTGTGCCGAATGAAGACGTCTTGCGTGTGCTGGAAGGGCAGGGGGCGCTGGCTCTGGCCGCCCCCTGAACAGTCGGTCGGGGTCGCGCGTTATTGCGTCTGCGCCTCGGACTGGCGTTCGGTTACCGACGTGAAACGGATCGCCGTCAAGAGAGTACCGATCAGCAGCATCAACAGGTAGACCTTCATGTATTCCTCCGCCGCACTCTGCAACCTGACTCGCCGTGCAATTGCCCAGCGCATAGCAAGGCTCGTTCCAGCCCATTGAATGGCAGCGGCGCGATAAAAAATGGTAAATCCGAGGTAACTGAATGGTGGACAATTTGACACAACCCAGCGATGCAGCCGGGCCTTTTGATCGGTTGAAAGCGCTGCTGCCGGCGCGTCTGCGCGGCGCGCCGGTGGTGCCCGTCGTCCGCCTGTCCGGTGTGATCGGCGCGGTGACGCCGCTGCGTCCCGGGTTGACCCTCGCCGGCGTCGCCAAGATGCTGGAGCGCGCGTTCTCAATGCGCAACGCCAAGGCGGTGGCGCTGGTGATCAACTCGCCCGGCGGCTCGCCGGTGCAGTCGCGCCAGATCTATCTGCGCATCCGCCAGCTCGCGGCGGAGAAGAAGCTGCCGGTGCTGGTGTTCGTCGAGGACGTCGCGGCGTCCGGCGGCTACATGATCGCCTGCGCGGGCGACGAGATCTTCTGCGATCCCTCGTCGATCCTCGGATCGATCGGCGTGGTCGGCGGCTCGTTCGGATTGCAGGACCTGATCAAGAAGATCGGCATCGAGCGCAGGCTCTATACCGCCGGCGAGCACAAGGCGATGCTCGATCCGTTCCTCCCCGAAAACCCTGATGACGTGGCGCGGCTGAAGAAGATCCAGCGCGAGATCCACGCGCTGTTCATCTCGCTGGTCAAGGAGAGCCGCGCGACCCGGCTGAAGGGCGCCGACGACACGCTGTTCACCGGCGAATATTGGGCCGGCGATACCGCCGTGACGCTCGGCCTCGCCGATGCCATCGGCGACATCCGTTCGGTGCTGCGCGCGCGCTTCGGCGACAAGGTCGGAATGCCCGTGGTGGCGCCGGCGGGCGGCCTGCTCTCGGGCCTGCTGGGTCGCAAGGCCGCCGGGGCCGGCAGCCTCGCTGCGGAAGGTCTGGGCCTCGGCTGGTCTGGATTGGCCGAGGAACTGATCTCGGCCGCCGAAACCCGGGCGATCTGGGCCCGATTCGGCTTCTGAGGCCTGGTCCGCGCCATTTTGCCCCCTGCAATCCGGATTGCAGGGGGAACCTGGATCGGCGACAATACGAATCGGGGTGGCTGCTGCACATGAACAAGGATCGACCGATGCCGCCGTTCGTCGCTTTCGCGGGTATGCTGGGCGGGCTTGCCGCGGTTCGCTGGGCCTACAAGACCGCTCAGAAGATCAACCGCGAGCTCGAGGAGGTCAGGCTGTCGCGCGCCGCCGAGGCCGCGCAGCCCGCCGAGATCAAGACCCTGCGCCGTGATCCCGTGACGGGCGCCTACCGGCCGGGCTGACCGCCGCTTGCCACGAAGCGGCGGCGCGAACCGCCGCTGATCCGGCCCTATTGCCTTGATTCCTCGGGGCCTCGCCGATACGGTCCGCGCGCTTTTCCGACCTCGCGAAAGACTGATATCGACGATGGACTCGCTGCCCCCGCACATGCGCCCCGAACGTTCGTTCCAGGGCTTCATCCTCGCCCTGCAACGCTTCTGGGCCGAGCAGGGCTGCGTGATCCTGCAGCCCTACGACATGGAGATGGGGGCGGGCACCTTTCATCCGGCAACCACCTTGCGCGCGCTCGGGCCGAAGCCGTGGAACGCGGCCTACGTGCAGCCGTCGCGGCGGCCGAAGGACGGCCGCTACGGCGAGAATCCGAACCGGATGCAGCACTACTACCAGTTCCAGGTGATCATGAAGCCGTCGCCGCCGAACCTTCAGGAATTGTACCTGAAGTCGCTCGCCGCGATCGGCATCGATGCCGCCGTGCACGACATCCGCTTCGTCGAGGACGATTGGGAGAGCCCGACGCTCGGTGCCTGGGGCCTCGGATGGGAGTGCTGGTGCGACGGCATGGAGGTGTCGCAGTTCACCTATTTCCAGCAGGTCGCGGGCTTCGAATGCGCGCCGGTCGCCGGCGAGCTCACCTACGGCCTCGAGCGCCTGGCGATGTACGTCCAGGGCGTCGACCGCGTCTACGACCTCAACTTCAACGGCCGCGACGGTGATCAGAAGGTCACCTATGGCGACGTCTTCCTGCAGGCCGAGCGCGAATATTCGCGGCACAATTTCGAGCATGCCGACACCGACATGCTGTTCGAGCAGTTCAAGATGGCCGAAGGCGCCTGCCGGAAGTATCTCGACGCCGGCTGGCGCGAGGGCCGCAAGGAGCACCTGATGGCGCTGCCGGCCTACGACCAGTGCATCAAGGCCAGCCACGTCTTCAACCTGCTGGATGCCCGCGGCGTCATCTCCGTCACCGAGCGCCAAAGCTACATCCTGCGCGTCCGCGAACTGGCGAAGGCGTGCGGCGAGGCGTGGCTGCATACGGAAGCGGGCGGGGCGGGGGCAGGTTAGAACGAACGCGGCTGCTTTCGGGCCTCATGGTTCGAGACGCGCCGCGTGCGGCGCTCCTCACCATGAGGGTCTACGGTCTCGCCGCAAATTCAGACCTCGTCCTGAGGAGCCCGCCGGAGGCGGGCGTCTCGAAGGACGGTGGAAGGCACGCTGTCTTCCACGAGTTTAGCAATTCGCGATGGCCTGTCCCCCGAGGGGATGGTGGTTCTTCGCGCAGAGAGACTTGAGACATGCCCGATCTTCTCCTCGAACTGTTCTCCGAAGAAATCCCCGCGCGCATGCAGGCCAAGGCGGCCGACGATCTGCGCCGCATGGTGACCGACAGACTGGTCGCCGAAGGCTTGGTCTACGAGGGCGCCAAGGCGTTTGCGACGCCGCGGCGGCTGGCGCTGACGGTGCACGGCATCCCCGCGCGGCAGGCGGACCTGAAGGAGGAGCGCAAGGGTCCGCGCGTCGGTGGTCCGGATGCCGCGATCCAGGGCTTTCTCAAGGCCACCGGCCTGTCCTCGCTCGACGAGGCGACGATCCAGCGCGATCCGAAGAAGGGCGATTTCTACGTCGCGCTGATCGAGAAGCCCGGCCGTGCCACGCTCGACGTGCTCGCCGAGATGCTGCCGGTGATCGTCAGAACCTTCCCGTGGCCGAAGTCGATGCGCTGGGGCAAGCGCTCGGAGAAGCCCGGCGCGCTGAACTGGGTGCGGCCGCTGCACGCGATCACCGCGACCTTCGGCCTGGAGACCGAGGAGCCTGACGTCGTCAGCTTCGCCGTCGATGGCATCGAGGCCGGGCAGACCACCTATGGCCATCGCTTCCTGGCGCCATCGGCGTTCAATGTGCGCCGCTTCGAGGACTACGAGGCAAAGCTGCTCGACGCCAAGGTCGTGCTCGATCCGCAGCGCCGCAAGGACACCATCGTCACCGACGCCAAGCAGCTCGCCTTCGCGCAAGGCTATGAGCTGGTCGAGGACCAGGTGTTGCTCGACGAGGTCTCCGGCCTCGTCGAATGGCCTGTCGTGCTGATGGGCTCGTTCGATCCGGAGTACCTGAAGGTCCCGGGCGAAGTGATCCGCGCCACCATCCGCAACAACCAGAAATGCTTCGTGGTGCGCGACCCCAGGACCGGCGGGCTCGCGCCGAAGTTCATTCTCACGGCGAACATCGAGGCGACCGACGGCGGCAAGACCATCGTCGCCGGTAACGAGCGCGTCATCCGTGCGCGTCTGTCGGATGCGAAGTTCTTCTACGAGACGGACCTGAAGACGAAGCTCGAGGACCGGCTGCCGAAGTTCGAGCAGATCGTGTTCCACGAGAAGCTCGGCACGCAGGCCGCGCGGATCGCGCGGATCGAGAAGCTCGCCGCCGAGATCGCACCGCTGGTCGGCGCCGATGCGGCGAAGACCGCGCGCGCGGCGAAGCTCGCCAAGGCCGATCTGCTCACGGAAGTGGTCGGCGAGTTTCCCGAGGTACAGGGCCTGATGGGCAAGTACTACGCGCTCGCCCAAGGCGAGGATGCGTCGGTCGCCGCGGCGTGCGAGGAGCACTACAAGCCGCAGGGACCCGGTGATCGCGTGCCGACGGACAAGGTTGCTGTCGCGGTCGCGCTCGCCGACAAGCTCGATACGCTGGTCGGCTTCTGGGCGATCGATGAGAAGCCGACGGGCTCGAAGGATCCCTACGCGCTGCGCCGCGCGGCGCTGGGCGTGATCCGGCTGATCACCGAGAACGCGCTGCGCTTGTCACTGCTGAAGGTGGCTGCTTCTGCGCTGATGGGCCTGCAGGCGAAGAGCGCGCAGGAGCCGGACAAGCTCACAGCCGATCTCCTCTCCTTCTTCGCGGACCGTCTCAAGGTGCAACTGCGCGAGCAGGGCGCCCGGCATGACCTCGTCGACGCCGTGTTCGCACTCGGTGGCCAGGATGACCTGTTGATGGTCGTCCGCCGTGTAGAGGCGCTCGGAAAGTTCCTGGACAGCGACGACGGCAAGAATCTGCTTGCCGGCACCAAGCGCGCCTCCAACATCCTCGCCATCGAGGAGAAGAAGGACAAGCGCAAGTTCGAGGGCGCGCCGGACTCTGCGCTCTACAGGCTCGACGAGGAGAAGGCGCTGGCCAAGGCGATCGGCGAAGTTGCCGCGGAAGCGGGCGCGGGCGTCGCCAAGGAGGACTTTGCCGCGGCGATGCGCGCGATGGTCAAGCTGCGTCCGGCCGTCGACGCGTTCTTCGACAAGGTGAAGGTCAACGACGACGACGCCGCCATCCGCGAGAACCGGCTGAAGCTGCTGAACGAGATCCGCAGCGCGACCCGTGCGGTCGCGGACTTCTCGAAGATCGAGGGCTGAGCAGCCCTGGATCGCTTCGCTCGCGATGACGGAGGAGGGAGCGACATCCTCCGCTGTCATGCCCGCGCAGGCGGGCATCCAGTACGCCGCGGCTTTTCGGTGGACTCGCAATCGTCTCGGCGTACTGGATCGCCCGGTCAAGCCGGGCGATGACAGCTGTGGTGATGGTAGCCAAGCTTGCCACGATCGTCATTGCGAGGCGCTCTCGCGCCGAAGCAATCCAGGGGCCGTGGAGGCAGACTGTCCGTGTCGCCCCTGGATCGCTTCGCTTCGCTCGCGACGACGACCCGGAGCTAACTGCTTCCCAAAAAAGTAAGCCCCGCCCGGCGGGGGGAACCGGGCAGGGCCTTTACATCTGGCCGCTTGCGGGGGCGTTGGCGACCAAATGCGTCTCGATAACTACTCAACCACCTGAATGATCCGCCGCGATCTCGGTTCGACCAGAACAGTTTCGCCGTTCACCACCGTGTAGCGATAAGGTGTCGCACCGAAACGCTCGGGAACGTCGTAGTATGTAACACCCGACTCGGGCAGGACGGTCCCAACAATGACGCGATCCGGGATCACATAGTTGGGAACACGCTCGCGCACGACGTATTCGCGGAATTCAGGGCGACGTTCCACCCTGATCACGGGAGCATCCTCCTCGACCACGATGCTGCGTCCCACGGTGGTGGACTGCGCCTGCGCTGCCGCCGGGATCACGAGTGCGGCCACGAGGGCGGCAAGGGTGATTTGCGTTCGCATGGACGAAACTCCTTGGCTGTTGATCCGCTGAGCGGGACCGGCGTGCGCCGGCATCCGCCTTCCAATGCGACCACCGGTGTATCGTTCCGCGCCGGGCCTTGCGCATCCGGAGGCATTTCTGCGGCAGATCCTCGAGGTAGGGAACCGGAACCCGGGCCGTGCGTCTCCTATTCCGCCACGATGACGCAGGATAAGGTCTGGCCTCGTCGAATCGCCCCGGCTTCCGGTCCTTCAATCCTTTTCGAGTTTGCCGATGACCCTCACTGCGACCCACATCGCGCCGATCGTCTCTCTCATCGCGGGTGTCCTGATCCTCATCATGCCGCGCCTGTTGAACCTCATCATCGCGATCTTCCTGATCGTGAACGGCCTGCTCGGCCTCGGCGTGCTCAGGTGGTTCCACCTGCACTAGCCTCCGGCACTAGTCCCAAGGTCGGGAACCTCTGTGCTTGCGCCGCAGCGCCCAAAGTGGTGTAAGGCGCGCGATTTCTCCTCCCCATTTGCGGATCGAACCATCTCATGGCCAAAGCGGTAGCGAAGTCTAAGAAAGTCGCAGCGAAATCAAAGCCTTCCAAGCCGGGCAAGGCCAAGGCCGCTCCGCTCGCCCCGCCGCGCAAGGCGCTAAAGACGGCTGCGAAGCCCGCTGCCAAGATCCCCGCCAAGACCGCAGCGAAGGCCGCGCCAAAATCTGTCGCCAAGGCGCCAGTGAAAACCGCTCCGAAGAAGCCGGCCAAGACAGCTGCCAAGCCGGTCACAAAGGCCGCCGCGAAGCCTGCGGCCAAGAGCGCAGTGACCGCGATCAAGCCGAACAAGTGGGTCTATACCTTCGGCGACGGCAAGGCCGAGGGCAAAGCCGGCCTGCGCGACCTGCTCGGCGGCAAGGGTGCCAACCTCGCGGAGATGGCCAATCTCGGCCTTCCCGTGCCTCCGGGCTTCACCATCCCGACCTCGGTCTGCACCTACTTCTACGCCAACGATAAGACCTATCCGAAGGAGCTGCAGTCGCAGGTCGACAAGGCGCTCGACTACATCGGCAAGCTCACCGGCAAGAAGTTCGGCGATCCGGAAAACCCGCTCCTGGTCTCGGTGCGCTCCGGCGCCCGCGCCTCGATGCCGGGCATGATGGACACCGTGCTCAACCTCGGGCTCAACGACCAGACGGTCGAGGCGCTGGCACAGCTGTCCGGCGACCGCCGCTTCGCCTTCGACAGCTACCGCCGCTTCATCACGATGTATTCGGATGTCGTGCTCGGCTTCGAGCACCATCATTTCGAGGACATCCTCGACAGCTTCAAGGATACCCAGGGCTATCAGCTCGACACCGATCTCTCGTCGGAAGACTGGGAGATGCTGGTCGGGAAGTACAAGGAAGCCGTCGCGCACGAGACCGGCAAGGACTTTCCGCAGGACCCGCACGACCAGCTGTGGGGCGCCATCGGCGCGGTGTTCTCATCCTGGATGAACGCGCGCGCGGTGACCTATCGCAAGCTGCACGACATTCCGGAATCCTGGGGCACCGCCGTCAACGTGCAGGCCATGGTGTTCGGCAACATGGGTGACACCTCGGCCACCGGCGTCGCCTTCACCCGCAATCCCTCGACCGGCGAGAGCAAGCTGTATGGCGAGTTCCTGATCAACGCCCAGGGCGAGGACGTCGTCGCCGGCATCCGCACCCCGCAGGACATCACCGAGGACGCGCGCATCGAGTCCGGCTCCGACAAGGCATCGATGGAAGTCGCGATGCCCGAGGCGTTCAAGGAGCTGACGCGGATCTACACGCTGCTCGAGAAGCACTACCGTGACATGCAGGACATGGAGTTCACGGTCGAGCGCGGCAAGCTGTGGATGCTGCAGACCCGCAGCGGCAAGCGCACCGCCAAGGCGGCGTTGCGCATCGCCGTCGAGCTCGCCAATGAGGGCCTGATCTCGGAGAACGACGCCGTGCTGCGTGTCGATCCGGCCTCGCTCGATCAGCTCTTGCATCCGACCATCGATCCCTCGGCGCAGCGCGACGTCGTCGCCACCGGCCTGCCGGCCTCGCCGGGCGCGGCCTCGGGCGAGATCGTGTTCTCCTCGGACGAGGCCACCAAGCTGCAGGCCGACGGCCGCAAGGTCATCCTGGTCCGCATCGAGACCTCGCCGGAGGACATCCACGGCATGCACGCCGCCGAAGGCATCCTGACCACGCGCGGCGGCATGACCTCGCATGCGGCGGTGGTCGCGCGCGGCATGGGCAAGCCCTGCGTCTCCGGCTGCGGCACCATCCGCGTCGATTACGGCAGGGGCACGATGAGCATCGGCTCGCGCACCTTCAAGACCGGCGACGTCATCACCATCGACGGCTCGGTCGGGCAGGTGCTCGCCGGCCGCATGCCGATGATCGAGCCGGAGCTGTCCGGCGAGTTCGGCACCCTGATGGGCTGGGCCGACGCCGTGCGCGAGACCGGCGTGCGCGTCAACGCCGATACGCCGGAGGATGCGCGCACCGCCATCAAGTTCGGTGCCGAGGGCATCGGCCTGTGCCGCACCGAGCACATGTTCTTCGAGGAGACCCGCATCCGCACGGTGCGCGAGATGATCCTCTCCGAGGAAGAGCAGGAGCGTCGCGCCGCGCTCGCCAAGCTGCTGCCGATGCAGCGCGCCGACTTCGTCGAGCTGTTCGAGATCATGAAGGGGCTGCCGGTCACGATCCGTCTGCTCGATCCGCCGCTGCACGAGTTCCTGCCGCACACCCAGGCCGAAGTGGAAGAGGTCGCGCGCGCGATGAACACCGATCCGCGCCGGCTCGCCGACCGCGCCCGCGAGCTCTCCGAGTTCAACCCGATGCTCGGCTTCCGCGGCTGCCGTCTCGCGATCGCCTATCCGGAGATCGCCGAGATGCAGGCACGTGCGATCTTCGAGGCCGCGGTCGAGGCCGAGAAGCGCACCGGCGAGGCCGTCGGCCTCGAGGTGATGGTGCCGCTGATCGCCACCAAGGCCGAGTTCGATCTCGTCAAGGCGCGCATCGACGCGATGGCGCAGGCGGTGATCCGTGAGACCGGCGCCAAGCTGGAGTACCAGGTCGGCACCATGATCGAGCTGCCGCGCGCGGTCCTGATGGCCGGCCAGATCGCGGAGGCCGCCGAGTTCTTCTCGTTCGGCACCAACGATCTGACGCAGACGACCTACGGCATCAGCCGCGACGACGCCGGCAGCTTCCTCGGCGCCTACGTCGCCAAGGGCATTCTCGAGATCGATCCCTTCATCTCGATCGATCGCGAGGGTGTCGGCGAGCTGGTCAAGATCGGCGTCGAGCGCGGCCGCGCCACGCGGCCCAACCTCAAGGTCGGCATCTGCGGCGAGCATGGCGGCGATCCCGCTTCCGTGGCGTTCTGCCACAAGGTCGGCATGAACTACGTCTCGTGCTCGCCCTACCGCGTGCCGATCGCCCGTCTGGCTGCCGCCCAGTCCGCGCTCGGCAAGGAGATCGCCAGCCAGGCGTGATGCGGTTGCGAACGAATTGAACTGATGAAGGCCGGCACATGTTGCCGGCCTTTTTCGTTTGGGATGAGTTCCGCGCAATTGTGCACGCTTGCGAGCGAATGAAGGGGAAGTCTCATCACCACCGCCGTCATTCCGGGGCATTCGCGCGCAAAATGGCGCAGCCGTTTTAAGCAGCGCGAATGAGCCCGGAATCCATGGCCACAAGCGGCAGCTTGTCGAAGACGAGCGCCACGAGCATCTCGCCTCCTCATGTTCGTTCATGGCTGTGGATTCCGGTCCCGCGCTTCGCGCATCCCGGAATGACGAGGGAGAGCGCGCACGAGTTCCGCTTCATTCACGCAAGTACGGGATTTCTTTCACCGCGTTCGTTGACCGAATGTTCACCACTCGCGTCACGCCGCTGTTTACCACGCACATTGATCGCACGACGTCGCACAACCTCGCCGCTTGCATGTTTCGAAGATGCAACGCGGATTAACTCCTCGGCAACCTAAACCCGATACGAACATGACGGATCGAATTGCACGGAAGCACTGTCGTTCGGTCGAGTGAGTAGCGTAGCGTTGAGCGTATCGATGTTAGTTCTGCGTCCCGGTCCGAAGGGCGCGCGTATTGCGTCCTTCGGACTCGGTCTCTGCGTCTTCGCTCTGATGCCGACAGAGACCGGGTATCAAGACATCGCTTCACGGCTCGCCCGCCAGCCGGGCGTCGCCGAGCGCTGGCAGAAGCGTGTGTCCGCCGCTGCGGCCTCCGTCCAGCTCGCGACCTACAGTTTCGGCCGTCCGATCGGAACCTCCACGCCGCAGGGCGTAGGCATCCGTCTGGCGAGCCTCGGCGGCCGCGACCTCGACATCACCGGCAGCACAACGCCGCGCAATCCGGCACTGCAGGTGCCGCCACGCTATCAGGCTTCCGATTTTCCAAAGGTCGATCGTACGCTGAAGGGCGACCGGCTGGTCGTCCGTCCGTCGGCGCCGACCCCGCCGTCGACCGAGGCGGCCGAGCCGGTCGAAGCGGCGCCGAGCGAGCCCGCGCCGGCAACGCCCGCTCAGCCCGATTCGAATTCCTCGGTGTTCGGTGCCAAGACCACCGAAGCGCCGGCCCTCACGCCGGCCGCGCCGCGCGCGGCCCTCGATCCCGAGCTGCAGGAGGCGCTGAGCGCGCCGCCGCTCGCACAATATGGATCATCGAAGACGGACGCGCGTCCTTCCGGCGAGCTCAAACCCGCAACCGAGCCGCTGCCGGCGGATAGCGACGCGACGTCCGACGGCCTGACGATCAAGACGGCGAATCTCTATTTCGGCACGGCGTCCCTCGGCGGCGTGGCCGGCACGATGGAAACCTGGCAGCCCGGCGAGGCGCCGCTGATCGTCATGCCCGACCCGGACCTCAAGCCGATGGCAGTGCTGTCGCAGCCCTCCGACGACGGTGCCAAGACGGGTGACGGCGGTGAGAGCATCGCGCCCAAGGGCGAGGTGAACGCCGACAACCAGCATGCGCGGACGCCGGCGGAGCGCTTGGGGCTGTCTGACCAGAAGTCGCGCTTCAAGTCCGAGAAGTGTCTGGCGGAAGCGATCTATTTCGAGGCGCGCGGGGAGGCCGTGCGCGGCCAGATGGCGGTGGCGCAGGTGGTGCTGAACCGGGCGTTCTCCGGCTATTATCCGACCACGGTCTGCGGCGTCGTCTACCAGAACAAATATCGCCATTTCGCCTGCCAGTTCACCTTCGCCTGCGACAACAATGCCGACGTGATCCGCGAGCCCGAAATGTGGGACCGCGCCAAGAAGATCGCGGCGGCGATGCTCGATGGGCTGATCTGGCTGCCTGAAGTGGGCAAGTCGACGCACTATCACGCGTATTGGGTGCGGCCGTCCTGGGTCGCCGAGATGAAGCGGATGTACAAGTTCGGCGTCCACACCTTCTACCGGCCCAAGCGCTGGGGCGACGGCAGCGAGGCGCCGAGCTGGGGCACGCCGCAGCAGACCGCGGCCATCTCGGCCGAGCTCACCGAGGCCGCCAAGAGCGAAGCCGAGATCAATCCGAACTGGACGCGGCGGTAGGCCGGCTACGCGCTGAGCGACCGCGGCAGCCGCGTCGTCGGCCGGGCGGCGAGCTCGTCGGCGATGGCGCGCGCGGCCGAGAGCGTCGTCATGGTCCGCTGCGCAAAGCTGGGATTCTCGGCCGGGCAATCAGCGCGGCAATGCGCGCCGCGGCTCTCGCGCCGGCTCCAGGCGGCGGTCGCGATGAGCAGCGCAGCGCCGGCCATGTTGCGCAACGCCGGGTCGGCGCTGTCACGCTCGAGCCTGGCGATCACGGCGATGGCCTCGGCCAACCCGTCCTCGTCCCGGATCACGCCGACGCGGCTGGTCATGATCTCGCGCAGCGTTCTCTCGGTCAGCGCGGGATCCGAACCGGCGGGCTCGGCGAATGCAACGCCGCGCAGGGCCGCAGGCCTATCCAATGTGCGGCCGGAAATGTCGTCGGCGATGCGGCTTGCGAACACCAGCGCGGCGAGCAGTGCGTTGCCGGCAATATGGTTGGCGCCGTCCGTCGCCGTCGCGGCCACTTCGCCGGCCGCCCACAATCCCTCGAGCGAGGTGCGGCCCCGGCTGTCGACCGCGAGGCCGCCCATGTGGAAATGCGCCGCCGGCGCCACCGGAATCGGCTGCCGCGTCGGATCGAGTCCGGCGGCGACGCAGGCCTTGTGCAGCATCGGATAGCGCTCGGCGACGTCGTCATCGAGCACGTCACGGGCGTCGAGGAAGGCGCCGCGTCCCGCCGACAACTCGGCCATGATGCCTCGGCTGACCGTGTCGCGCGGGGCAAGATCGACCAGCGGATGGCGTGGCAGCATGAAGCGCTGACCGCGCCGATTGATCAGGGTCGCGCCGGCGCCGCGCAGGCTCTCGCTGACGACCGGAGCCGGATCGTGGCCCGTCATCATCGCGGTCGGATGGAACTGGACGAATTCCGGGTCGGCGATGATGGCACCGGCACGCGCGGCGATCGCAAGGCCGATGCCGTTGGAATGATCCGGATTGCTGGTCGTAGCGAACAGATGACCGACGCCGCCGGTGGCGAGCACCACCGCGGGCGCGGCCATCAGCACCGGCGCGGCTGCGCTGTCGCCGGCCTTGCGCAGCTGCAGGCCGCGCACCGCGCCATCCTCGGTCAGCAGCGCGTCCGCAACGTGCCGCTCGATCAGGCGGATCGTGGGCGTTGCGCGAACCGCTGCGACGAGAGCCGCGACGATCGCCTGTCCGGTGAAATCGCCGCGGACGCTCAGGATGCGTCGTGTGGCGTGCGCAGCTGCGCGGGACGTCGCCAGCTCGCCCTTGTGGTCGCGATCGAATCCGACGCCGAGACGCAGCAGATCCTCGATCCTCGCCGCTGCGTCGTGCGCAAGCGCGTGGGCGGCGCTTTCATCGACGAGACCGCCGCCGGCGGCGATCATGTCGGCAGCATGGCTGTCGGGACTGTCGCCGGATGAAACCGCGGCCGCAATGTCGGCCTGCATCGTCGTGCCGAACGACTCCTCGCCGAGCGGTGTCGCGGAGATCAAGGTGACCGGCCGTGGTGCAAGCTTCAGCGCGCAGAACAGGCCTGCAACGCCTGCGCCCACGATCACGACATGGTCGGCGGCTTCGATCTGGTCGTGGTCCATGTGCTATCCAAATTCCACATTCGGTGCGCATGTGTATCAAGCTACCAGTTAGTTCTTCTTCAGAGACATTCGTCGCTGTTTATCGGTGTTTGGCGACAAATAGCGGCCGTTCTGAATGTCGCTCTCGCGTAAGGTGAATTGCTCTCGCTCACTCGCGCATCGCGATGCCCCGACGCGAGGACGGAGATGGCATGCATGAGTTTCATTGATGGAACTCACATCGCATGACGCCCGCTCATGATGCGAAGCGACCTCGAATTTTTTCATGGCTGAGTTCCGCTTTTGAGCTTGGGCGATGAATGCAAATGCATTAATCCGTGACGAGCGGCCGGACGACGCGGCGCATCAGGAGGACACCCATGTCGAATCAGGCAGCCGATCTCGGCACGGCCGCCCGTGCGCAAGGATGGCGCACGCCGCTCATCATCATCATTTGCGGCTGCGCGATCGCTCTCCTGAGCTTCGGTCCGCGCTCCAGCCTCGGCTTCTTCGTGCAGCCGATGAGTCGCGAATTCGCCTGGGGCCGCGACGTGTTCGCGCTGGCCGTCGCCGTGCAGAACCTGCTGTGGGGCCTTGGCCAGCCGCTCGCGGGCGCGATTGCCGACCGCTTCGGCGTCATGCGCGTGATCTGCGTCGGCGCGCTGCTCTATGCCGGCGGCCTGCTGATGATGCGCTACGCCACGACGCCGCTGTCGCTCAACGTCGGTGCCGGCGTGCTGGTCGGCTTCGGCCTGTCCGGCTGCTCGTTCAATCTCATCCTGTCGGCCTTCAGCAAGCTGCTGCCGCCCGAGCGGCGCGGGGTCGCGCTCGGCGCTGGGACTGCGGCCGGCTCGCTCGGCCAGTTCCTGTTCGCGCCGTTCGGCGTGGCGCTGATCGACCAGTTCGGCTGGCAGAGCGCGTTGATGGTGTTCGCGACCTTGATGCTGTTCATCGTGCCGCTGTCGCTTGCGGTCGCAACGCCGCCGGCCGCCGAGGCCAAGCCGTCGGAGGCCGAGCAGCAGTCGTTCACGACGGCGCTGATGGAGGCGTTCGGCCATCGCTCCTACGTGCTGCTGGTGCTCGGCTTCTTCACCTGCGGCTTCCAGCTCGCCTTCATCACCGTGCATCTGCCGGCGTTCCTGGTCGATCGCGGTCTGTCCGCGCAGACCGGCGGCTGGGTGATCGCGGCGATCGGCCTGTTCAACATCATCGGCTCGCTCAGCGTCGGCTGGCTGCAGAGCCGGCTGCCGAAGCGCTACATCCTGTCCTTCATCTATTTCACCCGCGCGCTGGCGACGCTGGCCTTCATCTCGTTCCCCGTGACACCGGCCAGCGCGATCGCGTTCGGCGCCGTGTCGGGGCTGGCATGGCTGTCGACCGTTCCGCCGACCTCGTCGCTGGTCGCGATCATGTTCGGCACCCGCTGGCTCGCCACGCTCTATGGCTTTGCCTTCGTCAGCCATCAGGTGGGCGGCTTCCTCGGCGTGTGGCTCGGCGGCCTGGTGTTCGAGCGCTATGGCTCATACACGCCGATCTGGTGGCTCTCGATCCTGTTCGGCGTGCTGTCGGCGCTGATCAACCTGCCGATCGTCGAGAAGCCGGTGGCCCGCGCCGTTCCCGCGACCTGAGTTGCGCCGCCGATCCGATCGGCTAAACATGGCGTGAGACAAAGAGCGCAGGGAGTGCCGCTGTGGGAACGTTCAAGGCGATCCGGATCGACAAGGCCGACAAGGGGACCACGGCAACGCTGACGCAGTTCGACGAAGCCGAGCTGATGGACGGCGACGTCACCGTCAGGGTCGAATGGTCGGCGCTGAACTACAAGGACGGGCTGGCGCTGACCGGCAAGGCGCCGGTCGTCCGCCGCTTCCCGATGATCGCCGGCATCGATTTCGCAGGCACGGTCGAGCAGTCGAGCCATCCCAGCTGGAAGCCGGGCGACGCCGTGATCTGCACCGGCTGGGGCATGGGCGAGACCCATCTCGGCGCCTATGCCGAAAAGGCCCGCGTCAAGGGTGACTGGCTGGTCGGCCTGCCGCAGGGGCTGTCGGCCCGGGACGCGATGGCGATCGGGACCGCGGGCTTCACCGCGATGCTGGCGGTCCTGGCCCTGGAGAAGCACGGGCTGACGCCAGGCAGCGGGCCGGTGGTGGTGACGGGGGCTGCGGGCGGCGTGGGGTCGGTCGCGACGGCGGTGCTCGCCAAGCTCGGCTACCACGTGATCGCCTCGACGGGACGCCTGGCCGAGGCCGACTATCTCAAGTCGCTCGGCGCCGCCGAGATCATCGACCGCAACGAGCTGTCGGCGCCGGCCAAGCCCCTCGCCAAGGAGCGCTGGGCAGGCGGCATCGACAGCGTCGGCTCCAACACTCTCGCCAACCTGCTGGCGATGACGAAATATGGCGGCGCGATCGCCGCATGCGGCCTTGCTGCCGGCATGGATTTGCCATCCTCGGTAGCGCCGTTCATTCTGCGCGGCGTGTGCCTTCTGGGCATCGATTCCGTGATGTGCCCGCTGCCCGCCCGCAAGGCGGCCTGGGACCGTCTGGCCACCGATTTGGATCGTTCAAAACTATCTGAAATCACTCACGAAATTGCGCTGGACCAAGTCGCCTCGCTGGGCCCGCAGATCCTGGCCGGCCAGGTCCGCGGCCGTACGGTGGTAAGAATATCCTGAGGATCTTCAGACTTTTCAAACCATGCTGCTCCATTGTTGCCATGGTTGGTATGGTAAGCATGGGGTAAAGATACCGCCTTACCCGCTGCGTGGGGTCAAGTGGGAGTTGAGAGCATGCTCGCGCGTTTATTGCTGGGGACCGTGACCGCCGGCGCCATGGTTGCTCCCGCGATCGCGGGATCCATGACCGCCGACGAGGCGCGCAAATTCGTGGCCGGAAAGGTGTTCGCGTTCACCTGCGTCGACGGCACCCGCGGCGCGGGTCGCATTCTCGACGACATGGGCGCGGCCGGTGCGGTGCAGTTCTCGGGCTCCGGCCCTGTTCGTCATATCCGTCTGCCCGGCAACACGCTGCAGATTCGCGGCCAGAACGTCTGTGCCTCGATCAAGGGCATGCCGTTCGAACCCTGCTTCAATCTCGACAAGAAGGACGATCGCAGCTTCCGTGGCTCGGTCTCGGGTCTCGGCGCATTCGCCTATTGCGACTTCCAGCACCAGGGCGGCGCCACCATGCTGATGGCCCGCGCCGTGGCGCGGCCGCGCCCCGCGCGCTCTGCTGCTCCGGCAGATACGTCGCACACCGAGGTCGCGGCCCGCGTCGAGACACCGCGCGTCGAGCGTAGCAAGGTGGAACCCGTGAAAGCGGAAGCCGCCAAGGAAGCGGCGAAAGCCGACCACAGCCGCTCGGATACCGCCAAATCCGAGAGCACGAAGGCCGACGCCGCGCCCGAGTTGCGGCGGTCGACCGATTAGTTGTTAGTTCACCCATCATTGAAAAATGCAAGCCCGATTAACATACAGCAACATTTCAGATGGTGACCGCACGTTAGTGGTCATTGCGCCGTAGTCGTACGGACGCTCAAATTCATGCCTCGGTAGCGACTTGCGCTGCAGTTTGCGACCAGGGGGGTGGCCCAATCGAAAGGGTCGGTAATGTCGCTCTACTTCTTCCGTATCAGCCAGGGCCGCTATTCGGGCGCTGCTGATCAGCCTTATGAATTCGCCAACCGGGAATCCGCCTGGAACGAACTGACGGCCGTCTGCTCGGACCTGATCGGCGGGATCTCGAAGACTCTGCAACAGGGCGCAGAGTGGCAGATGGAACTGCTGGACGAAGCCAAGCAGCCGGTGTTCCGCATCCGCCTGGTGTCCGAATCCGTCAGCTGAGCCTGGATCATCGGGGGATGATCCGAGCCGCCGACTGCCGGAGCCGCGGCTTTGCTGCGGCTTGAGGCGGCGGTCCCCTTCGACACCTTCTCGCCGCTGCAGTCCGCGTCACACGGCGTTGGAGCGGCAAGCATCTGCCGCCAGGCTATTCTCCACATGGTCGTCGCCGTCGCGATGCCTTGGGACGGTTGGGGACGGTTGCTCGCAAGACATCGTCCTGCGTCTCCTCCTGGCAGACCCATCGATCCCTGTCCCCATGCGCGCCCCTGTTTTCCGACCGCCCTCCGTTCGGACTGTCGGCGGCCGGCTGCGTATTCCCGTCATTGCGACGATGCCAGTTCAGGTTGTGGCATTAACCTCCTTCTAACCTGCGTCCTGGCATACCAGGAGTTGAAACAACCGCTGGCGCGATAGCCCAAGGTGTCACTCGCCGTGATCCCGTGCCATGCCTCGCGAACGCCGGCCGATGCATGCCGGTTTCAGGACACCGCGCCATCGCGACGGTGCGCATTTTACATGGTTTGTCGGTAGTCTTACGGGCTCCCTGTTAACTACCGATAAGCCTGTTTCCCGCCCAATGGCACCGTCGGAACCAAGTGAGACGTCCGAGAATTCGGAGGTCTCCCGTTTCTCCGACCTCGACGCCGCGCAGCGTAGCGCAGACCTGGCTATTCAGATTGTCTGTGACGCTGAAGAGAGTGGCGAACCGCGCAGCCAGCTGGGGTCATCGTGTCCAAAATGTCGATTCGTAAGAAGATCATCTCGGTCATCGCATTCATGCTCGTCGCCATGTGCGGGCTTGGCGCGGTCGCCGTCACCAGCATGCAGTCGATCAATGCCAATACGGTCGACATCGCTCACAACTGGCTCCCCAGCGTGCGTGCGATCGGTGAGCTGCGTGCCAACATCAATCTGCTGCGCATCGCGCTGCGCGCCCACGTGATGGCGGACACCGCCGAAGCCAAGCAGGCCGGCGAGAAGCGGGTGAACGGCATCCTCGACACCATCCTCAAGGATCGCAAGGCCTATGAGCCGATGATCAGCTCAGCCGAGGAACGGACCATCTACACCAACTGGGTGCAGGCCTGGGACAAGTACGTCGTCGCCGTCAAGCAGGTCATGGAGGAGTCGAACAAGAGCGTCGGCCGGATGCCGCGTGAGGCCAGCGAGCTGCTCGAGAAGTCGGCCGCCGCGATCGCGCGTGACGCCGACAAGTACTTCATCCAGGACATCGAGTTCAACAACAAGGGTGCCGAAAACGCGACGCGCCAGGCGGCCGAGAGTTTCTCGCGTGCGATCTGGCTCGTCGTGTCGATCATCGCCGCGGCCGTCATCGGCGGCATCGCGGTCGGCTTCTATCTGGTGCAGAACGTCTCGTCGGGCATCGCCTCGATCATCAAGCCGATGCAGGAGCTCGCCAACGGCGATCTCGGCGCGGAGGTCGCGCATCGCGGCGAGCCGACCGAGATCGGCGCCATGGCCGACACGCTGCAGGTGTTCAAGGAAGCGCTGATCGCCAAGAAGGACGCCGACGAGCGTGCCGCTGCCGATGCCGAAGCCAAGATCGAGCGCGGCCGCCGCGTCGACAACATCACCCGCCAGTTCGAGGCGACGATCGGCGAGATCGTGCAGACCGTGTCGTCGGCCTCGACCGAGCTCGAGCATTCAGCCGGCGCGCTGTCCTCGACCGCAACCCGTTCACAGGAAATCTCGACTGCGGTCGCGGCCGCCTCGGAAGAAGCTTCCACCAACGTGCAGTCGGTCGCCTCCGCCACCGAGGAGCTGTCCTCGTCGATCACCGAGATCAGCCGCCAGGTGCAGGAATCGGCCCGCATGGCCAACGAGGCCGTGGACCAGGCGCGCATGACCAACGATCGCGTCAGCGAACTGAGCAAGGCCGCGGCGCGCATCGGCGACGTCGTCGAGCTGATCAACACGATCGCCGGTCAGACCAACCTCCTGGCGCTGAACGCAACCATCGAGGCGGCCCGCGCCGGCGAGGCCGGCCGCGGCTTCGCGGTCGTCGCCTCCGAGGTGAAGGCGCTCGCGGAGCAGACCGCCAAGGCGACGGACGAGATCGGCCAGCAGGTCTCGGGCATCCAGGCGGCGACGCAGGAGTCGGTCGGCGCCATCCGGGCGATCTCCACCACCATCGAGAAGCTGTCGGAAATCTCGTCGGCGATCGCGGCCGCGGTGGAGGAGCAGGGCGCGGCGACGCAGGAGATCTCGCGCAACGTCCAGCAGGCTTCGCAGGGCACACAGGAGGTGTCGTCGAACGTCGTCGACGTGCAGCGCGGCGCGTCGGAGACGGGCCAGGCGTCGGCGCATGTTCTGTCCGCGGCGCAATCGCTCGCGACCGACAGCGACCGTCTCAAGCGCGAGGTGGCGTCCTTCCTGCAATCGGTGCGGGCAGCTTAGTTCTGATCCGCGTTCGCCAGGCGAACCCGTATTAGTACGACGTTCAGCATTAACGGAACTTTGCGGCGAAAGCGGCAAACTGCAGCTCAGCAGTTTGCCGCCTTTTCGTTTCGCAGCGGTGCGGCGGCCGTCGCAATGGTGCGGTGGCCGCGCAGACACGACCGACGTTGCGAGACGCTTTCTCTCTGAGGATCAGGACGTGTCCAGGCTTTCCATTCGCCTCAAGATCATCGCCGTCATCGCCTTCATGCTGGTGGTCATGGCCGGCATGGGCTTGCTGTCGCTGCGCAGCATGCGGGACATCAATGCCCGCACCGTCGACATCTCCACCAACTGGCTGCCGAGCGTCCGCGCGCTGGGCGCTTTGCGCGCCGACATCAACGTCTATCGGCTCACGCTGCGAGCGCATGTGATGGCGCTGACGCCGGAGGCGAAGGCCAACAACGACAAGCGCATGGCGGACACGCTGGACAAGGTGAAGAAGGACATCAAGGCCTACCAGCCGCTGATCTCGACCGCCGAGGAGCGCGGCATCTACGAGGCCTGGACGCGCGCCTGGGACAAGTACTTGGCCGAGGTCGACAAGGTGCTGGAGGTCTCGCGCAGGAGCATCGGCAAGCTGCCCGACGATGTCGATGCGCTGTTCAAGCCCGCCGGCGTGGCGGCGACCGCGTCAGAGGAAATTCTGAACAAGGCGATCGACTATAACGACAAGGGCGCGGAAGCGGCCACGCGCGATGCCGCCGATGGCTACAGCACCACCTTCTGGGTCGTGACGTCCATCATCATTGCCGCCGTCGCTGCCGGCATCGGTGTCGGCTTCTATCTGGTTCACGACGTCTCCTCCGGCATCGCCTCGATCATCAAGCCGATGCAGGCGCTCGGTGAGGGCGATCTCTCGGCCGAGGTACCGCACCGCGGCGAGCCGACCGAGATGGGTGCCATGGCCGACACGCTGCAGGTCTTCAAGGAGGCGCTGATCGCCAAGAAAGAGGCCGACGCGCGCGCTGCTGCCGATGCCGAGGCCAAGATCGAGCGCGGTCGTCGCGTCGACAGCATCACCCGCCAGTTCGAAACGACGATCGGCGAGATCGTACAGACGGTGTCGTCGGCGTCGACCGAGCTCGAGCATTCCGCCGGCGCGTTGTCTTCGACCGCCTCGCGCTCGCAGGAGATCTCGACCCAGGTCGCAGCGGCCTCCGAGGAAGCCTCCACCAACGTGCAGTCGGTGGCCTCGGCCACCGAGGAACTGTCGTCCTCGATCACCGAGATCAGCCGCCAGGTGCAGGAATCGGCGCGCATGGCGCAGGAGGCCGTCTCGCAGGCACGCCAGACCAACGACCGCGTCGGCGAGTTGTCGAAGGCTGCCGCGCGCATCGGCGACGTCGTCGAGCTGATCAACTCGATCGCCGGCCAGACCAACCTGCTCGCCTTGAACGCCACCATCGAAGCGGCGCGCGCGGGCGAAGCCGGCCGCGGCTTCGCGGTCGTGGCTTCGGAGGTGAAGGCGTTGGCCGAGCAGACGTCGAAGGCGACGGGCGAGATCGGCCAGCAGATCTCCGGCATTCAGGCGGCAACGCAGGAGTCCGTCGGCGCCATCCGCGACATTTCCGGCACGATCGAGCGGCTCTCGGAAATCTCCTCGGCCATCGCGGCTGCAGTGGAGGAGCAGGGCGCGGCGACGCAGGAGATCTCGCGCAACGTCCAGCAGGCCGCGCACGGTACGCAGCAGGTGTCGTCGAACGTCGTCGACGTGCAGCGCGGCGCGACCGAAACCGGCACGGCGTCCTCGCACGTTCTCGACGCCGCCAAGTCGCTGGCGTCCGACAGCGACCGGCTCAAGCGCGAGGTCGCCTCGTTCCTGCAGTCGGTCAGGGCCGCGTGATCCTCACGCCGCCGGCTGAGCCGGCGGCGCCTGCTGCTGCCGCCGGAACAGAACCTTTTGGTACAGCCAGCCGATCGCGACCAGCACCAGCCCGAGGCCGATGAAGGACAGCGCGCGCCAGACGCCGGTCAGCGCCGACATGTCGACCAGGAACGCCTTCAGGATCGTCAGCGCGATGACGATCGCGGAGGCAAGACGGGCGCGCTGCGACGACACGACGACGCCGATGCCGAGCAGCACGACGCCGAAGGCGAGCCATGCGATGGAGTAGGTGTACTGCTCGGCGGCGCTGGTGACGCCGCTCATCAGGTTCGGGCCGTGATAGATCCGGCGGATCTCCAGGCTGACATAGGACAACGCCAGGATCAGCGCGCCGGCTGCCAGCGTGTTGCCATAGGCCGGCGGACGGCGGCCCGCGACTGCGTAGGACAACAGCAGCATCAGCACCGCCGGGAAGGCGTAGGCCAGGACCAGGATGTTGAGCAGGCCGCCCTTGATCGCGACGTCCGAGACCATCGGATTCTCGAACAGCAGCAGCCCGAGCACGGTGGCGCCGCCGGCGAAGCCGGTCAGGATCACGGCGCTGATGTCGTGCACGATGCTGCCGCTGCGCACGCGCAGCCGCTCCAGGCCGATGGCGAGTGCCAGCGCGACGCAGACGTCGAGGCCGATCTCGGCGAGCGACGGCACCGCCAGCATGTCGCCGTCATTGACGGCGTGGCGGATCTCGAGGAACGCAAGCAGCGTCGTGAACAGGATCGCGGCCGCCTCGACCGCGCGCAACGGCGCGTCGTCGCCATGGCGCCGCATGAGGTAGCTCGCGCCCCAGAACGAGGCCGCCGGAACGCCATAGCCCCACAGCAGCCAGTTGAAGATCGGCGTGGTGCCGACATCGGCGCCGACGATGCGCGGGTCATAGCCGATGCGCAGCACCACCAATCCGGCGAAGATGGCCGCCAAGCTGCGCAGGAACGGGATCGGCCGGGTCTCGAAGATCCAGGCGGTGCCGAGCGACATCAGCGCCAGCGCGATCGTCAGCCAGCCCTTCTCCAGCGCGAAGGTCGGCGCCAGCGCCAGCGCGGCCAGCGTTCCGGTCGCGAACAGCGCGACCGCCGCGGAGAGCCCCGGCCGTTCCTCGCGTCGGGTCAGCGCCTCGGTGGCGACGGCAAACGCAGCCGCCAGGATCACCGCGAGGATTGCGAACGGGATCGAGCGGTCGAGATGAGCGATGCGCGCATAGAGCGCGACCAGCAATGCGATCGGTGTGAACACGCCGGCCGCCGACCACACCACCGGCACGGCCGCATTCTCCGAGCGTCCCTGCGCCAGGAAGCCGGCGCCGCCGAAGCCCAGCACGAAGATCGCCGCCGTCACCAGATGCGACGTGACCGATGCGCCGAGCGGGTTCGGTCCCATGCCGGGCAGCGCGCCGCCCGGCAGCACCAGCAGGTCCGGATTGTCACGCAGCGCCCATTCGGCGAACACCAGGAACACGGTGCCCGCCGCCGCCGCGACCGCGCCGGTTGCGCTCGGCGCGCGCCAGGCGACCGCGAGCGTGGCGGCGACCAGCACGGTGAAGCCGATCAGCGCCAGCCCGTCGTGGAAGCTCGCCAGCACGACCAGCATCGCGCCGAGCAGATAGACGGCAAGCCCCACCGACGAGATCGGCTCGACCTCGTCAGTCTCGGCCGCAGGTCCGAACAGGAAGCCGCAGACGACGATCAGCGCGGTCAGGATGAAGCCGATGGTGACGTGGAAGACGTGCGGCGCGACCGTCTCGATGCCCGCGTCGAGCCCGGGCAGGGTCCACAGGAACGACAGCCCGATCGTGGTCATCGCCAGCCAGCGCCACAGCCGCACGCGTGCCAGCGCGAAGGCGGCGGCGGTGACGATGGCGAGATAGATGTAGAGCGCCCAGTAGTTCGGCTGCCCGGTCGAGACCAGCACCGGCGTGGTGAAGGCGGCGACGAGGCCGAGCCCGGCCAGCGCCGGTCCGTGCAGCAGCGCGGCAGCCAGCGTGCCCAGCGCGACGACACCGAGCAGGACGAAGGCGATGGCAGGCGGCAGGAACTCGTACAGCGCATACGCAGCGTAGATCGTCGCGAAGGCGACGGCGGTGCCAGCCGCGGTGAGGATTGCCGGAATGTTGGCGATCGGCAGCGCCGATATCTGCGAGATGCTCTCCTTGCGCCGCGTCCATTCGCCGGCCGCCAGCAGCGCGGCGGCGAACAGCGCGCCGAGCGCCACCCGCACCTCGGGGCCGACGAGGCCGGCCTCGATCGAGTAGCGCACCATGAAGAAACCGCCGAGCGCGAGCGTCAGTCCGCCGATCCACACCACCCAGCGGGTGCCGATGGTCTCCTCAAAGCCGGCCGCGGGCTGCGGCAGCGGCGGCGGGGGCGGCGGCTGATCGGCCGCCACGTCGGCCGTGAGCGCTGCGGGCGGCAGGGCGGGCTCCTCGGTGACCTCCGGCAAGGGCGGCGGCATCGACGGCGTTGCGGCGGGCTCCTGGAGCGGGCTGAGCGGCGGTGCGGCCACGGGTGCAACGACCGTCGGGGGGGCCGCCTCGAGCTTGGCCAGCCGGGCCTGCACCTCGGCCAAGCGGTCGGAGGTCCGGCGCGCGAAGGCGAGCGCCGCGAACGCGACCAGCAGTGCAATCCAGTCCAGTGGCCAATCGAACATCACGCCTGGGAGTCCTCGAGGTCGATGGCGCCCGCCGGCGTCATGGGAAGGGGGCAGGGGCCAAGCCGGCCCCGAGCGGTGGCGCAGCGAATCGGCTGACGGCACGCGCGTGCCGTCACGATGGCTGCAGTTCCTTGAGTGTCAAACGGCAGAGCGGAAGTTCAAGCAGCGCCGGTATGCTGCTACTCGGCGCGCGCCTTTCGATGCACCGTCGTTCCGGGGCGCGCGAAGCGCGAACCCGGAACCCAGAGCTTTGAGTCCGGCCGGTCCATCGAGCGCGACCAGCTCGAGGTTCCGGGTTCGCCGCTGGCGCGGCGCCCCGGAACGACGGGGCTGAGACGGCTGCGGCTCACTCCAGATCGATCCGGAACGGCTGGCTGTCGACCATCATCGCGCCGGGCCCGATCGCGTCCAGCGCGCGCACCATGCGGCCCTGCCGGCCCAGCGCGCGGTCGGCAAGGCTGACGATCAGGCGGTTGGGCGAGGCGATCGGCGAGGCCTGCCGGATCGCCCAGGCGATGTCGAGCTCGTCGCGATGCGGGTTGAGCGCGCAGGCAGCCGCAAACGCGCTCGCCGTGGAGCGGCTGATGCCGGCATAGCAGTGGATCACCAGCGGCGCCGCGCGATCCCAGCCGCGCACGAACTCCAGCACCTGGGTGACGTGGTCGTCGCTCGGCGCCATGAAGCCGGGGAGCTGCTCGGTGATGTCGTCGACCGAGACCCGCAGATGGTTCTCGGGGCGGATGCTCTCGGGCCGCTGCACCTGCTCGACATTGGCCATGATGGTCAGCACGTGGCTGGCGCCGGTCAGGCGCACGGTGTCGGGCAAAGCGGCGAGTGAGCAGACGTGGATCATGATGAGCCTTTGGACGCCCGATTATACGAACGGCGGCACAAGGGCAAAAGCGGGTTTCGGATGTCAGCTGTCGGGCGGGCGCATATGTCCCGCTCCTACGCATGCGTGGGCGAGCAGTCGTCAGCGCGTGTTCTTGAGGTGCCGCAGCTCCTGACGGACCAGATGGGCCTTGACCTCGATCTCGGCATTGAGGCGCTCGACGTGCTCGAGCACGCGCTCGCGGCTCTGCAAGCCGACCTCGACCGGCTTTTCGGTCCAGGGGCGGCGCACGAACAGGGCCACCACGGCGACGGCCAGGGCGGTCAGGAGCGGAAAGCTCAGGGCGACGAGCTGGTGCGTGGTCATCGAAGACCTCCCAGGATCCACTGACCCAGCAAATGTAGGACCACTCCGGTGACAATGCAAACCACGCCCGAACCATAAATCAGGCCGGCCGGCGTCCCGGGCGGCAGCACGCCGTAGACGAACTGGGCCAGGGGCACGAACGTCCCGGCCGTGACGATCGCGGTGGCCAGCGTGTTCATCCAGTTGGCCGCCAGCTTCAGCCGCTCGTTGCGGCGCTCGTCGGGTGTCAGCGGCATCTCAGCACGACCCCAGCACCAGGTTGAAGCGGGTCAGGAACCGCTTTTCCGCCTTGGCCGCGCTCCACGGCGTCAGATACTCCGTCACGGTGGCCTCGGGCAGGCCGGGGTCGCGGCCGAACAGCTTCTTCGCCTCGCTCTCGGAGAAGCCCGCGAGCCGGGTCGCCTCCAGATAGGCGGAGCCGCGGTCGGCCGCCTTGATCTGGCGCTCGATCTCGGGGGCAATCTCCGCCGGCAGGCCGAAGCGGATGTGGATGGCGCCCAGCAGCCGCTTCTCGACGCTCTTGTAGCTGCCGCCGAGCACCGCCTTGAACGGCGAGATCATGTCGCCGATGACGTATTCAGGCGCGTCGTGCAGCAGCGCCGCCAGCCGCAGCTTGGCATCGATGTTGGGCTTCTTCGCGCGCATCACCGTCTCCACCAGCAGCGTGTGCTGCGCGACCGAGAAGATGTGCGCGCCGGACGTCTGGCCGTTCCAGCGCGCCACGCGCGCCAGCCCATGGGCGATGTCGGCGATCTCGACGTCGAGCGGCGAGGGATCGATCAGGTTGAGCCGCCGGCCGGACAGCATGCGCTGCCAGACGCGGTCGTGCCCGCTCGGGGACTTCTCAGTCGTCATTTGGGAGGTTTGAGGCGCGGGGCGCGGCGCTGGCCGCTACAGGTCTCGTGGCAGAAGCAGGTGACGAGATGGTCGTTGACCATCCCCGTCGCCTGCATGAATGCGTAGACGATGGTGGGGCCGACGAACTTGAAGCCGCGCGAAGCGAGCTCCTTGGATATCTTGATCGACAGCGGCGTCGAGGCCGGCACGCTCGCGGTGGTCTTGAACGCATTGACCTTGGGCTTGCCGTCCATGAAGTTCCACAGCAGCTTCGAAAAGCCGTCGCTCCCCTCCTGGATCTTCAGCCAGGATTTCGCGCTCAGGATGGTGCCCTCGATCTTGGCGCGGTTGCGGACGATGCCGGCATCGTTCATCAGCGCGTGGATCTTCTTGTCGCCATAGCGGGCGATCTTCTCCGGCTGGAAGTCATCGAAGGCGCGGCGGAAATTGTCGCGCTTGCGCAGGATCGTGATCCACGACAGCCCGGCCTGGAAGCCGTCGAGGATCAGCTTCTCGTAGAGAGCGCGGTCGTCATATTCCGGCACGCCCCACTCGGTGTCGTGATAGGCGACATACAGCGGATCGCTGCCCGGCCAGGGGCAGCGCGTCAGGCCATCGGAATGGACGACAGCGGCGCGGCTCATGCTGACAGGCTCAGGCCACCGTCTGCTTCGGCGCGCCTTGCAGCGCGTCCGGATCGGCGATGCGCAAAGTGAGCCCGCCCGCCGTCAGAGGCGTGCCTGCTTCCATCGCCTCGGCGGCGCGGTCGATCCGCAGCAGCGCCATGCCCTTCTGCCGTGCGGCCGAGCCCATGGTGCCCACGCTCTTGTCGCCGGCCGTGATCGGCGTGCCCGGTTCGGGGCTCGGTCCGTCGAGCAGGACCTGCGCGGTGCGCGTGCGCGTGGTGCCGCGATGGTGCATGCGGCTCACGACCTCCTGGCCGACATAGCAGCCCTTGCCGATGTCGACACCGTGCAGCCGGTCCATGTTGGTCTCGTGCGGGAAGGCATCGCCATACATGAAGTCGAGCCCGCCCCGCGGCACGCTGCACTCGATGCGATGCGCCTCGTAGGCGTCCGCGCCGACGATCTCGGCCCCGAGCCTGGCCGCGATGTCAGCGAGCGCATCCTGCGGCGCAATGACGCGCGCGCCGAGACGCTCGTGACGCGGATCGGTGAAGCTCTGCTCCGGCATCGTGCCGACAGCGCCATCCCAGACCGCGATCACGCCGAGCTCTGCGGAGAGATTGCTGACCGCAACCTTGGCCCTGAGCTTGTAGACGTTGAGCTTGTCGGTGAGCGCCTGCGCCAGCGCGCGCGGACAGTCGAGCAGGAAGCGTTCGCCGTCTTCGCTCGCCGGCACCTGGGTGACCAGGAAGTCGATGATGATCTTGCCCTGCGGCGTCAGCAGCGCACCGAACCGGGCGTCCCCCGGTGTGAGCTTGCCGACATCCGTGGTGAAGAGACCGTTGAGGAACTTGCGTGCATCGTCGCCGCTGACCTGGACCACGCCCCGGTCGTCGAGAAACGTCGCTTTCATTCGAAAAACCTCTTGCGACAGGCCGCACTGAAACGTAAGCCGCGCTGGCATAAACCACAAGGCTGAAACGCCCTTGCGCGGTGGCTTCATTCTAAAGATCGAGACGTCAGCGTCCTCAGGGGCCAGCAAATGGGCAACCGCGCAGCATGATCGATCTGTCTTGGGGTGATCAGGAGAATGAAATCCTATGAGGGCTTCATGAGCGCGCGGTTCGACGTCATTCTGAAATCCGGCACCGTGGTCAACCAGGACGGCGAGGGTGTCCGCGACGTCGGCATCTCCAATGGACGCATCGTCGAGATCGGCGATCTCGGCGCGGCCTCGGCGGCCGAGATCGTCGACTGCAAGGGCCTGCATGTGCTGCCCGGCGTGATCGACACCCAGGTGCATTTCCGCGAGCCCGGCCTGACCCACAAGGAGGATCTCGAAACCGGCTCGCGCAGCGCCGTGATGGGCGGCGTCACCGCCGTGTTCGAGATGCCCAACACCAATCCGCTGACGGTCACCGAGGAGGCGTTCACCGCCAAGGTCGAAGCCGGGCGCCATCGCATGCATTGCGACTTCGCCTTCTTCATCGGCGGCACCCGCGAGAACGTCGAGCAGCTGCCGGTGCTGGAGCGCGCCGAGGGCTGCGCCGGCGTCAAGGTGTTCGTCGGCTCCTCCACCGGCTCGCTGCTGGTCGAGGACGATGACAGTCTGCGCCGCATCTTCCAGGTGATCCGCCGCCGCGCCGCGTTCCACGCCGAGGACGAATACCGCCTCAACGAGCGCAAGAGCCTGCGCGTCGAGAACGATCCGCGCTCGCATCCGGTCTGGCGCGACGAGGAGGCGGCCCTGCGCGCGACGCAGCGGCTCGTCAATCTCGCGCACGAGACCGGCAAGCGCATCCACGTGCTGCACATCTCGACCAAGGAAGAGATCGTGTATCTGCGCGACCACAAGGACGTCGCCACCGTCGAGGCCACGCCGCATCATCTCACCTTGGCTGCGCCCGAGTGCTACGAGCGGCTCGGCACCTACGCGCAGATGAACCCACCGGTGCGATCAGTCGATCATCGCGACGTGATCTGGTGGGGCGTCCACCAGGGCATCGTCGACATCCTCGGCTCCGACCATGCGCCGCACACCGCCGAGGAGAAGGCCAAGACCTATCCGGCCTCGCCGTCCGGCATGACCGGCGTGCAGACCTTGGTGCCGATCATGCTCGACCACGTCAATGCCGGCCGGCTGTCGCTGCAACGCTTCGTCGACCTCACCAGCGCCGGTCCGGCGCGCATCTACAACATCGCCCGCAAGGGCCGCATCGCCGCCGGCTATGACGCCGACCTGACGATCGTCGATCTCAAGCGCAGCGAGACCATCACCAACGAATGGGTCGCCTCCAAAGCCGGATGGACGCCCTATGACGGCGTGCGCGTCACCGGCTGGCCGGTCGGCACCTACGTGCGCGGCCAGCGCGTGATGTGGCAGGGCGAGTTGCTGAGGCCGGCGACGGGCGAGCCGGTGCGCTTCATGGAAACGCTGCGGCCGTAATGGGCTCCTGCGCTTTTGCTTGGTTGTTGTGAGCAAGCATCCGGGCTACGAGGCTTGCGCACCCTTTCCGCAGTGCTCGTGACTGCGCCCTCGCCCCTTGTGGGGGAGGGCATGTAGGACAGAGCGGCAATCTCGGTTGGGTGAGGGGTATGTCTCCGCGAGCGCGACGTGCAGTGAGAAACCCCTCACTTGACCGAGCAGGCGGATGGGCCGGAGATGCCCTCTCCCACAAGGGGCGAGGGCGCTGTGTCGGACAGCGCTGGGGACAGAGAGTATCGCGCCCCGCCGCCCTTCACCCGAACAGCTTGTCGATGTCGTCCTGGGAAATCGCCACACCCGGCCGCTTCGGGCCTTCCAGCAAGTCCGGCGTGGTGCTCTTTGGAGCTGCCAGCTCGGCGGCGACCCGCGCCAGCTCCTCTTTCCCCCAGATGCGGACGAGCTTGTTGATGTGGTCTTCCATGAACTTCAGCGACTTGACCACGCGCGTGATCCGCTGCCCCGTGAGGTCCTGAAAGGCGCAAGCCTCGAACACCTTGTTGGTGCTGTCGACGATCTCGTCGCAGACCGCCACTGTCGTCGGGTCCTTGGCGCCCTGCAGCTTCCCGACGCTGGCGCTGATCGCCTCCATGCTTTCGAGGATCGCGTTGCCGGCGACTTCCGTATTTTCCACGATCGCGTCGAGGGTGTCGGTCATCGAGGCGAAACTGCCCTTGCCGTCGCCTTGAAGAGCGGCGAGCTCGCGCCGCATGCTGCTAATCTGGCCGAACATCTCGACCAGGTAGGTTTTCAGCAACCTCTCTTCTTCCGGCGCAATCATCAGAAATCCCCGACGTTTCCTTAAAGTTTCCTTACTAATTCTTCACGCGGCAGTTGCAAACCCGGGCCTGCTCTTCTGTGAAGGCATTCCGGATTCAGTTCGGCGGTGACCGGCTCGCGACGCGGCGATCGAGATTTCGCGTAAGTTCGAACCGGCACTGCGGGCAGGTAGGTGAAGACTAGCTGCCTATTTTTGCCCGTCTTCGTTAAGGGCGCATGTTCATTCACGCCAAAGGCCTTCAAATGGTGAAGGTTTTCTGACGCGACGACCGCGGTGCCGTCGCGCATCTTCAGCATCGCCCGAACGGCCGCGTCGCTGCCGGCAACGACGCCGAGCAGCGAAACCATCACCGACAAGGACAGAGGTGACGATCTAATCAAGGTCGGCCGAAGGGCGATGGAAGCCAGAGTGCGAACTGCTAAAATCAGCCCTGCTCGTGTATATCGTATGTTAACATTCTGCCCCTATGGTCCGTCTGCTAGCGACTGGTGCAGGCTGAACTCCACGGGCAAACGGCGTTTCCTTCTCCTGCTCGCAAGCAATTGAGACAATATGCCGCATGGCGTTGGCCAGAGTGGATTACCGATCTGACGCGCGATCATCGCCGTCGGATGCATTCGTGCGTAGTTCTACGGTCAGTGCATTAAAGAAAATTAGTAGTCGGTTCCCTACGCTCTTCACACAAGCGCCGTGGGGTCATTGTCGCGTGTGCGGAGGGCCGCCTAGGCCCTTCGACATGAACGTCCCCGTGCGCCCGAAGCGACCATCCTCGCGCCCGTGGAGACTGTCATGTCGTTTGCACTCCCGTTCCGCCCAAAGCTCACGATCGGCGTCAAGATCTATGCGTTGATCGGCCTGAGCTTCCTTGGTCTTGTCGGCATAGCGGCCTTCAATTCCGGCGAGCTCGCCACCAGTCTCAAGCAACAGAAGCAGCTGGAGCTTCAGCATCTCACCGAGCTCGCGCTCGGCATTCTCGCCGAGGAGCATGCGGCCGCCCAGAAGGGCACGGTCTCCGTTGCCGACGCGCAGAAGCGGGCATTGGAGCGTACGTCGCAACTTCGCTACGGCGGCACCGAATATTTCTTCGTCGCCGACATGTCTGCGCGGATGCTGATGCATCCGATCTCGACCAAGCTGGTCGGCGAGGACGTGTCCGACATGAAGGACGCCGGCGGCAAGAAACTCTTCCTCGAGATGGTCGATGTCGTTCGCAGGCACGGTCATGGCTTCGTCGATTACGAATGGCCGAAGCCGGGCTCGGAGAAGCCGCAGCCGAAGCTGACTCATGTCGTCGGCTTCGCACCGTGGAATTGGTTTCTCGGCACCGGCGTCTACATCGACGACCTGCAGGCGCAGACCTGGGCCTCCACCCGGCAGTCGCTGATGGCATCCGGACTCGTGCTCCTGGTTTCGCTGATCGTATCGACACTGGTCGCACGCGGGATCACCCATCCGCTGAACCGCATGACGGCGGCGATGAAGAGCCTGGCCGGTGGGCGCCTCGACGTCGAGGTGCCCGGGATCGGGCGTCGCGACGAGATCGGCGAAATGGCCGGCGCCGTCGAAGTGTTCAAGAGCAACGCGGTTGCGCGGCAAGCCCTTGAAATCGAGCAGAAGGACGCCGAGCAGCGCGCCCTGGCGCGGCGCAAGGCGGACACGCAGAAGATGGCCGATGATTTCGAAGGTGCCGTCGGCGAGATCATCGAGACGGTTTCCTCCGCTTCGGCGAAGCTCGAGGTTTCGGCTGACACACTGAGCAAGACGGCGGTGCGCGCCGGCGAGCTCGCGACGGCAGTCGCGGCGGCCTCCGAGGAAGCGTCGACCAACGTGCAGTCGGTTGCCTCCGCGACCGAGGAGATGACCTCCTCGGTGACCGAGATCGGCCGTCAAGTGCACGAGTCGGCACGGATGGCCAACGAGGCCGTCGAGCAGGCGAAGCGCACCAACGAGCGGGTGAGCGAACTGTCGCGCGCGGCGAGCCGGATCGGCGACGTGGTCGAGTTGATCAACAGCATCGCCGGGCAGACCAATCTGCTCGCGCTCAATGCCACGATCGAGGCGGCACGCGCGGGCGATGCGGGCCGCGGTTTCGCGGTTGTCGCGGCCGAAGTGAAGGCGCTCGCCGAGCAGACGGCGAAGGCGACTGACGAGATCGGCCAGCAGGTGGCCGGCATCCAGACCGCGACGCAGGAATCGGTCGCTGCAATCCGACTGATCTCCGGAAGCATCGAGCGCTTGTCGGAGGTGTCGTCCACCATCGCGGCTGCGGTGGAGGAGCAGAACGCCGCCACCAAGGAGATCTCGCGCAACGTCCAGCAGGCCGCGCACGGGACCCAGCAGGTCTCCGTCAACATCACCGACGTCCAGCGCGGCGCCACCGAGACCGGCTCGGCCTCCACCCAGGTGCTGGAGGCGGCCCAGGGGCTATCGACAGACAGCAATCGGCTCAAGCGTGAAGTCGGTCGTTTTCTGCAGTCGGTGCGAGCGGCCTGACGGACATGCCGGTTCGCCGGTCGAATGAAATGCCAGTCCAACAGATCTCAACGAGTATGAATTCAAACATGGTGAGCTTCCGAGACTTCCAACCGCTCGACTTGGCAGTGAGCGTGTCGACGTCGTTGGTCCGTCATTCGGCGATCGTTCTCGCCGTCATGGTCGGGACCACAATCCATGCCGGGGCCGGCGACAATCTCAACGTGGTGCGTGACCTCAGCAGCCGGATCGGTCCCGTCGTCGGGGCGGCGATGGCCTGTGGCGATATCCCGCGGCCCCGCATCCAGAGCATCGTCGGCAGGTTCCAGGCCGTCATTCGGGAGGCATCGAACAGCGACAGCGATCGCAGCGAGCTCGTCCGGCAGTTCGATCGCCACGTCGCGGACGGACGCGCGGCGGTTGCGGCCGGGCGGCAGGACTGCCGACGTGCCGAGCTCCAGCTTGGAAACATCGAGCGGTCGATCGGCGAGCCGGCGGTGGCCGCCGGTCCGCCGCTGGCCTCGCCGCCGGCGCCGCTCCCCATTGCTGCGACAGGCGCGATCCTTGCTCCTCCGGTCCGCGGCGTCACGGACCGCGAGATCACGTTCGGCAGTGTGTTGCCGCTGTCGGGAGCGAACAAGGAAACCGGCCGGTTGCTCAAGCTCGGCATGGAAGCGGCCTTCAACCGCAGCAACGATGCCGGCGGCATTCACGGACGTGCGCTCAAGCTCATCGTCGCCGATGACGGCTATGATCCGAACCGCACGCTCAACGCCGTCAGGCAGCTCTACGAGAAGGACCAGGTGTTCGGCTTCATCGGCAATTTCGGGACCGCCACGGCCGCCGTCGCAATTCCCTTTTCACTGGAGCGGCGAGTGTTGTTCTTCAGCCCCTACACGGGAGCGAACGTCGCGCGTCACGACCCTCCGGACCGCTACGTCTTCAACTATCGCCCGAGCTATTCGGAAGAAGCCGACGCGCTGGTGCGTTACCTCGTGAAGCTGCGGCGGATCCCACCGCGTCAGATTGCGCTGTTCGCGCAGGACGATTCCTTCGGTGATGCCGGGTTCGCCGGCGTGGCGAAGGCCTTCCGCGCCCTCGGTCTGAACGATGCTGCGATCGTGCGCGCAAACTATGTGCGAAACACCGTGGATGTCGCGCCCGCGATCAACCAGCTCAAGGCTGAGAAGGCGCCCGTCCGCGCCGTCATCATGGTCGCGACCTCGCGTGCGGCTGCAAAGTTCATCGAGAAGGCGCACGACGCGCTTCCTGGCGTCATCTTCGCCAACGTGTCGGCGGTCGGCGCCTCGGCGCTTGCGAACGAACTCATGCTGCTCGGGCCGCGATATGCGGCGGGCGTTGTCGTGACGCAGGCCGTTCCCGCGGTGGCGGGCTATTCGAGCCTGGTGCTGGAGTACAAGGGGGCGCTGGCGAGGTATTTTCCCGGCGAGCCCGCGGACTACACCTCGCTCGAAGGATACATCGGGGCGAGCATCCTGGTTCAAGCCCTGAAAGCTGCCGGTCCGCAGGTCGACACCGAGCGGTTGATCGACACGCTCGAGTCGATGCGCAACATCGATCTCGGACTGGGAGCGCCGCTGAATTTCAGCCCTGCCGAACACCAGGCCTCCCACAAGATCTGGGGAACCGCGCTCGACGAGTCCGGCTCCTATCAGGCGATCGAGCTGGAATGACGGCTCGTCCGCGAGTCCGTCACCGGGCGCAGCGCTCCGGTTGATGGAGCCGATGCGGCCGCGAGCGCGCGCTGCACGTCGTCGGCACCGTCGTTACCAGCGCAGTGTCCGCCGCGGCGGGTAGGAGCGAAAGGCGGGGGCAATCCAGAGTTCTTGCTCAGCCCTGGATTGCCTCGCTTCGCTCGCAACGGCGCGAAGCTTGCGGTCCGCTGTCATCCGAGGCGCAGGCGATCCGACGCGATCTCGCATGAAGCTTCTGCGTCGTGCTCGGCCGACGTTTTCAGGCACGAGGAGTCCCGGGACTGCTCGTCGGGCAAATCAGTTGTGCGACTTGTCCATTGGTCGGTCGCTCATGGCCCTCGCAGGGGTCCAGAATGACATGCGCCGGAAAATTCATTTTCTGCGTGACATCAATGTGATTGCACAGGCCGTCCCGCCCGGCCCGCAGATTCTTCTTTCTCTTTTTCAGAATTCATGTCACTCCTCCACCCATCCCGCCTCAACGAGAGGGGCGTACGCGCGGTCGTCACGAGACGCGAGGCGGGGAGGCGGTGGACGTGTCCGGTTGCAGCGTGGCTTTGGCTCGCGCGGACGAACAATCGCGATGCGGACGTCAAGCCGTGTGGTCCTGACCTCCCGATGCCGAGGTCAAGTCGACGGGTGATGCGAGAGCGTCGGCGTTGATGATGGGGGCAAGACAGCCGGTCCCCAGGGAGAGCACGGAGTAAGCGTTAAAACCATCGCGCAGGGGAGGCTGGGCTCATCCGGCTGCACCTGTGGTTCCTGCCCCGTGCTTTTTGTTCGCACGGGGGCCATGGGCGTCAGCCGACGCCCAGCCTTCCCTGCGCCCTCGATTATTGCGAGGGGCGAATGTCAGTCATCGCTCGGACGCAATCGGCGCCGCGAGGACGATGAATCGTGTCCTGTGTTGTTTGAAGACGTGAAGAAGGCGTCTGCTCACGCTGCTGACGTTGCGCGGCTGCGGGGCCGTGATGCCGCCGCGTCCACTGCTGTCGTCCCCGCGAAGGCGGGGATCCAGGACTCACCGCCTATCGTGATCAACCGAGAGGTCACGGCGTACTGGATGCCCGCTTTCGCGGGCATGACGACGTGGGTTGTGGCGTGAGTCGTGAGGCGAACTCGGAGCGTGATGGTGGGAACGGCGCGGGCTACAGCGCGGCATGATCCGCCGGCGAGGCGGGCGCGCCTTTGCCCACCTACAGCCGAGGCGAACGGCCTACTGCGTCACGCGCGACAGCGAGAATTCGCCGTTGCGGATGCGCTCGGGAAAACCCTCGACGAAGGTCGCGACCGCGTCCTCGCCATAGGTCGTCACGAGCTCGGCGAGCGCGGCGAACAGGCTGGCCTGGGCCAGGCAGTCGCCATCGACGCCGTCATGGCGCGCTTCCGCCCAGGCTTCGTTGAGATAGCTGAGCGCGGCCTGCTTCTGCTCATGGTCAGGCAGGACGTCGGGGAGGGCGCTGAATGTAACGGGGAAGCTCATTGAATTCAGTCTGGCGGGGCGCCGCGGCGCAAGGAAATCCGAACGCGGGCGCGCCGGACGAGTGAGGTTTACCACGCAGGGCGCGGACGCCTAGGCCAGTTCTTTAGGAAAGGTTAACAAGGTTAACGCAATCGGGGATAACTCGCCGCCTCAATTGGCGTAGCGCGCCGTGAGGTCGCGCGAGATCTTGGAGCCCTCGTCGATGTAGCGGCGGATCGCCACCATCGCGGCCGGCGTGCAGGTCCGGTAGGTCTGCTGGAAGCCGTTATAGCCGCGGTTGAAGCCGGCGATCATGCGGGCGCGGCGCTCGCCCGAGGGCGTCTCGGCATCGATCAGCGCCTGCATCTGGTTGCGCCATTTGGCGCCCTCGTTGCTGCCGCAGATGCCGCGGAGGTAATGCAGTGTGCCAAGGATCTCGGCGAGACGCTGCAGGTCGCCATCGAACGGCGCAGCCGCGTCCTGGGCCCGCGCGGGGGCGGCGGCACAGGCCAGCACGAGCATGAGGACGGCCAGGAGGCGGGTGGGGGTGATATGCACGGACGTCATATGCCTTTGCTGAGCGGCGGGCGCAAGGCGGCTACACCAGGGCCCGCGCGGCGGCGATGATGTCCGGCAGGCCGTCGGTCAGAGTGAGGCCGTCGAGCGCTTCGGGAACGCGCCACTGGGCGTCGTCGAGCTCCTCGTTCAGGCGGGCCTCGCCCGCCTGCCAGCGCGCGGCGAAGGGGAGGATCACGTAGTGGCCGCCGCCGCCTTTGCCGCCGCTGCTGGCCGGCAGCACCTCGCGCCAGCCGGCAAGGCCGAGGACGGCGATCGACAACCCGGTCTCCTCCATGACTTCGCGCGCGACCGCGGCGTGCAGGTCCTCGCCGAACTCGACCCGTCCGCCGGGCAGAGTGTAGACGCCCTTGGCCGGCGCGCGGGCGCGGCGCACCAGCAGGATCTTGCCGTCGCGAAAGATGGCGGCGCTGACGGCGAGTTGGGGATGACGGGGCGGAGTTTCGGTCGTCATGCGGGTGGCTCCAGCAGGGGTCTGCACTCTACCGTGAAGACCGCCGCGCTGGCAGTACGTCGCAACTCAATAGCTCGCCATGATGGCGTCGACGGCATCGACCTCATCGACTTCCGACACCGGTTCCGGATCGAACTCGATGTCGCCGTTGATGATGCCGCCGGCCTGCGAGACCAGCGGCTTGACCCAGCCGGCGGCCTGCTCGGCGAGCTTGGCCTTGGTGGCGTCCTGCTTGGCCTCGCGCATCGCGGTGCCGACCGCCAGCAGGATGTCGGTCATGGTCTTGGTCAGATGATCGAAGCGGTCGCGAATCGCCGGCTCGGCCTGCTCATAGGCCTCGATGACGAGATCGCGGGCCTTGAAATTGGTGTGCGTGAAATGTTCTGGATAGGTCAGCGGCGACCATGCCAGGAAGTCCTCGGCGCATTCCGGAATGTCGGGAATCATTTCGAGCAGCATGACTGCCTCGTTGAAATGATTCAGATAGTCGGTGGCGAGTCCGGTGCGCGGGTTGATGTTGGCGGCGCGCAGGATCGCGGCGCGCGCCGGATCAATAGCGCTGCCAGCCGGTCGTTGGGTCGTGCGATCGGAAGGCACGGAATGGGTCGCCGCTGCGGTCATCCGCTGCAGTGTTGGCAACCCAAGTTAAAAGGTGCTGAACACACGACGATTTGAGTGAGATTATGTGTGGACGCTTCGTGATCACTTCACCACCTGCGGCTCTCAGGCAGATCTTCGGCTATGAGGAGCAGCCGAACTTTCCGCCGCGCCACAATATTGCACCGACGCAGCCGATCCCCGTAATTTTTCTGGATCGAGAGATCAGGCATTTTCGCTTGATGCGCTGGGGCTTCATGCCCGCATGGGTGAAGGATCCCCGCAATTTTACGCTGCTGATCAATGCACGTTCGGAGACCGTACGCGAGAAGCCTGCGTTCAAGAATGCGATCCGGCGTCGCCGCGTGCTTGTGCCCGCTGATGGGTATTACGAATGGCAGGTGATCGACGGCCGCAAGCGGCCGTTCTTCATCCATCGCAGCGATCGCGCGCCGCTCGGTTTCGCAGCCCTCGCGGAGACCTGGATGGGACCGAACGGCGAGGAGGTCGATACGGTCGCGCTTCTCACCGCGGCTGCGAGCGGCGATCTCGCGACGCTGCATCACCGCGTTCCGGTGACGATCAGGCCCGATGATTTCTCGCTCTGGCTCGACTGCCGCAGCGATGATGCCGACGAGGTGATGCACCTGCTGGTGGGGCCCGAAGAGGGCGAGTTCGCCTGGTACGAGGTGTCGACGCGCGTCAATACGGTGGCCAATGACGATGAGCAATTGCTGCTGCCGATGACCGAGGAGATGCGTGCCGCGGAGGACGCGCAGCGCAAGCCGGCCAAGAAAGTTGCATCCCGCAAAGCTTCGACTTCGGTCGATGACGGGCAGGGGAGCTTGTTTTGAGGCGGTATGTCTCAACAGAGAAGATCGTCATCCCCGCGAAGGCGGGGATCCAGTACGCCGCGGCCTCTCGGGCTGAAACGACTGCCGGTGGAATACTGGGTCCCCGCTTTCGCGGAGGACGACAGCAGGGACCATCAGGGCCAGACGGGGACGTCGCTTATTTGAAAATCCGCAGCGCCGCGTGCTGCAGCAGCATGATCGTCTTGGCGTCCTGGATGCGCTTGTCGCCGATCATCGCGAGCGCCTCGTCGATTCCGAGTTCCAGCACCTCGATCTCCTCGCCCTCATGCGCGAGCCCGCCGCCGGCGCTGACCCGCATCCCGGGCTCGTAGGCGGCGACGAAGAAGTGGATCTTCTCGGTGACGACGCCCGGGCTCATGAATGCCTCGAATACGAACGTCACGTCGTGCAGGCGGAAGCCGGTCTCCTCCTCGGCCTCCAGGCGGATGCGCTCCTCGGGCGAGGCATCGTCGAGCAGGCCGGCGGCGGCCTCGATGAGGAGGTCGTCATAACCGTTGAGAAAAGCAGGATAGCGGAACTGCTTGACCAGGATGACGCTGCGCTGCGCGAGATTGTAGGGCAGGATCGCCGCGGCGTTGCCGCGCTCGAACACGTCGCGGCTCTGCATCTGCCAGGTGCCGTCGTCGCGCCGCCACTCGAATTTGGTCGTGGTCAGCGTGCCGTAATGATCGGAGAGCACGCGCCTCTCGTGCACGCGGATGCGATCGGAAATGCTCATTGGGAGCCTCTATTTCATGCCGGGTGTAGGCGGGCGACCATCGAGCCATTTCGAGAACACGACGCTGTCCTGCACGGCGTAGTCGAGCGCCTGATAGAACGCCTGAACCTTGGTGTTGTCGCCGCGCACCATCAGCATCAGCTTGGCGATGCCGCGTGCGCGCAGCCAGTCCTCGGCGGCGGCCATGATGGCGCGGCCAAGGTCCTGGCCGCGATGATCGGGATCGACGCTGACATAGTAGACCCAGCCGCGATGGCCGTCATGGCCGACCATCGCGGACGCCGCGATGGCGCCGGCGGCCCGTCCGACGAGCACGGTGGAATCATCGCCGCGGCGGGCGAGCGCGATGTCGGCGGCGGGATCGTTCCACGGCCGCGTCAGGCCGCAGCGCTGCCACAGCGCGATGATCGCGGGCACGTCGGCATCGGCGATGTCGGAGATCGCGAGAGCAGGGGCGGTATTCATGAGCGCGCCGAAATCCTAGAGCACCTTGCCAGGGTTCATGATCCCCAGCGGATCGAACTGCGCCTTGATCGCGCGCATCAGCGCAATCGCGGTCGGATCCTTGACGTCGGGCAGCTCGTCGCGCTTGAGCACGCCGATGCCGTGCTCGGCCGAGATCGAGCCGCCCATGCGCAGCACGATCTCGAACACGACCGCATTCACCTCGTGCCAGCGCGCCAGGTAGTCGGCCGTGTCGGCGCCGACCGGCTGGCTGACATTGTAGTGGATGTTGCCGTCGCCGAGATGCCCGAATGGCACCGGCCGCGCGCCGGGGACTTTCCTGACGACAGCTTCATTGGCCTCGGCGATGAACGCCGGCACCGCGGCAACCGGCACCGAGATATCGTGCTTGATCGAGCCGCCCTCCGGCTTCTGCGCCCAGGAGATGTCCTCGCGCAGCTTCCAGAACGCCATGCGCTGGGAGAGATTCTCGGCGACCGCGGCGTCGTCGACGATGCCGGTCTCGAGGCCCTGCTCCAGGATGCCCTCGAGCGTAGCGCGCGCATCGTCGCGCGAGGACGACAGCTCCATCAGCACGAACCACGGATGCTGGCCCGAGAGCGGCGCGCGGTTGCCTGCGACATGACGGATCGAGAAGTCGAGCGCGATATGGGCGATCAGCTCGAAGCTGGTCAGGCTGCCCGCCGCCTCACGCTGCGCGATGGCAAGAAGCTTGAGCGCATCCTCTGGCGACTTCAGCCCGACGAACGCCGTCTCGATCGCTCGCGGCTTCGGAAACAGCTTCAGGCTCGCCGCGGTGATGATGCCGAGCGTGCCCTCGGCGCCGATGAAGAGATTGCGCAGATCGTAGCCGGTGTTGTCCTTCTTCAGTTTGGACAGCGCATTGAGCAACCGCCCGTCGGCCAGCACCACCTCGACACCCAGTGCCATCTCGCGCGCGACGCCATAGGCCAGCGCGGCGGTGCCTCCGGCATTGGTCGAGAGATTGCCGCCAATGGTGCAGCTGCCCTCGGCGCCCAGCGACAGCGGAAACAGCCGGTCGACATCGGCGGCCTTCTGCTGCGCCACCTGCAGCACGACGCCGGCCTCGGCGATCATAGTGTTGGACGCCGTGTCGATGTCACGGATCTTATCCATGCGCTTGAGCGACACCACGACCTCGCCATTGTGCGGCGTCTGGCCGCCGACGAGGCCTGTATTGCCGCCCTGCGGCACCAGCGCGATGCGATGCGCGCTGGCGAGCTTGCAGATCGCCGCGACCTCCGCGGTCGAGCCGGGACGCAGCACCAGCGGCGAGCGGCCGTGGAACAGGTTGCGCTCCTCCGTGACATAGGGCGCGACATCGGCTTCGGCGGTCAGCGCCTGGCGCTCGCCGACGATGGCGGCGAATTGCGCGATCAGATCGGGTGGCAGCGGCGGAGAGGGAGGCTGGCTGATGTTCATGGTCGGTCGCTTCCAATGTTATCTCGGCGCGGCGGCGCGGCGCAGCCGGTCGTTGATGGCCTCGCCCAGTCCGTCATTGGGGATCGGCATCACGGCGATGCTGCGCGCGCCCTTGGCATCGAGGCTGCGAAGATAGCCGAAAAGATGCATTGCTGCCTCTGCCGGATCGCCCGATGGCGACAGGTTGAGAACAGCGGCGGCCTGAGCGGCACCCGGCAGGGGCAGGGGACCGAAGGCGAGCAGCGCCTCGCCGGGCGCGACCTCCCTGGCATCGAGGCGAACGGCGGCGCGCGGCGCGTAATGCGAGGCCAGCATGCCCGGCGCCAGCGGCTGCTCGGACGTGTCGGCCTCTGCCATCGCTGGCCGCGTCAGGGGCCGGTCGAGCACGGTCTCGATCGCCTCGCTGGGGACGCCACCGGGCCGCAGCAGCGTCGGCTGCTCGAAGCAGCCGACGATCGTCGATTCGACGCCGACATCGACCGGTCCGCCGTCCAGGATCAGGTCGATGCGCCCCGTGAGATCGGCCGCCACATGGGCTGCGGTGGTCGGCGAGACGTGGCCGGAGATGTTGGCCGAGGGCGCCACCACGGCGCCGCCGAACGCGGCGAGCAGCGCCCGCGCGATCGGATGCGAGGGGATGCGAATCGCGACGGTGTCGAGGCCGGCAGTGGCGAGATCCGCGACGGTGCAGCCGGGCGCCTGCGGCACCACCAGGGTCAGCGGTCCCGGCCAGAACGCTCCGGCCAGGCGCTCCGCCGTGGCATCGAACCGACCGATCCGCCGCGCAGCCGCGATGTCGGCGACATGGGCGATCAGCGGATTGAAGGCCGGCCGGCCCTTGGCCTGGTAGAGGCGGGCGATCGCGGCGGCATTCGCGGCATCGGCGCCGAGCCCGTACACGGTCTCGGTCGGGAACGCGACCAGGCCGCCACGCGCGAACGTCGCCGCGGCTTGCGTGATTCCTGCCGCGTCGGCGGGCAGGATCCTGGTCTCGATCGCGTTAGTGTCTGGCACGGGCATCACTGGTACGGGACGGCGGCGGCTTCCGCGCTCGCCTATAGCCGGCAGGGACGCTCGAATGAAGCGCGCAAATCAATCACCGGGCTGCGTTCACGCCATGGCCACCCGGCAAAGCCTCATGACCTCAAGCAGTTAACCCATCCTCCGACGACGCGCGATTTCATTGCGATTTCCTGCCTCGTGCGCCTTGCGGAGACGGAGACCCGACGCTATAAGCCGGCTTCCCAAGTCGGAGCGTGGCTCAGCCCGGTAGAGCACTGCGTTCGGGACGCAGGGGTCGCAGGTTCGAATCCTGCCGCTCCGACCATTCCTTCAAGCACGTCCAATCGTGCTTTCCCGATCATACGACATCCGATCTTACACCAGATGTCGCAACGAAATGGCCGCACGGCCATTCCGGAGCGTTGGCGTCATTGGGCGCTGAATCTCGACTCGTTGGGAGATCTGCAGGCGCCCGTGCTGGTGTGCGATGAATTGCGGGTGAGCTGGCGGCCGACTCCGTCGTTGGATCAGCTGAGCTGCCGGTCGATCGCCGGCGCATGACCGGCGTGGGATCGTTCAGAGCTGTTGCCCGAGTTCGGACGTGATCCAGTCGGCAAAGGCGCGCACGGCCGTGCGTTGGTGATCGTTGCGCGGAAACACCAGGCGGTGGCCGACATAGCGGATGTCGATGGAGCGCCCTGCGAGCGGCGCGATCAGCCGTCCCGACGCCAGCTCGCGCTCGGCCAGCAATGTGGATTCGAGCGCGACGCCGAGGCCCTCGGCCGCCGTCGCGAGCGCAAGGAAGCTGCGGTCGAAGCGCATGCCGTGGAGTGCGGGGGATTCGAGGCCGTTGGCGGCGAACCATTGATGCCACTGGATCTGCTTGACGTCGGAGCGGATCAGCGTGTGGTCAAGAAGATCCGCCGGGCGCTTGATCGTCGCCGCCAGCGCGGGCGTGCACAGCGGCGTGACCGTCTCCTCGGCCAGCGGAACGATCTCGACGCCCTCCGCATGAGGCTGGCCATAGACGATGTCGATGTCGAAATCGTCGTTCTTGAACCGCGCGTAGTCGGTGTTGGCCGACAGTCGCACCTCCAGTTTCGGATGTGCGGCGAGAAACTGAGCGAGCCTTGGCGTCAGCCATTGCGCGGCAAAGCTCGGCGCCGAATGGACGCGCACCAGCTGGGGACCGCGCGCCGCGACCTCCTCCAATCCTCTGCGCAGCTGGTCGAACGCCGCGCCGGCATGGCGCATCAGGTTCTCGCCGGCCGGCGTGAGATGAACGGCGCGCGCGGTGCGCTCGAACAGCACGGTGCGCAAGGTGGCTTCCAACTTGCGGATGGCGTGGCTGACGGCAGATGGCGTCAGGTGAAGCTCATTTGCTGCGTCGCGAAAGGATCCCGTGCGAGCGGCCGCCTCGAACGCCTTGATTGATGAGATCGGGATCTTGGACAGCATCGCATAAGTGAACCAGATTCACCAATCCATGACAACTGCGCGTTTGTCGCCACCGCAGGCCGCGGCCATGGTGACGCCCACGACAACGAGAATTTCGGGAGGACCAGCATGCTGCTCAGCGGCAAGACAGCGATCATTTCGGGCGCAGCGTCGAAGCGTGGCATCGGGCTTGCGACCGCCCGCCGGTTCGCAGCCGAGGGCGCGAAGGTCGCCATCCTCGACATCGACGCCGCAGCCGCCGCCGAGGCTGCAGCCTCGCTCGGCGACGGTCACATCGGGCTCGGCTGCAACGTCGCCGACAAGGCCTCATGCAACGACGCGGTGGTGCAGGTGATCCGTCAGTTCGGCGTCATCGACATCCTGATCAACAATGCCGGCATCACCCAGCCCGTGAAGTTCCTGGAGATCTCGCCCGCGGATTGGGATCGCATCCAGGACGTCAATCTGAAGGGCGTGCTGTTCCTGTCGCAGGCGGTGATCCCGCATATGCGCGCGCGCAAGCACGGCTCGATCGCCTGCATGTCCTCGGTCTCTGCGCAGCGCGGCGGCGGCATCTTCGGTGGCCCGCATTATTCGGCTGCCAAGGCCGGCGTGCTCGGCCTCGCCAAGGCGATGGCACGCGAGTTCGGCATCGACGGCATCCGCGTCAATTGCGTGACGCCGGGCCTGATCGGCACCGATATCACCGCTGGCAAGCTGACCGACGAGATGAAGGCCAAGATCCTCGAGGGCATTCCGCTCAACCGCCTCGGCACCGCCGAGGACGTTGCCGGCATCTACACGTTTCTCGCGTCCGATCTGTCCGCCTATGTCACGGGCGCGGTGATCGACGTGAACGGCGGCATGCTGATCCACTAACAAGGTCTCAAGAGATGGACACCGTAGCGACTCGGCTCGCCAACGCGCCGACATTGGCGCAACGCGCCTATAACATCCGCCGTCATGCGCTCCGCATGGGCGAGGTGCAGGGCCAGGGCTACATCGCCCAGGCGCTCGACATCTCCGACGTGCTGGCCGCGGCCTATTTCCACGCCATGCGCTACCGGCCCGAGGATCCGGCTTGGGAGGAGCGCGACCGATTCCTGCTGTCGAACGGCCACTACGCGATCGCGCTATACGCCGCGTTGATCGAGGCCGGGATCGTTCCCGAGGCCGAGCTGGAAACCTATGGCAGCGACGACAGCCGGCTGCCGATGTCGGGCATGGCGTCCTACACGCCGGGCATGGAGATGTCCGGCGGCTCGCTCGGCCTCGGACTGAGCATCGCCGTCGGCATGGGGCTCGGCCTGAAGCGCAAGGCATCGACATCGCGCGTCTACACGCTGTTCTCCGACGGCGAGCTGGATGAAGGCTCGGTGTGGGAGGCGATCTCGTCGGCCAGCCACTACAAGCTCGACAACCTCATCGGCATCGTCGACGTCAACAATCAGCAGGCGGATGGCCCCTCGACCCAGGTGATGGGCTTCGAGCCGTTGGTGGACCGGCTGCAAGCCTTCGGCTGGTTCGTGCAGCGCGTCGACGGCAACGACCTCGACGCCGTGGTCGCCGCCTTCGATGCCGCCAAGACCTATCCGGAACCGAAGCCGCGCATGATCGTGGCCGACACGCTGATGGGCAAGGGGGTGCCCTTCCTGGAGCAGCGCGAGAAGAACCACTTCATTCGCGTCGAGCCGCATGAGTGGCAGCTCGCGATTGCCGCACTCGACGCCGGGAGGCCGTGATGAAATCGACGAGACCCGCACCCGATCTGAGCAAGCCGCGCCTGACGACCTCGGCGATGATCGCCTCGATCGCCTCCGAGGGGCAGCGCACCAAGCCGGCGCCGTTCGGCCATGCGCTGGTGGAACTGGCGCGCAGTCGGCCCGAGGTGGTCGGCATGACCGCCGATCTCGGCAAATACACCGACCTGCACATCTTCGCGAAGGAGTTTCCCGACCGCACCTACCAGATGGGCATGGCCGAGCAGCTGCTGTTCGGCGCCGCGTCCGGCATGGCGGCCGAAGGCTTCATGCCGTTCACCACGACCTATGCCGTGTTCGCCTCGCGCCGCGCCTACGACTTCATCCACCAGACCATCGCCGAGGAAGATCGCAACGTGAAGATCGCCTGCGCGCTGCCTGGACTGACGTCAGGCTACGGCCCGAGCCATCAGGCGGCCGAGGATCTGGCGCTGATGCGGGCGATGCCGAACATGACGGTGATTGATCCGTGCGATGCGTATGAGATCGAGCAGGCCGTGCCGGCGATGGCCGCCCATCAGGGCCCTGTCTACATGCGGCTGCTGCGCGGCCAGGTGCCGCTGGTGCTCGACGAGTACGACTACAAATTCGAGCTCGGCAAGGCCAAGCTGCTGCGCGACGGCCGCGACGTGCTGATCATCTCCTCCGGGCTCATGACGATGCGCGCGCTGGAGGCGGCCAAGGCGCTGTCCGATGATCGCGTCGACGTCGCCGTGCTGCACGTGCCGACGATCAAGCCGCTCGATGCCGAGACCATCGCGGGCGAAGCCGGCCGCCCCGGCCGTCTGGTCGTGGTCGCCGAGAACCATACGGTGATCGGCGGATTGGGGGAGGCCGTCGCCGGGGTGCTGATGCGCGCTGGCGTGCACGTGCCGTTCCGGCAGATCGGCCTGCCCGACGAATTCCTCGACGCCGGCGCGCTGCCGACACTGCACGATCGCTACGGCATCTCGCTGTCGGAAGTCGTCAGGCGGGTGAAGGGCTGGCTCAAATAGCAGGCGGCCACGGGCGTTGAGACAGCGGCGTGCGGATGCGCCGGACGATAACAACAATTTCATACCGGAGGGACTGGAATGCGCAAGGGAACGACGCGTCGGCGATTCATGGCAGGAGCGATGGTGGGGGCTGCGGTGCTGCCTTTCACCGCGCGCTTCGCAAGGGCAGCCGAGTTCACGATGAAGCTCGCGACCGGACAGGATCCGTCGCATCCGGTCAACAAGCGTGCCCAGCAGGCGGCCGATCGCATCAAGGAGGCGAGCGGCGGCCGGCTGGAGATCAATCTCTATCCGGCCAATCAGCTTGGTTCCGACACAGATCTGATCTCCCAGGTGCGCGTCGGCGCGGTCGATGCGATCAACATCGCGAGCTCGGTGCTGGCCACCCGCGTGCCGCTCGCCGGCATCGTCAACACCGGCTTCGCTTTCACGTCCTACGACCAGGTCTGGAAGGCGATGGATGGCAGCCTCGGTGATCACATCCGCAAGGACATCGAGAAGACCGGTGCGATCGCTCTGTCCAAGCCCTGGGACAACGGCTTTCGCCAGGTCACCTCGTCGACCCGTGAGATCAGGACGCCCGACGATCTCAAGAGCTTCAAGATCCGCGTGCCGGCCGCGCCGATCCTGACCAGCCTGTTCCAGGCGCTCGGCGCGGGACCGACCCCGATCAATTTCAACGAGGTCTACACGTCGCTGCAGACCAAGGTGGTCGAGGGCCAGGAAAACCCGCTGCCGATCATCGCCACCGCCAAGCTCTACGAGGTTCAGAAGTACTGCTCGCTGACCAGCCACGTCTGGGACGCCTATTGGATCCTCGGCAACCGCGCCGCCTTCGGCAAGCTGCCGCCCGACCTGCAGACGCTGGTCACGCAGGAGTTCAGCAGGGCGGCGGATGACGAGCGCGCCGACATTGCCGCGCTCAGCCAGAGTCTGCGCGCCGATCTCGCCGCCAAGGGCTTCACCTTCGTCGATGTCGACAAGGAGGCGTTCCGCGCTGCGCTCGGCAAGAGCAGCTTTTACAAGGATTGGCGCGGAAAGTTCGGCGAGGAGGCCTGGAAGATCCTGCAATCGAATGTGGGAGAGCTCGGATGAACAGCGTCGACGCGTCTCTGGCAGCATCCACGAAGCATGGCATCGTTGACGGTCTCGAGCGGACCCTCACGAAGCTGATCGAGATTCCAGCGATTGTCGCCCTGGTCGCGGAAGTCGGAATCCTCTTCACCGGTGTGACGGCACGTTTCGCCTTCAACCGGCCGCTGACCTGGGCCGATGAGCTCGCGTCGATCACCTTCCTCTGGCTCGCGATGCTGGGCGCGGTGCTCGCGCTCAGCCGCGGCGAGCACATGCGGATGACCGCGCTGGTCGACCGCGTCACACCGCGCACGCGCGCGGTGCTGGAGAGCGCTGCGCTGATGGCGCCCGTTCTGTTCCTGGCGATCCTGCTGCATCCGGCCATCGACTATGCGAGTGGTCAGGCCTTTGCGGAGACGCCGGCGCTCGGCCTCCCTGACAGCGTGCGGGCCGGCGCGGTGCCCGTCGGCATCGGCCTCATGCTCGTCACCGCCTTGTTGCGCATGGCGCGCCATGGCTCGCGTGACATCGCGATCACGCTGGTGATCCTGGCGGCCACCGCGCTCGTGCTGTGGGCCTCAGCCCCGGCGCTCAAGGCGCTCGGCAACTGGAATCTCATCGTCTTCTTTGCGATCCTGCTCGGCGCGGCCGTGCTCGCCGGGGTGCCGATCGCCTTCTGCTTCGGCCTCGCCACCGTGGCCTATCTGCTCACGGTCACCACGGCCCCGCTCGAAGTCGTCACCAGCCGCATCGACGAGGGCGTCTCATCCCTCGTTCTGCTCGCGATTCCCTTGTTCATTCTGCTCGGCCATCTCATCGTGATGACCGGCATGGCGGCTGCGATGGTCGGTTTCCTGGTGTCGCTGGTTGGCCATGTCAGGGGTGGCCTGTCCTACGTGCTGCTCGGCGCCATCCTGCTGGTCTCCGGCATCTCGGGCGCCAAGACGGCCGACATGGCGGCGGTCGCGCCGGTGCTGTTTCCGGACATGAAGCGCCGCGGCATTCACGACGGCGAGCTGGTGTCGCTGCTCGCCGCATCCGGTGCGATGGCGGAAACCATCCCGCCCTCGATCGTGCTGATCATCATCGGCTCCGTCGCCGGCGTCTCGATTTCGGCCTTGTTCACCGGCGGCATCCTGCCGGGCCTGGTGCTGGCCGCCGCGCTGGCCGTGGTCGCCAAGCGTCGCATGGTCGAGCCAGAAGGCGTGATCCGGCCGCGGCCGACTTGGCCCAGCATTCGTTCGGCGCTGATCACGGCGCTGCCCGCGCTGCTGCTGCCGGTGCTGATCCGCACCGCGGTCACCGAGGGCGTCGCGACCGCGACCGAGGTCTCGACCATCGGTATCGCCTACACGATCCTGGTGGGACTGCTCGTCTATCGCCGTTTCGACTGGCGCAAGCTCCATCCGGCGCTGGTGCATACGGCGGCGCTGTCGGGCTCGATCCTGTTCATCATCGGCGCCGCCACCGCTATGGCCTGGGCGCTGACGCAGTCCAACTTCTCGCATGCGCTCGCGGCGATGATGGTTTCGGTGCCCGGGGGCAAATACGGCTTCCTGCTGATCTCGATCGGCGTGTTCATCCTGCTCGGCAGCATCCTGGAAGGTCTGCCCGCGATGGTGCTGTTCGGCCCGCTGTTGTTCCCGGCGGCCAAGCTGCTCGGCGTCCACGAGGTGCACTACGCGATGGTCATCATCCTCGCCATGGGCATCGGCCTGTTCGCGCCGCCGTTCGGCCTCGGCTACTACGCCGCATGCTCGATCGGGCAGATTGATCCGAATGCCGGGCTGGCGCGGATCTGGCCCTATCTCGGCGCGCTCGTGGTCGGCCTTCTGCTCGTCGCCTTCGTCCCATGGCTGTCGATCGGATTCCTCTGAGGCATCGGAAAGCAAGTGAACAGCCGTCGCGGCGGCGCCTTCAGGTACGAAATCCTGCCGTTTCGACCATTTCCTGCGTGACAACCCACGCATTTCCGATGTCACCTTGCGCTGCTGCGCGGCCTCAGTGCGGCGCGAAGAGACGAGGTGCTGCCGGAATGAATGCGAGATCTTCACGCAACTCGCCGCGCGCGGGACGCAGCGGGACGGCATGGCGTCATGACAATATCGGCAGGATGCTCAACAACGCGGTGCGCCGGTTCGAATCCCGCGTGCTCGAGCTGATGGCGGCGAGCGGCCACGGCGAGACGCGTATCGCCCATGTCAGCCTCACGCGCAATCTCGACGTCGAGGGCACGCGGCTGACCGAGCTCGCCCGCCGCGCCTCGGTGAGCAAGCAGGCGATGGGCGAACTGGTCGATCAATGCGTCGAGCTCGGGCTGGTTGCGCGCGAGGCCGATCCGCACGACGGGCGCGCGCGCATCGTTCGCTTCACGCCGGCCGGCCTGCAATGGCTCGAGGCCTTCGGCGATGCAGTCGATATGGCCGAGGCCGAGATGCGCAAGGAGCTTGGCAAGGCCGCGATGGACGTGGTCCTGCAGGCGCTCTCGGCCTATGGCGCCCGCTTCGACACGCTGGGCGCGGAGAGATAGTCAGGCTGCTTGACTATCTGGCTGGAGGCCGTAGCATGCCCCCGTCGCGAGGGGAGAAGCGCCGTGATCGAACGTTTGACCGCTTCCGTCCTGATCGTGGGCGGCGGGCCTTGTGGGCTGATGCTGGCCAACGAGCTCGGTCGGCGCGGCGTGTCCGCGGTCCTGATCGACGAGAAGCCGGGCACGGCTTTCAATCCCCAGGCCAACGCCACCCAGGCGCGCACGATGGAGCACTACCGGCGGCTCGGTTTTGCCGACGAGATCCGGCGTGCCGGCCTGCCGGCTGACTATCCGACCGACATCGCCTATTTCACCCGCTATGCCGCTCACGAGCTGGCGCGCTTTCAATTGCCGTCGGCAGCGCGCGCGGTCGAGCTGGTGAAGGGGATGTCCGGCTCGTGGAGCGCGGCCGAGCTGCCGCATCGGGTGTCGCAGAAATTCGTCGAGGCGATCCTGCGCCGGCACGCGGAGCAGCTCTCCGGCATTCAGCTGCATTACGGTCACCGGTTGATCGGCTACACCGCCGATGATGATGGCGTCGCGGCCGACGTCGAACGCCTCAGCGATGGCGCGCGCTTCAGGATCGGCGCGGCCTTTCTGGTGGGCGCCGACGGTCCGCGCTCCCTGGTGCGCCAGTTGCTCGGCATCTCCTATGGCGGGACGACCGGCGTGCAGCGCGATTTCATGGGCGGCCGCATGCTTGCGGTCTACCTCCGCTCGACGGAGTTCTACCAGCGCATGCCGCATGCGCAGGCGTGGATGTATGTCTGCTTCAACCGCGACCGTCGCGCCTTCATGGCTGCGGTGAATGGGCGCGACGAGTTCGCCTTCCACACCCAGCTGCGGCCCGGCGAGGATGAGAGCGCCATCACTGCCGATGATGCGAAGGCGGCGTTCCTGCGCGCATGTGGCGCGCACGTTCCCTGCGAGGTGCTGTCGCATCTGACCTGGACGGCGGGGCATGCGCTCGTCGCCGAGCGCATGCAGAGCGGCCGCGTCTTCCTCGGTGGCGACGCGGCGCATCTGTTCACGCCGACCGGCGGGCTCGGCTACAACACCGCGATCGAAGACGCCGTCAATCTCGGCTGGAAGCTCGCGAGCGTGGTCAAAGGAATGAGCCCGGTGGCGCTGCTCGACAGCTATGCGGCCGAACGCCGCCCGGTGGCGCTGCGCAACACCGATCATGCACGGCGCTTCGCGGATTCGCTTGGGCTGTTCGCGGCTGTGCCGGAGATCGAGGACGCAACCGAAGCAGGCGCCGAGGCGCGGCGCGTTGCAGGCGCCTATCTCGGTCAGCATGCGCGGGCCGAGTTCAACATTCCCGGTGTCACCTTCGGTGGCCGCTATGACGGCTCGCCGATCATCGTCTCCGACGGCACCCAGCCGCCGCCGGATGCCGCCAATGTCTACGTGCCGAGTGCGTGTCCTGGCGGTCGCGCGCCGCATGCCTGGCTGGAGCAGGGCGTCTCGCTGTATGACCGCTTCGGCTTCGAATGGACGCTGCTGAGATTTGACGGCAGCGGCGTCGATGAGGATGAGTTGCGCGACGCGGTAAAGCCAGTGCGCGCCGATGTGAAGGTGATGACCTTGCCTCGCGCGTTGCGCGATCTCTATGAGGCCGACCTCGCGCTGATCCGTCCGGATCAGGTCGTGGCCTGGCGCGGCAGCGCATCGCAGGCCGGGTCACTGCCACGGGTGATGGCGCGGGCTGCGGGGCACTGCGCCGGCAACTGAGCTCATCGCACGCGCATCGGACATTCGGGCGAGTCGTCAACTTTGTCGACATTGCCGGCTTATGATCCGGCTGATAGCGTCGCGTCGTTCAGGGATGAGCGAAACGAAGGTACGATGACGGAAACGGAGAAGGCCGAGCAGGTCGTGGCGGCGCTGAAATCGGCGGAAGCGAGCGCGCCGGAGGCCGCGTTGCAGACGCTCAACGGTCTGATGGGGCTGGTGCGCAGCCCGAGCGCCGAGCAGCCTCTCGAGGTGGAGGAGGCGCGCGCGGCGGCCTTCATGTCGATCTGCGAGGTCGGCAAGGCGCTGCACCGCAAGCAGCCGACCGAGGCGCTGTGGCCGGCGGCGGTATCGGCCACGGAGCGCTGGCTGACGCTCGTGAAATGAGTTTGGCATGAGGAGAGCTTCGACGCTCACCTGGCGCGCGATGACGCCCGGCGACCTGGCCGCGGTGGATGCCATCGCGCTCCGCCTGCACCCGTCCTATCCCGAGGATCGCGAGGTTTTCGCCGAGCGCCTGCGCCTCCATCCGGGCGGATGCGGCGTGCTCGCTGCGCAAGGCGACGAGATCGCCGGCTATGTGGTCAGCCACCCCTGGCATCTCGGGGAGCCGCCGGCGCTGAACGTCGTTCTCGGCCAGCTGCCTTCGCCGGCCACGACCTACCACATCCATGATCTCGCTTTACTGCCGCAGGCGCGCGGCACCGGCGCGGCCGGTCGCATCGTCGCCCAGCTGAGGTTGCACGCGCGTGAGCTCGGCCTGCCGTCGTTGACGCTGGTCGCCGTCAACGGCTCGGTTCCGTTCTGGGAGAAGCAGGGCTTTGCGATCGCACCCGGCGATGGCGATGTGAGCAGCTATGGCGGCGACTCCAGGCTGATGATCTGCAGCGTCGGCTGACCGGCGCATGAAAACGGCCCGGTGATCGACCGGGCCGTCTCAATCTGCATCAGCGCTCATCAGCCTCGTATCAATTTCGGCCTCGTATCATTCCGGCATCGACACTGGACGCCGCAATATGTCGCGCCGCCGGCTGAAGCGGTTGGCGTGCAGCATCCAGCCGCTGACGGGCTTGCCGTCGCGGTGACGTCCACCGCTTTCCGCCCCCAGCCACGCCGCGATGGCGCCGAGCAGCAGCGCGGTCGCCACCGAGAAGGCAAGGATCGTCGTGCTCGCACGCGAGCGGGACAACGCGCTCTTGGCATTTGCGATCGTCGTATCGACGCGGCGTTCGGCGTCGGGTCCTGCAAGCCCGGTCGTTACGCCGACCAGCTGCACCAGGTAGTTGCGGTCGTCGGTGCTGACGCCGCTGTGGCTCGATGCCGTCAGCAGGATACGGCCGGCCTCGCTGCGTGCCGGCGCCAGCTCGGGGCTCGGCGCCCGCTTGGCTGCGCGGAAGAGGTGATCCAGCTCATAGCTCAGCACTGACGGCTCGTTGGCGATCTGTGGTGCGCTGACGGGATTTGGCCTGCTCGCCGCGGACGCGACCATGGCGGCCAGCACCGTGCCGAGCACGACGGCAAGCGCCCATGCGGCGATGCCGTGCAGGCCATCGCGCTTCTCGGTCTCGTCGCTCTCCGCCAGACCGTAGGGCGCACGAACGCGCCCGGCGACATAGCCGCCGCAGCCGAAGCTGACGAGAGCCTGCAACACGAGATAGAGCCCCGACAGCAGCCACAGCGCCACGGACGCGTCCCGCCAGGTCGGCGCCGTGGAGCTGACGCCGAGCCCGACCGTCATCGCGAAGCTGATCAGGATCGATGACACCGCCGCGGCGGTGAGGGCTCCTGCAATGACCGGCGTCCATTGCAGGGTCCAGCCGTCTGCGGCCACGCGCCCGATGGGTGACGTGGCGACCGGCGCAGTTTCCATGCTCATGTCGTCCTCTCAGCGCAGGCCGAAGAACGACAGGATGGCCATGATGACCACGATCAGGCCTACCAGATAAATCAGTCCGTCCATGGTTGTCCTCCTCAATGCGAGATCCGTTGCCGTATAAGCGACGGCGAGGCTCAACGTTCCGCTCGCCGGACGGCAGCGGAGGAGGAGACGGCGTACGGCATCTGGTTGCCGCCCGATGACGTGGAAATCGAATCCTACCGAACTCATTCTGCGACGCAGCAGAGGACGCCGGGTCGGCCTTTGCCGGCTGATGCGGCGGCGCAACGGCCGCCGCGATCCATGTCAGTCAACCCAGGCGCTCATCGAGGCCCGGTTGGGCAATCGACCTGCGCTCAATAGCGCGGAGCATAGCGTTGACGTGCATAGGCGTAGGCCGGGTTGATGCCGCAGCCGGCGTCGGTGCCGGAGGCTGCGGCCTGACACTGCCGATATGTGGAGAATTGGCAATTGCCGGGATAGCCCCACATCCTGCCCTGCAGGCAGAAGCGATCCTGTGCCGCGGACGCCGGCGAGATCGCCGCGAGCCCTGCGAGAACGGCTGAGGCGGAAAGCGAAGCAAACAGAAGGCGGCGCATGCATTATCCTTGTGTTGAAGGTGACGTTGCAACGCGGGGCTGCACGGGCCCGTTCCTCACGGGCCACATTAACTGTTGGTGTCGCCGTCGCAGCGTCGCGTTCATGGCTCCCGCCGGATTGTGTGCTCGGACCGCTCGACGCCCGGCGCGCGCCCGCCAAGAGCGAGCTGACAACCGTCGGCCAACGCGAAGCCGGAACATTCCGCGACGGCTTCGGTTCATCACCCGACAACGGCGGATGCTTTCCATGTTTCGACGATCCAGGAAGTCGGATGACGCTCGTCCGGGGGCGGTCAGTGTTTTCGGCAGCAGCCGCGGGCCGGGCACGGGCGGCATGCTGGCGCTGCTCGGGCTGGCGTTTCTGATCCAATATGTCGATCAGCGTCCGGAGCCGGCATCCCGAGGGCGGACGAACGAGCTGTCCGACGACGGTCGCGGCAGGCTCGCCGCGTCACCCTCCGAGATCCCGCCGCGGGGCTGGAAGGATGTGCTGTATCGCGTCTATCAGAACGTCACCGATCACAGGATCGTGGCGCTCGCCGCAGGCATGACGTTCTATACGCTGCTGGCGATCTTTCCGGCGCTCGCTGCGCTGGTCGCGGTCTACGGCCTGTTCTCGGATCCCGCGAAGATCACCGGACATCTGGAGCAATTGCAGGGCATGTTGCCCGGCGGCGCCATTGAGATCGCGCGCGATCAGCTGACCCGCGTGTCGGCCAAAGGCAGCCAGGCGCTGGGTGTCACCTTTCTCGTCAGTCTTGCGATCTCGCTCTGGAGTGCGAATGCGGCGATGAAGTCGCTGTTCGATACGCTCAACGTCGTCTATCGCGAGGAGGACACGCGCGGCTTCATCAAGCTGAACGCCATCTCGCTGCTGTTCACCGGCGGCGCGATCCTGTTTGCGCTGCTCGCCATCGGAGCCGTCGTGGTGCTCCCGGTGCTGCTGAAATATCTCGGCATGTCCGAGGCCGCCGATCTGGTGCTGCAGATCGGCCGCTGGCCTGCGATCTTCATCTGCGTCTCGCTCGGGCTCGCGCTGATCTACCGCTATGGACCGGATCGCGAGGAGCCGAGATGGCGCTGGATCAGCTGGGGCAGTGCGCTCGCGGCGGCGCTCTGGCTCGCGGGCTCGGCGCTGTTCTCATGGTACGCGGCCAATTTCGGCAGCTTCAACGCCACGTACGGCTCGCTCGGCGCCGCCATCGGCTTCATGACCTGGATCTGGATCTCGGCGATCGTGGTTCTGATCGGCGCCGAGCTCGACGCCGAGCTCGAGCACCAGACCATGCGCGACACGACGACGGGACGCGAGCGGCCGCTCGGGACCCGCGGCGCCACCATGGCCGATACGGTCGGCCAGGCCCACTGAGCCGCGAAGATGCTGTGATGGCGGAGAAGTTGCTGCCCGGCGACCGGCTGGACGAGGCCGGCGGAGCGATTCGGCGTCTCGCGCCCCCCGATCCGCGAGGCGTTGCTGCAGCTCGGCGACAAGCTTCGTGCGCTCGCTGGCACGGCTGTTCGAGATGTTCGACGAGCAGGTCGCGGCGACGCGGCTGCACGATCACGTGCTGGCGCAGGGCGAGCGCTTCTCCGACATGGTGCTGGGGCAGTCGTCAGGTCGACAGCGACGGTGCGGCTTGCGCGGCCGCGTGCTCGATCGCCGCGGCTGCATCGAGCACGAGGTCCTCGCGGAAACGCGGCCCGACGATCTGCACGCCGATCGGGATGCCCTCATGGACGCCGGTCGGCACGCTGATCGAGGGCAGCCCGAGAAACGCGGTCGCGAACAGGAAGATGTGCGACCGATACAGACGATCGACGCTGGCGTCGCTCTCGAGGTCGACGCCGTAGGGCAGCGCCGTCTCCATCGCCACCGGGCACAGCACCAGCGGATGCTCCTGCATGAAGATCTGCCAGCGCCGCAGATAGGTGGCGCGTACCGATGACAGCCGGATCAGGCCGGCGACGTCGAGCTCGGGCGTGCGGTTCATCATCAGCGCGAAGGCGCGCCGCGCCAGCGCGTCGCCATGCTGCTCGACCTGGGCGGCGAGCGTCACGCGCGACTCGCCCTGCGCGAAATCGTTCCAGGCGCCGGCGGCGGCCGCGACGTCGGGCGGATCGCGCCAGGTCACCTCGTAGCCCGCCTGATGCAGAATCGCCGCGGCCTTGCGCACGGCGGCCTCGACCTCCGGTGCGATGCCGACGCCGGCCGGATCGAGGCACACCGCGACGCCGGGATGATCGAGGCGCGGCCCCTCCAGCGGCATCGCGACATGCCAGGGATCGCGCGGGTCGGGCGCAGACATCGCCGCCAGCGCCAGCCTCGCGTCCTCGACGTTGCGCGTGATCGCGCCCTGCACCGAGATCAGCTGCAACGACAATTGCCGCTCGCCCGGCGCGGTGCCGTTGAAGGCCGGCACGCGACCGAACGAGGGACGCAGACCGACGGTGCCGGTGCAATAAGCAGGATAGCGGATCGAGCCGCCGCCATCATTGCCATGCGCGATCGCGCACATGCCGGTGGCCGCGGCCACCGCGGCGCCGCCGCTCGATCCGCCCGGCGTACGATCCGGCCGCCACGGATTGAGCGTGCGCCCATGTAGGTCGTTGTCGGTGAACCAGCGCATCGAGAACGCCGGCGTGTTGGTGCGGCCGATGATGACGGCGCCGGCGCGGCGCAGATTGGCGACCACCGGGGCGTCGTCCTTGGCGATGTTGTCCTTGAACGCGACGACGCCGTTGGTGGTCGGCAACCCCTTCTGGTCGACATTGACCTTGGTCGTCACCGGCACGCCGTGCAGCGGACCGAGCGTCGTTCCGGCAGCGACCATGCGGTCCGCCAGATCGGCCGCCGCGAGCGCGTTCTCCGCCTGTACCGAAACCACCGCGTTCACATCCGGGTTGATGGCGGCGATGCGGTCGAGACTGGCGCTCACGGCCTCGCGGCTCGTGATCTGTCGGGTGCGGATGGCGGTGGCGAGTTGCGTGGCCGACCAGCGCCACAGCGGCGTATCCATGAAGCAAGCCTCTATGATCGGGAGGGTGATGGCGATGGGGCGATGCCTCGTGCGGGCGGCTTTGGCCGTTGCGCGGGTCCGGCGTCCATCGCCGTCCCTTGCGTGGCCGCAGTCAACATCGCCGGCCGCGTGCCGGCAATGCGGAGGATGTTTTCGCGGCGGGGCACGGGTCGTGGCACATGATTCATGATCATTAGGACCAGGAATTTCATGTCAAGGGCGCGAAGGGGACTGGCATCGGGCTTCCACCCGGAGCGGCGGCAGGTCCCGCGCAGCGGAACCGTCCGAGAACTTCCTTGAACCGTTTGTTGCTCGCGGCGTTGACGGTCCGCTCGTTGTCCGAGCGGGTTCCGGGGAACCCGGGGTGGATTTGTCGTGTTCCTTTATTGGCTGTCGCAACGACCCGCCGGGCGAAGGGTCGCCGCTGCGCCGCCGGCGATCACCGATCGCCGTTCGTCTCATTGATGATGTCGGAGCGTTCAAAATGACGGAGGAGTTTGTCGACGGCAGCCGGAAAGACGAGCCTTCGCCACGGACGCGGATCTCCACCGGGAGCGAAGGTCTCGACGACATCCTCGGCGGCGGCTTGGACCCCAATCGCCTGTATCTCTACGAGGGGCGGCCTGGGACCGGAAAGACGACGGTCGCGCTGCAGTTCCTGCTCAAGGGCAGGCGTCTCGGCGAGCGGGTGCTCTACATCACGCTATCGGAGACCCAGCGGGAATTGGAGGTGGTCGCCGAGCGGCACGGCTGGTCGCTCGCCGGCGTCGACGTGTTCGAGCTGGTGCCGCCGGAGACGACGCTCGATCCGGAGCGGGAGCTCACGGTGTTCCATCCGGCCGAGGTCGAGCTCAGCGAGACCACCGGCCTGATGTTCAAGGAGGTCGAGCGCGTCGATCCCGCCCGGGTCGTCATCGACAGCCTCTCCGAGCTGCGGCTCTTGGCGCAGAGTCCGCTGCGCTACCGTCGTCAGGTGCTCGCGCTGAAGCACTTCTTCGCCAAGCGCAACTGCACGGTCATCCTGCTCGACGATCTGTCGTCGTCGCAGGATGATCTGCAGCTGCACTCGGTCGCGCATGGCGTCGTGATGCTGGAGCAGCTGGCGATCGAATATGGCGCCGAGCGCCGCCGGCTGCGCGTGATCAAGATGCGCGGCATTGCGTTTCGCGGCGGCTTTCATGATTTCACGATTGCCGAAGGAGGTCTGAGGATCTTTCCCCGGCTCGTCGCCGCGGAGCATCATCGCTCGTTCCTCGGCGAAGTCGTGTCCAGCGGCAACGCCGAGCTGGACCAGCTGCTGGGCGGAGGGCTCGAGCGCGGCACCAACGCGCTGCTCATCGGCTCCGCTGGCGTCGGCAAATCGTCGGTTGCGCTGACCTACGCGATCGCGGCGGCCGATCGCGGCGAGCACGCGGTGTTCTTCGCGTTCGACGAGGGCCGGGGCACCGTGGAGGCGCGGGCGCAAACGCTCGGCCTGCCGCTGGAAAGACACATGGCGTCCGGGCTGATCAGGTTCCAGCAGATTGATCCCGCCGAGCTCTCGCCCGGTGAGTTCGGCGCCAACGTCCGGCGCAGCGTCGAGCACGACCATGCCCGCGTCATCGTCATCGACAGTCTCAACGGCTACCTCCATGCGATGCCGGACGAGCGTTTTCTCATCCTGCAGATGCATGAACTTCTGAGCTATCTCGGCCAGCAGGGCGTGCTGACCATCCTGGTGCTCGCGCAACATGGTCTGGTGGGACCGATGGAAACACCGCTGGACATCAGCTATCTCAGCGATGCCGTGCTGATGCTGCGCTACTTCGAGGCGGCAGGGACCGTCCGCCGCGCGCTGTCGGTCGTCAAGAAGCGGAGCGGGCACCACGAGCATACGATCCGCGAGTTTCGCCTGAGTGGAAGCGGCATCACGCTCGGGCCCCCGCTCACGGCGTTCAGCGGCGTGTTCTCGGGCAATCCGCGTTTCACCGGCGACGTCATCCCTGACATGGACGTCCGCGATGAGCGCTGATCGGGATCAGCACGTGCTCGTCTTCGCACCGATCGGACGGGACGGTCCGGCCTCCGCGGAGCTGCTTCGCAATGCCCGGATCGACGCCCGCGTCTGTACCTCGCTGGCCGAGCTGGTGAGCGAGCTGAACACCGGCGTGGGCGCCGTCGTCGTTTCCGAGGAGGGCTTCTTTGCCAAGGACACCGGCCCGCTGATGCAATGGGTCGAGCGGCAGCCTGCCTGGTCCGATTTGCCCTTCATCGTCCTGACCAGCCACCGGGAGCAGCCCGCCGTCGCCGCGTGGCGGCGCAATCTCGTGCGCGCGCTGCGCAACGTGTCATTGCTGGAGCGGCCGATCCAGCCGATCACGCTGACCAGCGCGGTGCAATCGGCGATGCGGGCGCGGCGGCGCCAATACGAGATCCGCGCGCTGATCCAGGCCCGCGAGCAGGCGGCGCAGGAGCTGGAGCGGCTGGTGGTGGAGCGGACGCGCGCGCTCGCCGAGTCCAACGAGCATCTGCGCATCGAGATGGCCGAGCGCGCCCGCGTCGAGGAGACGCTGCGCCAGGCGCAGAAGATCGAGGCCATCGGGCGGCTGACCGGCGGCGTCGCGCACGACTTCAACAATCTGCTGATGGTGATCTCGGGCGGTCTCGACATGCTGGACCGCCAGGCCGATCCGGAGCGGCGTCGCCGCCTGATGGACGGCATGATCCAGGCCGCCCAGCGCGGCGCCAGCCTGACGCGGCAGCTGCTCGCGTTCTCGCGCCGCCAGGAGCTGACGCCCGAGCCGGTCGACATCGCGCGCCAGATCGGCGGCATGCGCGAGCTGCTCGATCGCAGCCTGCGCGGCGACGTCCATGTGCAGTTCGATTTTCCCGAGACGCTCTGGCCGGTCGAGGTCGACCCCGGCGAGCTCGAACTGGTGGTGCTCAATCTCGCCGTCAATGCGCGCGACGCGATGCCGAGCGGCGGCACGATCATGGTGCGGGCTGAGAACCTGTCGAACTGGAAGGACGACGAGATTGCGGGCGACTACGTCCGCCTGTCGGTGATCGACGCCGGGACCGGAATGACGGACGAGGTCCGCCTGCGCGTCTTCGAGCCCTTCTTCACCACCAAGGACGTCGGCAAGGGCTCGGGCCTCGGGCTCGCCCAGGTCTACGGCTTCGTCAAGCAGTCGCGCGGCACCGTCTCGATCGAGTCCGAGCTCGGCCGGGGCACCACGATCGCCCTTTACCTGCCGCGATCCGCGCACGCCGCGTCCGGGCATCAGCAGCATCTGATCGATCTGCATCGGCCGCGCCCCCGTCATCGCGACGAGGGCCGCGTTCTTCTCGTCGAGGACGACGAGGAGGTCGCTGCGCTGGTGAGCGAGATGCTCCGTCAGCTCGGCTTCGAGGTCACCCGCGCCGCCAGCGCGGCGGCGGCGCTCGGCGCACTGGCCGACGGACGGGCGGTCGACCTCGTGTTCTCCGACGTGATGATGCCGGGCGGCATGAACGGCGTCGAGCTCGCGCGCGAGATCCAGCGTCGGCGCGGCGACATGCCCATTCTCCTGACCAGCGGCTATTCGGGAGCGGCCGTGCATGCGGCCAGGGAAGCGGGCGTGCGGATCCTGCCGAAGCCCTATCGGATCGACGAGCTGGCGGCGGCGATCGATGCGGCCAAGGCAGAAGGCATGTGGTCGCGGGCGCGCAGCTCCTGAGCGGTGGCCGGTCGTCCGACGTTCCGGCCCGCAGGCTCGACAGCCGTGGCTTAGCGTCAGCCGCGCTCGATCAGCACCGACACGGTGACTTGTCCCACCCGGCCGTCATCGGATCTGACCTCCAGGCTGACATTGGTCGTCGAAGGCTCCAGCCGGTCGCGTGCGATCGCAAGCGCGGCGTCCGCCGTCTCAAGAAGCACGGTCTCGACGTCGTCGAAATCGACGCCTTCGAGGTCGGTGCCCTCCGCAGGCACTTCACCGGGATGTTGGATGTAGAAGAGCATCTCATTCGTCCCGGTCATGGGATTGTCCTGGGCGCGAATCGTCGATCTGATGAAGATACGCGGGATCGAACTCTCCGGCAGCGACGACCTTATCAACGTCGATCAGCTTCACAAGGTTCTTACGGATATCGAGCACGCGTTGACTGCGGAATTCCTGCAGCACGCGGTTGACATGCACGGTGCTCAGGCCGAGCGCCTCGGCGAGCTCCGATTGGGTAATCGGAAACCGATAGGCGTTGTCGTCGACGAGCCCGACCTCGGCCAGGCGTTGCCGGAGCTCTGCGAGCAGATGCGCCATGCGGGCCGACGCCGAGCGAACGCCGAGATTGAGGATCCACTGCCGGAACACGGCGGCGTCGATCATGGTCTCGCGCCACAGGGCGCGCGCGACAGCCGGATGCGCGTCGATCAGTCTGGACAGATCGGCGTGGTCGATGAAGGCCAACGTCGCCGCGGAGATCGTGACGATGTCATGGTCCATGGTCTTGAGCAGCAGGCTTTGCAGATCGGGAATGTCGCCGGGAATGTGGAACGACAGGATCTGGCGCTTGCCGGTCTCGGTGACCTTGGCGCGATAGGCGAAGCCGGTGACGATCATGCAGCACGCCTGCGGACGATCACCCTCCCAGGCAATCTGGGTTTCCGGCTCGACCGCCTTCAACTCCACGGGAAGGGCCTTGATCGCCGCGATGTCGTGTTCGCTCAGCTCGGTTGCGCTCCGCAGCCTACGGATCAGCGTGACCATATGATGCATCGGGGGCTCGCGATGGCGAAGGTCAAGACCATCGGCTTGAGGCAAGGTCTGTGGGACCGGAGAGCGAGGTGCCAAGCTTCGCTGCGCAGGCAGAGGGAGCACGATCATCTCTCGGCCACCGGCACCTCCCGAAAGTTGGGCTGGGGGTTATTGATAACGGTCGACCGTCGGATTGGTTCCCTTCCTCCTCCGATTTATCCAGTCGTGTTCCATCGCGGGCTGCGGCGGGACGTCGCCATCCTTTCGGGTTGAACCGGCGGGCACTTCCTCGCATTCTCGGCGCGATGAGCGTGATGAGGTGGCGCGCATGGAACGCTACATTCGCAACGAAAACATCCGTCATTTTCGTCAGCTGCTCGAGGCGGAGACCGACGAGCAAAAACGCAGGATCATCCGGCAGCTCCTGGCGGACGAAGAGGCCCGGCATTGTCCGCCCGATCCCAAGCCGCCGACCTCCTAGCGGATGCGCGCGCTCAACGGCCGGGTTCCATCCAGTTCAGAGTCCCGCAGGCGGTGCAGTTGAACATGCGGGCCGATTCTCCCGTCCGGGGATTCAGGATGCTCCGAATCGCGCTCGCGCGGTGACCGCAACTGCGGCAGGGCGGCAGGTCGTTATGACCGCCGCGCAAAGAGCTGTTGTTGTCGGACACGTCGGACATCACCTCCCGAAACTCACGAGATCAATCGGCGGATCACTCCGGAAATACAATTGGGGGACAATACGGAGCTGACGGCGGCGAGGCGTTTGCGTCAGAGGAGCGGCTCGGCACCATCCGCTTCCAGTCCGCGGCGAGCGCCTCGTTCCCGGGCGTCCGGCCTTGGGCCGTTGGCCTGGTCTCGCCCGGCCCCGACTCCGGCCAGCTCGCAGTAAAAAAGCTGCGCTCCGATGTCGGCTGGCTGCTCATCGGCTCGTCCTCGGGGAAACAGGAGAACCGGCATGACGCTCCCCCGAATAGTCTCGCAGTCGGAATGGACCGAAGCGCATCGCGCCCACCTCGCCAGCGAAAAGGCCTTCATGCGGCAGCGCGACGCCCTGGCCGAAGCCCGGCGGAACCTGCCTTGGGTCAAGGTCGAGAAAGACTATGTCTTCCAGACGCCGAACGGGCCGGCGCGCCTGGGCGACCTTTTTCAGGGACGCAGCCAGCTGATCATCTACCATTTCATGATGGCGCCGGGCGATCCGCACCGCTGTCCCGGCTGCTCCTTCCTCTGCGACCATATCGACGGTGCCAACCAGCATCTGCGACAGCACGACGTCAGCCTTGTCGTGGTGTCGCGCGCGCCCCTCGCGGACATCGCGCCGTTCAAAGCGCGCATGGGCTGGGCTTTCGACTGGGTGTCGTCCGAAGGCAGCGATTTCAATGCTGACTACAAGGTCTCGTTCTCGGACGAGCAGATCGCGGCAGGCACGGCCGTGTACAATTTCGCGCCGCTGCGCGGCAGCTCACGCGAGCTGCCCGGCCTGACCGTGTTCTACAAGGACGCCGCCGGCGACATCTTCTGCACCTTCCAGGTTCGCTCCCGCGGCGGCGATCCGCTGATCGGCGCCTATCACTATCTCGACCTTGCGCCAAAGGGCCGCAACGAGACCGGACGCGGCAATCTGTCCGACTGGGTGCGCCTGCACGACGAATACGAAGGGGGGAGCCGCCAAGGCTGCCATTGCGGCCCGTAGCGCAGGCGGAATCAGCGCGGCACGGGTAGGTCAGCTCGTCCTGTTCTGACAGTGCACTCTCCACCCGGTGAGGTGCACTCAGCTTCTGCCGCTCGTTCCTGGCGCGGAGAGTTGAGGCACTATCCCCGTCGAGCGCAATCACGCGTATCGCGCTGAGAAATACCTGATCAACGCAGCGATCGCGTGACGCACGATCTCGCAACGCAGCCCTGAGTTTTTCACCGCAGCGCACTTGATTTGCCGCAATGGCGGCAACTGCGTTCGATGGAACATTCGACTCAACAGAAAGGAGTTGAGTCATGTGGCTCACCAAGGACGACTTCCGCATCAAGGCGGACAATTTCGATCTTACGAACGGCTCGAACATTCTTCGCATCATTTGCGGATTGTTTCTGTTTCCTCACGTCGCGGGAAAGTTTGCTGGCGGCGCGGTGTCGGCCGCGACCGCGGGCTTCTTCGCCAAGGCAGGCTTTCATCCGCCGGAGGCCTGGGTTTTGATCGCTGCCGCCGCGGAATCCGCCGCCGGAATAGCGTTGGTCCTCGGCATCTGCACGCGCTTCGCCGCGCTCGGCGCCACCGCGTTGCTGCTGTTCGCGGTCTACGCGCTGCAGGTCGTGAAAGGCTTTGGCTGGACCTGGAACACCGGCGGCTATGAATATCCCGTGTTCTGGGCGATCACCTCGCTCGTCGTCGCCATCGAGGCGTGGAAGACGCATCTCGCGCAGGCCAAGCCGAGCGCGCGGGCCCTGCCGGCAAGCGCTGCGGCCTGATCCTAAGACCGTGATGAGGACATGAGAGCCGCCCACGGGCGGCTTTCGCGCGCCTGGCCTCACATCCCGGCCGGGCTCGGTGTCTCCACGCAGTTCGTCAGCCGGGCCGGCGTGCCCACGGCCGTGCAGCCGGCCGGCACATCGGATGTGACGACCGCTCCTGCGCCGATCTTGGCGAAGTCGCCAATCGCGACATCGCCGAGCACCGTCGCACCTGATGACAGCAGCACGCCGCGGCCGATCCGCGGGCCGCGCCCGGGCAGCGCATCGTGACGCCCGATGGTGACGTTCTGCAGGATGGTGACGCCGTCGCCAATGGTGCTGAACGCGCCGATGACGATTCCGGTGGCGTGATCGAGAAACACCGCTGTCCCGATCTGCGCCGAAGGATGGATGCTCACTTGCAGCGACGTCGACGCCTCGGCCTGGAGCAGCAAGGCGAGGTCGGGCTGCGCGTTGGTCCAGAGCCAGTGCGAGACACGAAACGCCTGCATCGCGATGTAGCCCTTGTAGTTCAGCAGCGGCGGCAGCAGCGACGTGGTTGCCGGATCGCGGGCCGCGATGGCGCGCAGATCAATGGCGGCGGCATCGACGAGATCGGGGGACGCGCGCTGGGCCCGGCGCGCGATGGCAGCGAACTGCGTGCGCTCGCCCGGGGTCCTGCCGAGGCGGGTGCCGATCTGGTGCGCCACGACACTGCCGAGGTCCGGATGATCTTGGATCGCGGCCGCCGCGGCGCCGCCAAAAATCGGATCGCTCACCAGGCCCAACCGAACCTCGTCCTGGATGGACTGCCAGACGGCGTCCCGCGCTGAGTGCGTTTCGATCATGGTCGACTGCCCGCTTGCCGGAGGACGCGGGCAGCATAGCCCGATCCAGGCGCCGTCGAAACCGGGATCTGCCGGCATTTCGTTCGTGCCGGGCTGGCGGCCGTCGGCGCCGCATCCTGTTAGTTGCTGGCCAACGGCCGGAAGCTTGGCAAAGGGGGCAGCCCGGGCTAGCATCGCCGCGTCGAGAGAGGCACCGCGAGGAACGGACCAAAAAAACAGAGACCGGGATCAGGGGGAGGCGTTGATCAATTGGTCGGAGGAGTTTCCTTTTCTGAAGGACCCGGATCTTCCGCCGGAGTACAAACGGATTCTGCTGGACAAAGCTCTGGAAGAACGAGCTCAGCTCGCGCTGCTGCCCGAGAAGCGCGCGGAACGACAGACCTCGGATCGGATCGAACGTCTCAAGTTCTGGCACAACACGCCATTGGTCGTGACGCTCGTCGGGACGATCACGATCATGGCCAATGGCCTCGTCGGCTACTTCCAAAGCCAGCAGACGACGGTCAATTCGATCGCGATCAAGCAACTCGAATCGACGCTGGAGGAGGCACAGAAGCGTTCGGATGCCGAGCGCGAGCGTCAATTGGCCAAGCTCAAGAACGACCTTCAGGAGGGCGCGGCTGCCGCGGACGCCACACGCAAGGCGACCAAGGAGGAGCGCGACTTCGCCTACAAGGTCATCGAGAAGGAGCTGGCGAAGAGTGACGATACGCGAGCGCGCGCGGCGGTTCTGTTGTTCCTGGTTCGCGCGGGCGTCCTCAACAGCCTGAACCGCGGCGAGCTGGAACGAATGGCGCTCGCCGATCTGGAGGGGACGAAGTCGCCCAGCGAAGCGGTGATCCCTCCGACCTTGGGGCGTCGCGACGTCGAGCTGCCGCACTACAATCTTCAGCCGCCTCCGCCCAGTCCCGGCCAGACCCAATCGGCGAGCAGGCTCCTGACCCTGGCGGTCAGCGAGATCAACAAGAACGTCGAAGAGACGACATCGGCCGACCGGATTGCCGACTATTGGCGGGCCGTGAACCTGGACCCCATGCAGATGGGACAGGCGCCGTGGAGTGCGGCATTCATCTCGTGGCTGATCCTCAAGGTGGACAGTCCGGTGAAGATCACGCCGTCTGCGGTCAACGCCCAGATCTGGAACGATGCCCTGCGCAAGAAGCTCACATTCCTGCCGGGCGAGAAGCCGGCGCTGCCCGGCGATATCGCCGTCTTCCTCCGGGTAAGAACGGCTTCGGAGCTGAGCGATGCGCGCGCCGGGAAGTCCGGCGGCACGCCGGGGCAGGCCGGCGTGATCTATTCCGTCGACGGGAGCACGTTCACCTCGATCGAAGGCAACAGCGCGGATGCCGTGAGGCTGGTCACGCATGGCATGACCGAGCCGAACCTGCTGGGCTTCATCCGCCTGGCTGATGCCGCCCCATGACGCGGCGTCCCGCTGCTGGCCGAAGCTCGGCCGTCATTCGGCGTGCCACGCGAGGGGGCGGCGAGCGATCACCCGAGGCCATCGTCCGATGCAGGTGACGTCGATCCTGCTCGTCATCGTCCTGGCCTTGCATGGGCGGTGCTGAAATTATTCAACAGCCTTCGAACGATGCAGGTCAGGCTGGGCGTCGGGCTGGTCCTGTCGAGATACGACAACCCGCGGCTGTTCTGGCTGCTGGTCGCGCTGCAATCCCTGGCAATCGGCGTTCTGCTCGCCGTACTCTACGCAGCCTATGTCGTGCTCCCGAACCAGATCGCGAGCTAGCACGTGGCGAACCGTTGTGGGCGCATGATCGTCTGGCTTTTCGTCAGATGATGCATATGTGCACCGGCGCGTACGTCGCGCGGCAGCATCACTCTTGGCGGGGGACATCGTGCATGGTCGTCAATAGTGAGATTGGTGAGATATTCAAGAGGGCGGCCGCCTGGCTGCCGCCCCTATCCTATCTGATAGCTGTGACGATGCTTGCCGGATTGGTCGCCGGCTCGATGGCTCTCGATCCGGGACTTGCATTCATCTCCTGGTATTGGGCGCTCGCGATAGCCGGCTGCCTGTTGGGAATTTTCGGAGCTCTTCGCATTGCTCTCGGCCTTGGAGCCCCGCGCTGGATCGGCGCGGTCCTCGCGCTGCCCTGCCATCTCTGGCTCGTCAACGTGGTCAAGCTGATCGGTGATCAGCCGCTGTCCTCCATGGAGAGGATCGTGTTCGGCCTGGCGGCCCAATTGGCCTTCCTCGCGGCAGCGGCCGGCGCGCTCAGGCTGGTCGAATGGTTGTCGAAGCCGAGGTTCATCTTTCGCGTCGGATACTTGTTTCTGGCCGTCTTTGCGGTGCTCGCCTGCGTGGACACGGCGGTCAGCGCCGCCGGTTGGACTTTTGCAAGGACGCCGTACTGGCTGATGCCGTTTCAGGCCGTGCGCGCTGCAGCCACGCTGGTTGCGTGTGGCGCATTCATCGGCGCTGCCTTGGTGCTGTCGTTACGGCCAGGCGGAGAGCCGTGGACCGGCGTCGTACTCAGCCTGATCGTCGCACATATGCTCTACGATGCAATGAGGCTGACCTTTGTTCTCGAGGTCCACGAACGTGTCGTGTCATTGTGGGGCCCGGCGACCATGCTGGTGGCCGCTATTGCAGTGTGGCGGATCGGGACGGTCCTGCACGCGGGAGCTGTCGCGCGGGGGCCGGCCTCCGTGCATAGGACCGCGGTTTGACGCGGCCCTCGCTCTGGCCTGCGGGAGCTCGGCTCGTCCCGTCCGACGTCTCCCGCGCCGGTCAAGTTTGAGATTTCGTTTTAGACGAATTATATGCGCCGTTGTCATCCTGACGACCGCCAAGAAAAGAGGACGGGCTCAACGCCCGTCCTCAATTTGCTGGGACAGGGTGTTGTCTCTATCCGTGAGCCAGCAGCAGAAGCCAGTAGCCGACGGCCATCACTAGGTGGGCGGAGATCAACGTAATGCAGGCGTAGGTCATCATTGGGGTGCCCTTTCCTGAGCGCACCGGGCGGAAAAATGTTCCGGCGAGCAATGCAAACCGTATATGTGCATCGGTTCCACGGGCAGGTCGGGATAAATCCCTTTGTTTGACAAAGGCTTGCGGAGGTTTTTGATGGCTAGGCGGACGGAATACCCACCTCACCCTTTGGGACGGCTGGTCGCAGCTCAGCGACACAACGCTCTCCGGGATCCCATAGATCCCAAGCTTCCACACAACGTGCGCAACTACCTTGCGGACGTCAAGGGTAAGCTCACACGTATCGACGTTGCTAATATCGCGGCCTGCATTGCGGAAAGCGGAGCAACCAAAATTCGGCGTGTCACGATTTCGAAAGAGGATGTCGAGAGCGTTGAATTGAAGAAGTACGAGGGGGATGATGAAACGTTGTATTGGATCCTTCGTGGATCTCTCATTTCACACGAAGATGCAGCTGAGTTGCTCAACAATCAAAGCCTGAGGGTTGGCAGCGAGAACGTCGTAGGCATAAACTCGCATCTCATAACAGGAGACGTAAGGCAGCGATATGCTGCAGCTGAGTTCGGTCCGCTAGCATGTGCGGCGCTCAGCATTAGAAGAAGCTGGACAACTTGGGTCGACGTTGTTTCGGCAGGACCCGGAGGATTTGGTCGCGATGAATTGCAGCTTCAGATATTGAGGGCGCCGAAGGTCCTAGATCCAGAAGATGCGCAGTTCAACAGCCTTGCCGTAGATATTAAACGGGATTGGAAGCGACGAAAATCTGAAACAAGCGACAATCCAACCGTCGCTATAAAGTCGATAAGTGTAACTACGAAACCTGACTTGGATGAACGGCCGATATTGGACGTAAAGTTTGTTCGATCGTTCTACCGGTTCAATTGCGCGGCGAAGGGGCCGGGCGGACTGCGCTTCAGGTGGGAGCAGTTGATTTCACAGGATGATCCCAAAAATGTTCTGACGCACCTAACATCAGGTGTCGGAGTCGTTGTCAACGTTGTATGCGCTAGAGACAATTCCATCGTAATCGGCCAGAGGCAAAACGTAAGTTTCCGTCGCGATGAATTCGACGTGGCTGTCGTCGAAGGCATTCGTCCAACGGCAAATGTGAATAGGCTTGGGCGTATCGGCTTATTTGCAGTCGTCAGGCGCGCCTTAGACGAAGAACTTGGTTTGAAGTATTCGCAAGTTGCAATCGGTCGTGATTCCGAGTCCCTGATCAAGGATCTTCGCGTGGTCGGCTTCGGCGTAGATTTGCGGTACTATCAGTATAATTTTCTCTGTAACGTTGTGCTTGATACGGAATTTTCTGATGTCGCCGCGATGTGGACCCATGCAGTGGATCGAAGGGAGAATAAGAAACTGTATCACTGGCCGGCCGACCTCGAAGAGGTGATCCAGAGAATAAGAGTAAGTGATATTTGGAGCGCAGGAATGGCTTGCTTGATGCGCACGTCCGACTATTGGCATGCCGCAGATGAATAGACCGGATCGTGGAGTATTCAGGCTAGGCGATGATCCCCCTCCGGTGCGCTCCGGACCTGCGGGGCGCGCACCCTTCTTTTCCTGCCTCACAAAAGATTCTTCTTTCGCTTTTCCAGAAAGTATGCTCTATTGCACGCATCCTGCTTCGCCACGAGGGACGTATCGCGATCGTCACGACACGTGAGGCGGGGAGGCGATGGCCGCGGGCTTGCCGTCGCGCACCTGGTGCGCGGACGAGCGGTGAGCTTGCGGACGCAAAGTCGTGTGGTCCTGGCGCCGCGACGCTGGCGCTAAGCTTTCGGGCGATCCCGAGGGCGACGGTGGCTAAGGAGCCGTACACCGAGGAGAGCACGATATAAGTGTGAAGACCATCGCGCAGGGAATGCCGGAGTTCGGCTGAACCTGTGGTGACTGCCGCCTGCTTTTTTTGCTGCAGGCGGGCCATGGGTTGCGGCCAGCGCCCGGCATTCCCTGCGCCCTCGTGCTCTGCGAGGGTCCGTCGATCTCAACAGCCCGGGCGCGTCGGCGTCGCGGATCGCGCCGATGTGCGCCAGTCCGTCATGAGTCGGTCCGCCGCCCTGTCATCCCGCCGCCGAGTGGCCGATTGCCCAGCGCCCCGATGCTCGCGCCCCGCCGGAATTTGATCTACACGGGGGCATTCACGATGGATCATCCATGATCGTCTCACGCGCACCGGCGCGAAAGACAAATCCGGAGTTGCATATGTCCGCCAGCCCTGCCGATCCTCTCAATCTCACCGCCCAGACGACCGAGATCCTGACCTCGCTCGGTGTCGCGCCGGAGCGCCTGCGCGGCGGGACGCGCGCCGCCCGCTCGCCGGTGACCGGCGAGGTGCTGGCGCATGTGCATGACGACACCAGGGCGGACGCGACGGCCGTGATCGCGCGGGCGCATGCCGCGTTCCTGCAGTGGCGGCTGCTGCCAGCGCCGAAGCGCGGCGAGCTGGTACGGCTGCTCGGCGAGGAGCTGCGCGCCAACAAGGCGGCGCTCGGCCGGCTGGTCTCGATCGAGGCCGGCAAGATCGTTTCCGAGGGGCTCGGCGAGGTCCAGGAGATGATCGACATCTGCGACTTCGCCGTCGGCCTGTCGCGCCAGCTCTATGGCCTGACCATCGCCACCGAGCGCGCCGAGCACCGCATGATGGAGACATGGCATCCCCTCGGCGTGACCGGCGTCATCTCGGCCTTCAACTTTCCCGTCGCGGTGTGGGCCTGGAACGCGGCGATCGCGCTGGTGTGCGGCAACAGCGTCGTCTGGAAGCCCTCGGAGAAGACGCCGCTGACGGCGCTGGCAACGGACGCGCTGCTGGCGCGTGCGCTGGCCCGCTTTCGCCGTGACGGCGGCGACGCGCCGGATGGTCTGACCGGCCTGCTGCTCGGCGGCCGCGCCGTCGGCGAGATGCTGGTCGACGACGTCAGGGTGCCGCTGGTGTCGGCGACCGGATCGACCGCGATGGGACGCGTGGTCGGCGCCTGTCTTGCCGGCCGCTTTGCCCGCGCCCTTCTCGAGCTCGGCGGCAACAATGCCGCGATCGTCGCGCCCTCGGCCGATCTCGATCTCACCTTGCGCGCCGTGGCCTTTGCCGCGATGGGCACCGCCGGCCAGCGCTGCACCAGCCTGCGCCGCCTGTTCGTCCATGCGGATGTGTATGAGCATCTGGTGCCGCGCCTGAAGCAGGCCTATGCCTCGGTCGCGATCGGCAATCCGCTGCAGCAGGGCACCTTGATCGGTCCGCTGATCGATCGCGGCGCCTATGACACCATGCAGGACGCCTTGAGCGCGGCGCGGGATCACGGCGGTCGCGTGTTCGGCGGCGAGCGCGTCGCGGTCGGCGGTTTTGAAGGCGCTTTTTACGTGCGGCCGGCCCTGGTCGAGATCGCCACCCAGAGCGGCCCGGTCGAGCGCGAGACCTTTGCGCCGATCCTCTACGTGATGCCCTATCGCGACCTCGATGCGGCGATCGAGCTGCACAACGCCGTGCCGCAGGGGTTGTCGTCGTCGATCTTCACCAACGATCTGCGCGAGGCCGAATTGTTCGTGTCCTCGCGCGGCTCCGATTGCGGCATCGCCAATGTCAACATCGGCCCCTCGGGCGCCGAGATCGGCGGCGCGTTCGGCGGCGAAAAGGAGACCGGCGGCGGCCGCGAGTCGGGATCGGATTCATGGAAGGCCTATATGCGCCGCGCTACCAATACGGTGAACTACGGCCGCAGCCTGCCGCTGGCGCAGGGCGTCAAGTTCGACATCGGGTGATCGGCATGAGGCCTCCTGTCGTCGGCGGAACTGATCGGCCGATTCGTGCGTTGCGCGCTGACAAGGAGGACCATCATGGCGACGACGAAGAAGGCCGCGGCGAAGACATCGGCGCGTGGACGCAAGCAGGATCGTGCCCGCGTCGCGGGCGGTCAGGACTACGAAGTCGGCTACGAGGCCAGGAAGAGCGGCCGCTCGGCGTCGGCCGTGAAGAAGGCGGTCAAGAAGGTGGGCAACAGCCGCAAGAAGGTCGAGCGCAAGCTTTCGCGTTCGTGACGTCAATTCTTCTGCGGCCGCTCCGGCGGCCGCAGCGATCCCCTGGTCCAGCCGAGCGCCCTCGGCGAATGCAGCGGATCGGGACCGTCGCAGACCGGACAGATCAGCTCGTGCCGCTCGCCCTTGCCTTCGCGCACCACGAGGGCCCGGCCGCAGGTCGGGCATGGTTTACGCAGCAGCCATGGGGCGGAATGCTTTGGCATCACGACGTCTCCCGGTCGATGCCGCAGGCTAGGACATCTTCGGGTAGAGGCGGAATCACTTATCTGAATCTTGGCAATTCTTCCGCTTCGCCTTCGCCAGAACATTCAGGGCAGGTGTCGCCGATCGCGCCCAGCACCTCCTCGATCGCTGCAACCGCTTCCGAACGGCTGACACCGCGCGGCGGATCGTCGCGCGCGATCCGGAGGGCCGCGGCCTTCGCCAGCGGATCGCCGCGATCCAGCATCCAGCCGTGCGGCTCGCACGCGACGATCGCCCCGGCCTCCAGCAGCGTGGCGGTCGCCCAGCGCTCGAGGCGCTGGCTGGCAGAGCGGCATGTGACGGCAGCGGGCATCGGCTTCTCTCCAGCGGGGAGAATCCATCAGTCCGTCCGGCGTTTCCAGGCCCGGCCCGCAGGGCAGGGATTCCGGAATGGAGGGGCTGGCTGCTGGCGGAATGTTCGGCGGTCCGGCTTGAGATCGCCGCGGGCCGAGGCCATCCTTGGCGGAATTTTTGGCGAAGTTTGATGAAACGGGTGCAGACAGGGATGCAGATCAAGGCCAACGAGGATTTGCTGCTCATCATCGATGTGCAGAATGACTTTTGCCCCGGCGGCGCGCTGGCGGTGGCCGATGGCGATGCGGTGGTCCCCGTGATCAACCGGCTGAGCGGGCTGTTCGATCACGTCGTGCTGACGCAGGACTGGCATCCGGCGGGACACAGTTCGTTCGCCTCCAGCCATCCGGGCAAGGCGCCGTTCGAGAGCATCACGATGCCCTACGGGCCGCAGACCTTGTGGCCGGACCACTGCATCCAGGGCACGCCGGGCGCGGCGCTTCATCCGGGCCTTGCGACCGACAAGGCGCAGATGATCATCCGCAAGGGCTTTCGCTCCGCGATCGATTCCTATTCGGCATTCTTCGAGAACGACAAGATCACGCCGACCGGACTTGCCGGATATCTGCGCGAGCGCGGCTTGAAGCGGGTTTTTCTCGTCGGTCTCGCGACCGATTTCTGCGTGCACTATTCGGCCGTCGACGCGCGCCGGCTCGGTTTCGCGGCGGTGGTCGTCGACGACGCCTGCCGCGGCATCGATCTCGGCGGCTCGATGGCGGCCGCCAAGGCTGAAGGTGCCGAGGCGGGGGTGATCAGGATCGCCGAGCTGGTGTGAGGCGGCGCGGCTACGCGGCCGCGCCGATGTTCGGCTCGGCGATGGCGCCGGCGACACGGACGCGGACGCGCAGCGCGTTGCCGGGGAGGTAGGCGATCGGCATGTCCTCGACGTCGACCGTCTTGAGCGTATCGGCTGCGGCGCCGGCCTGCACGGCCCGCGCCTCGGCGATGCCGCGGGCGGCCGCGATGGCCTCGTCGCGGGTCATGTCGCGGAACACCTGGTCGGCCTCGCCGGAGACCTGGGCGATGGCGGCGCCGACCGCGTTGGCGCAGTCGCCATGGTCGACGCGGACGATTTCGGAAATGCCGGCAAGCCGCTCCGGCACCAGGAAGGCGCCGCCGCCGACCGCGAGCAGCGGCACGTCGCCGGCCTCGGTCTTCATGCGGTCGATGTCGCCCTCGAGCTTGCGGTGGGCATCGGCGAGCGCGGCCTCGATCAGGCGCTTCGGCAAATGCGCGACGCGCGCGCGATCGCCGATGTCGATCAGCCCGGCTGCGACGGCGATGTCGGTTGCGGTGAGCTGCTGACCGCCGAACACCAGCGCGTCGGACGTCAGCCGGTATCCGACGCTGACCGGCCCGACGCGGACCGGGTTCTCGTCGACGTGGCTGCCGCCGCCGAGGCCGATCGAGAGCAGGTCGGGCATCCGGAACAGCGTGCGTACGCCGCCGACCTCGACCACGGCGTTGGCCTCGCGCGGAAAGCCGTGGCGCAGCTGGCCGATGTCGCTGGTGGTGCCGCCGACATCGACGACCATGGCGTCGTCGAGGCCCGAGAGATACGCGGCGCCGCGCATCGAATTGGTGGCGCCGGAGGCGAAGCTCATGACCGGGAAGGCGGTCGCGATCTCCGCCTGCATCACGGTGCCGTCGTTCTGCGTCAGGAACAGCGGCGCATCGATGCCGGAATCCGCGATCGCCTTGCGGAAGGCGGCGACGGTGGTGACGGCGAGATCATGGAGCGCGGCATTGAGCAGCGCGGCGTTCTCGCGTTCGAGCAGGCCGATGCGGCCGAGGTCATGCGACAGCGTGACCGCCACGTCGGGGCAGATCTCGGCGAAGATCTCCCGCGCCGTGATCTCGCAGCTCGGATCGAGCGGCGAGAACGACGAGGCGACCGCGACCGAGCGCAGGCCCTTGGCCTTGATCGCGCGCGCGGCGGCCTTCAGACCGTCGGTGTCGAGCGGCATGAAGGGACGGCCGTCATAGTCATGACCGCCCTCCAGCATGAACGTCTCGCCGCTGACGAGCTCGGCCAGATCCGCCGGCCAGTCGCAGAACGGCGGCAGCGAGGCGGAGGCGGGCATGCCGATCCTGATGGCGCCGATCTTGTGCAGATGTCGCCGCTGTACCACCGCATTGATGAAATGCGTGGTGCCGATCACGACCGCATCGACCGGCACGGCCGCCGCGGGATTGGCGCGCAACGCCTTCAGCGCGGCCAGAATGCCGGAGGTGACGTCGGCGGTGGTGGCGGCCTTGACGGAGTGGACGACCTTGTCGTCGGCAATCAAGACCGCGTCGGTGTTGGTGCCACCGACGTCAATACCAATCCGCTTCATTCACTAGGCTCCAGATGTCGCAAACAGCGACTGGAAATCGAGGTCGTAACCAAAGGCGCGGGGGCCGACGAAATCGAGGCCGCGCGGGCTGGTCAGCACCGCGGGGGCGGGCAGGGCGATCACCGTCACCCGCTGGCCGTAACGTACGGTCTCGGTGCCAATGCCGTGGCCGTTGACGCTGTCGAGCACGCAGATCAGGTCGGGCGACATCGCGATCGCCTCATCGCCACGCCAGGCCACGATCCACTCGTTCTGGAACGACAGCTTGAGCTGCGTGCCGCGATCAGCGTCGCTGCCCTCGATGACAGCAGAGCCGCGCAGGAAGCCTTCGGTGGTGCGGCGCTCGACGTCGACGATCTTGCCGGAGAACAGCCGCTGGCCGCCCTCGCAGTCGAGGATCGCCGCGATCGGATCCCCGTGGTTCTTGTTGGCGGCGTTGACGGCGCGGCCGATCGCGATCGCCTTGGTCGTGGTGAAATGGATGCCCCAGTCCTTGACCTCGCGCCCCGTGCGCGGCGCCTTGCTGGTCGAGGCGATCGAGCCCATCTCGACGCAGATCTTTCGGCTGGCGCGCTCCATCCACTTCCACGAGGGCACCTTGGTGACGACGGCCTCGATGCCGCGCGGATCGTACAGCGTGCAGGGATAGGGCTTGAGGTCGCCGATCGCCACCGACGTCATCTGCGCCTCGGGAAAGGCGCGGCCCATGCAGTCGGCGTCGACGACCGGGATGTTCAGATGCGCCGCCGCCATCAGCGCCTGCATGCCGTTGCCGCCGCCGATCTCGACCGACATCACGGCGCGAAATTTGATGCCGTTGATCTCCTCCTGCATCCGCACGGCGCGCGCGATGCTGCGGCTGTCGGCGAGCCGCTCCTGGCCGACCAGAGGTGCGCCCATATTGGACACCACGGCGACCCAGTCGTCGTCGCCGAGATCGAGCGGCGACATCAGCTGCACGCGATGCCCCTCGGCATAGAGGCGGCGCAGATTGAGCAGGCCGAGATAGGGGCTGCCGCCGCCGCCGGTACCGAGGATCCAGGCGCCGACTGCCAGTGCCTCGATGTCATCGAGGCTGATCGTCTTCATCTCGATCTCGCTCATGACACCAGCTCCTCGACGACGCGCGCGGCCGCCGCGATCGACAGGATCACGGGACCCGGATAATGCCGACGCACGCGGGCCTTGTTGGCGCTGGAGTAGCTCATGCAGTCGAGCACGACGAGATCGGGCTGCCTGGCCGCCATCTCGCGCGCCGCGGCATCGACGGTCGCGTCATCCGAGCCTGGCTGCAGCGTCACGCCGACGACATCGACGCCAGTACGTTGCCACTTCCCGGCGATCAGCGCGGTCTGCTCCGGCAGCGGCGAGAACACGCCGAGCCGTCCCTTCGGCAGCACGGCCTCGACCATCTTGTGCAGGACGGCAGAAGGCAGGATCACAAGCCCTTCCGGCGCGAGGTTCGGAAACTCGCCGGTGCAGGCGAGCATGACGACGTCGATGCCCTCCTGGCGAAACTTTGCGAGCTGCGCGTTGGCGCGGGTCTCGACGGCCTTCTTGCTGAGACGGACATTGTCGCCGTTCGGCAGCAAGGTGAACAGCGCATCCGCGCCATCGATCGGCGGGATCTGGTCAATTTCGGCGCGGCTCATGCCGTCGAGAGCGCCGCGCAACTCGATCGTCATCCCGGGCGACAGCACGGCCGCGATCTCGGCCTCCATCGTCGGGCGCGGGCTTTGTCCGATGACGACGACGCCCATGCGCCGTTGCGTGAGATGGGCGGGAGACGGGGATGAAAGCATGACGTTCAAAATATCAATCCTCGAGAATGACGAGATCGGCCGGCCGCCAGCCGAGCGCGACGGCCTGACCCGGCGTATGGAGCGGGCCGGCTCCGGAATTCGGCTGCTGCGCCAGCACGCGCTGGCCGCCGTCGAGCACGATGCGATAGAGCACGGCACCGCCGAGAAAGTTTGTGCTCTCGACCGTGCCGCGCGCCGACGTACCGCTGCTTCGGGTCTCCGAACGATCGGCTGCCGCGATGGTGATCTTTTCGGGCCGCAGGGCGACCGAGACAACTTCGCCATCCGCGGCGGTGACCGGGCGTGGCAGCGCCAGCGCGAGCCCGTTGCCGACCGCGATGCCCGTGCCCTGGTCCATGGTCACGCGCTGGCCGCGAAAGATATTGGTGTCGCCGATGAAGTCGGCAACGAAACGTGTCCGCGGCTGATCGTAGATCTCGACAGGCGTGCCGATCTGCTCGACGCGACCGGCATTCATCACCGCGATGCGATCCGACATCGCCAGCGCCTCTTCCTGGTCGTGGGTGACGAACACCAGCGTCACGCCCAGGTTCTTCTGCAACTGCTTCAGTTCGAACTGCATCTGCTGGCGCAGCTTCTTGTCGAGCGCGCCGAGCGGTTCGTCGCACAGCAGCACGCGCGGCGAGATCACGATGGCGCGCGCCAGCGCAACGCGCTGCTGCTGGCCGCCGGAGAGCTGCGCCGGCCGGCGATCCTCCATGCCGGACAATTCGACCATCGCCAGCGCGGCCTTCACCTTGGCGGCGATCGTCGCCTTGTCGACCTTGCGCATGCGCAGTCCGAAGGCGACGTTCTCGGCCACCGTCCGGTGCGGAAACAGCGCGTAGTTCTGGAACACCATCGCCATGTTGCGCTTGTGCGCGGGCACATGGGTGATGTCGGCGCCGTCGAGACGGATCTCGCCGGTGCTCGGGCTGTCGAAGCCCGCGATCATGCGCAGAGTCGTGGTCTTGCCGCAGCCGGACGGGCCGAGCAGCGAGAAGAACTCGCCCGGCCTTATGTCCATGGCGACCGTGTCGACGGCGCGCACGCCGCCGTCATAGATCTTGCTGACCGAGGCGATCTCGATGGCCGCGCTCATGCGCGGAAGATCCGGTTCACCCGGCTGTCGATCTCGTCCTTCTGCGCATTGTACCACTTCCAGTCGACCTGGATCAGCTTGCTGACCTTCTCGGGCGTCGTCAGCAGCTTGGCATCGTACTTGGCGTCGAGCTTCACCTTCTTGTTGGCGGGCGAGTACCAGACAGTTTCGGCCAGGCGCTTCTGCACCTCGGGGCGCAGCATGTAGTTCACATACGCGTTGGAAAGCTCCTTCATCTTGCTGCCGGGCGTGATCGTAAGCACCTGCTCGAGCGACAGGACGCCCTCGCTCGGCGTGATGAAGTCGATCGGCTGGTTCTGTCCGTCATAGCGGTAGATGCCGGAGTCGTGGATGACGCCGAGTCCGACCTCACCGGACAGGAACAGCTTCTCCATCGCGCCGGTGAAGTCGACGAGCTTGATCGGCTTCAGCTTCTCGAGCGCCGCATAGGCCGCATCGAGATCGGCCTGCCCCTTGCCGTAGAGCGTGCCGCACATCATCAGGAAGGCCTGTCCCAGGCTGTTGACCGGGATCACGTAGCCGCCGCGAACGCCATTGTACTTCGCGTCCCACAGCTCCTTCCAGGACGTGATGCCGGCATAGCCCTTGTCGGTGCGCATGCCCAGGCCGATGGCGCTGGTGAAGATGCAGACGCCGACGATCTTGTCGCTGACGGCGTAGGGGTAGACGTCGGCGATGTTCGGCACCAGCTTGGGATCGACCTTCGGCTCGACGAGGCCCATCTCGACCGCCGCCCACTGCTCATTTGAATTGGTATGCAGCACATCGTAGATCGGCGCCGAGCGCGAACTCGCCTGCAGCTTTGGCAGGAACGGAAACGCGGTGTCGGTCTTAAGCTTGCACTTGAATTCGCTCTCGAAGGCGGGGCCGATCTCGGCCTTCATGACGTCGCCCCATTTGCCGCCCCAGCCGGTGATGTTCAGCACCGGCTCCTCGGCGTGCGCGACGTACGGGGCCGCGATGACGCCGGCACCAAGCGCAGCAGCCGATGTCAACAGGCGCCGGCGGCTCAGGGGGAAGCGACGCGATGATGCGGTCATGTCCAGGGTCTCCCTTAGAGTTTGACGTAGGAGCGCAGACCCACGGTGCGGTCGAGCGCGATGACGACGATAAAGGCGAGCAGGATGGAGACGACCGAGGCGGCGCCGATAGTGCCGTCGAGATCGAACTTGAGGTAGTTGAACAGCGTGACCGGCAAGGTTTCGCCGCCCGGCGCGACCAGGAACAGCGACACCGGGAATTGGTCGAACGAGACGATGAAGGCAAAGATTCCGCCCGCCATCACGCCGGGTTTGACCAGCGGCAAGGTCACTTCGAAGAAGGTCCGGGTTGGACTGGCGCCGAGGTTCTGCGCGGCCTCCTCGAGCCGCACGTCGAAATTATGCAGCACCGCGAGCGTGGTTCGAACCACGTATGGGATCGTCACCAGCGTGTGACCTGCCACGAGCCCCCACGTTGGCCGGCCCACATCGAGCAGGACATAGGACTGGAACAGCGCAAGACCGGTGAGGATCGCAGGCAGCATCAGGGGCGACAGCATTGTCGCCACGATCAGCCGAGAGCCCGGCAGGTTGCCGCGGGCGATCGCCAGCGCGGCCGATGCGCCGAGCACGGTGGCCGCGACCGTGGTCATGGCCGCGACTTCGATGCTGAACAGCAGCGCGTGCATGAAGTCGCGCGAGGCGAAGAATTTCTCGAACCAGCGCAAGGAGACGCCGACCGGCGGAAACTGGATGAAGGGCGTGGGGTTGAGCGCGAACACGATCACGATCGCGATCGGCGTCAGCAGGAAGATCAGGACCGCGATGTTCGCTGCCAAGTACAGTCGGCGCCCCCATCGCCGCGGCGTCGCTTGGCTGCGCAGGGGAGAGGCTGCCGGAAGCTCGATCGGGCGAGCCAGCGGTGTTTGCTGCGCGGAGGCAAGACCCGTCATCGCCGGCCTCACTGCAGCTCGCGCTGGCCCGAGACAAGGCCGAGCACGTGGTTATAGGCGATAACGAGCGAGAGCGAGATCACGAGCAGAACCATGCCGAGCGCAGCCGCGAAGCCGACGTTGAAGTTTGCCGAGATCTGCTGATAGATCAGGATCGGCAGGGTCATGATCTGGAAGCCGCCGAGCAGGATCGGCGTGACATAGGCGCTGATCGCGAGCGCAAACACCAGCAGCGAGCCGGCGAGAATGCCGGGCAGGCTGAGCGGCAGGGTGACTTCGATGAAGGCACGCCAGGGGCTGGCGCCGAGGTTTTCCGCCGCCTGCTCCAGCCGTTCATCGATCCGGCCGATCACGCCGGTCAGGGTCAGCACCATGAAGGGAACGTAGATGTGGACGAGGCCGATGACGATCCCGGTCTCGTTGTACATCAGCTGCAAGGGCTTCGTGATCAGCCCGAGCGAGGTCAGGATCTGGTTGATGACGCCCTTGTCGGACAACAGCGTCATCCAGGCAAAGGTGCGCACGACAATGCCCGTCAGCATCGGCGCCAGCACGGCCATCAGGAGCAGCGCATGGCCGGCGCGGCTCTTGATCCGCGCCATCCAATGCGCCAGCGGATAGCCGATCACGAGCGCGACCAGCGTGGTCCAGAGGCCGATGCGGAGCGTGGTCCAGATCACCTCGAAATAATAGCTGTCGTGGCCCATGCGGGCGTAGTGCTTGGTTGTGAAGCCGACATTCGGCATCACCACGGGATTTCCCGTCAGCACGCTCATGACCGCCATCAGCCCGATCGGCAGGAAGAAGAACAGCGCGAACAGCAGCGCGCTCGGCAGGATCAACAGCGCAAGGCTGTTGACGCGCGGCGCGCTGGTCGTCGGCATCAGGAGGCCAGCCCGGTCAATTGCTCGATGGTCTGGCCCAGCGGATCGCCGGTCATGCGCCGCAGCTTCGAGGCCATTGCGTTAAGCTCGCGGCGGACATTGGCGCGCTCGATCTCGGTCGTGGCCTGCACCGAATACGACACGGCGATGCCGATCAGTTCGCCGCTCTCGCCGCTCGCCAGCGCAAAGCCCTGCGAGCCGACGCCTTCGATCGCTTCGTCGGCAGCATCCGAGATACCCGTGCGCCGGATCTCGTTGAGGCGCGCCATCAGCTCGTTGAAGCTCTGCGGCGAGTTGGCCGGGACCTTGGGATAGTCGAGCGGCACGCGCGCGCGAATCTCCTGGTCCGACAGGCGCGCCAGCATCGCGCGGCCGTTGGAGGTGACGATCGCCGGCGTGCGCTGGCCCGGCGGGTTGACGACGCGCAACGGGTTGGAGCCGGGGACGATGCGCAGCACGACCTGCTGATAGCCGTCGAGCACCGCGATGTAGCCGGTGTGACCGGTGCGCGCGCAGACGTCGCGCAGCTCGCGCTCGGCAACGGCGAGCAGGTCGTCATGGGCGCGGTGCAGACGGCCAAGTTCGAAGGTCAGCAGGCCCGGCCGATAGCGGCGGCTGTGCGGGTCCTGCTCGAGCAGGCCGCAATCGCGCAGCGAGCGGAGCAGGCGGGAGGTCGAGCTCTTCGGCTTGCCGGTGAGGACTTGCACGTCGGCAAATGAGAGGTCGGGCCGCGAGGTCGAAAAGCAGCGCAGGATGTCGATGGCGTTGGTCAGGGCGCTCATGATGATACCGTTTGTTCCATTTTTCGGAACGTAGTCCCGAATTCTAGAAGCGGCAAGGCGTCTGCCGCAAGGCGAAATTACTGGCAAAGCGATGCCCGAATGCGCGTCAGGGTGGTGGTCGCGGCGCCGGGCGGAGGGGCAGCATCGTTGGCCTCAGTGCGGCTGGGCCGAGCGGATACGGCCGACGACAGCGTCGACGTCCGTCCAAGCCGGCTTGTCCGGCGCAAACTGGCCGCGCAGATAGGAGACGAGCTCGGCAAGCTGCGCGTCGCTCAAATGATCCTTGAAGGCCGGCATGTAGCCGAGGTCGGACGAGGCAGGCTTCATGATTCCATGCAGGATCACCTGGATCAGATTATCCGGCGTGGCGCCGTGCAGGTTGCTGTTGAGCGCGAGCGAGGGCCGGCTGCCGAACAACGGCAGGCCGCCGACCTCGTGACAGACCGCGCAGGCGCCCAGATAGAGCCGCGCTGCCGGAGACGAGGCCGAAGTGACCTTGGTGCGTGCTTCCAGCTCTGAGGCCAGAGCTTCCAGCTTTGCCGGCGCGGGCGTGGGCTCCTGGAACGAAGCGAGATAGATCGCCATCGCGCGGACATCAGCCTCCGGCAGCGTCGCGAGATCCTTGACGATCGGCGCCATCGGTCCAGCGGCTACGCCATGGAAGCGCGACTGTCCCGAACGGAGATACGTGTAGAGTTCATCCTCGGTCCACGGGATCGGCGCGGTGGAGAGCGACGTCAGCGCCGGCGCCTCCCAGCCATCGGCAAAGCCGCCGGCGAGATAGGCGTTGCGCTGCTCGGCGCCGAGCGCGTTGCGCGGCGAGTGGCAGGCGCTGCAATGGCCGAGGCTTTCGACGAGATAGAAGCCGCGATTCCACTGCTCTGATCTGGTCGGATCGGGCCTGAAGGTTTCAGTGCTGTGAAACAGCGCATTCCATCCGGCCACCAGCGGCCGCAGATTGAAGGGGAAGCGTAGCTGATTTTCAGGCGCCCGTTGTTGCACCGGCGGCTGCGCCATCAGATAGGCGTACAGCGCCTGCAGATCGGCGTCGCTGGTGCGCGCGAAATGCGTGTAGGGAAATGCCGGATAGAGCTGCCGGCCGTCGCGATGCACGCCCTCGCGCATCGCGCGCTCGAAGGCGGGGTAGGACCAGGCGCCGATGCCGGTCTCGACGTCGGGCGTGATGTTGGTGCTGAAGATCGTGCCGAACGGCGTCTCCAGCGCGCGGCCGCCGGCATTGATCAGGCCGCCATCCGCGGTGTGGCAGACGGCACAATTGCCGAGCGCCGCGAGCGCCTCGCCGCGTGCGAGGGTCGCTGCGGAATAGACCGAGGGATCGGGACGGGTGATCGGTGCGATGGCGCGCCACGGCAGCACGGCCGTCGCGACGCCGATGGCGGCGGCGCAGGCGGCAACGGTGCCGGCGATTACGCCGCTCCGTTTGGCGAAGGGCTTCAGCCAAGTGGACGCAGGCTTGTTCGGAGCAGGCAGCGGCTGCGGCTTGGCGGGTTCGAGCTGTTCGCCGCGCAGGCCTCGGAGAATGCGCTCCGGCGTGAAGGGCGGCTCGCGGAAGCGCACGCCGGTGGCGTCATAGATCGCGTTGGCGATCGCGGCGGCGCTCGGCACCGACGCGGACTCGCCGACGCCAAGCGGCGGCTGATCCGGCCGCGGCAGCATCAGCACGTCGATCTTCGGCACGTCGGGGAAGGTGATGATCGGGTAAGCGCCCCATTCCCGTGCCGCCACCTTGCCGCGCGAGAACGGAACCTCCTCCATCAGCGCCCGGCTGGTGGACTGGATGACGTTGCCTTCGATCTGATGGCGCACGCCGTCCGGATTGATCATCAGGCCGGAATCCTGGCCGGCGATCACACGGGTGACGCTGACGTCGCCGGTGGTCGTATTGACAGCGACATCGGCGATCCACGCCGACCAGGCCGCGCCATAGCCGGGGAACTTGCTGTGAACGTAAAGTGCGTAGGCAAAGCCGCGACCGTGCACGACGCCATTCTCGGGCGTCTTCTCTTCTCGCACCGGACGCGGCATCCAGCCGGCGCGCTCGGCGACCGCATTGACGAGATCACGGGCGCGCTCGTCCTTGAGGTAGCGCAGCCGGTACTCGATCGGATCGACCTCAGCCTCGGCGGCGAGTTCGTCGATATAAGATTCGTGCGCGAAGGTGTTCGGCAGCGCCGAGACGCCGCGGATCCATGACGCGCGGACGAGCGGCGGCATGTCATGCGCCGTGATGCGCATGTGATCGTAGTCGTAGGGCGGGATCGCGGTGCGGTCGCCCATCTCGAATATGGCGGGCTCCGGCGCGATGCGGCCGGTGAGCAGCAGCGCCAAGGTCGGCGCGCCGTTCGACGGGTAGCGCGTGGCGAACTCATAGGCCGCGACCGAGCCGTCAGCATCGAGGCCGCCATTGATGTCCATCAGCTGCGCGGTGCCCTTCGGCTCCCACAGATGCTCCTGCTCGCGCGTCAGCTGCACGCGTACCGGACGGCCGACTGCGCGTGACAGCAGCAGCGCGTCGGCGGTGACGTCGTCGGCACAGTTGCGGCCGTAGCAGCCGGCGGCTTCAAGCCGGATCAGCTCGATCTCAGGCTCGGGGCAGTCGATCAGCTTGGCGAGATCGCTACGCAGGATGTGCGGGTTCTGCGTGCCGGAATAGACGCGGATCTGCCCATCCCGATAATCGGCGACCGCGCAGGACGGCCCGATCGAACCGTGCATCTGATAGGGCCAGAGATACGTCCGCCGCATCGGCTTGGCGGCATGCGCCATGGCGGTATCGACGTCGCCCTTGTCGAGCAGTCGGCGCGGCTCTGACGGATTGGCGCGCAGCGCGTTCTCGACATCGTCGAGATCGCGCAAGGTCGGCACAGGCTTCCATTTGATATCGAGGCGCTCGGCGGCAAGGATCGCGCTCTCCTCGCGCTCGGCGACGACGCCGATGAAGTCGCCGATCACGACGACGTCCACCAGGCCAGGAATATCCCGCACGGAATTCTTGTCGACCCCGATCAGACTGGTGCCGATGAACGGGCCGGCATCGACGCCGGCATAAGGTGGCCGCACGACACGGCCATGCAGCATGCCGGGGACGCGGACGTCGTGCACATAAGTCAGCTCGCCGGTTGCCTTCGCCGGCAGGTCGACGCGCGGCACCGAACGGCCGACGACCTGATAGTTGTCCACGGATTTGACGGTGACATCGTCAGCGAGCTCGAGGCGGACGATGTCATCACCGATCAGCTCGCCATAGCTGAGCACGCGATTGTTGGGACCACGGACCAGCCCGTCCTCAATGATCAGTTCGTTTTCGGCAAGTCCGAGCTGCGTCGCGGCGCGCTCCAACAGGAAGGCGCGTGCCTGGGCCGCCGCCTTGCGCAGCGGCACCGCTGTGATCTGGATCGTCTCGCTGGCAATCGTCGCGCCCTGGTTCGGCACGACGGCGGTGTCGCCGAGCACGATGACGACACGGGCGAAGGAGACGTCGAGCTCTTCTGCGACGATCTGTCCCAGGGCGGTGCGGATGCCGGTGCCGAGATCGACATGGCCGTTGAACGCAGCGACCTCGCCGGCCGCGGTGATTCTGATGAAGGTTTCGAACGGGCCGTCGGCGACGCGGCGCTCGACGGTCAGCATGCCGCGCGGATCATCGGCCGTGGGAGTGGCGCGCTCAGTCATCAGTCCTGCGCCTCGAGCGTGTGTCCGGCGGCGCGCATCGCGGCGCGGAGAATTTCGACATGGGCGCCGCAGCGGCAGAGATTGTAGCGCAGCGCCTGCTTGATGTCGTCGAGCGACGGATCGGGCTTGATGGCGAGCAGCGCCTTGGTCGTCATGATCATGCCATTGAGACAATAGCCGCATTGCGCAGCCTGCTCGACGATGAAGGCCTGTTGCACAGGATCAGGCGCTTCGCGCGAGCCGAGCCCTTCCAGTGTGGTGACGGTGCGGCCGCCACAGCCCTCGATGGGGATCACGCAGGAGCGTGCGGCGCGGCCGTCGATCAGGACGGTGCAGGCGCCGCACTCGCCGAGGCCGCAGCCGTATTTCGGGCCATTCAGAGCCAGATCGTTGCGCAGCACGTGGAGCAGGGGCGTGCCGGGGGCGGCGGCGACGTCATGCGTCAGTCCGTTCACGGTCAGCCGAATCGGTGCTGGCGTCATGCCCTTCTGTCGTCCGCTGTGATATCGTTAACGAGAACGCAATCGCGATCGCCGGGAGCCTATCGTTTGTGTACTAACATGCAAGTACCGCGTTTCGCATTGCAGCGTGTGCACGATTTGTCGTCATTGTGCAGGGCAAACTGATCGATTATCCGGCAAACCTGCTTTTCGGGCGCAGTGGCGCTTGACAGTCGGCGGACGGGCGCGACATCATTCGTATACGAACGAATTGCCGCGGCGGACGGTGATCATTGCCGCCACCGCTTCAAGATGGGCTTCTCTGCATGGTAACTGAGACGGCGAGCGACGCTGCAGGGGACAAGATCCGCTGCGATGCCTGCCCGGTGATGTGCTACATCAAGCCGGGCGCGGCCGGCGCCTGCGATCGCTACGCCAATCAGGACGGCGTGCTGGTGCGGGTCGATCCGCATGTCCTGCTGGAGCGGACGGTGTCGCATGGCGGCAAGCTGGTGCCGTTCCAGGCCAGCGGCGACTGGGACGGCAAGATCGTGCATCAGCCGGAGCTGTTTGTCACCGCGATCGGCGCAGGCACCACCTATCCCGACTACAAGCCAGCGCCCTTCATCGTTTCGTCGCAGATCGAAGGTGTCGACATGGTCACCGTCGTGACCGAGGGCATCTTCAGCTATTGCGGCGTCAAGGTGAAGATCGACACCGACCGCTATCTCGGGCCGGAAGCCGCAACCGTGCGTGTCGACGGCGAGGCTGTGGGGCACGTCACGACCAGCGAATACGGCTCGCAGATGCTGTCGCTCGGCGGCGTGCATCATCTCACCGGCGGCTCGAAGAAGGAGGGGCGCGTCACCTGCGACGCGCTGATGGATCTCAGCAACCGCAAGGCCGTCGAGCTTGTGATCGACGGCGGCGCCAGCGTGATCGTACAGGCCGGGCAACCGCCGATCGTCAACGGCGTCAAGGAAGAGCGCATGCGCGTCGGCTGCGGCTCGGCGACGATCGGCATGTTCGCCAAACAGTGGCAGGGCAAGGTCGACGAGGTCGTCGTGGTCGACGACCACATCACCGGCGTGCTGTCGGAGCACCAGGCCGGCAAGCTGTTGGATATTCCGTCGACCGGCATCAAGATGAAGGGGCGGCGCTCGACCCCGGGCCGCTATTTCCAGGTCGCGCAGCCCGGCACCGGCTGGGGTGGCACGGATATCTCCGATCCGCTTGCGATCCTCGGTCCGTTCGATCCGAAGACGGCAAAGCCCGGAACGACGCTCCTGATGGTGTCGACGACCGGTGAGCATGCGGGCTACTACGTGCTCGACGAGAGTCTGACGCCGATCCAGCGCGAGATGCCGCCGGAGCTGCAGTTCTCGGTCGAACGCATCCAGGAGAATTGCGAGCCGGCGCTGTGCACCGTGCTGTTCATGGCCGGTGCCGGTGGTTCGTTGCGCGCCGGTGTCACGGACAATCCGGTACGTCTGACCCGCTCGGTGAAGGATGCGCTGACGCGCGTCACCTCGGGTGGCGCGCCGGTCTATGTCTGGCCGGGCGGCGGCATCACCTACATGGTCGACGTGACGCAGATGCCGGCGGGCGCGTTCGGCTACGTGCCGACGCCGGCGCTGGTGGCGCCGATCGAGTTCACGATGAAGCTGTCCGACTATGAGGCGCTCGGCGGCCACATGGACTATGTGCAGCCGCTCGCCTCCCTCAAGGAGGTCGGCAAGGATATCCGTCAGTGGCCGGGGCAGGGCGCATGAGCCGGCAGCCACAGATTGCCCTGTTGCCGGACCGGCGGCTGCATCTGCAGGATGGGCCGATCGATCTGATCATCGGCGCCGATGGTGCGGAGGGCGACATCCGCGCCGCCTATCGCGCTGCTGCGGAGCGCTTCACGGGCTTGCTCGATGAACTTTGTTCGGAACTGTCTGAGCTGCGCAAGGCCGCCGATCTTTGTCGCCCTCTGAATGGCGTCGTCGCCCGTCGCATGCATGCGGCGGTGGCGCCGTTCGCGGCCAAGATGTTCATCACGCCGATGGCTGCCGTCGCGGGATCCGTGGCGGAGGAAGTCCTTGGCGCCATGCTGAGTGCGGCGAAGCTGACGCGCGCCCATGTCAACAATGGCGGCGATATCGCGCTGCATCTGCTGGATGCCGCGACGTTCAGCGTCGGGCTGATGGATCGGCCGGACAGCGCCGGAACCCTGCGCCGGATGACGCTGCGCGCGGATGATGGAATCGGTGGCGTCGCCACGTCGGGCCGGCATGGCCGCAGCTTCTCGCTCGGCATCGCCGATGCTGTGACCGTGTTGGCGAGGACCGCCGCGCCGGCCGACGCCGCTGCAACCGTGATCGGCAATTCGGTCGATCTGCCCGGACATCCCGCCGTGGTCCGCCGTCCGGCCTGCGAGCTTCAGCCGGACAGCGATCTCGGTCATCGTCTCGTCACATGCGAGGTCGGAGAGCTGGGCGATGGCGATGTTGCGAGGGCGCTGGCGGCGGGTGAGCGGTGCGCGCAGGCTTTGCTCTCGGATGGCTTGATCGAAGCCGCCGTGCTGCAGCTCCGCGGGACCATCCGCGTCGTCGGCGCGCGTCCGGTCGAGGTCGTCCGGCCGTCCCGGTTGCGGGCTGCGGCTGCGTGAGGTTTGATCTATGATGGGCTGGAACATGAGGGACTGCCGACGATGAGCGCCGTCATCAGAAAGATCGTGACCGTGGTCGAGGAAGTCCATCAGGAGATGGGCAAGACCATCTCGCCGCCGACGCGCCGCGCCGCGGCGGTCGCCGTGATCGAAAACCCGTTCGCCGGCCGCTATGTCGAAGATCTCTCGCCGCTGATCGCGATCGGCGAGGAGCTCGGCGAGATGCTGGCCAAGCGCGCGGTGGCTGCGCTCGGCATCGAGGGACCTGCGGCGCACAGCTATGGCAAGGCCGCGGCCGTCGGCAGCGATGGCGAGCTGGAGCATGCGGCCGCCATCCTGCATCCGAAGATGGGCGCGCCGGTGCGCAAGGTGCTCGGCAAGGGCGCCGCGCTGATCCCGTCGTCGAAGAAGCGCGGCGGCGTCGGCTGCACGCTCGACATCCCGCTCGGGCACAAGGACGCCGCTTTCGTGCGCAGCCATTTCGACGGCATGGAGGTGCAGATCAACGATGCGCCGCGCGCTGGCGAGATCATGGTCGCGCTCGCCGTCACCGACAGCGGTCGTCCGCTGCCGCGTGTCGGCGGGCTTGCGGTCGCCGAGATCAAGGGCGACGACGGACTGCGATAACTCAAGTCAACAGTTGGAGGCTGAAGGGATGCGACGGAGAACGATGCTTGCGGCAGGCCTGGGCCTTGCCGTCGTGGGACTGACGGGCGCGGCGCGCGCCGAGGACGTCATCAAGATCGGCGAGATCAACAGCTATTCGCTGCTGCCGGCGTTCACCGAGCCCTATCGCAAGGGCTGGCAGCTCGCGGTCGAGGAGGTCAATGCGGCCGGCGGCATCAACGGCAAGAAGCTCGTCGTCGTCTCCAAGGACGACAGCGGCAAGCCGGCCGACGCGCAGACCGCGGCCAACGAGCTGGTGTCGAGCGAGAACGTCGCGATGCTCGCCGGCACCTTCCTGTCGAACATCGGCCTCGCCGTCAGCGACTTCGCCAACCAGAAGAAGGTGTTCTTCCTGGCGGCCGAGCCGCTGACAGACGCCATCACCTGGTCGAAGGGCAACAAGTATACCTTCCGCCTGCGTCCGTCGAACTACATGCAGGCCGCGATGCTGGTCGAGGAAGCCGCCAAGCTGCCCGCGAAGCGCTGGGCCACGATCGCGCCGAACTACGAATATGGCCAGTCGGCCGTTGCCGTGTTCAAGAAGCTCTTGTCGGAGAAGCGCCCCGACATCCAGTGGGTCGACGAGCAGTGGCCGCCGCAGGGCAAGATCGACGCCGGTCCCGTGGTACAGGCCGTCGCCGCCGCCAATCCGGAGGCGATCCTCAACGTGACGTTCGGCGCCGACCTCGTGAAGCTGGTCCGCGAAGGCAACACCCGCGGCCTGTTCAAGGACCGCAAGGTGGTCAGCTTCCTGACCGGCGAGCCGGAATATCTCGATCCGCTGAAGGAGGAGACGCCGGAAGGCTGGATCGTCACCGGCTATCCCTGGTACTCGATCAAGACGCCCGAGCATGACGCGTTCCTCAAGGCCTACCAGGCCAAGTACAACGACTATCCGCGCCTCGGCTCGATCGTCGGCTACCAGACCATCAAGTCGGCGGCCGCCATTCTCGCCAAGGCCGGCTCGACCGATGCCGACAAGCTGATCGCGGCGGCCGAGGGCCTCTCGGTGCCGTCCCCGTTCGGCGAGATCACCTTCCGCAAGAACGACCACCAGTCGACGCTCGGCGCCTTCGTCGGCAAGACCGCGTTGAAGGACGGCAAGGGCATCATGGTCGACACCGTCTATCGCAAGGGCGCGGACTATCTCCCGAGCGACGCCGAAGTCGCCAAGCTCCGTCCGAAGGACTGAGCCAAGCCTGGTCCATGCCTTCCTGCCTCCTCCGCCCGCGGAGGAGAGCGGGCGGGGTGAGGGATTTTGACGCCTGATCTACAGGTTCAGGCCGAGAACCCTCACTCCACGCTTGCGGCTCTTCACGCAAGCCCCCACGCGGCTCACCCGATACAGACGATCTCCCTCACGCGGACCGCCCATGGCCTTCTATTTCGTCCAGTTCCTGACCGGCCTTGCCAGCGCGGCCTCGCTGTTCCTGGTGGCATCGGGACTGTCGATCATCTTCGGCGTCACCCGCATCGTGAATTTCGCCCATGGCGCGTTCTACATGCTCGGCGCCTACGTGGCCTTCTCGCTGACGGAGCGGCTGTCCGGCCCGCTCGGCTTCTGGGGCGGCATCGTCGTCGCGGCGCTTGCGGTCGCGGTCATCGGCGTGCTGGTCGAAATCGCGCTGCTGCGCCGGATCTATCATGCACCGGAGCTGTTCCAGCTGCTCGGCACATTCGGCCTGACCCTGATGGTCGAGGATCTCGTCGTGCTGATCTGGGGGCCGGACGACCTGGTCGGCCGCCGCGCGCCGGGCTTCAAGGGCGCGGTGAATTTCTTCGGCCAGAACATTCCGAGCTACGACCTGTTCCTGATCGTGCTCGGCCCCGTCGTGCTCGGTGCGCTCTGGCTGTTATTCCAGCGCACGCGCTGGGGCATCCTCGTGCGCGCGGCGACGCAGGACCGCGACATGGTCGCGGCGCTCGGCGTCAATCAGAAATGGCTGTTCACCTCGGTGTTCGCGGTCGGCGTCTTCCTCGCCGCGCTCGGCGGCGCGCTGCAGATCCCGCGCGATGCGGTCCATCACGCGATGGACCTGCGCATCATCGTCGAGGTCTTCGTGGTCGTCGTGATCGGCGGTCTCGGCAGCATCCTCGGTGCCTTCGTCGCCGCCGTGCTGGTGTCGGAGCTGAATGCGTTCGGCATTCTCATCTTCCCCACGATCTCGCTGATCCTCGTGTTCCTGGTGATGGCCGTCGTGCTGGTCGTGCGGCCCTGGGGCCTGTTCGGCAGGAAGGAGGCGCCGGCGCGCCGGACGCCGGGCCTCACCGTCATTCCCTGGCGTCCGCTGAGCTCGGTCGAGCGGCTTGCCTCCCTGGTTGCGGTGGCGTTTGCGGCGATGCTGCCCTTCATCGCCGGCAACTACGCGCTGACCGTCGGTGCGGAGATCGCGATCTTCGTCATTTTCGCCGCGTCCCTCCACTTCCTGATGGCGGTCGGCGGCCTCGCCTCGTTCGGCCACGCCGCCTATTTCGGCCTCGGTGCGTATGGTGTGGCGTTCCTCGCCAAGATGGCGGGACTGCCGATGATCGCCTGCCTGTTGCTCGGACCTTTGTTGGGTGCGGCGGGCGCGGCCGTGTTCGGCGCTTTTGCCGTGCAGCTCTCCGGCGTGTACTTCGCGATGCTGACGCTGGCCTTTGCCCAGATCGTCTGGTCGATCGCCTTCCAATGGGTGGCAGTGACTGGCGGAGACAATGGCATTCTCGGCCTATGGCCGGAGAAATGGGCGGCCTCGCCGTCGCATTTCTACTGGCTCGCGCTTGGCGTCTCGGCCTTCGTCGTCAGCGTGCTGCGCCTGATCACCTTCTCGCCGTTCGGCTATGCCCTGCGCGGCATGCGGGACTCGCCGCTGCGCAGCGAGTCCATCGGCATCAACGGCAAGCGCATCCAGTGGACGGCCTTCATCATCGCCGGCACCACGGCGGGCATCGGCGGCGCGCTGTTCGCCTATCTCAAGGGCAGCGTGTTCCCGGACAACATGGGTATCTCGCTGTCGGTGGACGCGCTGGTCATGGTGCTGCTCGGCGGCGTCGAGACGGTGCCCGGCGCGATCTTCGGCGCCATCGTCTACAAGGCGCTCAACATCTGGCTGGTCAGCCAGACCGACTGGTCGAAGCTCGTGCTCGGCATCTTCATCGTGCTGATCGTCGTGGTGTTCCCTAAGGGCATCGTCGGCGTGGTCGAGAGCGTCATGCACCGGCGGCGGGCCACGGCGCCGAAGGCTGCCGCGCTGTCGGCGAAGATGGAGGGCGCGCAATGAGTTTCGGTGTGTCCTTGCTCTCGGTCGAAGGGCTGTCGAAATCCTATGGCGGCATTCATGCCGTGCGCAACGTCTCGTTCACGTTGCAGGCGGGCGAGATTCTGGCACTGATCGGCCCCAACGGCGCGGGCAAGAGCACCTGCTTCGACATGCTCAACGGCCAGAACGTGCCGGACAGCGGCCGCATCACCGTCATGGGGCAGGAGACCACCGGCCGCAAGCCGCGCGAGGTCTGGCGGCTCGGCGTGGGGCGCACCTTCCAGATCACCGCGACCTATCCGACCATGACGGTGCGCGAGAACATCCAGGTTGCGCTGGTGTCGCATCATCATCGCCTGTTCGATTTCTGGAGTCCGATGATCGGAATCGAACGCGGCGAGGCCGATCGTCTGCTCGATCTTGTCGGCATGGCCGGCTATGCCGAGCGGCCCTGCGGCGAGCTCGCTTATGGCGATCTCAAGCGGCTGGAGCTGGCGATCGCGCTGGCCAACCAGCCCAAGCTGCTGCTCATGGACGAGCCGACCGCAGGCATGGCGCCGCGTGAGCGCGTCGAGCTGATGCGGCTGACGGCGAAAATCGCGCGCGAGCAGTCGATCGGCGTGCTGTTCACCGAGCATGACATGGACGTCGTGTTCGAGCATGCCGATCGCATCCTCGTGCTCAATCGCGGCAGCCTGATCGCGCAGGGCTCGCCGGCCGAGGTGCGCGCCAACCGCGAGGTGCAGGCGATCTATCTCGGCGAAGGCCTGCTGTACGATGCCCGGCATCGCGAGGGAGCCTCGGCATGAAGCTGTCCGTTGCCAATCTGAACAGCCATTACGGCCCGGCGCACATCCTGTTCGACATCGGCCTGGAGGTCGGCGAGGGCGAGGTGGTGGCCTTGCTTGGCCGCAACGGTGCCGGCAAGTCGACCACCTTCCGCTCGATCGTCGGCCTCGTCGCCTTGCGCGAGGGGCAGATCATGTTCGAAGGCAAGGACATCTCGACCGCGCCGACGCATGAGATCGTCCGTGCCGGTCTCGGCTACGTGCCGGAAGAGCGGCGCATCTTCACCGATCTGACCGTCGAGGAGAACCTCGAAGTCGGCCGGCAGAAGCCGCGGCCCGGCGCGCCGCAATGGACGCGCGAGAAGCTGTACAAGCTGTTTCCCAATCTCGGTGAGATGAAGAACCGTCCGGGCGGCCGCATGAGCGGCGGCGAGCAGCAGATGCTGACCATCGCTCGCACCCTGATGGGCAATCCGTCGTTGGTGCTGCTCGACGAGCCCTCGGAAGGCCTGTCGCCGAAGATCGTCGAGCAGATGGTCGATGCCATCCTGACGATGAAGAAGGAAGGCGTGTCGCTGGTGGTGTCCGAGCAGAACCTGCATTTTGCAAAACTGATTTCGGATCGGGCCTACATCATTGAACGCGGCCGCATCTGCTTCGCCGGCACCATGGCGGAGCTGGATGCGCGGCCGGATATCCGCGACGCGCATCTGTCGATCTGAGGCGAGGATTAGATGGCAAAGACGGCCGCGCTGAAGCGATCGACGAAGGCGACCAAGGCTGCGCCGAAGCCGGCGGCGAAAGCGGCCGTCAAGGCCGCTGCCAAGCCGGCGAAGTCGACCTACGTGCTCGACGACCAGATCGGCTTCATCCTGCGCCAGGTGTGGCAGCGTCACACCATGATCTTCGCCCGCGACATCGGCAGCAATCTGACGCCGACGCAGTGGGCCGCGCTGTCGAAGCTGGTCGAGACCGGGCCGTGCTCGCAGAACCAGCTCGGCCGTCTGACGGCGATGGACGTCGCGACGATCAAGGGCGTGATCGACCGGTTGACCGCGCGGGGGCTGACGGAGACGAGCTCTGATCCGCAGGATGGCCGTCGGCTGCTGGTCAGCCTGACCCGGGCGGGTCAGCAGCTCGCGGAGAAAACCGCGCCGCTGGCGCTCGCGATTTCAAAGGAAACGCTGGCGCCGCTGGATGCAAAAGAGCGCGAGACGTTGCTGTCGCTGTTGAGCCGGCTGCGGTAGTCCAAGACGCAGATCTCGTAGGTTGGGCAAAGCGAAGCGTGCCCACCATTCTCACCACGTCCGCATCTACCAACGGTGGACACGCGCCGCCTGACGGCGCCGCTTTGCCCACCCTACGGTTCTTCGCCACAGCGAAGGTTCGCGCACTCACGTGATGCGAGATTGCGTATCGAGAAGCGTTAAATTCCGCCGTCGTCCCGGCCTTGAGCCGGGACCCAGAGCCACAGGGTATAGTTTGGGGCAGACGCATCGTTAACATCGCGCCCACCACGACCGCCGCGGAGTATGGATCCCGGCTCAAGGCCGGGACGACACCGCTTGTTGTTGAGCGAGCTGGGTACACTTCCCGCTACGCCCGCAATGACGGCGGAGCGATAGTCGACCTACTTCGCCACGATCTCCGGGATCTTCGTCGCCGGCGGCGTGTTGCGGCTGCGCTGGGTGCGAACGATGCCGTCGATGATGGTCATGCCGATGCCCGGGAGGTCGCCGAGCTGGACGCTGTCGAGCAGCGTGTTGGCGGGCGAGTGCTGCGCCTTGTCCATGATCACGAAATCCGCGGAGCGGCCGATTTCGATCAGGCCGCAATCGAGCTCGCGCATGCGCGCGGTGTTGCCGGTGGCGAAGCAGAACGCGATCTCGGCCGGGATGTCGCCAAGCGACGACAGCAGCGACACCATGCGGAGAATGCCGAGCGGCTGCACGCCGGAGCCGGCGGGCGCGTCGGTGCCGAGGATGACGCGGCTGAGCTCGTTCATCTCTCGCGCGGTGCGCAAGGTGAACAGTGCCGAGCGCTCATTGCCGTTGTGCACCAGCTCGAGGCCGGCCTTGCAGCCCTCACAGATGCAGCGGATCTGATCGTCGGGCAAAGCGGTGTGGCCGCCATTGATGTGCCCGATCACGTCGGTGCCGGCTTCGAGAACGACGTCCTTGTCGATCAGTCCGGAGCCGGGGATCGACGGACCGCCGGTGTGGATCGTGCTCTGGATGCCATATTTGCGCGCCCAGCCGACCATCTTGCGCGCGGTCGGACCGTCCTTGACGCCGCCGAGACCGACCTCGCCGAGCAGCTTGACGCCGGCCGCGGCGAGCTCCTTGAAGTCGTCCTCGACCATCTCGCATTCGATCACCGGCGCGCCGGCATGCACCTTCACGCCGCCGGGGCGGAGGGTCCAGAACGCGCGCTGCGCGAAGATCGCCATCGCCTTCAGGCCGACGACGTCGCGCGGGCGGCCGGGCATGTGCACCTCACCGGCCGAGATCATGGTGGTGACGCCACCATGCAGGTAGGAATCGATCCAGTTGCTCTGGTTCTGCCGCGGCGTCCAGTCGCCGGCGACGGGATGGACGTGGCTGTCGATCAGGCCCGGCGCGACGGTGGTGCCATGGGCATCAACGATGGTGGTCGCGCCCGAGGTGTCGACGTCCTTGTAGCGGCCGATGGCGGTGATCTTGCCGTTCTCGGCGACGATGGTGTCGGCATCCAGGATCGGCCGTTCCAGCGCGCCCGACAGCATCAGGCCGATGTTGCGGATGACCAGCTTGCTGGGGCCGGTCGCTTGCGGCGCGTCATGGGCCATCGGGATGTCCTTCTCTCTCGAAGCAATTTACGGCAGTTTGCGCCTGCACGCGGCGCAGCATCAAGCCGGTTTTGGTCATTCGTACACGAATGAATGGGGCCGGCAAGCGGCCGGCTTGCACGAAGATTCGGCGCGGATTGCACAGTTCGACCGCGCTACACCGCCGTCATTCCGGGGCAAGGCCGAGAGGCCTTGAACCCGGAATCCCGATATCGTCTTGCGGTCTTTTCCGACGATCGCGAGATTCCGGGTGCAATCGGGGTTGGGCCGGGGCCTCTATCGTAGCGTCGGGATGTAGAACGCCTGGCGGAAATAGGAGCGGAACACCTCCATGGCCGGGGTGAACTCGATGTTTCGCCGCCAGGCGAGACCGACATCCATCGCCGGCACGGGATCGCTGAGCACGATGGTCTCGATCCGCCGGCCTTCCAGCGACCACGGCCGCAGCACCATGTCGGAGAGGATGGCGACGCCCTGGCCGTTGGCGACCATCGAACGTACCGCCTCCACCGAGGACGTCCGCAGCACGACGTTCGGTTGGAATGCGGTCTTGTTCCAGTATTTGAGCGAGGTGTGCGCGGCCTCGTCGACCGTCAGCATGATGTAGGGCTCGTCGGCAACGTCCCGCAACGACACGGATTCGCGCTGCAGCAGCCGGTGTTTCGATGGCACCCAGAGCCGCCGTCGCGAGCCGATCAGCGTCTCCATGGTGAGATCGGGATTCTGTACGTTCGACGTCAGCAGCACCGCGATGTCGTAGCGGTTCGACAGCAGCCCTTCCTCGATCGCCTCGCGCGTGAGCTCGAACAGCTGGATGTTGAGTCGCGGATAGTGCCGCTTCAGCCGCTCGAGATGGTTGGGAAGGAAATAGCCGATCACGGTGTAGGTCGCCGCGAGCGTCAGGCTGCCTTCGACGTCGCCGGCGGGCACGCGCAGCGAGGTCGCTTCCTCGACCTTGTTGAGAATGTCGTAGGCGTGAAACAGGAATTGCCGGCCGATCGGCGTCAACTCCATGCCCTGCGGCGAGCGGTTGAACAGTTCGGCGCCGACGATCTCCTCGAGCTCCTTGATCGAGGTGGTGATCGCCGATTGCGAGATCGACAGCGCCGAGGCGGCCTGGGTGATCTGGCCCTGCTCGGCGGTGGCGACGAAATAGCGGATCTGGCGCAGGCTGATGGCCACCCAATTCTCCATTCAAAGATCAGAATATGGAGCCATCTTCTATCTTAAAAAGCAAATCGAATATTCCTTGGGCACCGTGCACCGCAAACAGGCGGCATGATTCAATCAATTTTACCAGCTATTTGACCGGATGCAGCGCGCAAAGCGTGTTCAAAGGGCAATCTAAAAAAGAGAAAATGAGTTTCCAACAATAATAATTTTCAATGGGACTGTGTGCCCCTAACGTCCTGTTCCGCCGCCCCGCCGCCCATCTCGCGCGAAAGGGCGGCGCCAGGTGAGGGGAGCATCCGTGCCGCTGAAGACTGTCGATATCAATTGCGATCTGGGCGAAGCGTTCGGCTCCTGGCGGCTGAGCGACGCCGAGGACGCCAAGCTGATGGAGCTGATCAGCTCGGCGAACATCGCCGCCGGCTTCCACGCCGGCGACCCCAATCTGATGGACACCACGGTGCGGCTCGCCACCCAGCACGGCGTCGGCATCGGCGCGCATCCCGGCTATCGCGATCTGCAAGGCTTCGGCCGCCGCCGCATCGACGGCTCGGCCGACGAACTGATCAACGACATCGTCTATCAGGTCGGCGCCATCAGGGAATTCGCCCGCCGCCACGGCGGCACCTTGCAGCACGTCAAGCCGCATGGCGCGCTCTACATGGAGCTCGCCGCCAACGAGCAGCTGTCGCGCTCCTTCATCAAGCTGATGCGCACGGTGGCGCCGAACTCCTTCGTGTTCTGCATGGACATTTCGGTGACTTATCGCGTCGCCGTCGAGGCTGGGCAGCCCGTCATCCGCGAGTTCTATGCCGACCGCGACTACGACCGCTCCGGCTCGATCGTCTTCACCCGTCACGGCAAGAGGCTCGATCCGCAGGGCGTCGCCGACAAGGTGCTGCGGGCATGCCAGACCGGCAAGGTCCGCACCATCGAAGGCGACGACATCGACATCGAATTCGAGTCGATCTGCTTCCACTCGGATACGCCCGGCGCCTACGAGATCGCCAGCGCGATGCGCCAGACGCTGATTGCCAACGGCATCCGCATCGCGCCGCCGTCCGACATCGTTCCCCAGAAACCGCAAAGCGAAGCCTGACCCATGAGCACTGAGATCAAGTCCCCGCTGCCTGGCGTGTTCTATCGCAAGCCCTCGCCGGAGAGCGCGCCGTTCAAGAACGACGGCGATACGGTCGCTGCTGACGATGTCATCGGCCTCGTTGAAGTGATGAAGTCGTTCCATGAGGTCAAGGCCGGCGTTGCCGGCAGGAACATTCGCTTCAGCGTCGATGACGCCGACGCCATCATGGCGGGGCAGGTGATCGCCGAGGTCGAGGCATGACCTTGCGCTCGGTCCTGATCGCCAACCGGGGCGAGATCGCGGTGCGGATCATCCGCGCGGCGAAGGCGCTGGGCCTGCGCACCGTGCTCGCGCACAGCATCGCGGACAAGGAGTCGCTGGCGGCGCAGCTCGCCGACGAGACGGTCGAGATCGGGCCGCCGGCGGCGAAGAAATCCTATCTGAACATCGAGGCCGTGGTGAACGCGGCCAAGGCGTCCAAGGTCGACGCCGTGCATCCCGGCTACGGCTTCCTCGCCGAGAATGCCGAGTTCGCCGAAGCCGTCACCGCGGCCGGCATCGTCTTCGTCGGCCCGAGCGCTGAGGCGATTCGGCTGCTCGGCGACAAGGTGATGGCGCGTCAGGTCGCGGCGCTCGCCGGCGTGCCGACCGTGCCGGGCTCGGACGGCCGCGTCACCGATCTCGACGAGGCCATCGCGATCGCGGCGCGGATCGGCTTTCCCGTGATGATCAAGGCGGCGGCCGGCGGCGGCGGGCGCGGCATCCGCATCGTCGGAGATGCGGAGGAGTTCGCCCGGCAGTTTCCACAGGCCTCCAGTGAAGCCGCGGCGGCATTCGGTGACGGCAGGCTGTACATCGAGAAGGTGATCGAGCGCGCGCGCCATGTCGAGGTGCAGATCCTCGGTGACGGCGACAACGTCGTGCATTGCTATGAGCGCGAATGCTCGCTGCAGCGGCGGCGTCAGAAGGTCTGGGAGGAGGCGCCTGCGGTGGGGCTGCCGGACTACGTCCGCCAGCGGCTCTGCGCCAGCGCCGTCGCGCTCGGCCGCGCCGTCGGCTACAGCGGCGCCGGCACGGTCGAATATCTCTACGATGATGCGACGAACGAATTCTACTTCATCGAGGTCAACACCCGCATCCAGGTCGAGCATCCCGTCACCGAGATGATCACCGGCATCGACCTGGTGCAGGAGATGCTGAAGATTGCCGGCGGCGCCAAGCTCTCGGTGACGCAGGACGACGTGCGCATCCAGGGCCACGCGATCGAGTGCCGGATCAATGCCGAGGATCCGCACAAAGGCTTCATGCCCGGGCCCGGCACGATCGAACGGCTTGCCGTGCCCGACGGCGAGGGCATCCGCTTCGATACCTTGCTGTTCGAAGGCTATGCGGTGCCGCCGTTCTACGACTCGCTGCTCGGCAAGCTGATCGTGCGGGGCGAGACCCGCGCCGACTGCCTGGCCCGGTTGCGCGAGGCGCTCGATTGTCTCGTGATCACCGGCATCCCCACGACCATTCCGCTGCATGCCGCGCTCGCGCGCGATGCCAGCGTGGCCGACGGACGCACCCATACCCGCTTTCTCGAGCCATGGCTCGAAACCGATTTCGCGCAGCTGGCCCGCGCCAGGGAGGACGCCTGATGACCACCCGCTACTCGTTCGGGGGTGACGAGCATCTCTTCGTCGAATGCGACGAGGCGATGTCGCTCGATGCCTTCTTCAAGAGCCTGTCGATGACCAATGCGATCCGCGACGCCGGCATCAAGGGCGTCACGGAGATCTGCCCGGCCAACGCCTCGTTCCAGATCAAGTTCGATCCCGATGTGATCAAGCCGAACGACATCCTGAAAGAGGTGCAGGGCATCGAGAGCGCGGCGGCGAAGACCGAGCCGGTCATCAAGACCCGCATCATCGAGATCCCCGTGTTCTACCAGGATCCCTGGACGCACGAGACCTTGATGCGCTTCCGCGAGCGGCACCAGGACCCGACCGCGACCGACCTCGAATATGCCGCGCGCGTCAACGGCCTCGCCGATGTCGACGCCTTCATCAAAGCGCATAGCGGCTCGCCCTGGTTCGTCTCGATGGTCGGGTTCGTCGCCGGTCTGCCGTTCATGTACCAGATGGTGGAGCGGAGCAAGCAGCTGCAGGTGCCCAAATATCTGCGCCCGCGCACCGACACGCCGAAGCTGACGATCGGCCATGGCGGCTGCTTCTCCTGCATCTACTCGGTGCGCGGCGCCGGCGGCTACCAGATGTTCGGCATCACGCCGATGCCGATCTTCGATCCCGAGCAGAGCATCTCATACCTGCGCGACTTCATGGTGTTCTTCCGCCCCGGCGACATCGTCAAGTTCAAGCCGATCCAGCAGGACGAATACGATCACGCGCTGGGCGAGGTCGCGTCCGGCCGCTTCGCGCCCATCATTCGCGACGTCACCTTCGACTTCCGCGATTTCCAGAAGGACATGACCGGCTACAACGCCAAGCTTCAGGGAGCGCTGGCATGACCATCAAGGTGCTTCATCCGGGTCTGTCGACCACCGTGCAGGACCTCGGCCGCCCCGGCTATTTCCATCTCGGCATTCCCGTCGGCGGCGCGATGGATCGGCTCGCCTTGCGCGCCGCGAACCTGCTGGTCGGCAATGACGAAGGCGCTGCATGCCTCGAAGCCGTGTTCATCGGGCCGCAGTTGGAATTCACCGCGCCCGCGCGCATCGCCGTCACCGGGGCCGAGATGCCGATCAAGCTCGACGGTGTCGAGCAGCCGGGCTGGACCGCGCTGGAGGTGAAGGCGGGGCAGGTGCTCAGCTTCGACTATCTCAAGAGCGGCGCGCGCATCATCATCGCAGTCTCAGGCGGCATCGACGTGCCGCTCGCGCTCGGCAGCCGCTCGACCTATCCGATCGGTGCGCTCGGCGGCTTCAAGGGCCGGCCGATTGCGGCCGGCGATGAGCTGCCGGTCGGTGTTGCCAGCAGCGGCAAGGCAGGCGCGAGCGTGCCCGAGGCGCTGCGGCGCAAGCCCGGCCATCCGGCCGAGCTGCGCGTGCTGCCGGGTCTCTATTGGCATCGCATCCTGCCGGAGTCGCAGCAGAGCTTCTTCGCCGATCAGTGGAAGGTCGCGCCCGAGGCCGACCGCATGGGCTATCGCTTCCGCGGCGGCCAGGCGCTGAAATTCGTCGAGCGCGAGCAGCCGTTCGGGGCCGGCTCCGATCCCTCCAACATCGTCGACAGTTGTTATCCCTACGGCTCGATCCAGGTGCCCGGCGGCAAGGAGCCGATCATCCTGCATCGCGATGCCGTCTCCGGCGGCGGCTACTTCATGGTCGGCACGGTCATCTCGGCCGACATGGACCTGATCGGCCAGTTGCAGCCGAACATGCCGACGCGCTTCGTCGAGATCGACATGGATGGCGCGCTCGCGGCGCGCGCCGATCGCAAAGCTCTTCTGCAGAAGATCCGGGCGGCATTGGCCTGACCGCACTTCGGTGCGGCGGGCTTGTGCCGGGTTTCAAGACTGAATGACAAAGGGGTAGTTCAATGAAGAGTTTGGTTCGTGTTCTCCTGGCGTCGTCGGCGCTGGTGCTGTCGGCCGGCGCCCATGCTGCCGATTGGTATCCCTACGACGCCTCCAAGATCGAGCCGCCGTTCGCGGCCGACGGCAAGCCGTGGGATGTCAAATATGTCCCGCTGGAGAAGGCCTCGAAGCCGTGGAAGCTGTGCGTCTCGTTCCCGCACATGAAGGACGCCTATTGGCTCGGCGTCGACTATGGCGTCGCGGAGGAGGCGAAGCGCCTGGGCGTCAAGATGAACCTGGTCGAGGCCGGCGGCTACACCGAGCTCAACAAGCAGATCTCGCAGATCGAGGACTGCGTCGCGTCGGGCACTGATGCGGTCATCATCGGCGCGATCTCGGCCGATGGCCTCAACAAGGTGATCGGGGAGATCGCCAAGAAGAAGATCCCGGTGATCGACCTCGTCAACGGCATCTCCTCGCCGGATATTTCGGCCAAGTCGCTGGTGTCGTTCTACACGATGGGCGCGGAGACCGGCAGCTATCTCGCCAAGAAGCATCCGGCCGGCACGCCCGAGGTCGTGGTCGGCTGGTTCCCGGGCCCGGCCGGCGCCGGCTGGGTCGAGGCCGCCAACAAGGGCTTCATGGACGCGGTGAAGGGCTCGGCGATCAAGGTGCTGGAGCCGAAATATGGCGACACCGGCAAGGAGGTGCAGGCCAAGCTGGTCGAGGACGCGCTGCAGGCCGCGCCGAACATCCGCTACGTCGCCGGTACGGCCGTCACCGCCGAAGCGGCGCAGGGCCTGATCCGCGAGCGCGGGCTGAAGGGCAAGGTCGACCTGCTCGCCTTCTACATGACGCCCGGCGTCTATGAGGGCATCAAGCGCGGCCTGATCATGGCAGCGCCCGCCGACTCCATGGTCATCCAGGGCCGTATCGCGGTCGACCAGGCCGTGCGCATCCTCGAAGGCAAGGACTACGTCAAGCACGTCGGTCCGAAGATCTTCGTGGTCGACTCCGCCAATATCGGCAAGGTGCCGCCGGCGAACATCCTTCCCCCGGACGGCTTCAAGCCCGTCTTCAACTGAGCGGGGGTCAGGTGCGGCTCTGCCTCTGTTCCCTGACGGGCGCAGGGCCGCATCGCAAGGGGGCCGATGATGAGTAGCCTAGCTGCACCGCTGGTCGAGATGACCGGGATCACCAAGGAGTTTCCCGGCGTCAAGGCACTCAGCGGCGTTCATCTCAAGGTCGAGCGCGGCGAGGTGCATGTGCTGTTCGGCGAGAACGGCGCCGGCAAGTCGACCTTGATCTCGATTCTCTCCGGCGTCTTCCGGCCGACCACCGGCACCATCCGCATCGCGGGAGACGAGGTGAGCTTTCATTCGGTGCACGACGCGGCCAAGGCCGGCATCGGCACCGTGTTCCAGGAATTCTCCCTGGTGCCCACCTTGCCGGTGTTCGAGAATCTCTATCTCGGCCGCGAGCTGATGCGCGGGCCGCTGACGGATCGCCGCGCCATGCTGGCCGGCGCGCGCAAACTGTTTGCCGAGCTCGATTTCGACATCGAGGTGACGCGTCCCGCGTCCAGCCTGTCGCGCGCGCAGCAGCAGATGGTGGAGATCGCCAAGGCTTTTCTGTCGAATGCCCGCGTGCTCATCCTCGACGAGCCGACGGCCTCGCTCACCGAGCGCGAGACCGAGCGCCTGTTCGGCTTCATCGGCAAGGCGGCCGCCTCCGGCGTCGGCATCATCTATATTTCGCACCGGATCCAGGAATTCCAAGAGATCGCCGACCGCATCTCGATCCTGCGCGACGGCCGCTTGATCGCGACCGTCCCGGCGCGCGGCACCTCGGAACGCGAGCTGATCGAGCTGATGACGGGGCGCGCGGTCGATCAGGTCTATCCGAAGATCGCCTATCGTACCGATGGCGCCGTGGTCATGACGCTGGAGGGCATCCGCACCGCGGGCGTCCATGGCGCAAGCCTTGAGGTGCGCGCCGGCGAGGTGCTCGGCTGCGCCGGTCTCGTCGGCAGCGGCAAATCGCGGATCTGGCGCGCGGCGATGGGGCTTCAGCCGTTGCAGGCCGGCAAGGTGACTTTGAAGGGCCGCGACGTCACTGGCGCGTCGACGCGCGCGCTGCTCAAGGACGGCGTGTTCTTCCTGCCGTCCGACCGCAAGAGCGAGGGCCTGCAGATGACCGCGAGCGCCCGCGGCAACATCGAGCTCAGCCTGCTCGACCGCAACGACGTTGCGGGTCCGCTCGGCTTCGTGGGGCCGCGCCGCAGCCGCGCGCTGACGGATGCGATCGGCAACAAGGTCGGCATCGCCAAGGGGGCGATGGATCGCGCGGTGTCGAAACTGTCTGGCGGCAACCAGCAGAAGGTGCTGTTCGGCAAGGGGTTTGGCGACAACCGCGACGTCTACATCTTCGACGAGCCGACGGTCGGCGTCGACATGGGCACGCGCATGGCGCTGTACCAGCTGATCAAGGACATCGCGGAGGCCGGCAAGGCCGTGGTCGTGATCTCCTCCGACCTCCCGGAGGTGATGAACCTGTCACATCGCTTGCTGGTGTTCGCCAAGGGCCGCATCGCGGCCGAGCTCTCCGGCGACGCGATCGCGGAAGAGAACGTCTTGAAACATTTCTTTGCCGAAACGGAGAGCGCGGCGTGAGCATGCCAACGACGACAATTGCCGAGGACACGGCCGCGCCACGCGGCGCCAATGCGGTGCTCACGGGCCTGCGCGCGCTGTTCCTGCGCGTCGGTGTGCTGCCGTTCTTCCTGGTCGCCACCCTGATCGCGTTCTCGCTGGTGTCCAAGGAATTCTTGGCGCTGCAGAACCTGACCAACGTCGCGCGGCAGTCGGTCTACCTGATCCTGGTCTCGCTCGGTCAGATGCTGGCGCTGGTCACCGGCGGCTTCGACCTCTCGGTCGGTACGGCCATCGCGCTGACATCTGTGGTCTCGGCGCTCGCGATGGTGACGCTGTCGCATATGCTACCGTCGGACATGCTGTGGCTGGTGATCGTGCTCGGCTGCTGCGCCGGGCTTGCGGCGGCGCTCGTCATCGGCAGCATCAACGGGCTTGGAATTGCCGTGTTCGGCGTCTCGCCCTTCATCATGACGCTGGGCGTGCAGTCGGTCGGCGCCGGCATCGCGCTGTTCCTGACCGGCGGCGTGCCGGTGTCCGGCGTGCCCTATGAGTTCGGCGACGTCCTCGGCTTCGGCCGTGTGTTCGACATTCCGGTCCCCGTGCTGGTCGCCGTGGTGGCGGCCAGCACGATCTGGCTGGTGATGAACCGCACCCGGCTCGGCAAGCACATCCAGGCGGTCGGCGGCAACGCCAAGGCGGCTCGGCTGTCGGGCGTCAACACCACGAAGGTGCTGTTCATCGCCTATGCGCTATGCGCGCTGCTGGCTTCCGTCGCGGGCCTGCTGCTGACCGCCCGCGTCGGCTCCGGTGAGACCAATCTCGGCGGCACCATCGCGCTGGAGTCGATCGCGGCCTGCGTCATCGCCGGCGTGTCGCTGCATGGCGGCATCGGCCGGGTCGAGAACGTCGTGCTCGGTGGCTTCTTCATCGTGCTCTTGCAGAACGGCATGAACATCGCGCAGATCGGTTCCTACATGCAGATGGTGCTGCTTGGCTCGCTGCTGGTGCTCGCCGTCATCCTCGATCAGGTCCGATACCGGCTGCTCGTGGGGGAGCGGTGATCGCAGGCCTCTGGACGTTGGCGGCGCAATCCGGCATCACCTCGTGCGCTTTTGCGACCTGGGCGGTGACCGATGAGCGACGACCTTCACACGATCAGCGCAGGCGGCATCACTGCGACGATCAAGGCGGATGGTGCCGAGCTGTGCTCGCTGAAGACGGCCAATGATCTGGAGTTGCTCTGGCAAGCAGGCGCTGCGTGGCCGCGTCATGCGCCCTGGCTGTTTCCGATCGTCGGCCGGCTCAAGAATGACCAGCTCCACCACGGCGGCCGAACCTATCCGATGACGCAGCATGGCTTTGCGCGTGACCTGCGCTTCACGTGGTTGGAGCGTGGCGCGGAGGCCTGCATACTGCAACTGACCGACGACCAGACGACGCAAGCGCGCTATCCCTTCGCCTTCCGCCTGACGTTGAGCTACCGGATCACCGCCGATGCGCTCGACATGGTGGTCGAGATCGCGAACCCCGGCGCGGAGGTGCTGCCGGCCTCGTTCGGCGCACATCCCGCCTTCAACTGGCCGTTGCTCCCGGGCGAGCCGAAAGACAGCTATCGCCTGGTCTTTGCCGAACCCGAGCCGGCACCGATCCGGCGCCTGACCGGTGGCTTGCTGTGCGAGCGGCCGGAGCGCTCGCCGATCGAAGGGCGCGTGCTGTCGTTGAACGAACGCCTTTTCGAGAACGATGCCGTGATCCTGGATCAGCCCTTGAGCCGCTCGGTTCGCCTGGTCGGGAGCAGGGGACCGGCCCTCGACATCAGCTGGGACGGTTTCCGCGAGCTCGGCATTTGGTCGAAGCCGGGCGGCGCGCCGTTCCTGTGCATCGAGCCTTGGCGCGGATTTGCGAGCCCGCTCGATTTTGATGCGGAGTTCATGGCCAAGCCTGGCATTATGCATATCGCAACGGGAGCAGCTGAGACGCTGCGTTGCCGCATCAAGATCCAATCATCCGATTAGTATGACTTATGTGGCAAGCGCCCGTTTGCGTGCACAGCGGTAACCGTGACTCGCAGTTTAAGGCCTGGAAAAGGCGACGCCGCGACCTACATCAGAGACGGCGGCGGAACTTTGGATATGATGCGTCGAACGACCGGCGGTTGTTGGGCTTTTTTCTCCTAACCGATAACGGGCGATCAACGAACATCACGGTGCGGGTCAAAGCGCTGAGCGCTTGCGGCGGTCGACGTTGCAATCCGTGTCGCCAGGGGATCTCGCAGCAGGGGCGCGCAATTGAGGTTGCGCGGGAAGACGGGAGGACGGGATGGTCTTGAGAGCGTTCATCGGCACGGTCACTTGCGCCGTGTTGCTCACGGGAACGGAATCCATCGCAGGTACATATCAGCCGGGTGACTTCCTCCGGCTCGACTTGTCGAAGGCCGTCTTGTCGCCGGAGCCACTTGGACCCGAGGCGCATTTCGAGCCCGTTCCTATCGAGGCTCGGACCGACCGGCCAACTGTCGCGTCCCGGCTGCCGGTGGATTCGGATATCACCGCGATCGTCCCGCATGCCAACGTCGCCCGCCGGCCTCAGGCCGCACGGACGGCGGAGCGGCCGCGCGGCGCGGCCCGCAACCGACTCGCGCAGCGGCGCGGCAATCCGCTGGATGCGCAGGCGATGGACACGCGGATTCAGACCTGGCCTTGCCGGCCGGGAAACGGCGGAATCTGCGGCTGGCGTTGAGCCGGATGCTGGTCCTCCAAGACGGAACCAATCTCCCGATATCTTGATTGAGGTCGGATGCCGGCCCGCTTGAACTGCCAAGCGCCGCGCAGGCAAGCTGAGCCGATCCCGCCAAGGTCTTGATGTTCCGAGGCTGCCGCCAGCATCCGCTCGGCCGCCGGTTGGCGCGTCTCCAGGAGAAGTCATGAACGTCATTGAAACGCAGGGTATCCGTCTGCCGAAGCTTGGCCTTGGCACGTTTCGCATGCAGGGCACGGTATGCCGCGAGGCCGTCGAGAGCGCGCTCGCGCTCGGTTATCGTCACATCGACACCGCCGAGATGTACGCCAACGAGGATGCGATCGGCGCCGCGCTCGCCGCGGCGTCGGTGGTGCGGGAGGAATTGCATGTCACGACAAAGGTCTGGCCGGAAAATCTCGCGCCGGACTCGATCCGCCGCGCGTTCGACACCAGCTTGAAGAAGCTCAGGCTGGACTTCGTCGATCTCTATCTCATCCATTGGCCGGCCAAGGGAATGAATCTTCCGGCCGCGCTGGACACGCTGCTGAAGCTGAAGGAGGAGGGCCGCACCCGTGCCATCGGCGTCGCCAACTTCACGGTCGCGCTGCTGAAGCAGGCCGTCGAGGACATCCAGGCGCCGATCGCCTGCAATCAGGTCGAGTATCACGTGATGCTCGACCAATCGAAGCTGATGGCCTACATGGCCAGCCGGTCGATCCCCTTGGTCGCCTATTGTCCGCTGGCGCAGGGACGTGCCGCCGCCGACGAGACGCTTGCCGCGATCGGCCGCAAGCACGGCGCGAGCGCCGCGCAGGTCGCACTGAAATGGCTGCTGGACCAGGACGGAGTCGCGGCGATCCCCAAGGCCGGCCGCAAGGAAAGCCAGCAGGCCAACTGGGATGCGATGAAGGTTCGACTCGATGACGAGGACCGCCAGACGATCGCAGTACTCCCGAAGGACAAGCGCTTCGTCAATCCGGGCTTCGCGCCGGACTGGGATCGCTGACGTCGGCAGAGCACGTGCTGCGATCAACAGAAAAATGGCCCCGTGCGGGGCCATTTCCTTGTCTGCGCAGCGGATCAGTAGCGCTTGATCACCACCGTGCGGTCGTGGTGGCGGTGATACGGACGGACGTAGCGGGGAACGACGTGGCGATGCACGCGGTACTCGGCGCGCGAGCGATCCCAGCCGTGATGGTGGTGGCCGCCGCGCTTGATAATGACGGTCTCGGCGCTGGCGATCGACGGCACCGCCAGCGCGATGACCGAGAGCGACGCGAGTGCAAGAGCGAGCTTCTTCATGTTGTCCTCCAGGATGAATTGCGCGAGGTCAACTTGAAGTGTGCAAGAACGTTCCGCAGGAACTTCTACGAAGTTGCTGAATGTACGTTCAGATTTCGTTTGAGGCACGAGCGCCGTGCTGGCCTGGCGCGACTTTTGTCCCGGTCAGTCGCACTTTCTGAGAGCCGGAGTCGGCCTGCCATTGGCGACGAACCGCGCCTCGCGAATGGTGTAGCTGCCGTCCTCGCCGCGATTGAACAGCGAGCGAATGCCGCCGTCCGATGTCCTCACGATGCCGTTCTCGCGCGTCTGCCGCGCCTTCGGCAGCACGATCGAGAGCACCAGCGTCTGGTCGGGCTCGATGCGCGCGCTGGCCACCTCGTTGACGTCGGACGGATCATGATCGCGGCGATAGATCAGCTGGCCATCGGACGTGACTTCGTAGGAGATGATGGCGCCGCGGCCCTTGACCGCCGGCACGCTGCAATCGGCCGCCCATGTCCCGATCAAGCCCCAGGCCCGCGCGGCGTCGACGGCATCACCGGCCGAAGCAGCCGACGCGAATGATGATGCGAGGAGGAGGATCGCAAGGAGCGGGCGGAAGATCGATGTCATGCGGTCTCGCGGAGATGACTGCCGGGACATCTTAATGCACTGCGTCAACTGCGCAACGTCAGACCTGAGCTGGGACGGTTGACAGAAAGTCTCAATCTTTTCGAGCCGGCCTTGCTGGACCGGAGGGCGAGGCGCATGCTCCCGGCAACTACAAACAAGCTTGGGGAGGCTGAACATGTCCGCGCTGTCGCGCCGCAATTTCCTGCTGTCGTCCGGAGCGGCCGCCATGGCCGCGATGTCGAGGCCTGCTGATGCCGCCATGGGTCCGGCCGACAAGTTCGACATCCTCATCAAAGGCGGCGACGTGATCGACCCCAGCCAATCGCTGCGCGGCAAGCGGGACGTCGGAATCCGCTGGGGCGTCGTCGAGGCGATCGAGCCGGAGATTGCTGCCGACCGGGCGCTGCGGTCGATCGATGCCGCCGGCCGGCTGGTGATGCCGGGCCTCATCGACCTTCACAGCCATGTCTATCCCTATGGTTCGGCGATCGGGATTCCGCCGGACGAGCTGGTGCAGTTCCAGGGTACCACGACGGTGGTCTCGGCGGGCGACGCCGGGGTGAACAACGTGGCCGCGCTGCGCCGCTTCATCGCGGCGCAGTCGCGCGCACGCATCTACGCCTTCATCCATATCGCCAACAACGGCCTGTCGGCGTTCCCGGTCGCCGAGCTCTACAACATCGACAATGCGCAGGTGGACGCCTGCGCCATGGCGCTGGCCGAGAACCCGGACTTCCTGCTCGGGGTCAAGGTTCGGATGTCCGAGAACGTGATCTTCAAGCACGGGCTCGAGCCGTTGAAGCGCGCCATCAAGGCTTGTGAGCTATGCGGCTGGCCGGCGCGGATGATGGTGCATATCGGGGGCGTCGAGACCGCCGAGCTGATGTCCCAGATCCTGGACCTGTTGCGGCCCGGCGATGTCCTGACCCATGCCTATTCCGGCGCGCCGAACCTCGGCGGCGCCTTCACCAACATCGTCCAGGACGGCAAGCTGCTGCCGGCGGCGCTCGCCGCCAAGCAGCGAGGCGTGCTGTTCGATGTCGGTCATGGCGGCGGCAGCTTCGACTTCACGGTGGCCGAGGTGGCGATCCCCGGCGGCTGCGGACCCGATGTCATCTCCTCGGACATCCATGTGTTCTCGGGCAATTCACCGGGCATGCCGTTCCTGCCCAACGTCATGGGCAAATTCCTGGCGATGGGGTTCTCCCTGGAGCAGGTGGTGAGCATGGCAACCTCGGCGCCGGCCAAGATCATCAGCCGGACGCCCAAGCTCGGCACCTTGCAGGTGGGTGCGCCGGCCGATATCGCGATCATGGATCTGGTCGAAGGGCCCGTCAGCTTCCTGGACACGCGAGGCAACAGGCGCGAGGGCAAGCTGCAGCTGAAGCCGGTCCAGACCGTGATCAACGGCGTGCCATTCGGCCGACCGTATCAGTCGCCGTTCTCGGTCCGATGAAGCAGCGGCGCGATCATTCGGTCGCGCTGCTTCGCTCCACGTTCGCCGAACGCTTGGGCACGCCGAACTCGTCGCGGCAGACCTCCGCGAGGACGGCGATGCCCTCCCGGATCTCCTGATGCGAGGGGCTGGCAAAGCACAGCCTCACGCGGCTTCGCGCATGCGCGGCGTCGGTCGACCATTCCGGTCCCGGATTGATCGACACGCCGCGCTTGAGTGCGGCCTGCGAGAGCTTCATCGCGTCGACCTGGTCCGGCAGCTTGACCCAGAGAAAGATACCGCCCTTCGGCGGCTCGAACTCGGCGGCCGTTCCAAACTCGGCATTGAGCGCGTCGATCAGGGTGTCCAGCTTGGCGCGCAGCCCGCGCACCAGTTGCGGCACGTGGCTCGCGAAATGCGGCTTGCAGTATTCTGCCAGCACCATCTGCTCGAGGGCGCCCGAGCCGGCGTCGGTCTTGAGTGCGAGCAGCACCGACATGATCTCCCAGGGCGCGACCAGAAAGCCGACGCGCAGGGCAGGTGCGACCGATTTCGAGAATGAGCCGAGGTGGATGACGCCGCCATGGTCGGACATGCCATGGATCGCGCGCGGCCGTTTGCCCTCCCAGATCAAGTCGGCATAACAGTCGTCCTCGAACACCGGCACGCCATAGGCGCGCGACAGCCACAACAGCTCGGCGCGGCGGTTCTCCGGCATGATGGTGCCGGTCGGGTTCTGCACCGTGGGAATGGTATAGATGTATTTCGGCCGGATGCCGCGATCCTTCAAATCGGCCAGCACGGTGGCCAGCACGTCCGTTCGCATGCCGTCCCGGTCGAGCGGGATGCCGATGACCTTCACACCGAGCCGCGCCAGCCGCGTCAGCGTGCCCTGGTAATTGTCCTGCTCGACCAGCACGGTGTCGCCGCGCGTGAGCAGCGCCTGGTTGACCAGGTCGAGCCCCTGCAACGAGCCGGACAGGATCATGATGTCGTCCGCCCGGGCCGATAGGCCGGCGTCGCGCGCCAGCTTGGCGGCCAGGAAGTCCCGCAATGGCCGATAGCCCTGCGGTCCATGGGCGAGGCCGTAGGTCGCCAGGGAACGGCCTTCGCGGGCCAGCACGGCGTCAGCCGCGGCGCGCAAGTCTTCGACCGGCACGGCGTCAGCGTCATTGTTGCCGCCGACGAAGCTGTATCTTGCAAGTCCGGTCCAGCGCGCGGCCGGCGGCGGCAGGCCGGGGCCGAGGAGCGGTGCAAAATCGAATGCGGCCATGAGGCACGCCTCCCTTGTTCTCAATTTGCCGCGACTTTAAACAGATACCAGGGCGCTTGTCCCCACGGGACAGGTCCTTTTCCGGGGAAGGCCGACTTTCGAGCCGCGGTTCCGCTGCTCTGGCGCGCGCCCGCGATCCCGGCTAAAGCACCCCGGAAAAGCAGCGAGACTTGTAATGGCCGACTCGATCCAGGAAGTTCTGTACGCCTTCGCCAAGGGCGAGATGGTCGTCGTGACCGACGATGACGATCGCGAAGGGGAAGGCGATCTGATCGTGGCGGCCTCGCTCTGCACGCCCGACAAGATGGCGTTCATCATCCGTCACACCTCGGGCATCGTCTGCGCCCCGATCACGGCTGAGGACGCACGGCGGTTGCGTCTCGATCCGATGGTCGCTCACAACGACTCCAATCATACCACGGCCTTCACCGTCTCGATCGACTACAAGCCGGATGGCGGCACAGGCATCTCCGCCGAAGAGCGCGCCTCCTGCTGCCGTGCGCTCGCCAATCCGAATGCCGGCGCCGCTGATTTCGCACGCCCCGGCCATATCTTCCCGCTGATCGCGCGTGACGGCGGTGTGCTGCTGCGCTCGGGCCATACCGAGGCGGCGGTCGATCTCTGCAAGCTCTCGGGGCTGCCGCCGGTCGGCGTCATCTCGGAGTTGATGAACGACGACGGCACCGTGATGAAGGGCGAGCAGGTCGTCCGCTTCGCCGCCGCCCACAATCTCAAGCACGTCACGATCGCCGATCTGATCTCCTACCGGCAGGCGCGCGAGAAGCTGATCGAGCGGGTGTCGACCTTCACCACCGAAAGCCCGATCGGGCCGTTGCAGGGCTTCGCTTATCGCTCGCCGTTCGATCCGATCACCCATGCGGCGTTCGTCTACAACGGCATCGGCGACGGCAAGAACGTGCTGACGCGCTTGCACAAGCCCAACATCGTGAAGGATCTGATTGCGGGTCCGCAGCGTATTCAAGCGGTGCTGCAGCACTTCAAGCAGGCCGGCCGTGGCGTGCTGATCTATCTGCGTGACGGCGCGGCCGGCGTTCCGGTCGAGCCGGTCACGGAGCCGCATACCGCAGAGGCCGATCGCCACCGTCAGTGGCGCGAGGTCGGTGTCGGTGCGCAAATTCTGCGCGATCTCGGCGTGACGTCGATCCGGAACCTGACCTCGTCGGCCCATGACTACAAGGGCCTGTCGGGGTTCGGCATCGAGATCGTCGCTAATGAGCGGCTTGAAGGCTGAACTTCCAGGATTTAACCTCCAGACGGCTGCGACCCGTGCGCAGCGAGACGCGAAAGGACCATTCATGAGCGCGCGCCCTCAGGCAAAGGACAAGCCGGCCCAGTCGAGCTTCCAGTGGGACGATCCCTTCCTGCTGGACGAGCAATTGACCGAGGACGAGCGCATGGTGCGTGACACCGCGCGCGCCTATGCCCAGGACAAGCTGCTGCCGCGCGTGACCAAGGCCTATCTCGAGGAGAAGACCGACCGCGAGATCTTCAACGAGATGGGCGAGCTCGGCCTGATCGGCATCACGCTGCCGGAAGAATATGGCTGCGCCAATGCGAGCTACGTCGCCTACGGCCTCGTGGCGCGCGAGATCGAGCGCGTCGATTCCGGCTACCGCTCGATGAACTCGGTGCAGTCGTCGCTGGTGATGTATCCGATCTACGCCTATGGCGACGAGAACCAGCGCAAGAAATATCTCCCGAAGCTCGCCAGCGGCGAATGGGTCGGCTGCTTCGGCCTGACCGAGCCGGACGCCGGCTCCGATCCGGCCGGCATGAAGACGCGCGCGGAAAAGGTGGCCGACGGCTATCGGCTGACCGGCAGCAAGATGTGGATCTCGAACGCGCCGATCGCCGACGTGTTCGTGGTGTGGGCCAAGTCGGCCGCGCATGACAACCAGATCCGCGGCTTCATCCTCGAGAAGGGCATGAAGGGCCTGTCGGCGCCGAAGATCGGTGGCAAGCTCTCGCTGCGTGCTTCGATCACCGGTGAGATCGTGATGGATGGCGTGGTGGTGCCGGAGAGCGCGCTGCTGCCCAACGTCTCCGGCCTCAAGGGGCCGTTCGGCTGCCTCAACCGCGCCCGTTACGGCATCTCCTGGGGCGTGCTCGGCGCCGCCGAGGACTGCATGCAGCGCGCCCGCCAGTACACGCTGGACCGCAAGCAGTTCGGCCGTCCGCTCGCCGCCACCCAGCTGGTGCAGAAGAAGCTCGCCGACATGGAGACCGAGATCGCGCTCGGCCTGCAGGGCTCGCTTCGCGTCGGCCGGCTGATGGACGAGGGCAAGATGGCCCCCGAGATGATCTCGATCGTCAAGCGCAACAATTGCGGCAAGGCGCTCGACATCGCCCGCGTTGCCCGCGACATGCACGGCGGCAACGGCATCCAGATCGAGTATCACGTGATGCGCCACGTCTCCAACCTCGAGACGGTCAACACCTATGAGGGGACGCACGACGTCCACGCCCTGATCCTCGGCCGGGCGATCACGGGTATTCAGGCGTTCTTCTAAGGGCGCTACGCGACGCGCGTCGCCTCCGCCCGCGAGATGGGCGGTCGCCATCGCGCTCACCACTGTCATCGTCCGCGAAGGCGGACGATCCAGTAATCGCCGGCTCATCGAGACTCATGACCGTCTCGGAGTACTGGATACCCCGCTTTCGCGGGGTATGACGGCGGAGAGTGGGGTGACTGTGTGCCCCATGCAGGAAGGCACGCCATGGCCGACAATGACGACATCCCGTTCAACCGCAGCTTCCCGCTCGTCGCTGGACAAGTGGACGAGGTGCGGCCAGGCATTCGCCGCGTTCTCTGCAACAATCCGAGTCCCTTCACCTTCACCGGCACCGTCAGCTACATCGTCGGCCGCGGCAACGTCGCGATCATTGATCCCGGCCCGGATAACGAGGCGCATGCGCAGGCGCTGCTGGATGCCGTCCGCGGGGAGACGGTGACCCATATCATCGTCACGCATACGCATCGTGACCACTCGCCGAACACCGGACGTTTGAAGGCTGCGACTGGCGCCACGGTCTATGCCGAGGGTCCGCACCGCGCCTCGCGGCCGCGCTATGAGAGCGAGAAGCACAGTCCGGAATCCGGCGTCGACCGCGACTTCGCGCCGGATGTCGCGATCGCCGACGGCGACGTGATCGAAGGGCAGGGGTGGCAGCTCGAGGCGGTGGCGACGCCCGGGCATACAGCCAATCATCTCGCTTTCGCCTGGAGCGAGCGCAGCACGACCTTCGTCGGCGATCACGTGATGGGCTGGGCCACGTCGATCGTGGCGCCGCCCGATGGCTCGATGGTTGACTACATGGCCTCGCTGGAGCGGCTCGCGGGCCGGCCGGAGGATCTCTATTTCTCGGGCCATGGCCCCGAGATTCCCGAGGGCCCGCGCTACACCCGCTTCCTGCTGCGCCACCGCCAGGCCCGTGAAGCCTCGATCCTGCATCGCCTCGCCAAGGGCGAAGCGGACATCCCGACCATGGTGCGCGCGATCTATATCGGCATCGATCCCCGGCTCACCACGGCAGCGGGCTATTCCGTGCTGGCCCATCTGGAAGACCTTGTGGCTCGCGGCATCGTGGCGACCGAGGGCGATCCGGTCATCGGTGGGACTTATCGGCTGGCGTAGCGAAAGGCGAATAGGGAGTAGCGAACAGGTGAGCGAGCACAGGCCTGAGCGACTTCATTCCGTATTCGCTACTCCCTATTCGCCATTCGCCCGTTTCACTTCTTCACCGTCTTCGCATTTCCCTTCGCGGCCACCGGCGGCGGCGTGACCTTCTTCACCGGCTTCTGCGCCTCGGCCTCACCGGCGTTGGACAGATCCTCCAGCAGTTTCGTCACGCGTGATGCGTTGCTGCCGAGATCGGAATCGAAATAGCGCGAGGCGGAGCGCACATCGATCCGGGAGTCCTCGCCGTCGGGCTTGACGCGGATCGAGATGTCCTCGCGGAAGCCCATGATCGGCGTGCGTGCGACCGCCTCGATGCGGCCCTCGCGGCGCGGCGGCTGCGGCGCGCGTTCGTCGACGATGAACCATTTGCGCCGGTTGATCAGCTTCAGCGCGACCGCATAGGCGCGGTCGGGCGGAAGCTCGATCTGCACCGGCTCGATGTCCGGGTAGATCGTCCGCTGTTGCTCCCACGAATACAGACCGGCGTAGACGGCGGTGTTGGTGCCGTCGCCGTTGCGCAACGGCGCCAGCGCCTCGAAGCGCGGCGGGTCGACGGGATCCGTGGTGATGTCGTAGATCTTCGGCAGCTTGCGGTATTGAAGCGCGAGATAAGCGGGGTAGGCCAGCACGACCGCATCGATCATGAAGGCAAGCAGGACGCGGCTCATGCCGCGGCTGCCATTGCGCCAGATCGCGACGAAGGCGGCGAGGCCGAGCAGGATCGACAGCACCGCGAGGCCGAGCGCGCCGAAGAAGGTCGCCAGCGCCGGCTTCATCTCCAGGAAGTCGAAGCGCAGGATCAGGATCGAGACGACCACGGCGACGACGGAGAACACCGCGAGGTTGCGGGTCCAGGTCGCGAGGCTGGAGGTCGGCTCCGACAGATAGGGGGCGTGGAACCTGCGGGCCATCGGGTCGGGAGCTGCCGGGGTTGAGCCATCATGGTCGATGGCCGTCGCCATCTGAGAGACCATGGGGATGACGCAAATTCAAGGACTTTGCCAGCACCCTTGAGGTTCACGAGATCGACGGGACAGCCCTGGAGCGAGGCGACGATCGCAGGGGCTTTCGGCCCAGACAGAAGCGGCCCCACCATCGCCGGAGGGGCCGCTCTGATTCGAAGCTCAGCTAGGCGCGTCAGGCCGCGGCGTTGGGGAAGCGATATGCCTTGAACTGCTCGCGCAGCGCGGTCTTGAGGATCTTGCCTGTCGCGGTGTGCGGGATGCCGTCGACGAAAGCGACGTCATCGGGCATCCACCACTTGGCGATCTTGCCTTCCATGAATTTCAGGATGTCCTCGCGGGTTGCCGTCTGGCCCTGCTTGAGCTGGACGATCAGCAGCGGACGCTCGTCCCATTTCGGATGATAGACGCCGATCACGGCGGCCTCCGCCACGGCGGGGTGGCCGACTGCGAGGTTCTCGAGGTCGATCGAGGAGATCCACTCGCCGCCGGACTTGATGACGTCCTTGGAGCGGTCGGTGATGCGCATGAAGCCATGCTCGTCGACGGTGGCGACGTCGCCGGTGTCGAAGAAGCCTTCCTCGTCGAGGATGTTGCTGTCGACTTTGTAGTAGGCCTTGGACACCGCTGGGCCCGACACCTTGAGCCGGCCGAAGGTCTTGCCGTCCCACGGCAGCTCGGCGCCGGCATCGTCGGTGATCTTCATCTCGACGCCGAACGGCGGGAAGCCCTGGGTCTGCAGCACGTCGAGCTTCGCGTCACCCTCGGCAGTGAGGAACGGCGGCTTCAGGGTGGCGAGCGTGCCGATCGGGCTCATCTCGGTCATGCCCCAGGCGTGACGCACGCCGATGCCCATGTCGAGGAAGGACTGGATCATCGAGCGCGGCATCGCCGAGCCGCCGCACACCACCATCTTCAGATGCGGCAGCGTCAGCTTATGCGCCTGCATGTGCTGCAGCAGCATCAGCCACACCGTCGGCACGCCGGCGGTGTAGGTCACCTTCTCGGTGTCGAGCAGCTCGTAGACCGAGGCGCCGTCGAGCTTGGGGCCGGGCATCACCAGCTTGGTGCCCATCGAAGGCGCGGAGAACGCGATGCCCCAGCTGTTGGCATGGAACAGCGGAACCACCGGAAGCATTGTATCGCCGGCCGACGTGCCCAGCGAATCGCGGGAGTTGGCCATCAACGCGTGGAGCACGTTGGACCGATGCGAATACAGCACGCCCTTGGGATCGCCCGTGGTGCCGGACGTGTAGCACATCGCCGCCGCGGTGTTCTCGTCGAAGGTGCTCCATTTGAAGTCGCCATCGGCCTCGCCGATCCACGATTCGTAGGCAACCGCGTTCTTCAGCGTCGTCTGCGGCATATGCGCGGCATCGGTCAGCACCACGTAGCGCTCGACGCTCGGCAGCTTGTCGGCGAGCTTTTCCAACAGCGGCACGAAGGTCAGATCGGTGATGACGATGCGGTCCTGGGCGTGGTTGACGATCCAGGCGATCTGCTCCGGAAACAGGCGCGGATTGACCGTGTGACAGATCGCACCGATTCCCATAATGCCGTACCAGACCTCGAGATGACGAGCGGTATTCCAGGCAATGGTGGCGACGCGGTCGCCGAGCTTGATGCCGTCGCGCGTCAGCTTCTGTGAAACCTTGAGAGCGCGGTCGTGGATTTGCCGATAGGTGGTGCGAACGATGGGGCCTTCGACCGAGCGGGTCACGACCTCCTGGGAGCCGTGGATTGTCGCCGCATGCTCGATGATCCGGTGACAAAGCAGGGGCCAGTCTTGCATCAAACCAAGCATCAGGTCGTTCCTCCGGTGGTATTCGCTTTAGGGCAGCGAGGGTCTTTTGGTCTGTTCCGTGAATTTTAGCGCGCGCAGCAGCGCGCGCAAATGGGCTTGTAGGGGTAACGAGGTCGCGGCCAGGGCGATGGTTAGCGCCACGGCCACGGCGGTGGCATTGAGCTGCCTCATGGCCGCAGCGCCGGCGGCCGCACGGTCCGGGGCGGCTGACCCGTCACACCATCGCGCCCCGGCAGCGGCCGCAGCGCAAAGGGAGCATCCGCTCGCGGCCGTGCCGCTGCCACGGCCACGTCCCGAATCGGCACCGCAGCCCGCCTCCCGCGAGCAGACCAAGGACGCCGCCCGGGAGGAGGGGACCGACGGAGGCAAGGAGGGGGCAAAGGAGGCCAAGGCACCGCCCGCGCCGCAGCCATCCGCCTGCCGAATCGCGCTGACCGAGGAGATCGCGATTGCGCCCTCGATACCGCCGATCAAGGGGCCGGGGGCCTGCGGCGGCGACGACCTGGTGCGGCTGGAGGCGGTGGTGCTGCCGGACAAGCGGCGGGTGGCGGTGACGCCGGCGGCGGTGATGCGCTGCACGATGGCGTCTACGGTCGCCAACTGGGTCCGCAACGATGTTGCCCCGCTGGTCGTCCGCCTCGGCAGCCCGATCGCCGCGCTGGATAATTTCGATTCGTATCAATGCCGAGGCCGCAACAACGTTGCCGGAGCGCAGATGTCTGAGCATGGCCGGGCCAACGCGCTCGACGTGCGCGGCTTCAAGCTCGCGGACGGCCGCATGATCGAACTCACCGACCGCACCCAGCCGCGCGATCTGCGGGAGGCCGTGCTGCATTCGGTCTGCACGCATTTCTCGACCGTGCTGGGCCCGGACTCGGACTGGTATCATGAGGATCACATCCACCTCGATCTCGCGGAGCGCCGCAGCAATTATCGCATCTGCCAGTGGGACGTGCTCGATCCCTTGCCGAAGATCGCACCGCTGATGCCGGCCGTCCGGCCCGACGACGCGCCGCCGCGCGAGACGGCGGAGGCCGAGGAGGAGGCCAATGAAGGTGCCAAGGAAGGCGCCAAGCAGGAAGCAAAGGGCGAGAAGGCCGCCGGTCGCGCTGGGCCGCGGGGCGCGGCGGAGCCGGACGCACGGAAGGCGGCGCCGTCGGAGTCATCATCTGGCGATGCCGCGGCGGCAGAGGCCGAGGATCCCGAGCTCGCGACGCCGCCTCCCGCTCCGCAGCCTGCCCCTGCAAAAGGCGGCAAGAAGAAGCACAAGAGCAAGTCCTGATGGCGAGCGACGCTGCCGCTGCCGATTCGCCGCCTCCGCTCCGCCGCTCAACGGCCGAGGCGGTGAAACCGATGGGCTGACACCTCGATCGTGCCAAAACAAAAGAGCGCCGGTTGCCCGACGCTCTCAAAGAGGCTGCTAAACGCGTTTCTCGGCTTTTGATCCCGTGTCCGCCAGACGGCGCTTACTGCATCGCCGCGTAGGTACCGCCGCCCTGCAGGGCCATCTGCGGCTTGTACGGCGAATCGCCCTTCTTCGGATCCAGCACGACGACGATGGTGCCGACCTTGACCCGGTTGTAGAGGTCGATGGCGTCCTCATTGGTCAGGCGGATGCAGCCCGAGGAGATCGAAGCGCCGATATATTCAGGCTGGTTGGTGCCGTGGATGCGGAACAGCGTATCCTTGCCGTTGGCATAGAGGTACATCGCCCGCGAGCCCATCGGATTGTCGGGGCCTGCCGCGACGAAGGTCGGCACGCCAAGCCGCTCGATCTCGCTCTTGGTCGGATGCCAGGCCGGCCACTCGGTCATGGCGCCCACCTTGGCGATGCCCGACCAGGCCATGGCCTCTTCGCCGACGGTGATGCCGTAGCGGATCGCCTTGCCGCCCTCCAGCACGTAGAACAGGTAATGGCTGTCGGAATCGACGACGATGGAGCCCGGCGCTTCCTTGCGGTGGTAGTCGACGATCGCGCGCCGATAGGGCTCCGCCACCGGGGTGTTGGTATAGCGGACCTTCGCCAGAAGATCCTTGTCCTTCGGCTTGAAGGCCTGGGTATTGGTCGCCTCATAGGTCGTGGCCTGCATGCAGCCCGACAGCATCAGGCCGGCGGCCAGGAGTCCGAGTTTCACCTTCAGCGACATGTCACCAATTCCAATTGACAGCTGACGTTGCAATGGCACGGCCGCGCCACTGCAGCGCGATTCCACATGTCCCATTATCGTCAAAATCGTTCTCAATTCCAGCCGATACACGCACAAGTCACGCTGCAGCGCCGCGATTGTTGCCTTTTTGCCGCAAAGTTGCGGGCACTCATCCACAGCTGTGCTCCGCAGGGCACGGTGGCCCCGATGTCGGGCGGTCGCTGGTTCCGCTTTGAAAAGCCGATGGACCCCGTCACCAAGCTGCGTCACAAGGCGGCAGCGCCCCGCCGCTAAATCCCCCGAAAACCACGTTCTGCGATTCGGAGCTTTTCATGTTCTCGGTGTTTGTCCCGTCCGACGCAGCGCTGAAGAAGGCTGAGATCACCGATCCCTCGGCCCTACCCGACAACGCGGTCTGGGTCGACCTGGTCAATCCGAGCAATGCCGAGGACCGGGCCGTCGAGAAACTCGCGGGGATCGCGGTGCCGACGCGCGAGGACATGCAGGAGATCGAGATCTCCAGCCGCCTCTACATCGAGAACGGCGCCCGCTACATGACGGCGACGCTGATGTGTCACTCCGACACCGACATGCCCAGGACCACGGCCGTCACCTTCATCCTGGCCGGCCATCGGCTGGTGACGGTGCGTTACGACCAGCCGCGGCCTTTCGCGGTGGTCGAGGCCAAGCTCGCTCGCAATTGCGCGCCCGGGATCACTGGCGAGATGGTCCTGATGGAGCTGCTCGACGCCGTCATCGATCGTTGCGCCGACATTCTCGAAAAGGTCGGCGCTGATATCGACCAGGTCAGTCACGAAATCTTCGAGCCGAACAATGAGCGGCACGGCCACGCCAAGCAGTACTCGCAGATCCTGATCGCGATCGGCCGCAAGGGCGATCTGACCTCGAAGGTGCGCGAGAGCCTGGTGTCGATCGGTCGTCTCGTCACCTTCCTGTCGGCCGTGGTCGAAGGCGTGAAATGGTCGAAGGACATGCGCGAGCAGCTCAAGACCATGCAGCGCGACGTCGCCTCGCTGACCGACCACGCCTCCTACCTCGCCAGCAAGATCACCTTCGTGCTCGACGCGATGCTCGGCGTCGTCAATCTCGAGCAGAACAACATCATCAAGCTGTTCTCGGTCATGGCTGTGGTGCTGATGCCGCCGACCCTGATCGCATCGATCTACGGCATGAACTTCAAGATGATGCCGGAGCTCGAATGGGCTCACGGCTATCCGATGGCGCTCGGGCTGATGCTGATCTGCGCGATCGTGCCGTACTGGATCTTCAAATGGAAGAAGTGGCTCTAAGCCAGCATCCGGCAAGAGCCGAATCCCGGGCGACAGAGGCCTGAGCGGAGATCGCGCGAGCAAAGACAAGAGAGGAGATGGGATCATGATGCGTAGTAGCTCGTCATGATCCGGCCCCGCGCGGGGTCGACGATTCCTATGGGGCCGCAGGCATTTTGCGCATGCGCAGGATGGCCCTTCACATCGCGCTCCGCGCCACGTCTCGGCCGCACTCATGCCTCGTTATTAGCTGCGAGGGGCGGCGTGTTCGCTCAGTGGATGCTCTCGCAGGTATGTCGCTATGCACTTCAAGCGACACAAAATGCAGGGCGTGCGACATGATAGGAAATACTTGTTAGGCCGGCTGCAACACGGCTGCAAAGCCGCCTCAATTGCTCAGGTAAAATTTGACGGGAACCCTGAACGTTTGATCGAAACTTCTCTGCGATAAATCAGCTCGTGAGCATGACCAACAATGAACGCTTCGGCGCGTGGCATGCAAGGCAGAGCTGAAGGGGCGCGCTCATCGCGCCCAGGGCCAAGAGGCGGCAATGGTTGAGAAACGCATAACGGCATCGAACAACGTGGTCGAGCTCGCCAGCTACCAGCGCGGCCGTGCCGACATCGTCGTGGCCCATGCGCTGTCGCCCCGCACCTGCCGCTACTGCGGTGCCGATCTCGACGATGACGAGCGCGAGGACGACTGCTCGAGCGCCCTAAATGTCGAAACCGACCGCTTGCGCTGGCGGGCCGCCCAGATCCTGCGCGGCTTGGTGTGCGAGGGCTGAACGACCGTTCTTCGTCCGATCGCTCCCGGCCGACGCCTTGAACTCATGTCTGCCGATGCCGACCCATCAACAGCGCCCCCCTTCGGAGGGCGCTTTTGTTTGTGCGGGTGGGTTGGCGCAGCGATCTTTGCGAGTGGCGTTAATCGCGCATTGGCGCACCGGGCCGGGAATCGCCGGGACACGGCAAGTCGCCATGAACCAAGTCCCACTCGGCATCGCGCTGCCGTGAGTCGACGGCAATCAGACGTGCTGGCCGCCGTTGATGTGGATCTCGGCGCCGTTCACGTAGGAGCTGGTCTCGGTGCACAGCACGTAGATGATCTTGGCGACCTCGTCGGGGGTGCCGAGCCGCTGCATCGGGATCTGCTCCTGGACGATCTTCTCGGTGCCCGGCGACAGGATCGAGGTGTCGATCTCGCCGGGGGCGATCGAGTTGACGCGCACGCCGACGCGGCCGAAATCCGACGCCATCTCGCGTGTCAGCGCGGCCAGCGCGGCCTTTGACGTCGCATAGGCGGCGCCGGCGAACGGATGCACGCGCGAGCCGGCGATCGAGGTGACGTTGACGACGGAGCCCTTGGCCGCCTTCAGCTCGTTGATCAGGCCGCGCGCCATCATGATGGGTGCGAAGAAGTTGACGCGGAAGACGTGATTCCAGGTATCGAGATCGGTGTCGACCGTGCCGAGCCGCGCGCCGCCCGATCCCTTCGGTGAGATCGCGGCGTTGTTGACCAGCGCGTGCAGTTCGCCGCCGTCGATGCGCTGCTTGATCTCGGCGATCGCGCGCAGGGTGTCCTGCGGATCGGACAGGTCGACCTGAACGTGGTCCTCGGGGCCGGCGCCCCACGGGCATTCCTCGGGGAATGGGTGCCGCGAACAGGTGAGGACGCGCCAGCCGGCGGACGAGAAGCGGATCACCGTCGCGTGGCCGATGCCGCGGCTGGCGCCGGTCAGCAGCATCGTGCGCCGCGGCTGGTTGGAGGAGGTCGGCATGAACTGGGTCTCTCACGATCCCTTGAGGGATCAACTTACCACAATGGTTGCATGAGCGGTGCGCGATTCGTGCGCACCGATGTCGAACGTGACGTTTGACGCGTGATCGATGAGTCCGGACGGACCCTGAAGGTTGCTACGGATACATCCGCACCTTGGCCCAGGGCTGGCCGGCCGCATCGCGCCGGAATTCGATGCGATCGTGCAGCCGGAACGGCCGATCGTGCCAGAACTCCATCCGGACGGGCGCAATGCGCCAGCCGCTCCATCCCGGCGGGCGCGGCACCTCGCCGATGATGTATTGCGCGGCGACCTTGGCGATCGCCTGCTCGAAGGCGAAGCGGCTCTCCAGCGGCTGCGACTGCTTGCTGGCCCAGGCGCCGAGCTGCGCCTGCTTCGGCCGCGTCGCGAAATAGGCGTCGGCCTCCTCGTTCGTCACCGGGGTCACGAGGCCGCGGATGCGCACCTGCCGGCGCAGCGACTTCCAGTGAAACAGCAGCGCAGCTTTCGGATTGGCGGCAAGCTCCTGGCCCTTCTGGCTGGCCTTGTGACTGTAGAAGACGAAGCCGTCCTCGTCATAGCCCTTCATCAGCACCATGCGGACGTCCGGCAACCCGTCCGCATCGACGGTCGACAGCGCCATCGCATTCGGATCGTTCGGCTCGCTCTTGTTGGCTTCCGCAAACCACTCGGCAAACAGCGCAAACGGCTCGCTGGCCTGGGTAAAATCGGCCGATGTACCGGATGTTAAGGTTGTCTGGTGTTTGATGCTGGTGGGGTCGGTCATGTGTATGGGGAGTCCGAGTTTTGCGTTCACCCGCGGCCAAGCGCGTGCAAGTCCAGTGTGGTCCGGTCCTATATAGGGCATCGGTCCGGCTTGGCCTATCCGCGATAGGTCATGCCGGCACCGCTTTGACACTCATTCTAATCGGTCTGTCGGGCGGCGGCTGCAGCCTCTCGCGTCCCGAAACGGCGTTCGCCAAGATGGAGGATGCGGAGATCACCGGCACGATCAGCCCGCCGCCCGAGCGCGAGCCCACCGAGGCCGATCTCGCCTTCGCCCGCAACGCCGCCTCCGACGTGCTGACCAAGGGCACCAAGGATTCCAGCCAGCCCTGGCAGAATCCGCAGACCGGCGCCCGCGGCTCGGTGACGCCGATCGCCAAGTCCTACACCGCCGAAAACGGCCGCACCTGCCGGGATTTCCTGGCAAGCTACGTCAACGGCAAGACCGAGCGCTGGCTGCAGGGCTCGGCCTGCCGGATCGAGCGCGGTCGATGGGACATCCAGACGCTCAAACCCTGGCAGCAAAGCTAGCGGGATCGCGCCGGAACCCGTTGCAAAAATACAACGGACTCCCCAGATAAAATGCAAAGCGGGCGGGGAGCCCATAGGTTAGTATCTGACTTTCTGTAAGGAGACGTGACGGATGCGCGACCCCTATGAGGTCTTGGGGGTGCCGCGAAGCGCCAGCGCTGCGGCCATCAAGAGCGCCTATCGCAAGCTCGCCAAGAAGCATCATCCCGACAGCAACAAGGATGACCCGAAGGCATCGGCACGATTCGCCGAGATCAATTCGGCCAACGAGATCCTGGGCGATGAGGACAAGCGCAAGCAGTTCGATCGCGGGGAGATCGACGCCGAGGGCAAGCCGCGCTTCCAGGGCTTTCCTGGCGGCGGTGCCGGCCGCGGCGGTCCGGGCGGCGGCTTCGAGAATTACACCTTTCGCAGCGGCGGCGGGCCGGGCGGTGGTTTCGGCGGCGCCGGCTTCGAGGACATTCTGAACAGCATGTTCGGTGGCGCGGCGCGAGGCGCGCGCGGCGGTGGCAGCCCGTTCGAGTTCGATACCGGCGGCGTCGGTGTCGATCTCGACCTCAAGGTGGCGATGTCGGTGACGCTCGAGGAGTCCGTCAAGGGCGGCGAGAAGCGCGTGCGCCTGCCTTCGGGCAAGGAGCTCAACGTCAAGGTCCCGCCCGGCGTGACGGCGGGCCAGCAGATCCGCCTGAAGGGGCAGGGCGAGAGCGCGCCGGGACACCGGCCGGGCGATCTCCTGATCACCATCCAGATCGCGCCGCATCCGTTCTTCAAGGTCGAGGGCAGCGATGTCAGGCTCGATTTGCCGATCACGCTGTACGAGGCGGTGCTCGGCGCCAAGGTCCGCGCGCCGACGCTCGGCAGCGCGGTCGAGCTGTCGATCCCGAAGAACACGTCCAGCGGCCGCACCTTCCGGCTGAAGGGCAAGGGCCTGCCCAAGGGCGACGGCTCGGCGGGCGATCTGTTCGTCACCACGCGAATTGTGCTGCCGGACGGCAACGACGCCGAGCTCGAGGCGCTGATGACCAAATGGCGCGATAAGCATCCCTACAATCCGCGCAGCAATCTTTCGTAACGTAATGCCGCTCCAAACCTCTCCCGCCCTCTGCAGGGAGAGGTTTGATTGCGCAGCAATCCGGGTGAGGGGCGTGGCGCATCGGCGGCCCCGGATCGCCGTCTATCGCACGGCCGGGCTGCGCGGATGCGTCCGCGGGCCGAATGTCAAAAGTGAGAAGAGAAAAAAGTGCGGCCTCGAAAGGGGGACCAGCGCGGTACAAAACCCCGATCGAGGCCGCTTCCGTGTCGATCGGCGGATCGAACACTCCTCATTTTTTCGTGAAGTTTTGGTGCGATATTGAGACGCGCCGGTGCCCTGATTCCAGATTTTCGGTGACGGAATTGCGGCGTCGACCTTGGCGTGTCGTCGATCCGCGGCATCTGGTTGCCGTCATGCCCTGGCCCGGCCTTTCGAGCGGTCGTGCAAACGCCTCTGATCGCATCGGGAATCGCGGAGCGGCCGGCGCGGGGCGGCTTTCGGCTGCGCTCCGCCGCTAGCCGCCCACGCGTTCGGACTGGTCATAAACAAGGCGTGCAACCTGAGTGAGACGCGTCCGGTCGCTGCTGCCGCTGACGACGTAGCTGACGCCGCGCTCCGCCCATGCCAGTGCCGATGTATTGCCTTCCGCGACGTAGCGCATCTGGGCCGCCTCGATGCCGGCCTTGGTCGCGTAGACCGTGAAGCGCTCGCCGGACGCGCTCTCATACATCAGGAACGAGGCCGGGCCGGTCGGCCCCGGCAGCAGCCGGCCGCCCACCAGCTTCAGCCCGGTGGCTTCCAGCTCGGGCGCCTGCACGGTGCGGCCGCACCGCCGCGTCAGCCATTGCTGCAGATGCGCCTTCTCCTCGCCGGGAACCTCGACCGGGTGGCGCACTTCGACGACATAGAGCCGGTGCGCATCGAGCGCCTCGCCGGTCAGGTTCTGCAGCAGCGACGGCGAGGATGCCGCGCCATGCGCGACCCAGCCGGTGGCACCGCCGACCGCGAAGGCGGCAACGCTCGCCGCGATCGCGCCAATGATCCAGCGTCGCGGCCGGCGATCCAGTTGGTCGAGATCGAGGCGCGGCGGCACCGGCTCGTTGACGACGGAATCGTAACGGGCATGCAGCGCCTCGGCCATGCTGCGCCAGGACTCGACCCGTTCGGCCTCGGCCGGATGCGTGGCGAGCCACCTCTCGACATCGCCACGGCGCTCGGCCGGCAGCTCGTTGTCGACATAGGCGTGCAGCTCGTCTTCGGTGACGGGAATGGTCGGGTCGGTCATCATCTGGATCTCGTTGCAGTCGCGCGGCCGCGCCGACGCGCGACCCCGGCGGCCTTGAGCAGGCGAACGCGGCAGCGCGGTTTTTGTGCGGTCAATTGCAGGGTCATTTCACTCTCCGCAGCGTCGGCCGTTCGCCTTCGATCACGGCCCGGACATGGGCGCGGGCGCGGGCCAGGCGCGACATCACGGTGCCGATCGGCACGCCCTGGATATCGGCGACCTCGCGGTAGCTCATGCCTTCGAGCACCACGAGCAGCAGCACGGCGCGCTGCTCCTCGACCAGCGTTGCAAGCGCCCGCTCGATGTCGCGGCCCTCGGCCTCGGTGCCGCTGGCGTCGGGATTGTCGTCCTGCAGCGGCATGAAATGCGGCCGCCGCGCCAGCGAGCGCCGGCGGTTCTTGTTCAGATTGGTCAGGATCGTGTACAGCCAGCTCCTGATGTCGCCGCCGAGGAACAGCCGCTCGGAGCGCAACGCCCGAACCAGCGTGTCCTGGACCAGATCGTCCGCCGCATCCATGTCGCGGGCCAAGGCGCGGGCATAGCGGCGCAATGCCGGGATCATGGCCTCGACGCTTTGGCGGAACGCGCTCATGGGGTGCCCTGCGGCAGTTGGACATTCGGACAGGAGCGCGGGCCGCAACCGCGCCTTGCACAGACCATAACCCCGTGATGACAGGCCTATTCCGCCGGCCGGAGACTCTGCCTGGAGTTTGCCACAGAGCGGGCGGAATGGGGCTGTACCGGGCCAGACCGGTGGTGTACGTCCAGTCCTTAATAATCAGTTCGATGGGAAGCCGCATGGCGCAGATTTCAGGTTTGATGCAGGGCAAGCGCGGGGTCGTCCTCGGCGTGGCCAACAACCGCTCGATCGCCTGGGGCATCGCCAAGGCCGCGCGCGCGGCTGGCGCCGAGATCGCGCTGACCTATCAGGGCGACGCGCTGAAGAAGCGGGTGGAGCCCTTGGCCGCCGAGTTCGGCGGCCTCGTGCTCGGCCATTGCGACGTGACGGATCCCGCCACCGTCGACGCCGTGTTCGACGTGCTCAAGGAGAAGTGGGGCAAGATCGATTTCGTCGTGCACGCCATCGCCTTTTCCGACAAGGATCAGCTCGACGGTCGCTACATCGAGACCACGCAGGACAATTTCTCCAAGAGCATGCTGATCAGCTGCTACTCGCTGACCGCGATCGCACAGCGCGCCGAGAAGCTGATGACCGACGGCGGTTCGATCATCACGCTGACCTATTACGGCGCCGAGAAGTGGATGCCGCACTACAACGTGATGGGCGTCGCCAAGGCCGCGCTGGAGGCGAGCGTGCGCTACCTCGCCGCCGATCTCGGCGAGAAGAACATCCGCGTCAACGCCATCTCGGCCGGCCCGATCAAGACGCTGGCGGCCTCCGGCATCGGCGATTTCCGCTATATCCTGAAGTGGAACGAGTACAACGCGCCGCTGCGCCGGACCGTCACCATCGACGAGGTCGGCGACAGCGCGCTGTATCTGCTGTCCGACCTGTCGCGCGGCGTCACCGGCGAGGTGCATCACGTCGATTCCGGCTATCACGTCGTCGGCATGAAGCGGCCCGAGGCGCCCGACATCTCGCTCAGCAACTCCGTCGGCGCCAAGGAATAGACGTAGCGCTCGCAATGCCCCGGCCCACGATCTACTACATCCGCCACGGCGAGACGGAATGGAATGCGCTCGGCCGGCTGCAGGGCACGCAGGACATCCCGCTCAACGCGCTCGGGCGGGTGCAGGCAGTCCAGGCCGGCAATCTGCTGGCCGAGCTGGTCGCCCGCAATGGTTATGACGCGGCGCGTCTGCCCTATGTCGCCAGCCCGCTCAGCCGCGCCCGCGCGACCATGGAGCTGGTGCGCGGGACCTTGAAGCTGCCGGTCGAGGACTACGCGCTCGATGCGCGGCTGCGCGAGATCGGCTACGGCAAGTGGGAAGGCGCGACCCTGCCGGAAATGCAAGCCGCCGACCCCGCATTTTATGCCAGGCGGCTGACCGAGAAGTGGACGCTGGCGCCGGAAGGCGGCGAGACCTATGCCGATGTCGAGCGCCGGGTTCGCGACTGGTATGATGGCCTCTCCGGCGATATCGTCGCGGTGGCACATGGCGGTACGGCGCGTGCGCTGATGGTCGCACTCGGCTTCGCTACGCCGAACCGGGCCGTCGACCTGCCGATCCAGCAGGGCGCAGTGTATGTGTTCGGCGAGAACGGCTTCGAGAAGTTTAGTTGATTTGCTCCGTCATTCCGGGGCGCCCCGTGAGAGGCGAACCTGGAATCTCGAGATTCCGGGTCTGGTCCTTCGGACCATCCCGGAATGACGGTTTCCCCGATTGGTAGATCAGATCATGTCCTTCAACACCTTCGGCCACATGTTTCGCGTCACCACCTTCGGCGAGAGCCATGGCGTGGCCATCGGCTGCGTGGTCGACGGCTGTCCGCCACGCATCCCGCTGACTGCGGAGGAGATCCAGGTCGATCTCGATCGCCGCCGGCCGGGCCAGTCGCGCTTCACCACCCAGCGGCAGGAGCCCGACCAGGTGAAGATCCTGTCCGGCGTCATGGCCGATCCGGACACCGGCGCGCAGGTCACCACGGGCACGCCGATCGCGCTTGAGATCGAGAACACCGACCAGCGCTCGAAGGACTATTCCGAGATCAAGGACAAGTTCCGGCCGGGCCACGCCGACTTCACCTATGAGGCGAAATACGGCCTGCGCGACTATCGCGGCGGCGGCCGCTCGTCGGCGCGCGAGACCGCGACGCGGGTCGCGGCCGGCGCCGTGGCGCGCAAGATCCTGCCCGACGTGAAGGTGCGCGGCGCGCTGGTGCAGATGGGGCCGCACAAGATCGATCGCGCCAATTGGGATTGGGACGAGGTCGCGCGCAACCCGTTCTTCTGTCCCGACAAGGACAAGGCGGCGTTCTTCGAAAGCTATCTCGACGGTATCCGCAAGTCCGGCTCGTCGATCGGCGCGGTGCTCGAGATCGTGGCCGAGGGCGTGCCGGCGGGCCTTGGCGCGCCGCTCTACGGCAAGCTCGACGCCGACCTCGCAGCGGCGATGATGAGCATCAACGCCGTCAAGGGCGTCGAGATCGGGGCCGGCTTCGGCGCGGCCGAGCTGACCGGCGAGGAGAATGCCGACGAGATGCGCTCGGCCAATGACGGCACGCGCTTTCTCTCCAACAATGCCGGCGGCATCCTCGGCGGCATCGCCACGGGACAGCCGATCGTGCTGCGCTTCGCCGTCAAGCCGACCTCGTCGATCCTCACCCCGCGCCAGACCGTGGATCGCTCAGGCCACGAGACGGAGATCCTGACCAAGGGCCGCCACGACCCCTGCGTCGGCATCCGCGCCGTCCCGGTCGGCGAGGCGATGATGGCCTGCGTGCTCGCCGACCACCTGCTGCGCCATCGCGGCCAGGTGGGCTGACAGGGGCGGTTCGCTAGTCGCTTTCACCGTACACATAGGACGCCTTCAACCCGAAGGTCACGATCGAGAGCGTCATCCACAGCCGCAGCATTGCAAACGAGAAGATGAAGACGAAGAACACCAGGTTCTTGAGGAACTGACTGGCGCCAGTCTGCCCGAACGTCCAGACCATGCTGCGCACGGCATTCTGCCCGTAGCCCAATCCGATGTTGACCAGGCCGAGCACCAGCACGGCGGTGCCGAGCCACAGTCCGCGCCGGGCGAACTCGCCGAGTGCGGGGAAGAATGCAGTCCGGCCCTGGTTCTGCTCGGCGTGGAGAATCATCAGCAGCACCAGCGCCGCGACGAAGGCGCTCCAGAACCGGCCGAGATGCGTGAACTGGTCGAAGGCCATGCCATCCAGTCCGGCCATCAAATGATGGCTTTGGGCCGCATAGGGCGTGAAGACCAGCGCCAGCGTGGCGACGATCATCAGCAGTGCGATCCGCCACAACACCGCCAGAGACAGCCGGAACTGCTCGGCCATCGTGAGGTCGCCGAGGCTCGTTTGCCCGCCGCTCGCCTCGATGCAGCGCTGTGCCGTGACAATAAAGGCGTGCAGAACGGCGATCGCCGCCACGACCAGCGCGGGCAGGCTGGCCGGACCGCCGGCAAAGGCGATCACCCGCATCGCAGCGGCGAGGATCAGCCATGGCAGCGCCGGCAGCATCCGCAGCGGTCCGAACGAGGTCCGTGGAACGGGGACGGATGCAGCGCTGCGGAGGTTCTCTCTCATGCCGCCAGGATACCGCGAGGAGCTGAACGGGCCTTATCGCGAATGGCTAAAATTGCCCGCGGGCCGAGTCGTTTCAGGGGTCTGCCGAGCTATCGGGTTCGCCGCTCTTGCCCTAACGTCGGGTCATGGATCGGACGGCACATCTCGAGCTCATTACCTGGCTGATCGACGGCGCGCGGTCCGCGGAGGAGCCGGGCGAGACGCTGTCCCAGGCCTGCGCGCGCCTCGTCGAGCTGGGCGTGCCGCTGTGGCGCGTCGGCATCTTCGTGCGCACGTTGCATCCGGACATCTATGGCCGCAGCTTCATTTGGCGTCCGGATGGCGCCGTCGAGATCGGCAGCGTCGATTACGGGTTCCAGGACTCGCCGATGTACTGGGACAGCCCGCTGTCGATCGTCGTTCGCGAGTGCCGCGCATTCAGGGCCGACCCTCAGGCGCCCGAGGCCGAGCGCTATCCGATTCTGATGGATCTGCGCGCGGAAGGCGTGACCGACTATCTGGCGCTGCCGCTGACCTTTCTGGACCAGGAGGTGCACGCGGCGAGCTGGACGACGAAGGTGCCTGAGGGCTTCACGCCGGAACAGGTCGAGCTGATGAAAGCCGTCGCTCCGGCGATCGCGCGCTACACCGAAGTGGTGGCTACGCGCCGAACAGCATCGATGCTGCTCGACACCTATGTCGGCAACAGCGCCGGCGCCCGCATTCTCGGCGGTCAGATTCGCCGTGGCCACACCAATACGATGCACGCGGCCATCTGGCTGTCGGACCTGCGCGGTTTCACGCCATTGTCGGACCGGCTTCCGGCTGAGACGGTGGTCGATATCCTCAACAACTACTTCGATTGTCAGGTACCGGCCATTCGCGAGCACGGTGGCGAGGTGCTCAAATTCATGGGCGACGGACTGCTCGCCGTGTTTCCCATCGCGGAGCTGGGCGAGGCGCAGACCCAGGTCTGCGCCCGTGTGCTGGCCGCAGCCCGCGCGGCGCGCGAGCGCGTCGGTGCCCTGGAATATCGCATCGGCGACGCCGACGAGCGCTTCCGCTTCGGCCTCGCGCTGCATGTCGGCCCGCTGCTCTACGGCAACATCGGCGGCGGCAACCGGCTCGACTTCACCTGCATCGGCCCTGCCGTCAACCTCGCCGCCCGCCTGGAGAAGCTTGCCGCGCGGCTGAAGCGGACAGTGGTCGCGTCCGAAGCCTTTGTCGGCGCCTGTCCCGAGATCTCCATCGGGCTCTGGACCGATCTAGGCGAACATCCAATCGCCGGCTTTTCGACCACGCAGCGCGTGTTCGGGCTGCGCGAGGAGGGCGATTAGTTCGGGGTTTTCACTCCTCCGGCTCGGTGGTGAACAGCAGCGGGTATCCCTTGGCGCGGCCGGCGTCGGTCGCGCGGGTCGCCTTGGTCTCGGCGACGTCCCGCGTGAACACGGCCACCACGCACACCCCGAGCTTATGGGCCGTGATCATGACCTTGTAGGCCTGGTCCTCGGTCATGCGGAATTCAGCCTTCAGGATCATCACGACGAAGTCACGCGGCGTGAAGTCGTCGTTGACCAGGATGACCTTGTAGAGCCGGGGACGCTCGACCTTGGTGCGGACCTTCGTCTTCGGCTTGGTGACGGCGTCGTTCATGTGAGCAGCACGCCTGTGTTCCTGATGCGGCGGACACGCCACAATACAGCCTCTCGTCACTCCGGGAAACCACGGGCTGCTCGCTTTTGGTCGAAGGGCGCACGTGGCGTCGGACCGGCGGGCCCGCAAGTGATCCCCCGGGACTAACCGGAATGTGAATGGATGCGCGCGTTCCCGCTTTGCTGTGTGCGCATTGCGTGTCACCATCATCTGACGCGATTGGAGGGCAGCATATGCGCTGGTGGATCTCGATCGGGATGGCGTGTATGGCGGGCGCCCTGGCCGGCGGCGACGTCGCCACCGTCGCGGCGGCGCCGGGCGCGAAGTCGGCGCAGCAGCTGAGCGAAAAGGAGGCATCCGTCGACGTCGAGCTGATCCTCGCGGTCGACGTCTCCTACTCGATGGACCTCGACGAGCTCGCGATCCAGCGCGAAGGCTATGCCCAGGCGCTCAGCTCGCGGGAGTTCTTGCAGGCGCTGAAGAACGGGCTGCATGGCCGCATCGCCGTCACCTACTTCGAATGGGCCGCATCGAGCGATCAGAAGATGATCATCCCCTGGCGGCTGATCGATGGACCGGAGACTGCCGACGCCGTCGCCGCCGAGATCATGAAGACGCCGATCCGGCGGGCCTCGCGCACCTCGATCTCGGGCGCGATCTACTTCGCGATGCCGCTGTTCGACGACAACCCGTACCGCGGCCTGCGCCGCGTCATCGACATCTCCGGCGACGGGCCGAACAACAACGGCTCGCCGGTCGCGATGGCGCGCGACGAGGCGGTCAACAAGGGCATCACGATCAACGGCCTGCCGATCATGGTCAAGGAGCCGTCCTACTCGACGATGGATATCGAGAACCTCGATCTCTACTACAGGGATTGCGTCACCGGCGGACGCGGCTCGTTCGTCGTCACCATCAAGAGCCGCGATGAGTTCAAGGACGCCATCCGCACCAAGCTGCTGATGGAGGTCGCCGGACGCGCACCTCCGCCGCGCTTCGTGCCCGTCGCCGACGATACCGGCAAGGAGCCGCGGGTGTCCTGCATGATCGGCGAGAAGATCTGGCAGGATCGCTGGGGGCGGTGACGCCGCAGCGCCTTCCGGAGGCTCTGTTGCGCCCGGCCTGCATCTGCACACCCTACGGACGTACGTCGGATGCAAGGGTCGGTAACCCGATCCCGTGTGGAAAACCCGGGCGCGTCATTGATCCGATGAATCTGTGACATCGCTGCAACATGTGGCGGGAAAACCAGGAGTTGCGTCGCGCTGAAACTCTCTTTGCCACCGTGCCGCCGCGATTGGGCCGCGACCATGAAGCGGTTGAGGCAGAGGCGCACAGAACATGCGTATCATCGACCGGACAGAACGTCGCGAACGGCAGGACGCACGCAACTCCATCATTCAGGTCGGGACCTCGGGGCTCTCCCGTCAGCTCCTGAGAGTGACCCTCGTCTGTGCGGCGGCGGCCTCGCTGGCCGCCTGCGCGCAATCCTCGGCAGTCCGGCAGGCGCGCTGGACGTCGCCGACAAAGCAGGCCGGCGCCGAATTCCGGCCGCAGGTACAGCGCGCCGAGACAGCGTCGCAATCGGTGGTTCGCGTGCGCCATGCCGAGCCGAGCCTGCCGCCGGCCCACTCAACCTCGTCAGGTCTCGCCAGCTACTATTCGGAAGGCCAGAAGACCGCCAGCGGCGAGCGCTTCAATCCCTCGGAGTTGACGGCCGCGCATCGCAGCCTGCCATTCGGCACCCGCCTGCAGGTGACCAACGTCAAGACCGGCCGCTCCGTGGTGGTGCGCGTCAACGATCGCGGGCCGTTCGTCCAGGGGCGGGTGGTCGACGTGTCCTACTCCGCCGCCCAGGCGCTCGGCATGATCAATACGGGTGTGGCGCCGGTGAAGGTCAGCGTGGTGAGGTAGGCCTCGCAGGTGGTGGTCTACGCGGTGAGAACAGAAAAGAGCTGAGGGTTGGCGATCACGTTGGCTGATGGATGGCTCAGCTCTGGCGATGAACCGGGGTCGCCGTCACAAGCGGCGCTGCGCTCCCTCTCCCCGTGAAGAACGGGGAGAGGGGGCGCACCGTTCGTGCCGAGTAAGCTTTGCGTGTCAACTAATAGTTAGCTTGGGCTCACCGCACCAGCTTCGCCACGAGCTCCACGTGCGGCGTATGTCTGAACTGGTCGACGGGCACCACGGTTCCCAGCCTGTAGCCGCCGTCGATCAGCATACGGATGTCGCGCGCGAACGTGGTCACGTTGCAGGACACCGCGACGATCTCCGGCACCTTGCTCGCCGCGAGCTGCCTCGCCTGGGCCTGTGCGCCCTGGCGTGGCGGGTCGAACACGACGGCGTCAATGTCGCGCAGCTCCGGCGGCATCAGCGGGCGGCGGAACAGGTCGCGCGCCTCGGCCTTGATCGGCTTGAGGCCCGGCGTGCCCGCCGCCTTCTGCAGAGCCGCAATGGAGCCGGCATCATTGTCCATCGCGGTGACGCGCCCTCGCGCCGCCAGCCGCAGCGCGAATGGGCCGACGCCGCAGAACAGGTCGGCGACGTGCTTGGCCGTGCCGACGCGCTCCATCACCAGCTGCGCCAGCGTCTCCTCGCCTTGCACGGTGGCCTGCAGGAATGATCCCGGCGGCAAGGCCACCTGCGCCGTGCCCATGGTGACGACCGGCGGATTACGCATCAGCACCAGCTCGCCATGCCGCGTCAGGCGCGCCAGGCCATGCTGCTCGGCGAGGCGTGACAGCGCCGCGACCCGCGGCGGCGGCAGCGGGCCGGAGCCGCGGATGTCGATGTCGAGCCCGTTGCGGGTTGCCGTGGCCTGGATGTCGAGCGGCTTGCCTGTCGGCTTCAGCGCCTCCGCGAGCGCCCACGCCGCTTCGAGCGCGCCATCGAGCGCGGGATCAAGGATGGGGCAGCGGTCGATCGGGACGATCTCGTGGCTGTTCGCCGCCGAGAAGCCAACGCGAAGAATGTCGTGCGTGCCCATTCGCGCGTGAAACGTCGCGCGCCGCCGGCCGGCCCCGTGCGCGTCGACGAGATCGGCGACATCGCAATCGACCTTGGCGGCGCGTAGCGTTTCGACGACGATGTGACGTTTCCATTGCCGATAGGGCTCCGGCGCCCAGTGCTGAATGGCGCAGCCGCCGCAGACGCCGAAATGCGTGCAGAATGGCACGATCCGCTCCGCGCTCTCCGTCTCCACCGAGAGCAGCTTGCGGCGATCCGGGTGGCCGGGAACGGCAGCCGCCTCCACGGTTTCACCAGCCAGCGTGTAGGGCACGTACAGCGCCTCGCCCGAGGACAGCGACACGCCGTCGCCGCGATGGCCGACATGGTCGATGACGAGACGCTCAACCATGGCGGCGCGCTCCCAGGAAGAATTCGGCGTTGCCGTCGCCGCCCTTGATCGATGACGGGAAGATCTCGATGTCGCTGCAGCCGAGCGAGGCGGCGAAGGCGGCGACATCCTCGCAGACGGCTTGATGGACGGCCGCATCCTTGATGATGCCGCCCTTGCCGTGTTTCCCCTGCGCCTCGAATTGCGGCTTGATCAGCGCCAGCAGGCTCATCGGCGAGGCCGCCAGCGTCAGCGCCACCGGCAGCACCGCCTTGAGCGAGATGAAGCTGCAATCGATCACGACCACGTCCGGACGCTGCGGCAGCCGTTTGCCCTCGTAGCTGCGGATGTCGGTCTGCTCCATCGAGACGATCCTCGGATGGCTGCGCAGCGACGGGTGCAACTGGTCGCGGCCGACATCGACCGCGAACACGACCGCCGCGCCGTTCGCCAGCAACACCTCGGAGAAGCCGCCGGTGGAGGCGCCGACATCGAGGCACACATGGTCTTCCACCTCGACGCCATAGTGCTCCAGCGCCGCGGCCAGCTTGACCCCGCCGCGCGACACCCAGGGATGCGCCGGCTCGGCCTGCAGCACGGCATCGATCGGAATGGTCTCGGACGCCTTCACCACCTGCTTGTCATTGGCAAACACCAGCCCCGCCTCGATCGCCGCCTGCGCCCGCGCACGGCTCTCGAACAGGCCGCGTTCGACCAGGAGGACATCAGCGCGTTTGCGGGCAGGGGGCATGGGCGTGGTGATCAGTTGTCATGAGTTGTGGAGGTCGCGCATCAAAATCAGTGTCGTCCCGGGCAAGCATCAGCGCGCAACGCGCGATGATGCGCCGACCCGGGACCCATAACCACAGGGCGACGTTTGGAGGAAGGTGGTCACTCCGCGCCTGCCCAACACGACGTCCTGCGGTTATGGGTCCCGGCGTTCGCCGGGACGACGTGAAGCGATATCTTGCCTCAATACGAGATCCGTAGGGTGGGCAAAGGCGCGTGCACCGCTCTCTCCGCAAGCTCGTATCGCAATCGACGCGCCGTGCCCACCATCTTGATCTCGGCCGCGGAGATACGGTGGGCACGCGTCGTCTTCGGCGCCGCTTTGCGCACCCTACGATTCCGCGCCCAGCCGCTTGGCCGCCAGCTTCACGCATTCCTCGAACGCCGACAAATCATGCCACACATCCACCGGCCGCTCGCGCGGCAGCACAAGCGGGGCGCCGTACGCGTCGAGCGCGTGGATCATCATCAGATTGTCGGGCAGGCCGAAATCCTCGACCGTCAGTCCCTCCGCATCGACCAGCCATCCATTCTGCTCGCGCACCGACGTGAACCGCCGGGCGCGGTCGGCATAGACAGCCGGATCGTTGCAATAGCCGAAGCACAGCTTGCCTGATCCGGCCATGTAGCCGAGCTCATAGACCGTGCCGGCATCAGCGCCGGGGCCGCGGAACGGCGTGAGATTGGCGATGATGGCATCGGCGTCGTCCATCATCGCCTCGTTGCCATGGAAGATCTGGCGCGAAGCGTCGGACGAGGCGAGATCGACGGTGTTATCGAGAGGATAGAAGCCGATCAGGCCGTGGCGGTCGCAGATCGCGACCTTCTGCCGGCCGATCTCCAGGGCGTCCGGCAGGAACACGTCGGGACCTGCCAGGTAGATCTTCATGGCTCACCGGTGATGGCACTCAAGCCCGCCTCAGGCGAGCTTGACGGCCTCGGTCGCGTAGTCCTTGCCGAGCGCCTCGAACACCTTGCGGACGATGCCCTTGGCGTCGAGGCCGGCGCGGGCGTACATCGCCGCCGGCGTGTCGTGGTCCTGGAACTCGTCCGGCAGCACCATGGTGCGCATCTTCAGGCCGCCGTCCAGCATGCCCTGGTCGGACAGATACTGCATGACGTGCGAGCCGAAGCCGCCGATCGAGCCTTCCTCGATCGTGATCAGGATATCGTGCTCGCGGGCGAGCTTCAGCACCAGCTCCTCGTCGAGCGGCTTCATGAAGCGCGCATCGGCGATCGAGGCGGAGAGGCCGTGAGCGGCGAGCTCGTCGGCCGCCTTCTCGCACTCGGCGAGGCGGGTGCCGAACGACAGCAGGGCGACCTGCTTGCCCTGGCGGATCATGCGGCCCTTGCCGATCGGCAGGGGCACGCCGACTTCCGGCATCTCCACGCCACGGCCTTCGCCGCGCGGATAGCGCACCGAGCTCGGCCGGTCGTCGATCGCGACCTGGGTCGCCACCATGTGCACCAGCTCGGCCTCGTCGGACGCCGCCATGATCACCATGTTCGGCAGGCAGCCGAGATAGGCGTTGTCGAACGAGCCGGCATGGGTGGCGCCGTCGGCGCCGACCAGGCCGGCGCGATCGATCGCGAAACGCACGGGGAGGCTCTGGATGCAGACGTCGTGCACGATCTGGTCGTAGCCGCGCTGCAGGAAGGTCGAGTAGATCGCGCAGAACGGCTTGTAGCCTTCCGCCGCGAGGCCGGCCGCGAAGGTCACCGCATGCTGCTCGGCGATGCCGACGTCGAAGGTGCGCTTCGGGAAGGCCTTGGCGAAGATGTCGATGCCGGTGCCCGAGGGCATCGCCGCGGTGATGCCGACGACCTTGTCGTCCTTCTCGGCTTCCTTGACCAGGCTCTGGCCGAACACGTTCTGATAGGCTGGCGCGTTCGGCTTGGCCTTGGCCTGGGTGCCGGTGGCGATGTCGAACTTGGCCACCGCGTGATATTTGTCGGCCGCGGCTTCCGCCGGCGAGTAGCCCTTGCCCTTCTGGGTCACGACGTGGACCAGGATCGGGCCGGTCTCCATGTCGCGGACGTTCTTCAGGACCGGCAACAGATGGTCGAGGTTATGACCGTCGATCGGGCCGACATAATAGAAGCCGAGCTCCTCGAACAGCGTGCCGCCGTCCATCATGAAGCCGCGGGAATATTCCTCGACGCGGCTGGCGCGGTTGGCGATCACCTTCGGCAGATGCTGACCGAGCTGCTTCGCTGCATCGCGCAGCGTGCGGTAGGTCTTGCCCGAGTAGAGGCGCGACAGATAGGCCGACATCGCGCCGACCGGCGGCGCGATCGACATGTCGTTGTCGTTGAGGATCACGATCAGCCGCGAGTTCATCGCGCCGGCATTGTTCATGGCCTCATAGGCCATGCCGGCGGACATCGCGCCGTCGCCGATCACGGCGATCACGTTGTTCTTCCCGCCCGAGAGGTCGCGGGCCACCGCCATGCCGAGGCCGGCGGAGATCGAGGTCGAGGAATGGGCGGCGCCGAACGGATCGTAGTCGCTCTCGGCGCGCTTGGTGAAGCCGGAGAGGCCGCCGCCGGTGCGCAGCGTCCGAATGCGGTCGCGGCGACCGGTCAGGATCTTGTGCGGATAGGCCTGGTGGCCGACGTCCCAGATCAGGCGATCACGCGGGGTGTCGAACACATAATGGATGGCGGTGGTCAGCTCGACCACGCCGAGACCGGCGCCGAAATGACCTCCGGTCACGGAGACCGCATCGATGGTCTCCTGGCGCAGTTCGTCGGCGACCTGCCGGACCTGCTCGACCTTCAGCCGGCGCAGATCTTCCGGAGTCTTGATGGTGTCGAGAAGCGGCGTCTTACTAAATGTGGTCACGGTGACATTCCAATTTTGCAGGTCGGGTTCAAGGGCCGACGTCTGAGAGGTTCATCGTAACGGGCGGCGAAACCTGAAGCCTTGAAGGTCACATCCGCGCGGATCGAAGCCGCAGACCGGAGCCTAGCCGGGTTTTGGATCGATCTATGTGATGTAAGTCACTCTTGGTGGCCTTGCCGTCCTCGTTTGTCGCCCAAGATCGCCAAGTCGTTCAGCCAAGTCAGTTTTACCAGCTTTTGCAAGCGCTTAAGTTCCATCCTTTGAGGAGAATGGGCACTTCCAAAAACCCGCAGTTCCGAGAAGCTTTACACCAAAGCGCGTCTTAAAGCCAACCCGGCGCAAGATGGCAAGCCCGCAAAGGGTACCTGCACGTCAGATCTCAACCTCGGCGGCGCACCGGAGGTTCCATGGAGCTGCTCAAATCGACGGCAGCCGCGGCTCCGCAATAGACCGGAGAGACCAGCTCCGTCCAGGCTTTTTCCCGCGATGCAGAATCGGTTGCGGTCGCGATGGCGAGCGCTGCTGCGGGCTGAGCCATGCGTTCGCGTAAGGGGATCGGCCCGCACACGATCATGAAGAAGTCATAGGCATGCGGCCTTTCGTTGGCCATCACGAACTGGAAGTGAACGCGAAAGAACTGCCAGCGAAACGTGCTGTAACGATCGGGCCGGATGATCTCGCGGAAGCGCACCGGCACGATCGACGGATTGCGTCTGGTGTCGCCGACCTCGACGCCGTGCGCGGTGATCGGATCGAACTGGAAGAAGTTCATCACGTCCTTGCGCGCCTGGCAGTCGATCCAGTCGACTGAAGGCTCGATCGCCAGCCGGCGCAGATGATCGCGGAAATCGGCGGCCGCCCGATGAAAGCCGATGATGGGAAAATTGCCGCCGAGCGTCAGCAGCAGCAGCCGCGGACCGTGACGGCCGAGCGCGGGATCGAGCTTCAAGGCGCGCGCCAGGATTTCCGCGGCGAGGAACGAGCCCGAGCTGTGGCCGACGATGACGATCTCATCGGCTTCGCTGCGAGCTGCGACCTCGGTCAGGTAGCGTGCGAACCGGTCGATGCGCGCGTCCCATTCGGGACGTTGGCGGTGGGCGAACTGCCAGGTCCAGATCGTGTCGCACAGTAAATAAAGGACGTAAGTCTGGTTTTCGAATGTCCGCAGCGCAGCCCAGAGCAGGGCTGCGAACGTCACGGCGCCTGCGAGCCAGCCCAGAAGAACGGGGGCGCCGATCGCGTCGAGGCCGCTGCTGACGCCGAAGCCGATCGCAGCACAGGCGGTCGCCTCCAGCAGCAGGATGATGTGCGGCCAGGTGATGAAGGTGGCAAAGCGCCAGTTGGCTTTCCAGAACCGCGCGATGGTGCCGTGCGCCACGAGCCGCAGATAGATCCAAACCGCCTGCAGCACGATCCGCCAGATCGGTGCGGCCAGATCGCTCTGAATGAAATCCTCGAAACGGAGGAAGTCGTAGTTTGTTCGGGTGGTCCAGCCGGGGCCGCTGATGTCGACGGTGCTGGTCTCGATCGACCACGACGTGATCTCGTCATCCGTGCGGCTGTGAGGACGGCTGATCGTGGTTGCGAGCTGGTACAGTCGGCCAAACTTGCGCAGCTCGGTGCGGAACATGCGATAGTACTGCGCAAGGCCCCGCGGATCGTAGCCCTGCACGTAGATCACATGACGGGTCTGCACGCGCACGAGGGTGTTGGGCCTCCGAAATAATCTTCGAGAAACAGCGTTAATGGATCGAGCCGGCGTGACCGCGAAAGCCGGTTGTAACGGTCAGGAGTTCTCCTGATCCGGGGCTATAGCAGCCCGGCAGGAGCGCCAAGGACCTCTTTGCCCCAATTTCGGCCGATATGCACGATTGGGAGGCGGCACACCCCGCGGTCAATCCGCGCAGGCGGGCTCGAAAATTTTTTTCGAGCCGGTGGTCCGGAGAGCAGGAGCGCCATCTGAACCCTGAGGCGGAATGCGAGCGCCGGGCTCCAGGGGCTCCGGCAGCTTCCGCTACTGTACGTCGAGCGGCACGGTTCCGGTCGCGCGGCCGCTGGCGTCGGTGGTGATCTTCTCGACCCGGGCCTCGGCCTGCCGCAGCAGCTCCTCGCAGCGCCGCTTCAGCGCCTCGCCGCGCTCATAGATCGCCACCGATTCCTCGAGCGGCACCTTGCCGTCCTCGAGCCGTTTGACGATCGATTCCAGCTCCTCGATCGCGCGCTCGAACGACAGCTTCTTGACGTCGGTTACGGTGTTGTCCGCCATACGGGTTCCCTGCAGATCACTCAACTCCGGGGCCGTGCTTTTACACGTCGGTCGTGCCCCTGTCAGGCCCTGCCGGGGTGAACCGGTCGGAAACTGGGGATTACGCCCCGGTCAGCGCCGCGACGTGGGCCGAGACGGATTCCTTAAGGCCTTGAAGATCATAGCCGCCTTCCAGGACGGAGACGACGCGGCCGCCGGCGGTCTTCTCGGCGAGTTCCATCAGCTTGCGGGTGACCCAGCCGAAGTCCTCCGCCCGGAGGTTCAGCGACGCCAGAGGGTCGCGATAATGGGCGTCGAAACCGGCCGAGATGATCACCAGCTCCGGGCTGAACTTGGTCAGCTGCGGCAGGATCAGGTTCTCGAAGGCGGAGCGAAACTCCAGGCTGCCGTCCTCGGAAGCCAGTGGCGCGTTGACGATGGTGTCGTGCTCACCGCGCTCGCCACGGGCTCCCGTGCCCGGGAACAGCGGCATCTGGTGGGTCGAGCAGTACATCACGCTCTTGTCTGCCCAGAAGATGTCCTGGGTGCCGTTGCCGTGGTGGACGTCGAAATCGATGATGGCGGCACGCTCGATGCCGAAGGTGCGCTGGGCGTAGCGGGCGGCGATGGCGACGTTGTCGAAGAAGCAGAAGCCCATCGGCTTGGCGATCTCGGCGTGGTGGCCGGGCGGGCGCACCGCGACGAAGGCGTTCTTGTGCCGCCCCGACATCACGGATTCGGTGGCGGCGACCGCGCCGCCGACGCCGCGCATGACCGCTTCCCAGGTGCCGGGCGACATCGAGGTGTCGCCGTCGAGATAGATGATGCCGGATGTCGGCGCCATCTGGCGCAGCTCGGTGACGTAATGCTCGTTGTGGCACAGCAAGGCGAGCTCGATGTCGGCCTCCGGCGCCTCGTCGCGGTCGAGCAGGGCGAAGCGCTCCTCGGTCAGGGCCTCCTCGACGGCGCGCAGGCGGTCGGCCCGCTCCGGGTGGCCGGACGGCGTGGCATGATCGAGGCAGGCTTCATGAGAGAGATACAGCGTCGACATCAGGGCTCTGCCACTCGCGCGTTGCGGGAGCGCCCAATCTATGCGCTGAACACGGGCTCGAAAAGAGCCCTGACGGGGATATGGCCGGGTTTCCCGCCGCGCCGGCTGAGCGTCACTGGGCCTTGTTGACGATGCGGTCGCGCGGTGGCGGCGACAGCGGGCTGTTGGCCTTGAGATAGGCGAACAGCGCCTCGTCGTCATAGGAGCCGACGATCGGATCGCGGCCGCTCTTGAACGCGGTGAAGCCGTCGCCGCCGAGCGCGAGATAGTTGTTGAGGGTGACGCGATAGGACGCGGCGGGCTCGATGATCTTGCCGTTCAGCGTCATGGTCGCCGCATCGATGCGTGCCCCGGCCGGCTGCTTGGCGTCGAACGCATAGCTGAAGCCGCGGGAGATCTGCAGGATGCGCGGCCGCGCCGGATCCAGCCATTGCTGCTCCAGCGCGGCCCTGATCTCGGCTCCTGTCAACGTGACCGTCATCAGCTGGTTGCGGAACGGCTGGCTGGCGAACACGTCGGCAAAGGTCACCGCGCCGTCGTCGCGCCGCACCAGATCGGTGCGGATGCCGCCGGGATTCGTCAACGCAATGACTGCGCCGCCCTTGGCTGCGGCCGATGTGGCCGCGAGCTGGGCATCGGCGATGACGTTGCCGAGCACACTCTCGCCGGATGCGTTCGGCAGGCGGGACAGCACCTGCGTGATCGCGCCCGCAGGACGGTCGGCGATCGGCGCAGCGAGCTTTTCGTAAGCTTCGATCAGCGCCGTCTGCGCCGGATCCTGCGGCAGCGTGGTGTCGACGACGATGTTGGTCGCGACGGCTTGGGTCACATCGCGCGTCGTGCGGTCGAGCTTGACGTCGATGGCCGTCACCAGCGTGCCGAACTTGTCGCCCGACGTGACGAGCCGCTTGTCGATCGTGCAGACATAGGCCTGATGGGTGTGGCCGGAGATGACGATGTCGACGGCGCTGTCGAGGTCCTTGACGATGTCGACGATCGGACCGGACAAGCCCGGGCATTCGTTCATGCCGCCGGACGGCCAGCCGCCTTCGTGGATCAGCACGACGATCGCCTGCACGCCCTTGGCCTTCAGCTCCGGGATCAGCGCGTTGATGCTCTCGGCCTCGTTGCGGAAATCGAGGCCGGCCGCGCTCGCCGGCGAAATAATGCCGGACGTCGCCTTCAAGGTCAGACCGATGAAGGCGACGGGGATGTCCTCGAAGGTGCGGATCTCGTAGGCCGGAAACACCGTCTTGTCGGTGCCGGCAAGAAACGTCGACGCGGCGAGATAGTGAAACCTGGCTCCGGTGAACGGCTTCGGTCCGCGGCAGCCGTCGGTCGGATGACAGCCGCCATTCTGCATCCGCAGCAGCTCGTCCTTGCCCTCGTCGAACTCGTGATTGCCGACGGCGGAGAGAGCCAAGCCCATCTGCGACATCGACTCGATGGTCGGCTCGTCGTGGAACATCGCCGACAGGAACGGGCTGGCGCCGATGAGGTCGCCGGCGGCGACGAAGATGGTGTTCGGCTGGCCGTCCGACAGCAGCTTGACCAGGCTCGCCATCTGCGCTGCGCCGCCGGCCGGCACCACGCTGCTCTTGGTCGGATCGGCGGGATCGGCGACGCGGATGCCGGAGGCGGGCGGCTTCAGATTGCCATGAAAGTCGTTGATGGCGAGGATGCGCAGCGACACCGGCTCGTCCTCGGCGGAGGCAGGCAGAGCGGCCAGGCTGCCGGCAGCGGCGCTGGCCAGCAGGGCGGCGAAGGCGAGACGGTGGAGCAGGCTCATGACGGGTCACGTGTGATGCGGGCGGCGCGGCGCGATTGCCTCGACGCGGTCGCAATGACATAAAAAGGTTTCATAACAACAATACATCGGGAGTCCGGAATGAAAAGAATGATGCTGCTGTCCGCCGCGCTGTCGCTCGTGGCCGGCTCCGCTGCAGCGCAATCACTGCCGGATTTCATGAAGCAGATGATCGCCGCGTGGAATAAGCCGACCGAGCCGTTCAAGGTGATCGACAACATCTACTATGTCGGCACCAACGGTCTCGCCTCCTACCTGATCACGACGCCGCAGGGGCACATCCTGATCGACACCGTGATGCCGGAATCGACAGCGCAGATTGAGTCCAGCATCGGCAAGCTTGGCTTCAAGGTGGCCGACATCAAATACATCATCAACACCCACGCCCATATCGACCACACCGGCGGGCTGGCGCAGATCAAGCAGGAGACCGGCGCACAGATGGTGGCGGGCGCCAAGGACGTGCCGCTGCTGGAAGGCGGCTTCTATCCGGGCCGCGAGGATGAGAAGCATCTCAACTTTCCGCCGGTCAAGGTCGACCGCGCGGTGCGCGAGGGCGATACGGTCGTGCTCGGCGGCGTCACCCTGACCGCGCATGAGACGCCGGGCCATTCGCCGGGCTGCACCAGCTGGACGACCGACGTGAAGGACGGCGACGCCACGCGCAGCCTGATCTTCTTCTGCAGCGCCACCGTGGCGCTGAACCAGCTGGTGGGACGGCCGACCTATCCGGGGATCGTCGACGACTACAAGAAGACCTATGCCTGGGCGAAAACCGTGCATCCCGACATCATGCTCGCGCCGCATCCGGAGATGTATGGCATGGCCGACAAGCGCGCAAAGATCGCGGCGGGCGAGCCTAGTCCGTTCGTCAAGCCGGGCGAGTTCAATGCCTATCTCGACAGGCTGGAGACGCAGTTCAACGAGGGCCTCGCCAAGCAGACGGCCGCGCTGCAGTCCGGCAAGTAGCCGTCACCGGGCGGACAGCCGGTTCAGCGCGAAGCCGGAGACGTCGACGCGCGGCGGGGCGCCCATCGCCATCGCCGCGAGCGCCTCGCCGACCGCCGGCGAATGCTTGAAGCCGTGGCCGGAGCAGGCCGAGGCGTAGATGACATTGTCATCGGCCGGATCGCGGTCGATGATGAAGCGTCCGCCGGGCGCATTGGTGTAGAGGCAGACCTCGCTGCGCAGGCATGCGGGCCCGAGATCCGGCACGAACGGCCGGACATAGGTCTCGTAGGTCGCGACGATTTCATCCGGCGTGACCTCGCGCGACACGCGATCCGGATCGGTCTCGCCGGTCATCACCTCGTTGGCGATCTTCACGCCTTTGCCGGGCGAGTCGAGCCAGGGAAAGCCGTAGATGTCGGACGCGGCGCGCTCGCGGCCGCTGACGTCCCAGATGAAGACCGGCGCATCGGGGCCGAAGCGCTCCGGGTTGGACAGGATCTCGAACCAGTACAGCACCTGACGCGTCACGTTCACCCGCCGCTGCAGCGGCGCGATCAGCTCGGTGATCCACGGCCCGGTGGTGACGATCAGCGTCGTCGCCGAGGCGCTGGCGCCGTCATCCATGGTCACTGTGAGCGCGCTGCCGACGCGGCGGAACGCGGTCACGCGCCGGCCCGTGAGCAGCTCGGCGCCATGGCGCGCGGCGACGGCGAGCTCGGTGCGCACGCAGTCCTCGACCAGGAGATAGCCGCCCTCGCGATCGAGAAAGGCGCGGTCGCTCGCCGCAGTGGCGAATGCCGGATAGTTCGCGCGCAGCCGCTCCGGCGATAGCGTTTCGCCGTCGATGCCATGCAGCCGCGCCGCCGTCTCGATGTTGGCGAAGAACTGCGCGCTCGTGACACCGTGCACCTCACCGCCATGCTGGCTCGGGATGAACAGGCAGCCGCATTGTTCGAACAGGCGCGCGCCGGTCTCGCGTTCGAGCTCGCGCCAGATGTCGTGCGAGCGCTGCGCCAGCGGCGTGTAGTCGACGCCTTCGCCGATCGCCGCGCGGGTGATGCGGGTCTCGCCATGGGTCGAGCCGAACCGGTGCGGCGGCTGGAAGCGGTCGATGCCGAGCACGCGCTGTCCGGCCTTGGCCAGATGCAGCAGCGCGGCGCTGCCGACCGCGCCGCAGCCGATCACGATGACATCAAACTGCGCCATGCGGATGCGAAGACCCCAGCGTCACTTTTTCTTCTTGCGCGACAGGAATGCCTTGAAGGCGCCGATCGCCTCGTCCGAGGTCATGCGCTCGGCGAACAGATAGGCCTCCTGGTCGATGCGGCGGGTCAGCTCGTCCGGCGGGGTGCGGATCAGCTTGCGCCCGATCGCAACCGCCTCCGCCGGCAGCCGGCAGATGTCGCGCGCCACCTTGTGCGCCTCGACCTCGGTATGCCCCGGGGCCACCACCGTGTTGACGAAGCCGGCGATCTGCGCATCCGCCGCCGTCATGGTGCGTCCCATCACCAGCATCGCGAACGCCCGCTGATAGCCCATGGTCTGCGGCATCAGCAGGCTCGAGGCGCCCTCCGGCACCAGGCCGAGATGGATGAAGGGCGTCGAGAACGTCGCCGTGGTCGAGGCCAGCACATAGTCGCAGTGGAACAGCATCGTCGTGCCGATGCCGATCGCGACGCCGTCGACCGCGGCGATGATCGGCTTGACGTTGTGCGCCAGCGAATACAGGAACTTGGTCGCCGCCGAGGTGCGCACGGCGTCGCTGCCGGCACTGCCGGCGTGCAGAAAGTCTTCCAGATCATTGCCGGCCGTGAACACGCCGGAGCCGCCGGTGATGATGATGCAGCGCACCAGCGGATTGTTCTGCGCGGTGTCGATCGCATCGCTCATGCCGAGATACATCGCCTGCGTGATCGCGTTCTTCTTCTCCGGACGCCGCAGCTTGATCGTCCGCGTCTCGCCTTCGTCGGTGACGATCAGATGGTCGGTCATGGGCCCCTCATGCGTCTGTCCCGGCGGCCGCGATGCCGCCGGTGATCATCGAGTCGATGCTGTCGCCCGAGCCTACATCATCCGCCGACCGCGCCAAAGGCTGAAGCGGCGCGGGCGGCAAGGTGGCGTGTGGCTGGCAATGGCCGCACGTCGTGGTTTATGATTGGTTTGCGACCGCAACGCGGCTAAATGTGTGCGCAGGTCGAGCTGCGGTCCCCCTGGAAGGCTGATCCCATGACACGAGCGGTTTCCGTGCTGCTGTCGCTGCTGCTGTGCAGCGCCTTCACCGGCGCTGCGCGGGCCGGCGCCATCGATCGCGCGCTGCTGTCGCTGTTCTGTGCGCCCAAGGCGATTGCCGGCGCGACCTGCAAGGACGCGAAATCCTATCCCAACTTCAGGGGTGACCGCTGCGACGTCAAGCTCAGCGAGAAGCGCCAGCAGGGCCGCTTCGTGGATCCCGGCAAGCCGCTGCTGATCGTGAGCTATGGCAGCGAGTGCGAGCCGCACGCGACCGACTGGGGCGGCTCGGTGCTGTTCGAGCAGACCGGTCGCGGCTATGTCTTCCGTGGCTATCAGCCCGGCATGCAGGTGGACGAATGCATGATCGCCGGTCAGGCGGGCGGGCTCGACGTGCTGGTCTGCCTGACCGGGCATATGGGGCAGGGCTTTCTGGAGACCGCGGTGGCGCGGGTCGGCTTCAAGGGCCGCGCGCGCATCGAGATGTCCTACGACTTTCTGCTCACGGCTTCGGATTCCACCGGCGCCTACACGTCCAACGTCGTCACCTGCTCGGAGCAGTTCAAATATTTCGGACTGTCGAAGCTCGCCGCCGGCCCGCGCCCCGGCACCGTCGTCGCGCAGGCGGATTATGCCGACCGCGATACGATCACCAAGGCCTGTGCCAAGGGCTTTCCGATTCCGAAGGATGCTCAGGACTATGAGATCGCGCCGGGCGAGGCCTTCGTTCCCAACCCCTACGTCAAGAGCGGCAGCGTCCTCATCGACATCTTCCGCCGAACCGTGACGTTGCGCTGAGCGCTGCGCTCAGCGCGCTCCGTCCGTGCGCGGTGGCGCGGCGGGCGTGCGCGGCGCGCCCGTCGGCGCCTGCCGCACCACCTCGCGCCGCAGCGCCTGCTCCAGCACCGCGAGCCGCGTCGCCATCCGCGTCAGCTCGTCATGCATCGAGGTCTGGACGCCCTGCACGGCGTGCTGCACCTCGCGCAGCGCGTCGCGCTGCGTCTCCGCCTTGAGCACCCTGAACTCGGCTTCCATCGTGGTGAGGCGCTGATTCAACGCCCGGATCGCCTCGGCGATCTCCTTCTGGCCGTCCTGCAGCGCGCGCACGTGATCGACCAGCCGCAGATGATCGGTCAGCTCCTCGACCGTCTTGCCGATGTTGCTGCGGCCCCACATGCTACTTCACCGACCGCAGCAGCGTCCGGATCGTCGCCAGATGGTCTTCGGGCGAACCGAGCCGGGACGAGATGGCGCTCATCAGGTCCTTGCGCAGCTCCGACAGCTCGTCCTCGGGCACGATCCGCTCGGCCGGCTCGTCATGCGGCATCCGCCGCGGCTCGACCTCGAGGGGGCGGGGCTCGAGTTGGCGCGGCTCGACGTCGAAATAGGGCGGCCGTTCGTAGACCGGGATGTGCGGCGCCTGGCGCGATGAGGTGACGCGGGCCAGGCCGGGAAACCGCGGTGGCGGCGTCCGCGCCGGGTGTTCGATCTGATCGATCAGCGCAGCCAGCGCGACGTCCATGTTGCTGTCGTCGGGTTCGTCGTCGACAAAATGGTAGGACGGCTTCCGCACTGTCGCCCCATTTGCGGGCGAGGATGACGTGAGTGACGATGCGTGGTCGCGGAGTCGCTCGATGACCCGGCGGACTCGCTCGCCGAGACCTGGCTTCTCCCTGGCCGGTGTTCGCATCAACATGTCACTCTCCAGCGGAACAGCTTAGGCGAGCAGGGAAAACCTTAGCAAGAGGCAGTTGTTGAGCTGCCAACAGGATGTCGTGCCGGTCACATGGATTCCGGCCGGTTCCTTGCGAGATCGTCTCGCCGCCTTCCCCTCTCAGTGCGACTCACCGTGCATAAGACAGGGATCGTAGACGCAGAGCCGCGCCTGTTCCTCGGCAGACGGTAAGGAACAACCATGGAAGCGGGCCGTTCCGACATTGCCTTCCCCAGGAATATCGAGGTCCCCATGTATCACCACGTCAAGAAGCTGATGTTCACCGTTCGTGTCGACGAGCCCGATCCGCGTTTCGGCAACATGCTGCTGGAGCAGTTCGGCGGCGCCAATGGCGAGCTTGCTGCCGCCATGCAGTACTCCATCCAGGGCCTCAATTGCGAGGACCCCGATCGCAAGGATCTGTTGATGGACATCGGCACCGAGGAGCTGAGCCATCTCGAGGTGGTCGGCACGCTCGCCCGCATGCATCTCAAGCCCGCCAAGTTCGACCGCGAGGCCGCCGAGGCCGATCCGCTGATCGCGATCGCCGGCGGCGGCGGCGTCAACCTGTTCAACTCGCAGGGTAATCCGTGGACCGCCGACTATCTCAAGATCACCGGCGAGCTCGACGTCGACCTGCGCAGCAACATCGCGGCCGAAGCCCGCGCCAAGATCGTCTATGAGCGGCTGATCAACTTCACCGACGATGCCGGCACCAAGGACGCGCTGCAGTTCCTGATGACGCGCGAGATCACCCACATGAAGGCGTTCGCGCTGGCGCTGGAGAGCATGAACAAGCCGGCCTTCAGCGTCGGCCGCATCGCGCCGACGCCTGGCCTGGTCGACCAGTTCTTCAACGATTCCACCGGCGCCGGCGACCATGGCGAGATCGACACCCGCGGCCCCTGGAACGAGGGCGGCGACTGGGTCTTCACCGAATCGCCGGCGATCCAGGCCGGCGAGAACGGCGCGTCCAGCGCGATCGTCACCGAGAGCTCACCGCCGGTCGATGAGGCCGGCCTCGGCGAGCTCCTGATCGAGGAGCTGCGCGACATTCTCCATGCCGAGAAGCAGCTCACCAAGGCGCTGCCGAAGATGGCCGAGGCCGCACGCTTCGACCAGCTGCGCGAGTTGTTCGAGCAGCACCTGGTCGAGACCGAGGCGCAGATCGAGCGCATCAACGAATGCTTCGAGCTGCTCGGCAAGACACCGCGGGCAAAGCCCTGCAAGGGCATGATGGGCCTGGTCGAGGAAGGTCAGGAGATCATCGCGCAAGGCGAGGACAAGGAGGATGCCGCCGCCGATCTCGCGCTGATCGGCGCCGCGCAGCGTGTCGAGCATTACGAGATGTCCGGCTACACCACCGCCCGCAACCTCGCCTCGCAGCTCCGCCACAGCGCGGTGGTCGCGCTGCTCTCGAAGTCGCTGGCCGAGGAGGAGAACGCCGATCAGCTCCTCAACCAGGTCGCAAGATCGCTGATGTCCGTCGCCAAGATGCCGGCGGCGATCGAGCAGGCGTGAGGGGGCGTAATCGTAGGGCGGATGAGCGCAGCGTCATCCGCCGTCGTCCCAACCAAGACGGCGGGTTACGACATCGGCTAACTGAATAACCGCCCTACGAGTCTGAACTCTCTCAATCGTCATTCCGGGGCATTCGCGCGCAAACGGCGCAGCCGTTTGAAGCAGCGCGAATGAGCCCGGAATCCATAACCACAGGCCTCGGTGCGAAGCGAGCACTCGCCACATCCCGCTCGCGCCTCATTACCATCGTGAGTAGGGATTCCGGGCTCGCCCTGCGGGCGCCCCGGAATGACGATGGAGGAGCGATGGCAACAGCGAAGCCAATATGGGCCGCCATCTCACTCCGTATAGCTGCGCCACCGCTCCGCGCGCCGGACATGCACCGGCGTCAGACAGCGTCGTGCACGGTTGATCTGCGCATCGGTCGCGCCGCGGCTGCGCGCATACATCTCGGCGACCTCGGCCGTGTACTTCTCGACGTAGTAGCGGACATCCGAGCACGACATGCGCGTCTCCGGACCCACCTCGTTCGCCGCTCGGACGTCGGAACCCATCGCCAGGATCACCAACCCCGCGCCGATCACTCCCCGCAACATCGACATTCTCCCCGTTGTCGTCGCCAACGACCAACAGGCGTGACTCGGAGCGAAGGCGCAAATTAACAATGACGGACGCGTGACGTCGCCTGCGCAGTGTTGCTCGCCAGCGTCATTGAACGTGATGGCTGAGCAACGCCTGCAACCGACGACACGGCTGACTGATACGGACCGGTTACCTGTTCCTGCGACGGAACCCTATGAGGATGGGAGCGCGACGCGATCGACGCAGCACGAAGACGGATCAGTCGTCGCGCGCGATCTCAGGCGGTCACGTCCGCGCTCGCGCTGCCGCTCTTTGCCGTCGCCGTTGCGCCTTGCGCGTTGTCGGTCGGTGCGCCCTTGGTGCTGGAATCCGAGCTGGCGGCGGTCTTGGTCACCTCGCTCGAACCGTCAGAATAGGTGATCGTCGTGGTGGTCATGCCGTCGAGCGTGATCGACACCTCGCTGACCACGGTCTTGCCCGACGATGAGCCGCCGCTCCCGGACGAGCTTTCCGACGTACTGCCCGATGAGCTGGTTGCCGTTGTGGCCGACGTCGACGGGGTGGATTGGGTAGCGGAGGCGGACTGGGCCGAGCCGGTGCTGACGGCCGTCGTGACGGAGCTGATCGACATGGAGGTCTCGCATCAAGAAGAGGGGCAGCGCTGCGCGGATGCGCAGCTCGTGTCTTGAACGCAGCTTCGCTCCGAAGCTGGCGCGACGAGTTGCGTCCGATTATGTCCGGATGCGTCGGTTCTGATGGAGGCTCAGGCGGAGACATGAAGAGTAGGGCGGATTAGCGGAGCGAAATCCACCATGGCTAGGCGGTGAATTGGCGGGTTACGCTCCGCTAACCCGCCCGACAAGCTTCGGCTCAGATCGACGCATGAAATGCCGGCCTTTCAGGACTCGAGCCGGTTCGTGCCCGAGACAAGCGATTGCAGACGCCGGTACTGCGCTCTAGTCTCCAGCGCATGACCCTCGCGCTCTCTGCCTTGCAACATTCCCAATTTGTCGCTGCCGGTGCACTCCATTTCCCGGCCGCACTCGATGCAGCCGCCTTGCGCGATCTCACCGCGGCGCTCTCGCCCTACGCGCCCGAGCAGGCCGGTACCCGCCTGCACGGCATCGCCGCGCTGTCACCCTTTCTCAGCCAAGATGGCCGGGTTGGCCGCGCCGCTGCCGCCGTCCTCGGCGGCACGGCGCGTCCGGTACGCGCCGTCTATTTCGACAAGACCGCGCAGGCCAACTGGGCCGTGCCGTGGCATCAGGACCGCACCATCGTGGTGCGTGAGCGTATCGAGGTCGCAGGCTTCGGCCCGTGGACCATCAAGGGCGGCTTGCAGCACGTCGCGCCGCCCTACGCGGTGCTCGCGCGCATGGTCACGCTCCGCGTCCATCTCGACGCCATGCCCGACGGCAACGCACCGCTGCTGATCGCCCCGGGCTCGCACTGCCTCGGCCGCATCGCCGAAGCCGACGTGCCTGCCGTGGTGGCGCGCTGCGGGACGGAGGTGTGCCGCGCCGAGGCCGGTGACATCTGGCTCTACGCCACGCCGATCCTCCACGCCTCCGAGCCTTCCGTGCAGCCCGGCCACCGCCGAGTGCTGCAGGTCGACTTCGCGGCCGATGAGCTGCCGGGTGGACTGGAATGGCTTGGAGTTTGAAGCAACAGAATAGGGCGGATTAGCGCAGCGTAGTCCGCCATTGTTCGAGCGGCGAAACGGGTTACGCAGACGCCAACCCGCCCTGCGCGTCGCGGATGAGCGCGTTGCCACTACTTGCCGAGAATCTTCTCCGCTGCCGTGACGATGCTCACCGTCGGATGCTCGGCGCAATAGGTGCCGAACTTCTTGGCGTTGGCGACGAACTCCTCGGTGTCGAACAGCGCTTCGTCCTGGTCGCCCTTGTACCAGCCGTCCAGCCAGATCAGCACCATCTTGATGGTGTCGTCGCCGCTTTCGACGAACTGCTTGCAGCTCATGGTCGAGAGGTCGAGAACGACGGCCGACGCCGGAGCCGGCGACAGCATGAAGGCAGCGGCAACCAGCGGGGCAATGAGCGATTTCATGGATCGTCTCCAAAGGGGTGATGAAAAACAATGAACTATGCAGGGCGTTACCAATTCCTTCGCAGACCGACGTGAATCAGACGGCCGAATGCGGAGGAGGAGTGTGGCCAGCACTGGCTGGAGCGCGTCGAGAAGTCAAGGGATGGAGGCCCGCGTGCGACGATCCGACGTGCCCGTCGGGCAAATCACGGTTATCCGAAGCTATCCTGTCAAGATATTCTGAAAAACATAAATCACTTGGCCGCACCCCCAAATCAGCTTTATGGTCCGCGTATCCCGTTGCACGGTAGGGGACGGTTCGCGGTCGTCACGGACGTTGGCAGTGGGATGCGGTGGACGCGGGCGGTCGCAGTGCTTCTTGCATGGACGAACGGCTTCTCGCGGACGGTGAAGGCGCGTGGTCCTGATACTCCGACGCTAGTATCAACCCGGCGCTGATGCCTGACGGTGTCGCGCTGGACATGGTGGCCAGAAAGCCGGCGCACCAGGGAGAGCGCGCTATAGCCCGTTAAAACCATCGCGCGGGGAAGGCCGGGTCTGTCCGGCTGGACCTGTGGTGACTGCCGCCTGCTTTTTTTCTGCAGGCGGGCCACGGGCCTCAGCCGAGGCCCGGCCTTCCTCGCGCCCTCCATTGGAGAGGGCGGGACTTGAAGAGCAGAACTCGGGCGCGGAATGCGTCGCGAGAACGCGGATGCTCATCTGATCGCGACGGGCTGCTTGATGGTGTGGATCGTGATTTTGCCGTTTGCGTCCTTGCGAGCGCAGCGAAGCAATCCAGGGCGGAGCGAAGACTCTGGATTGCTTCGCTGCGCTCGCAATGACGGAATGTGGGGTAGGACGCGCGCCACAAACTCTTCCGTCGTCCCGGCCTTGAGCCGGGACCCATAACCCCAGGGAGGAGTGCGGGGCACGGTGGTGGACCGATCTTACCCAGCCACGATGGCCGGTGGCTATGGGTCCCGGCTCAAGGCCGGGACGACACCGAGTGTGGGGCGGGAGCCCTCACGCCACCAGCACCGCCTCGGCGCCGAGCACCGCGTCGGCGCCGTCGGTGACGGTCTTTTCCAGCGACGGCGCCTGCACCGCGAAGGTCTCGGCGAAGAAGCGGGCGAGCGCCACGTGACGGGCGCCGTCGGTCTCGTTCTCGCTGCGCGCGGCCAGCGCCTCGTTGGCCAGCATGCAGCCGCCGAGCGCGGAGCCGAACAGGCGCAGATATGGCGTGGCGCCGGCGAGCGCGTCGTTCGGCGCGGTACCGAGCTTTTCCAGGAGCCAGCGGCTGGAGCGATCGAGCGCGCCCAGCGCGTCGCGCAGCTTCGTGCCGGTGGAGCCGAACGCCGGATCGTTCGAGGCCTCGACGCGGCGGACGATGTCGGTGAGCTCGTCGAGCAGCTTGAACACCGAGGCGCCGCCATTGGCGCCGAGCTTGCGGGTGACGAGGTCAATCGCCTGGATGCCGTTGGTGCCCTCGTAGATCGCGGTGATGCGCGCGTCCCGATAATGCTGCGCAGCTCCGGTCTCCTCGATGAAGCCCATGCCGCCATGGATCTGCACGCCGAGATAGGCGACCTCGTTGCCGATGTCGGTCGAGAACGCCTTCGCGATCGGCGTCAGCAGCGCGCCGCGCGCGGCGGCCTCGGTGCGCACAGCCGGATCTTTCGCGCGCACGGCGACGTCGAGCGCGACGGCCGTGGCGTAGCAGATCGAGCGCGCGGCGGCGGTCAGGACGCGCATCTGCATCAGCATGCGCTTGACGTCGGGATGGGCGATGATCGCGTCCGATCCGGTCGCCTTGCTGCCGACGGCGCGGCCCTGTTTGCGCTCCTGCGCATAGGCCAGCGCCTGCTGATAGGCGCGATCGGCGACACCGACGCCTTCCAGGCCGACGCCGAGCCGGGCCTGGTTCATCATCGTGAACATGCAGCGCATGCCGGCATTCTCTTCGCCGATCAGATAGCCGATGGCGCCGCCATTATCGCCCATCGTCATGGTGCAGGTCGGCGAGGCGTGCATGCCGAGCTTGTGCTCGACGCCGGTGGCATAGATATCGTTTCGGGCGCCGAGCGAGCCGTCGGCGTTGACGAGGAATTTGGGAATGAGAAACAGGGAAATGCCCTTGGTGCCGGCCGGCGCATCCGGCAGCCGCGCGAGCACGAAATGCACGATGTTGTCGGTCATGTCGTGCTCACCGTAGGTGATGAAGATCTTGCTGCCGCTGATGCGGTAGCTGCCGTCCGCGGCGCGCTCGGCGCGGGTGCGGAGCGCACCGACGTCGGAGCCGGCCTGCGGCTCGGTGAGCTGCATCGTGCCGGTCCATTCGCCGGAGATCAGCTTGCCGAGATAGATGTTCTTCAGCTCCTCGCTGCCATGGGCGTCGAGCGCCTCGATGGCCGACAAGGTCAGCAGCGGGCACAGGCCGAAAGCGACGTTCGACGCGCTCCAGATCTCGGTGCAGGCGGCGTTGATCGCAAGCGGCAGGCCCTGGCCGCCATGCGCCTCGGGGCCGGACACTGCGTTCCAGCCGGCCTCGGTCCAGCGCTTGTAGGCATCGGGCCAGCCCGGCGCGGTGGTGACTTGTCTGTCCGCGAGCTTGACGCCGTTCCTGTCGCCGATCTTGTTGAGCGGCGCGAGCACGTCGGTGGCGAATTTGCCGGCTTCCTCGAGCACGGCGGCGGTAATGTCGGGATCGAAATCGCCGTAATGGCCGGCCTCGACCGCCGCCTTCAGCCCGGCGCCATGGTTGAGGGCGAGCAGCATGTCGTTGAGCGGGGCGCGATAGGTCATGGCGTGTCCTCGGGGGCTTGGAAAGTCTGCCGGTTTGGCCGCCGTCATCCCATGAAACCGGCCGGGTCTCAACTTTTTCGCGCCGTTTCGCGGCACGCCGCCGCGGCGGCCCCGGCCGGGTGGGATAAGGGCTTGCCAGAATTGACGAATTGGTCGCGATGGCGGATCACTCGGCCGGCCTGCAAATTTCCTGCGGCGCGGCGGTTGAAATGGACCGGCGCGCTCTGTAGACCACGGTCGCCGATCCGGAATCGCCTGGCGCCCGCGCGCCCGAGCAGTCCGGCCGATCTGATGGGGCGTAGCCAAGCGGTAAGGCAGCGGATTTTGATTCCGCCATTCGGAGGTTCGATCCCTCCCGCCCCAGCCAGGTTTTTCCCGTCTCGTTACATGAGCCGCATGCGTTCGGGCGCATTTGGAAATCCGCCATCCCCCGCATCTGCAAATTCTGGATCGTCACGAGTGGTCATCACGCGTGTCGCTGCGCGCGGCGGCCCGTCCGCGCCGGAACCGGGAGCGTGGACCGGGCGGATAGGCCCGTGCGAGCCGGTTGTGCTCGATCCGGTGCTGCATCATGTCTCTGCGGGTTTGACGGTCATCCTGGCTGAGGACGAGATCCGAGCGCGGCATGGTCGAGCACAGCAGAACAAAGCCGGCTTCGATGTCCTCGGGATACACGGTGAGCGCGCCGGAGCGATCGACGTTGCCCGCCAGAAGGCGCGCGGCGCAGGCGATGCACCAGCCCTGCTCGCAGATGTGGGGACTGTCGATGCCGGCATCGATCATGGCATAGAGCAGATACTCGTCGGCCGAGGCGTCGAAGCTGAAAATGCCATCCGGCCGCGCGAGCCGGACGCGAAACCGCTCGGCGCCGCCTGCATCGGTCTTGGCCGGGAGCTCCGTCATCGTTCACCACCGGCTGTCGGGCAGCGCGACGTCGCCGATGCGGCCGGTCGCGTAGCAATGCGCCGCCGCGACGATGCGTATGGCAATCGCCAGCTCGCTCTCATCGCGCGGCGCGTAGATGATCAGGCTCTGCGGCGGCACGGCGCCCGCCATGTAGCGCGCGAAGGGATGCACCGTTCCCCAGCCCTTCGCCGCGATCTTCTGCGCCCATTCCGGCCGCAGGGTCAGATGCAGCGATGCGTCGGGGCGCACGATCAGCCAGACCGGGGCGAACACGAAAGCTTCCGGCTGGCCCATCGCGTGCGCGTCGTCGAGCGCGAAGGCGTGGCCCGCGGCATTCAGGGGCGTGGGGACCTCGTCGACGCCGGCCAGGGTACGCGCGGAGGAGCCAAGCTGCGCGGCGAAACTGGAAGGCGCGCCGTCGTCGAGCTGGTGGCATGGCCAGGTCGGCGCCAATCGCGGGCCGTCGCCGCGACGCGCCGCGAGGCGGCGCAGTCCAGGGGCCATCGCCCAGACCGGGGGAATCCGGCGCAACCTTGGCCTAGCCGAAACTGTCATAATGAACCTGCGTGATCGGAACGTCGGCACTGCGCAGCAGCGACTTGACGGCGTTCACCATGACCGGCGGTCCGGCGACGTAGAACTCGGCCGCGGCCGGCTCGGCGATCGTCGATGTGATGGCGGCGGTGACGAAGCCGGACGCATGCGGCCAACTCTCCGGCGCGATCTCGACCACAGGCAGATGGCGCGCGTGGGGAATCCGAGCGACCGCCGCCGCCAGCATGTCGCCAGCGGCGAGATCGGCCGGCGTGCGTGCGCCGTAGAGGACATCCACGGGCGCTTCGAAATCGAGCCGCGCCGCGGCTGCCTCGCGCAGCATCGCCAGGATCGGCGCGACACCGGTGCCGCCGGCCACGAACACCTTGCGGCCCGGCTCGCGCCGCAGGGTGCAGGCGCCGAACGGCGCCTCGATGGTGAGGCGCGCGCCGGGCGCCAGTGCCGCGAGCGCGTTGCTGCCACGGCCGCCATCGTAGCGCTTGGCGATGAACTGCAGGAGCCTGCTGCCCGGCAGGTTGCTCATCGAATAGCAGCGCCGCAGGCCGACGCCGAGATGCAGGATTGCATACTGGCCTGGCCGGAAGGCGATCGGCTCGGCCGTCTCGAAGCTGAACTGGCGAATTTCCGGCGCGAGATCCTCGACGGCGAGCAGGATCGCCTGTTGCTCGATGCATCGCGGCGCGGGCGCCGACCAGTCGCCCGGGCCGCGCGCAACGATGATATCCGAGATCGCGCGGGACTGGCAGGCGAGGATCCGGTTGCGCCGCGCGTCGCGCGGATTGACGGCCGGCGCGCCGGGAAACATCAACTCGACCTCGCCGTCGACGAGCGTCAGCTTGCACGCGCCGCAACTGCCCCAGCCGCATTCGTAAGCGAGCGAAACGCCCCCACGTCGCGCCGCCTGCAGGATGGAGTCATGATCGGCGGCGTCGATCGCGACACCGTCGGGCTCGATGCGGAGTTGCCGGGTCATGAATGCCATCCTTTCCGGCTTGGCGGTCGGCGCCACACGCCGACCGCGCCTGCCAACTACAAGCCGCACTCCGCGATCAGCCGCGCCTGGGCGGTCATGGTCCGCTCAAGGATCGCCCGCGCGTTGTCGGCGCCGGGCGCGGCAGACGTGGCCTCGCTAAGGCCGCGCGCGGCGCGCTCGCCGAGCGGCATCCATTTGGCGACCCAGTCCCGCAGCAGAGCCGCATGCTCAGGCACCTTGCCGGTCGCGTAGCTTACCAGGGCCTTGGTGGTCTCGACCGCATAGGCTTCGTCGTAGCTGCGGAAGTCGTCGTGCAGCAGCGCCAGCAGGTCATCGTCATTCGCGCGCGCCAGCTCGGCGATCTCGCGATTGAAGATGTGATCGAAGATCGGCCGCAGCACCAGATTGCGGGAGACGAAGGCCTCGCCCCAATCATAGGCGATCAGCTGCTTCTCGATCAGTTCGCGCAGGCCCTGCCAGTGCGGTGCCTGCGTCCAGATCGCCCGCGCCGTGTCGCTGTCGGCGAGCTCCGGTCGACCGGTGTCGAGCGCCAGCGCCTTGGCCACATAGGCCTGGCGCTGCACCCGGCGCATCTCGTTGCCCATCTGGAAGTAGAAGGTGTTGGTGACGAAGGCCGACGGCGCCATCTGCGCGACATAGGCCGCGCTCATCTGCATCGCATGTCCGGGGAAACGCACCGGCAGATAGGCCTGGCCGAGGAAATCGAGCCATGGCGCCGGCAGTTTGCGATAGCTGTCCTGGCGTTCGAACTCGTCGATCAGATTGTCGCAATAGACCTCGCGGTCCTTCTGATCGGTGACGTAGCGCCTGTAGGTGTAGGTGAGGGGATCGCGATAGCCCTCCCAATCATCGAGGTTGAGCTTCGAGCCCTCGCGATTCCTGAGATAGAACTGGTTGACCGGCCAGTTTTCCGACAACTCGAACGGTGCCGGCGCGCGGCGGAAATGACTGTGGAACTTGTAGGTGACGGCCTCGTATTCCGACGGCAGCCGGCGTTCGGTCCACAAGCTCCAGGTCTTCTTCTGCTTGCGCGCAGCCGGCTTCGCGGTCATTGCGGTCATGACGTGTTCTCCCGAGATCTATGCTGTGTGGATGGTCCAGACCCACGCGTCGTCCATCGATTCCAGGCGGCCGCCGAACGACACCAGGCTCGGCTCGATTTCGGCGAGCCGGAACGGCCGTCCCAGCGCCGCCTGCATGCTCTTCTGCGTCAGGCGGAAATTCCGGTCGGCCTGGATGCGGACGTAGCCGCCGCGGTCCTCGATGACGATCTCGACGTCCGGATTGTCCTGCTCGCTCGCCGCGATCACGGCGTCGATGATGTCCTCGTCGACGCCGCGGATGACGGGGCCGACCAGTTTCGGTGCTGCTGTCGTGGTCATGAGCTGTGTCCTATGCATCCTGTTCGGTCTTGTGGCGCAGGCGGCGCAGCCGGCCGTCACGGGGCACGCCGACGAGAATGGCTTCGCCGTCCTTCTTCACCTCATAGCGGAAGAGGCGGCAGTCGCGCGGGTTGAGGCCGCGGCCGTCGTCCATGCTGAACTCCCACTCATGGGCCGAGCAGGTGATGGTGCCGGCTTCGAAATCGACCTTGCCGTCGGCCAGCAGGATCTCCTGATGCGGGCACATGCCCTGGAAGCAGCGCAGCTCGCCGCCCGGCAGGTGCACCACGATCACCTCCTCGCCGTCGACCTCGACGCCGATGAAGTCGCCCTCCCACAGGTCGTCCAAGGTGGCGACCTGCCTCCATGTCACGCCGGCATCGTCAGACATAGGCCACCTCGATCCAATCCATCGGCTGGATGCCGGATTGCGCAACCGTCATCGACGAGGGCAGCTCGCGGCCGTTGTAGTAGACGCATTTCGGTGCGCTCTTCTCGGCGACGCGCAGTCCAACCGCGTGCTGCGCGACCTTGTCGGCCACGATGCTCATGTCGTCGCCGTCGTCGACCGGGATAAGCAGGACGACGAAGTCGCCACGGAAATTGGCTTGGAGCGGGAACAGGGCCACGCTTGCCTCCCATATTGGCTGTTTGTCTTGATTGTTGGTTTGTCTGTGGTCGTGTCGATCAGCTGCGCCGCTCGCGAGCGGCGCCTCTTGCCATGCCGGCCGCGCGTGGCGGCCGGGCTCACTCTGCCGCGAGGCGCGACGCGCCATTCCAGGCGTAGGCCTGGGCGTCGTTGCCGGCGACATCGGGCGTGATGCCCATGTATTGCAGCGCGCCTTCCAGCGTCGGCGGCTGGATGTGGCCGGCCAGGAAGCGGTCGACGATCGAGAGATGGGTGTCGTAGCGCTCGGGCTGGCTCTTCCACACCCACTCGCAGACCTCACAGCAGAAGTTCAGCTTGCGGCCGTTATGCGTGGTGATGCGCGGCGCCTTGCCGATGCTCGGGCTGCAGATCGGGATGTGGCAGCAATTGCAGACGATCGGCAAGGTCGCCGGATAGGTCTTCTCGATCTGACCGGTCCGCACGTTGTCGCCGATCACGTCCCACAGCTTGCCGAAGCGGTCGTTCCAGCCGGGATATTTCTGCTCCAGCCAATCGCGCTCGGCGGCGGACACGCCGGCGTCCGGATTCCACCACACCGTCGGCCGCCAGAACCAGACGCCCATGTGATAGGCGTGATGGACCCAGTCGAGCTCCGGCAGGAAGTGCTCCTCCCAGTACCACGGCACGTTCATGCCGAGGTCCTTGAACTGGTCCATGAACTGCCGGCAGATCCAATCCTGCATGAACTCCTTGAACGACATCGTCCGGCTTTCCAGCGGCGTGTAGTAGTCCATGGAGATGCCGGTCAGCAGCGCGAACAGCTTCCACGATCGCCAGAACATCTGGTCGACCATCTTCTGCGCCTCGGCCTTCCTGCCGTTGTTGATCATGATCTTCAAGGTCGGCTCGCCCTGCTGCGAATGCCGCGCCTCGTCGGTCTGGATCGAGGAGATCAGCGCGCCGAACTCGATGTCGCCGACATGCAGCGCGTCTGAGGCCATGCCGAGGAACTGCAGGTTGGTGAAGCCGGTCTCGAAGGTGAAGGTCAGCTGGATCGCCGTCGACACCGCGTCATTGGCGGTGAACATGTCGTCGAACAGGCTGCGCGCCGCGATCACGCCCCATTCGTTGGTGTGCATCGCCTTGTGCGCCCAGTCGAACTGCGGGTCCTTCGCCAGCAGGCAATAGGGGAAGTAGATCTGCGCCTGGCCGTGGCGGCACTCGTCGAGCGTGCCGAACGTGGCCATGTTGCGCCAGGCGGCGGCGCGGCCGAACCGCGCCATGCGCGCCTCGCCGATCGAGGCGAAATATTCCGGAACCGGGATCGCGCCGTAATGCGCCTTGATCGCCGACTTCCAGCCGGCGTCGAGATTGTCGTACAGATTGGAGCGCGCGATCGTCGAGCGGATCGAGTAGATGCCGTCGTCCTTGCCGGCCTGGTTGTGAACGTATTCGCGATAGGTCAGCTTGTAGGGCTCGTCCCAGCCCCACCATTGCTCGCCATGGATTCCGAAGCTCTTCGAGAGCTCCTCCGGGAAGACCTCGTCCTCGCTGACATAGGAGAAGGCCCAGTTCATGTCGCGGGCCGTGTCGTAATAGTCCCGCCGCTGCAGCTTCGGCATCGTTGCTCCTCCCGAGCTTGATGGTCGCGTTCGTTCTTCGTCGTTGCGGCCGCTGCGTCGCCCTTGAACGGGCGAACTTGGTGCGGCTCCTGTCGGGCGTACGATCTCTTTCTTGGGACTGATCGGTCGTCGCTCGATGTTAGTTGCTCCAGTGTAGGATACGTTCTTTGGTTTTTCTTTAGGTCGTCCCGCAGCGATCGGCGGCACGCAAGCTGCTAGTCAAGCGCAGGCGACCGCCGCGACGCTGCGGCGTCGCTCACGAGATGGTGCGATGCGGGATGAGGGATTGGTGGCACCGAATCGACACGCCGGCCTGCTCGAGCGAGCAGCTCGGGGCATCTCATAAGCCGGTTGTGCGGAGGAGAGGAGAGGCCAGCGCTGCCTTTGAACTCAGCGGCTACGGCCGACGACGCGCAGCGTCAGTCCATCGAGCGCGTCGGTAATCGCGATCTGGCACGCCAGACGGCTCTCCGGTCGCAGGTCCGTGGCCTCGAACTCGAGGACATCGGCCTCGATCTCACCGGCCGGGCCGACCCGGTCGAGCCAGGCCGCCTCGACGTGGCAATGGCAGGTGGCGCAGATGCAGGAGCCGCCGCATTCGCCGATGATGCCATCGACACTGTTGCGCTTCGCCGCTTGCATGGCGCTTTCGTCGCGCTCGGCATCCACCGTCTGCACGGTGCCGTCGGGCTCTATGAAGGTGATCCTGGGCATGAGTGGTTGCGGGTCCTAATTGAACTGCCGGCCGCCATCGACGATCAAGGTCTGTCCGGTGATGAAGGCCGCGGCGGGCGAGGCGAAGAACAGCGCGCCGCCGACCATGTCCTCGACATCGGCCGCGCGTTTCAGCGCGCCGCGCGAGACGCCGTATTCGGCGGCGTTCTCCATCAGGCCGAGGCTGGCCTCGGTGAGCGTGAAGCCGGGTGCGATGACGTTGACGGTGATTTTGTCGTCGCCGAGCTCGCGCGCCAGCGCGCGGGTCATCGCGATCACAGCGCCTTTCGACGACACGTAGTGCAGCCACATCGGCGAGCCGCTCATCACCGTCGCCGACGACACGTTGACGATCGCGCCGCCGCCGGCGCGCCGCATCAAGGGTGCGGCCACCTTGCTCATCATCCACACGCCCTTGACGTTGACGCGCATGACGCGGTCCCACTCGGCGTCGGGGATCGCCTCGAAGCCGCGGCGCTCCAGCCCGGCATAGATCGCGGCATTGTTGACGAGAACGTCGACCCCGCCCATGCGCGCGGCGGCGAAGTGCGCCAGCGCGGCGGTCGACGGTTCGCTCGCGACGTCGACCTCGGCGGCATGTGCTTTGCCGCCGCGGTCGCGGATCAGCCGCGCGGTCTCCTCGACCCCGTCGAGACGAATGTCGGCCGTGACGACCTCGGCGCCTGCGGCGGCGAAGGCCAGGGCGAAGCCGCGGCCGAGCCCGCCGGCGGCGCCAGTGACGATGACGCGCTTGCCATCCAGCCGGATCGTGCTCATGCGGACACCTCGATGTGCAGCAGATCGGTCATGTCAGCGGATGCCATGCCTTCGGCGATCAGCGCCTGGGCCATGGCGGTGCCGGCGTCGGTCAGCATCGACGGCAGCACGAAGCTCTCGAGCATCGTAAGCGTCTCCTTCGGCTGCGTGTCGAACCAGCCGCCGATCGTCGTGACGCCGTGGCCGGTGAAGCGCCACAGCTTGTCGGCATCTTTCATCAGCGCATCCTCTTGCGAGATCGCCTGTTTGCGGGTGTCATGGCCGTCGATGATCGCCAGGATGGTCTCGACTTGAAGGCCGGGGATCGCCAGCCGCCCGAACGCTTCCGCCGCAATCTTGACGCCTTCGATTTCGTGAGCGCGTTGCAGCTCAGGAAATTTCGGATTGGGTCCAACGGCGGCGGCGAGTTGCTCCGGCGGGAACTTCTTCCAGCCAACGTCGTGCATCAGGATCGCGGGCAGCACCACGGACGCGTCAGCCTCGGGATGGATCCGCAACAGCGCCTGGCCGAGCCGATAGGAAATCAGGGTGTGCTCGTCGTTCGAGCGCACGTCCAGCCAGGGCCGCGCTTCCAGCCAGATCGGCAGATCCTGGTCTCGCAGAAAATGCGTCATCGCAGCTCCGCGTCATAGGTGAGATAGATCGTCTTGTATTCGAGATAGTCCTCGACCCCGTAGCGGCCCTTCTCGCGGCCGATGCCGCTTTGCTTGACGCCGCCGAACGGCGCGCGCTGGCTGGAGCGCTGGATGTCATTGACCCAGACCGAGCCGGCTTCGAGGCGTTCGGCCAATGTGAGGCCGGTCGCGAGGTTGCGCGAGAACACGAAGGCGGCGAGGCCATAGACCGTGGCATTCGCCAGCCGCAGCGCCTCCTTGCGATCGTCGAAGGGAGCGACACCGAGCACGGGCCCGAAGGTTTCCTCGGTCATCACGAGAGAGGTCGGATCGGCATCCGCGATGACCGTCGGCGGCAGGAACCAGCCCTTGTCGTAGAGGCCGCCCGTCAGCCTTGCGCCGCCGGTCAGCAGCCTTGCCCCGCGCGAGCGCGCATCAGCAATCTGCCGCTCGCTGTTGCGATAGATCTTCTCGTTGACGAGGGGCCCGAGCGCGCAGGTCGAGGTCAGGCCGTTGCCGACCTCGAGCTGGACGACCTTGTCGGTGAGCGCATCGAGGAATCTGGCATAGGCGGCTCGCTCGACATAGACGCGATTGACGCGGTAGCAGAACTGCCCGGAATTGGCGAAGGCGTGACGCGCGATCGCCGCTGCCGCCGCACCGATATCGGCGTCGGCGCAGACGATGGCCGGACATTGGCCACCGAGTTCGAGCGTGACGCGCTTCATCGTGCCTGCGGCCGCTGCGGCAATCGCTTTGCCGGCCCGCGTGCCGCCGGTGAAGGCGATCTTGCGTGGCGTCGGATGCTCGATCATCTGCATCCCGATGTCGGGGCCGCGGCCGGTCACGACGTTGAAGCAGCCGTCGGGATACCCCGCCTTCTTGAACATCTCGGCGAGCCGCAAGGTCGACAGCGGTGTATCCTCGGCGGGCTTGGCGACCACCGTGCAGCCGGCCATCAGCGCCGCGCCAAGCTTGAAGCAGAGCAGGGTCACCGGATAGTTGAACGGTGTGATCGCGATCACCACGCCGACCGGCTCGCGGGTGACGATGATCTTCTCGCCGGCAACGCCCGTCAGCGGCATCTCGGCGTGCAGGCGCAGGCCTTCCTCGGCATAGACCTCGAGCAATTCCGCCGAGCGCTGGATTTCGGTGATGGCGCCCGCCAGCGGACGGCCGAGCTCGCGGGTCACGAGACGGCCGAGCGGCTCGGCGTTCTCGCGCATCAGCCGCGCGGCGGCCTTCTGCAGCCGCGCGCGCTCCGCGACCGGCGTGGCCTTCCAGGCCTGGAACGCCGTCTCGGCGGAGCGGATCGCGGCGTCCACGTCGGCGCGGCCGGCATCCGGAACGCTGTCGATGGTCTCGCCAGTGGCCGGATCGAGCACGTCGAAGGTTGCGCCGCCCTGGGCTGCTACCCCGCGGCCGTCGATGAACATGTCCATCTCAGCGGCCCCGGGGTCAGATCAGGTCGAGCATCAGCGCGACCCGGGTCTTGGTCAGCGCCTCCTCGGCCATCTGTCGTCCGACGTCGGTTTCGAGCAGAGCGAGTTGCGTCGTCAGGCGGGCGGCATATTGATGCGGCGTCATCTTGAACCAGTCGCAGGCGACGGCGACGCCGGTGGTGGTGAAGCGCCACAGCTTGTCGGCGTCGCGCACGATCCGGTCGTTGAGGGAGCGCGGGTAGGGACGCGTGTCGTGTCCGTCGATGATCTCGGCGACCGCGACGATGACCGGCTCCGGCCAGTCGGCCTGCTCCAGCACCTCGCGCGACATGCGGACGCCTTCGCTCTCATGCAGGAAGCGTACGTCGGACTGCATCATGTTGGGGCCGAAACCCTTCTCGATGATGTCGGTCATGTCGATCGAGTACCAGCCGATGTCGTGCAGGATGATCGCAAGCGAGACGATGTCCTCGTCCGCGTCCGGATAGTGCGCCAGCAGCTTGCGCGCAAAAGCGTATGATAACGGAATGTGCACGTCGTTCTTGCGAGCGCGCATGTACGGCTCGCTGATGCGCCACACCTGATCATAGCGGCTGCCGATTTCGGGCCTGTCGAGCATTGCAGTGCCAATCTTGCGGGGAAGGCCGGCGTCGCCGGCCTTCCGTGTTTCGGGGGTCAGGAGAGAACGGTGACTTCGCCGGTCGAGCCGTTGACGCGCAGCATCTGGCCGTTCTTGATCGAGGAGCTGGCGCGCCCCGTGCCGGTGACGGCGGGCAGGCCATATTCGCGGCAAACAATCGCGGCGTGAGACATCATGCCGCCGATGTCGGTGACGATCGCGTTGATCTTGCCGAAGATCGGCGCCCAGCTCGGCGCAGTCACAGGCGCGACCAGGATCTCGCCCTGCTGGATCTGACCGAGTTCGTCGGCCGAGCGCACGACGCGGGCGCGCCCCTCGACGATGCCGGGCGAGGCCGCCATGCCGGACAGCTTGGTGGTGTTCGCGGCGCCGTCGAGCCAGCGGCCGATGCTTTCCGTGGTGATGCCCCAGAGCATGATTGTGAACGGCTCGGTGATGATATCGGGCGGATTGTTGAGCGCGGGCTGCGGCGGCGTCGTCGCGAGCGCCGCGAGGATTGTCTTGCGCCGCTCGATCTCCGGCGGCCAGTAGGTCGGGCCGATTGCCGGCGCGCCGACCGCCCAGCCATTGCCATAGTCGAACAGGGCGTCGCGGACCTCCTGCCGGTTGAGATAGAACAGGTCGTCGGCGTCCTTCCAGAAGCCGGCATCGCGGAAGATCGCGCCGAGCTCGCGCATCTTGCGCCAGAACACGCTCATCGACCAATGTTCGATGTAGAAATTGTGGTTCTCGACATAGGGGAACACGGTCCGGGCGAGCCCGAGCTTGCCCTCGAAGGCGGCGCGCGCGTCGGCATCGAGCATCTCGGCGTATTCGGAGGTGATGCGGTCGCGCTCGCGCGCGATGGCTTGCGTCGGCCGGTCGATCTCCTCGCCACGCTGGACGCGGACGACGTAGTCCCTGATGTAGCCGAGCGGAATGTCGAGATGCTCGATCCAGTATTTGTCGGTCGAGTAGAAGCCGTTGCCCGAGGTGAAGTTGAACCAGGGGTCCTGCGCCTCCTTCCAGGCCTTGAGCCATTCCGCGCCGTTCGGCGCACGACCAACAGCGGCGAGCGCCTCGTCGACCGAGCCACTCTTCAGCGCCTCGGTGACGCCGAGCTTGACTGCGAGCTTGGCGAGCTTCTTCAGCTCGTCATCGGGGCGGAACAGGTCGACCTCGACGCCCTGGACCATCTTGGCGATGGCCTGGTCCGGAATGGTCGGGAATTGCCCCTTCATGAAGCTGAAGAAGTCGAGATAGGCGGCGTAGCCGAGATTCAGGAACTCGAAATGATACTGCCAGGTCTTGTACAGCAGCTGGATCGCACGATCATAGGTCTCGGTCAGCGCATAGGTGTTGTCGAGGCCGACACCGCTGGTGATCCAGTCGAGCGGCACGGCATCGGGTAGCGGCTCGAAGCTGAGCGCCTCGAGGTCGGCGATGTTGGCGCGGACCTTCTTGTCCCAGTTGGCGAGCAGGCGATCCCAGTTCTGGAAGTAGTAGCCGGCGCGCTCCATGAAATGCGGCACGCGGCCGCCGATCAGCTCGGGCGCGACCGCGACCGGACTCATGTAGCAATAGCCGTTGTGGATGCGGTATTCGACGCCGTTGGCCGGCGGGATCAGATAGTGCCGCGTGTTGTATTGGCCGAGGCACTTCACGGCGAACTCGACGGTGACGGCATCGAACGGCTTGAACGGGGACGGCCAGTGCTGTGAATCGCAGAACCAGAACTTGCCGTCCTCCTTGTCGCGCAGGCTGTTCTGGAACTGCAGATAATAGGGATAGAGCTTCTCCCAGCCCTCGGCGCCGGCGGGCGTCTTCAGGTCATAGGGACTCGGAAATTTCGCGTGCGCCGTCATGATCGTTTCCCCTCGTTGTCTCTATCGCGTTGTCGTGATGCTCAGCGCTTGGCCTGGACTGGAGCGAGCAGTGTCCCCAGCACGCCGGCAATGCCGGTCTCGTAGACCGCCGTCGTCTGCTTCTTCTTCTGACTCCAGACCGTCTCGGGCCGACTCTGCAGCGCGACCAGATTTTCGTCCTCCGGCAGATCGGCATCGATCGCCCATTCGACGTCCTGCGGGCAGCCCATACTACGCTCGAGCGACTTGGCGAGCCGGGCGACGGCAAGCACCTGGGCATTGGTCAGAGAGGGCAGGGTGCGTCGCTCCGGTGCGATGACACGCTCGACGGTGCGCCGCGCCGCGCGATCGGCAACCAGCTCGAAATCCTTCTCGGAGATGCGCTGCTTGATCACCTGCAGCAGCACCTTCTCGACCACGAAATTGTCCGGCGTGATCTCGCCGGAGACCACGGGCTCGCCGAGCCCAAAGGCGGAATCGATCACGATCTTGGTGCGGTCGCCGTTGATCGGATCGAGCGTCATCGCCACGCCGGCCGCGGAGGCATTGACCATCTTCTGAACGCCGACCGACATCAGCACGCCGATCTGGCCGAGCCCGTTCTCGGCGCGGTAGGAGATGGCGCGGGCATTGAACAGGCTGGCCCAGCACGCCTTGACCTTCTCGACCACGGCGTCCTCGCCGACCACCCAGAGATAGGTGTCCTGCTGGCCGGCGAAGCTGGCATCGGGCAGATCCTCGGCCGTCGCCGAGGAGCGCACCGCGACCGGCAGTTGGCCGTCGGGCGACATCCGGCGATAGGCCTCGCGGATCGCCTGCTCGACCACGCCTGGCATCGGCTGGGCGACGATCGCGTCGCGGATCTCGTGCGATAGTTTCTCCTCGTCGTCGACATCGTCGAGCACGATCCGCGACAAGCGCTCGCTGATCGTCGCCTCGAGCCCGTTGCTGTGGAGATGCAGGGCATAGGCGTCGGTCGCGACCGCAAAGCCCGCGGGCACGCGCACCCCTTGCGCGATCATGCGCGCGAGGCTGGCGCATTTGCCGCCGATGCGCGGGAAGTCGGCTTCGCGCGCGGCTTCGAACGGCACGATGAAGGATGCGGCTGCTTTGGCGCCCATGCGTCTGGTCCCCACCTTGTGATCCGGATCTGCTCCGGACTTGTTATTGCTTGTGACACGCGTCCGAGCGACGGACGCGCCGTATCATGCGACGTCCCATTCGATCCGAAGTGCCGTCGGCACGCGAAACGAGATGTTGTGAACAAAGTCGATGGTCTGGTCCGTGGCCAATCGCAGGCTCGGAAGACGACGTGTCAGCTCGCCCAGGGCAATGGCGAACTCGATGCGGGCGAGCTGCTGGCCGACGCAGGTGTGGATGCCGTAGCCGAACGCCAGATGGCTCCGCGCGTCGGAACGCCGGACGTCGAAGCGGGTCGGCGCCGAGAACACGCTTTCGTCGCGGTTGGCGGAGCCGATCAGCAGCAGGATGTTGGAGTCCTTCGGTACCGGCACGCCGCCGATCTCAGCGTCCTTCAGCGCGCGCCGGCGCCAGGCCACGATAGACGGGCTGAAGCGCAGCGTCTCTTCGACGGCGTTTGCAATGAGCTTCGGCTCGGCGATGATGGCTTCCCAGTTCTCACGCCGTTGCAGCAGCTCGCGCATGCCGTTGGCCATCAGGGTCGTCGTGGTCTCGTGGCCGGCGAACAGCGCGCTGTAGAGCACGCCGGCGATCTCCTCGTCGCTGATCTCGGCGCCGTCCTTCTGCAGCCGCACCAGGTCGCCCGGTAGATCGTCGGTCGGATCGTCGTGGCGCTGGCGCACCAGATCGCGGCAGTAGTTCCAGTATTCCACCATGTTGCGAGCGTGCTCGATCTGCTCGTCGTCGCTGAGATCGCCCCAGGTCAGGAGAGCGCGGCTCACCGCCCAGGACTTCACGCGCGGCACGTCCATGTTGGGAATGCCGACCAGCTTGAACAGCACCAGGGCCGGCACGTCATAGGCGAACTCGCGAAAGAAGTCGGCATGGCCGCGCCCGGCGAAGGCGTCGACCGTCTGGTTGACGATGGCCTTGATCTCCGGCTCGATCGCCCTGAATCGACGCGGGCCGAAGCAGCCCTGGACCAGCTTGCGGATGCGGGTGTGATCGGGCGGCACGCGGGCGGACAGGCCGGAATAGGCGGTGAAGCCGCCCTCGCGCATGATGCGCTTGCCTTCCTCGCACATCGGGCGCAGCGGCGCCTGGGCGTTCTCCGACGAGAAGGTGCGCCAGTCGTCGAATACGGCCTTGATGTCGGCGTGGCGCGCGACGACGTAGTATTTCAGCTCGTCAGAGAAGAAGACCGGCGCCTCGGCGCGTGCCCATTCGTAGAACGGGAACGGATCGCGCATCTCGAACGGGTCGAAGTCCTTCGCGGCGTCGTGATAGGGGCATCGCGCCAGCTGAGCAGCCGAACCTGGCATGTCGTCCTCCCATTCGCCGCCCTCGACGGCGGCTTTGTTATGGGCTCACTCTAAGCGGCGGCCTTTGGGTTTTCTTTAGTCGATAACCCTATGACAATTTGAGATAAATCGTCAATTTGCGGGCGGCGGCTGCGGCGCCGTATGGCTCGGCTGGCGAAGGCCGGGCCCGGTCGGTGCGTGCGGGGCTCAAGCCGTCAGCTTGCGGTGCAGCTCCTGAAGCGAGGCGCTCTTCGGCCGGTTGTCGAAATGCTTGAGCGAGTCGAGGTAGAGCTTGAATTGGCGGTCGATCGCCTCGCGTCGTCCTTGCGCCTTGAACACCTGCATCGCCTCGGCATGCGCCATTTCGCACAATGGGTCGATCGCGAGCGCCTTCTGGCAATGCGCGAGCGCGGCCGAGTAGTCGCTACGTTCGAGATGGATCCGCGCCGCGTCGCGCTGCACCTTGAAGAACATGTCGCGCAGCCAATAGCGCTTGCTCCAGCACCAGTCGCGCTCGCCATCATCGGCATATTCGACCGGAATGTCCTCGAACAGGTCTCCGGTGTAGAGACGATCTGCCGCCTGCAGGCAGATCAGCGCCTCGTCGCTGGCGCCGGCCTTGATGTGTCCCTGCGACTGCCGGCACAGCTGCTCGAAGGTCGAAATGTCGAGCCAGCTGCGCTCCGGCGGCACCAGCACGTAGCGCGAGCCCTCGCGCCGGACGTAGTTGCGGCCGCCGTCGCGTCCCTCCGACTGGCCGAGCGCCAGCCGAAGATAGCGCACGGTGTGATACAGGCGGTTGCGCGCCGCCTCGATGTCGTCGGCGTTGGGCCAGAGCAGATCGGCGAGCTCGTCGGTGCTGGCGCCGTGGCCACCCTTCTGCAGCAGATAGGCGAACAGCGTCTTGGTCTTGCGGGTGGCGCCGCCCGGCGGGTCCCAGTTCACCTGGCTGCCGTCATTGCGATAGATCCGCAGACGGCCGAAGCAGCGAATCTTCCAGCGGTCGCGGCTGTCGAGGTGAACCGCGCTTGGCTCCTCTGCCGATCGGCGCAACAGCCACATCGGGTCGGCCCCTTCGGCGGCGTGCAACGCGGCCGCCGACGTTCCGATCCGCAGCTCCGGCGCGATCGCGCCAAGCCAGAAATCGACTTGCTCGCGCAGCGCGCCGCGTGTCTGCAGCCGCGACGGGAGCCAATGTGGGTTGCTGACCAGTCCGGCGCTGGTGAGGATCTGCGGATGGCCGCGGAGAGCGACGAGCAGCTGCTCGTCGATCAGCAGCCGGCGGTTGTAGAGCGAGGCGATTGAGAGCACAGACTGTCGGGTGAGCACCTCCGCAAGCGCCGGCCAGCCCTCGAAATTGGCGGTCGCGGAGTTGGTCTCGAGGCCCCAGCTCATGTCAACGACGAGCACGGCGGGGCCGTGATCACGGGTTGGCGAGACCCACGTCTCGATCTGGGCTGCGACGTCACGGAACGAGATCGGGACCCGAAGCAGCGCCATGTCGACGAAGCTCTTGCCCTCGACGGATCGGATCTTGCTGACGCGCCTCGCAAGCCGCTCGGCGATCGTGATCGCCTTTGCGTCCGCCGCAATCACGAAGATCCGCGAGGGGCGTGCAACGGTGACGTAGTGCTTGAAGAAGTCCGCGAAAAGCAGTCTTTGTTGCGTCGCAAAATGGGCGAGGTTGACACAACTATTCTCAGCCATCGGTACCCACCCGCAACAACCCCTATCGGAGGCGGCAGACTGGAGCCAGTCTAAGAGTGGCCGTTGGAAACATGCAAGGCCCTGTTTCGCAAGTACTGGTCACGAGCTTCAAGTGGTTCTCTCTGTGGTTTTCGAGCGCACCTGCAACCAGACTGTGATGGGCGGCAGGCTGTCGATCGGCTTCTTTGATTTTGCTCTGGTTTCTTCTGCCTTCGGTCGCATGCGCGTCGTCGCAAATGGGCTCGGCGCGACGCGAACGAGTCCTTTGCGCTACGCGACCGGAGACTCGCTTCCACAAGGCTTGACGCTAGAACGAGCCGGGGACACCATCCCGAACTGGAGGAGCCCCTCGAGACCCGCTCAATCGCTACGCCCCGCCTGATGCGCTCTGCAATCGAGCGCGAGCGAACGCGATGTACCAGTCGAGGCAGCTGGGATTGGCCATCGCGTCACGGTTGATGACCTTGTCGAGCGGCTGTCCGAGCAGAAGCTTCTTGATCGGGAGCTCCTGCTTCTTGCCGGACAGCGTGCGTGGGATCTCGGCCACTGCAAAGATCTCATCAGGCACGAAGCGTCGCGACAGGCCGGCTTCGACCGCCATGTTGATCTTCCGCTTCATCTCCGCGTCGAGCGCGACGCCATCGCGCAGCACCACGAACAGCGGCATGTAGCTGTCGCGGCCGAGATATTCGAGATCGACCACCAGCGAATCCAGGACCTCCGGCAGCGCCTCGATGGCCGAGTACAATTCGCTCGTCCCCATGCGCAAGCCGTGGCGGTTGATGGTGGCGTCGCTGCGGCCATAGATGATGCAGGAGCCGTCCGGATCGACCTTGAGCCAGTCGCCGTGCCGCCAGACCGGCGCGCCGTCGCGGGTCTTGAACGTGTCGAAGTAGCTTGAGAGATAGCGCGCATTCCCGGCGTCGTTCCAGAACCGGAGCGGCATCGAGGGCATCGGCTCGGTGCAGACGAGCTCTCCGACCTCGCCGATCACGGGCTCGCCCTGGTCGTTGAACGCCTCGACGGCCGCGCCGAGCGCGCGGCACTGCATCGTTCCTGGCACCTGCGGTAATTCGCGATTGCCGCAGATGAAGGCGCCGGCGAAGTCGGTGCCGCCCGAAATGTTGGACCACCACATCTGCGCCTGGGCGCGGCTGCCATTGACCTTTGCGAGCTCGGCGAACCGCTGGTCGAACCAGGCTTGCGTATCCGCGCTCAGCGGCGAGCCGGTGGAGCCGAGACAGCGAAGATGCGACAGATCGCCCGCATCGGCCAAACTGATATCCGCCTTCACACAACTCGCGAAGAACGCCGCGCCGGCGCCGAAGAACGTCGAGCGGGAGTTCGCGACGAACCGCCACAGCGTGGTCCAGTCCGGCTTGTCCTTCGGCCCGGCCGGGCTGCCGTTGAAGATGCAGCAGGTGGTGCCGTTGAGGAGCGCGCCGACCTGGTTGTTCCACATGATCCAGCCTGTCGAGCTGTACCAGTGATAACGCTCGCCGAACGAATTGGGCTGGTAGGAGCAGCCGATGTCGTTGTGCAGCCCGAGCAGAGCCACAGTGACGATGATGATCCCGCCATGACCATGCACGATCGGCTTCGGCAGCCCGGTGGTGCCGCTCGAATAGACGATCCAGAGCGGATGATCGAAGGGCAGCCATTCCGGCTCGAAGGTGTCGATGGCCGGGCCGGTTCTTGCCAGGATATCAGCGAGACGGACGTCCCCGCGAACCGGCGTGCCGCCGTCGTCACTGTGCAGGATGACGTGGCCGACCGTCGGCAACGACCGGCGCAACTCCTCGACGACATCGCGCCGATCGTGCCGGCGCCCCGCATAAGTGACGGCATCGCAGGCGATCAGCACCTTGGGCTCGATCTGCTTGAACCGGTCGATCACGGCAGGCGCGGCCATGTCTGGCGCGCAAACGCTCCAGATCGCGCCGATGCTGGCCGCCGCGAGAAACGCGATCATGGCTTCCGGAATATTGGGCAGATAGGCGGCGACCCTGTCGCCGGGCGCGACGCCTTGCTCGCGCAAGTGCAGCGCCAGCGCGGCTGCCTTTCGCCGCAGCTCCGGCCAGGATGTTTCCCTGAGCTTCCCATCCTCGTCACTGCTGATGACCGCGGACAAGCCCGCGGCCTCGGCCGCTTCGACATGGCGAAACACCTGCCGTGCGTAGTTGACCGAAGCGCCTGGAAACCAGAGGGCTCCCGGCATCGTGCGCTTGGCCAGCACGGAGGAAAACGCGGTCGGCGACTGCAGGTCGAAATAGTCCCAGATGCTCCGCCAGAAGCCGCCGAGATCGCGGGTGGACCATTGCCGCATCTCCTCGAAGGTCGCGAAGTGGAGGCCGCGATTGTCCCTCAGCCATTGCCGATAGAGAGCCATTTGCGGGACGTAGGGAGCTGTCATCATTCATTCCGGCTTGTTTGCATCATACGGAGACGCCAAGCGGCGCTCATGAAGAGGCGCTCATTTCGCCTTCTGCTTCCGCTTCTTGTAGAGCGCGTTGAAGCCTCCGGCCATGAAGGTCACGAACCGCTCGCGGACCGCCACGAAATCGTCGGACTTGCACAGGCCGCCGGACAGCCGGTCGATGCGGCCCGTCCGTGACAGGATCAGCGAGTAGGCGCCGGAGGTGAACTGGAAGCTCCAGAACAAATCCTCGGGTGCGGCGTCGGGCAACGCCTTCTGGAGCAGCCCGATGAGACGCAGCACCATCGGATCGAGATAGGCGTCCATCATCTCCACGCCATAACCCGGCGCGTTGGCGACCTGCGCAAAGATGCGGCCGAAGTGCCGCCAATTGTCCTCTTCGTTGACGTAGACGTCGAACGCGCCGTCATAATAGGCGCGCAACGCGCCTTCCACGGTCGGACGATCTCCGACCTTGGCCTCGTAGGCATCCAGCCCGGCCGTGCGCACCGTGACCGCGTATTGCATGCGGCGCTCGAACACGGCATCGAACAACGCCCTCTTGCCCTCGAAGTAGTAATGGATCAGCGCGGGATGGATGCCCATCTTGTCGGCCACATCCTTGATCGTCACGCCGTAATAGCCGAGCTGCGCGAACAGCTCCTCGCTGGTGTCGAGGATCAGCTTCACCGTCGTCGCGCGCTGTTCCGCGCGCGTGCGGCGCCCCTCGGACTTCGGCTGTGCTGCCATGCTCTCCTTGATCCCTGATCAGCGCACGCGGCGCCATTGCTGTCTCGACGATGCGGGGGCGGGCGCGCCCGGTCAAGCGCGACTTCGGCGTTCCAACAATTTCATTTAGTGATAAATGAATGAACTTGACCGGAGGTCGGCCGGACGGTAGGTCTGCAGGCGTGACGGAAGTGATCCCCGAGCAGGTGGGCAGCCCGAGCTGCCGCCCTCGACGCGCGCTGACGTCATCAACAATCGGCTGGCGATCGATCGGCCGCTCACGGGAGGACACATGACACGGCTCAAGTCGACGGGGGCTGCCCTGCTGATGCTCGGCGTGGCCCTTTCAGCCCCGGCGCTCGCAGAAAAGAAATACGACGTCGGCGCCACGGATACCGAGATCAAGATCGGTCAGACCAATCCCACGAGCGGACCGGCGTCCACCTTCGGCGCGATCGGCAGGGCGGAGGCGGCCTATATCCGGATGATCAACGAGCAGGGCGGTGTCAACGGACGCAAGATCAACCTGATTCAATATGACGACGCCTATAGCCCGCCGAAGACGGTCGAGCAGGTGCGCAAGCTGGTCGAAAGCGACGAGGTGCTCACCACGTTCCAGATCATCGGCACGCCGCCGAATGCCGCGGTGCAGAAATATCTCAACAGCAAGGGCGTGCCGCAGCTGCTGGCCGGAAGCGGCGCGTCCCGCTTCACCGATCCCAAGAATTTCCCGTGGACCATCTCCGCCAACCCGAACTACCAGTCGGAAGCGCATATCTACGCGAAATACATTCTCGAGAACTTTCCGAACGCCAAGATCGGCATCCTCTATCAGAACGACGATTTGGGCAAAGATTACATCAAGGGGCTGAAGGATGGGCTCGGCGCCAAGGCCGGCATGATCGTCAAGGAGCTGTCCTACGAAGTGTCCGACCCCACCGTCGATTCCCAGTTGGTGACGCTCAAGGCGTCGGGTGCCGACCTGTTCTACAATATGTCGACGCCGAAGTTCGCGGCGCAATCGATCAGGAAGGCCGCCGAGCTCGGCTGGAAGCCTGTGCACATCCTCGAGGTCAATGCGACGGGTGTCGGTCAGGTGCTGGTCCCAGCCGGCCTGGAGAACGCCAAGGACATCATCTCCGTTGCCTACGGCAAGGATCCGCTCGATCCGCAATGGGCCGACGACGAGGGGATGAAGCGCTACAAGGCGTTCATGGCGAAATACGCGCCGGGCGAGGACGCCAACAGTGGTTACGCGACCTATGGCTATTCGACCGCGGCGCTGCTCGTCCAGATCCTCAAGCAATGCGGCGACGAGCTGACGCGCGCCAACATCATGAAGCAGGCCACCAACATCAAGGGCTTCGTACCGGATCTGGGGCTGCCGGGGATGTCGATCACGACCACGTCCGATGACTACCGCATCAACAAGCAGTTCCAGATGATGAAATTCGACGGTCAGCGTTGGGTCATCTCGGGGCCGATCCTGACGGACGACTTCAAGGCGGACTAGGGCGTGGACTCATAAGCCCTGGCCCAGAGGCGGGTTGAGCCGAGTGCGACTGCCGCGAGAAAGTTGCGAG